>JACZXQ010000003.1:25000-234111 GCA_022571515.1 Gemmatimonadota bacterium
TCGTCTCGTTCGGGCTCAATTACTAGTGTTCCGTTGCCAAAGTTCGCGAGCCACCAAGAGGGTCGGGGCGCCGCGGGATCAAGGCGGGACGACGCGGCGTAGCCTAAGCTACGGCAAGGAGTTACAACGCCGAGCCCGCGGATGCCGCGTGCCCTCGACTGGCCGAGACACTTCGGCAACGGGACACTAGCATCCTGCCCATGAAGACCTGGGGCGCCATCGCCGCCACCAGCCTATTCCTCGCCACGCTTCCCCCACCGACGCACGGACAAGCCGGCCTGTCCAGGTGCGGGATGACGGCCTTCTCCGACGCCATCACCGCACCACTCCCTCCCATGGTGTTTTGCGATGCCAATCCCGACCCCGAGGTGAGGCGGCCCGGAGTGACCAAGGCCTTTCTCTACAGCCTCGTGATGCCGGGAGCAGGCCAGAAGTCCTTGGGCCAGAAGCGTGCGCTGGCCTACATCGCCCTGGAGGCGTTCGCGTGGGTCGAATTCACCCGCGCCAGGAGTGACGGCGGCAACTTGAGAAATCGGTACCGGACCCTGGGGTGGGACGTGGCTCGCACATTTGGTGGCCCTCGGGTGGACGGCGACTTCGCCTACTACGAGGCGCTCACGAAATTTACCCGGTCGGGGGCGTTCGACGTGGACCCGAATACGCCCGGCCTCCAGCCGGAGTCGGATCCCAGCACCTTCAATGGCAACCTATGGTCACTGGCCACGGACATTTTTTTCGTGCCGGGCACAATGCCGGGACCTGGTGATCCGCGCTTCGAGCGTGCCCTCGACTTCTACCGGGAGCGCGGCTACGGAGAACAGTTTCTCTGGGACTGGACGGGCAACGAGGCCGCGCAAGCCCGCTACAAGAACCTGATCCGAGACTCGGACAGCCGCTTTCACCGCTCCTCCGTGATGGCCGGGGTGCTTCTGGCCAACCATCTCGTCAGCGCGATCGACGGCTTCCTGTCGGCCCGCGTGCGGGCAGCTACGAACGGAACGTTGGATACGCATATTCGAGGAGTTTCGGTTGGAGTCACCGATACGCGGCTCGACGTTGGCTTCTCGATCCTCCGCTGACATGGCACGCAAACCGCAATTCCCCGACGAATCTCGCATCCTGCAGCGCCTCCGGCGTTCTCGTAAGGGCCCCCTCAAGGCAAAAGAACTCGCGAAGGCACTCAAGGTACCGGACAGGGAGTACGGGACATTCCAAGCCCTCCTCGAGACCATGGAGAGCGACGGGAGGGTCTACCGGGTCAAGGGGAGGCGATACGCGGTTCCGGAGAAAATAAACCTCGTTGTCGGGCGGCTCACGATTACCAGGAACGGGGACGGCTTCGTCATCCCTGATGGCAAAGAGCGAGACGTCTTCGTACCGGAACCCGAGCTGGGCACCGCCATGGCCGGCGACCAGGTCGTGGTCCGCATCGAGCGGCCGCCGCGGAGAGGCAGGGCCCCTACCGGGCGGGTGATCAAGGTCCTCGAGCGCGCGCATCAGTCGATCGTGGGTTCGTTCAACGACAGCGGCCGGTTCGGGACCGTAATCCCTCGTGACCCCAAGGTGAGCCGACCGGTACTGATTCCCTCCGGTGAGGAGGGTGGCGCCTCGGCAGGCGACGTGGTCGTGGCGCGCATCACGTCGTACGGCACGAATCGATTGAATGCGACCGGAACGGTCGAGCGTGTGCTGGGCCCGGCCACCGATCCGGGCGTGGACATCCTGTCCGTGGTCTTCGGACACGGTCTCACTCTCGAGTTTCCACCCGGGGTGGAAGCAGCGGCCCGCAAGGCGTCCGCCCGTGGGGAGGGCCCGGGGGAATACCGAATCGACCGCACCGACCTGCACGTCTTCACCATCGATCCGGCGGACGCCAAGGACCACGACGACGCCCTATCCATCAAGGCGCTCCCCAACGACCTGTGGGAGGTCGGCATCCACATCGCCGACGTCTCTTTCTTCGTGGAGGGAGGAAGCGCTCTCGATGTAGAGGCCTTGGCACGTGGCACCAGCGTCTACTTGGTGGACCGCACCATTCCGATGCTGCCGGAGGCTCTCTCCTCAGACGCATGTTCGTTACGGCCGGACGTGGACCGGCTGGCGGTCTCCATCTTTGCGACAGTGGACGAGCACGGCCGCCTGTCGGCGCATCACTTCGAGCGTACGATCATCCGGAGTCGCCACAAGCTGAGCTACGAGATGGCCCAGGAGGTGCTCGACGGCGACCGGGAAATCGATTCGCCGACAGAGGAAGCCCTGCGCATACTCGATCGGGTTGCCCGTTCGTTGAGGTCCCACCGCGAGGCCCGCGGCTCGTTGGACTTCGATCTGCCCGAAGCTCGGGTGGTGCTCGGGGGGCGGGGGGAAGCCCTGGATATCCGCCCCGTGGTACGCCTCGATTCCCATCGGCTGGTGGAGGACTTCATGCTGCTCGCCAACGAGATCGTGGCCAGGGAAGCCTCGAAGCGGAAGTTGCCGGTACTCTACCGTGTGCACGACCCACCACCGTCGGACCGTGTGGAGGAGTTACGACGGTTCCTTTCCAGCATGGGTACCAAGGTGCCGAAGGGTGCCCTCACACCAAAGGACCTCCAGGCCGTTCTCCTGCAGGTAAAGGGAACCACCCGGGAAGCCCTGGTCTCCCGCGTCGTCCTGCGTTCGATGAGCCGGGCGGTCTATGACGTTCGCAACCGCGGACATTTCGGGCTCGCGGCGGAGTGGTACGCTCATTTCACATCCCCCATTCGGCGCTATCCCGACCTTTGGACGCACCGTGTGCTCACCCGGGCCATCATCGAGTCGCGCGACGTCCCGGAGTCATGGGGCGGCGAGGTCCTCGAGCGCACGGCGCTGCGCTCGAGCCAGCGCGAGCGGGTGGCCGAGGAGGCCGAACGCGAAAGCGTGGCACTCAAGAAGATCGAGTTCATGAACCGCCACTTGGGCGAAGATTTCGAGGGCACGATATCAGGTGTCACTTCGTTCGGATTCTTCGTGTTGCTGGACACGTTTTTCGTGGATGGACTCGTACACGTGAACAGCTTGCGGGATGACTATTACGTCTACCAGGAACGAGCCTATCGACTAGTGGGTGAACGCAGTCGTAGGATATTCCGCTTGGGCGACCGTGTGCGCGTGCGGGTGGCCAGGGTCGACAAAGAGGAGAGACACATCGATTTCGTGTACGTCTCGGGACACGAAACTAATGTTTGACACCCTGAGCAACAGGGGTTTAGACTAGAGAACTCCTGCAATTTCACGAACTTTGGGAGTCCGACGATCAGCGAGAGATCCGTAGTCTTTTTTGAACCGGGGGGAAAGGGTCCGCCCGAGCTTATCACGCGATTCAGCGCCGAACAGGGCCACCGGTTGCACACAGCGGCAACGCCGGAAATGGTGCACTCGCTGATGAATCGCTCCTTCCCAGCGTGTCTGGTCTTGGACGCCACATCGGATCCTGAGGCCGTGCTCGCACTCTGCCGGGACCTCAAGAGCGACACGTTCACGGCGATCGTGCCTGTGGTGGTGTTGACGTCTGAGGACGGCGAGGATCTTGCGGCCGAGAGTTTGCTCGCGGGAGCCGACGAGGTCGTCTCGGACCTCCTCTCGGAGCGAGAGCAGTCTTTACGCCTGGAGTTGTTGGCGCGCCGAGCGGCTCGTGACGTCGCTGTGCACCCGACAACCCGTTTGCCCGGAACGGTCCAGATCGAACGCGACCTGCAGGAGCGCCTCAACTCCGGGAAGGAGTTCGGGGTCTGCTACGCCGATCTCGATAGCTTCAAGGAGTTCAACGACCGTTACGGGTATACGCACGGCGATGGCGTCATTCTCATGCTGTCCAAGATCCTCAGGGACATGGTCAGGGCGCTCGCCCCCGGTGGGTTCGTCGGGCATATCGGCGGCGACGACTTCATCTTCAACGTGTGGGCCGAGCACCTCGAGCACACGTGCGACGAGATTATCGAACTGTTCGACGAGTTGGTGCCCTACCAGTATACCGAGGAAGATCGCAAGGCCGGGTACTTCCTTGGGAAGGATCGAAGGGGTAGTATCCATAGGATCCCGCTCATGACTCTCTCGATCGGGATCGTAACGAGCGTCGGCCAGGATTTTATACATACTGCGCAGGTCAGCGAGTTGGCGACGGAGATGAAGACATACGCCAAGACCTTTGCGGGGTCGGTCTACGTTGTAGATCGCCGGCAACAGGCTGCACTCTTCGATGCCAGAAAGAGTTCTCGATCGGGGCCATACACCTGACATCGCGCGGTACGACTCCTTGAAACGCCCAGGTTGAGAATGTCCTATTCTGTGATTTGCCCATCCTGCAACACGTCCTTCCCGGTCGATCCTCACAAGGTCCCGGAGGAGGGTGTACTGGCCCAGTGCAGTATGTGCCCGGAAGTATTCGAGGTGATGCGCCCGGATGAGTCCGAGGCTGCGCCGACGATCGAAACCGCAGCCGTGGCGGTCGAGGAGCCGCCCGTTGAGATCGGAACCCCGACGGCTTCCATCGATCCGGAGGATTTCGTCATCGAGACCGCCGAGGGCGTGCTCCAAGAGAGCACGGATTCGCTCGGGGGGCGGGAGATAACGTTCGACGAACCGATCACTTCGCCCGAACCGGTTGCGGACGAGGCCCCCGCTGTTGAGGAAGCCCCGCCGGAGCCCGCCACACCGGAGGTTGGGCCCATTCAGTTCGGTCGCAGAGACCCCAGCGACAAAGCCAGGAGTCTGGCTCGCAGCCTCGTCTCGGACATCATTGCTTACCACAAGGACAAACACACCCAGTCCCTCGAGGCAGGCACACTCGTTGAAGACTTTGACGAAGAGGTCCAAAAATCCTGGAAGGAGTACACCGACCAGGTGGACGCCGACGTGGTCGCCGGCAGCACCTTCTTCAACGATGCCCTCAACGACATCCTGGCCGGCGGTGAGGACGTCTTCAACTTGGACGGGTGACGATGGAAGCCCGGCAATCTGGCCGGGCGTTCGGTTGATGCCCATCCGGGGCACCGGTATATTTCAGGTTTGAGGGGTCGTCCAAGCGGGCGGCCCCTCGCTCGTATTCCGGCTCACGAATACTCGGACGGACGATGAACAAAGATACGCTGCAACTTCTCGGGGCACTGACCAAACGGGTGGCCGACTTACGGGGGTATCTTTGACGTAGAAACCCGCGCAGTTCGCATGCAGGAACTCGACGAGGCAATGGTCGAGCCCGCGTTCTGGGATAACCAGGACCAGGCGCGTGAAGTCATCGAAGAGTCGAACCGTCTCAAGGGGTGGGTCAATCCATGGCGGGAACTGCTCGCAAAGTCGGAGGAACTCGGCGAGCTGGTCGAGCTGCTCGAGGAAGAGTCCGACGATGAACTCGAGGAAGAGTGGCAAAGGGAAGTCACCGCACTCGAGAAAGGCGTGGGGGCACTCGAACTCCGGACGATGCTCCAAGGCGAAGACGACCACCGCCCCGCCATCCTCACCATCCACCCTGGTGCCGGAGGGACCGAGTCCCAGGACTGGGCCGAGATGCTCACCCGCATGTACACACGGTGGGCCGAGCGTCGCGGATTCGAGGTGAAGGTGCTCGACCTGCAGCCCGGCGACGAAGCCGGCCTGAAGAGCGCCACCCTCGAGATCGAGGGTGACCATGCCTACGGGTATCTGCGAGCAGAGAAGGGGGTCCATCGGCTGGTGCGCATCTCGCCCTTCGACGCGCAGTCCCGGCGGCATACGTCCTTCGCTTCAGTCTTCGTCTACCCGTCGGTGGATGACGAGATCGAGGTCGACATCGACGAGAAAGACCTCCGAATCGATACCTTCCGTGCTTCGGGTGCGGGAGGACAGCACGTGAACAAGACCGACTCGGCCATACGGATCACTCACGAACCGACGGGCATTGTGGTCTCGTGCCAGCAGGAACGATCTCAGCACAAGAATCGGGGGACCGCGATGAAGATGCTCAAGGCGGCCCTGTACCAACGTGCCGTGGAGGAGAAGGAAAAGGAACGGGCCGTGCTGGAGGCCACCAAGACTGAAATCGGGTTTGGCAACCAGATTCGGTCGTACGTCTTTCAGCCGTATACCATGGTCAACGATCATCGTACCGAACTGAAGATCGGCGACGTGCAGCGCGTCATGGACGGCGACATCGATCCCTTCATCGAGGCGTACCTCAAACAGACCGGTAAGCCGGGCGGCGCGTGAGATGAGCGACGAACTCGACCAGCTCCAACAGGTCCGCCGAGCCAAGCTGGTTAAGCTGCGGGAGAGGGGCATCGAGCCCTACGCTTATTCATTCGAACGCAGCCACAAGGCGGCGGGCGCAGCCGATGTTTTCGCGGAAGCCGAGCGAGGGGAGACACTTTCCGAAGACGGGCACAGCGCCGAGGTCACCGTCGCGGGCCGGCTGATGAGTTATCGAGGCCATGGGAAGAGCGCCTTCGCGCACGTTGAGGACGTGTCCGGCCAGATCCAGGTCTACTTCAAGAAGAACGTGCTCGGCGACGGAGCGTACGATGATCTCGACTTGCTCGATCTGGGAGATTGGATCGGCATTCGCGGGACGTTGTTCCGCACGCGCAAGGGCGAGATCACGATTCGAGTGGATGAGTGGTCCCTGCTCTCCAAGTCCCTCCGGCCGTTGCCGCTGGGCAAGACCGAAGTCGATGAGGAAACCGGCGAGCGGGTCAGCCACGGCGGGTTTTCGGACACTGAAGTTCGGTACCGCCAGCGTTACGCGGACCTCGCCGTGCATCCTGAGGTCCGCGAGGTGTTTCGTGCCCGGGCGCGCATCATCCAGGAACTGCGGGCTTTCATGGACTCCCACGAGTTCCTGGAGGTAGAGACTCCGGCCCTCCAGCCCCTGTACGGTGGTGCCATGGCGAGGCCGTTTGTGACGCACCACCACACGCTGGACCGGACCATGTACCTGCGCATCGCCGACGAGTTGTACCTCAAGCGTCTCATCGTCGGCGGTATGGAGCGGGTGTACGAGATCTGCAAAGACTTCAGGAACGAAGGGGTGGACCGGTTCCACAACCCCGAGTTCACCATGCTGGAATTTTACATGGCGTTCGCCGACTACCACACGCTGATGGACCTCACCGAGGCCATGCTGTCGTCCGTCGCGCGGAGTGTGACCGGCTCGACGTCCCTGGTGTACCAGGGAATGAGCATATCGCTCGAACCGCCGTTCGACCGAGTACCGATGATCGCCAGCTTGACCGAGGCCCTCGGTTTCGACGCCGCCCAAGCGACTCGAGATCAGCTCCATGCCAAGGCCAAGGAGTTGAGGCTCGAAGGCTTGGACGGTGCAGGGAAGGGGAAGCTCTTGGACAAGCTCTTCGGGGAACTGGTGCAACCCAGGCTCGTGCAGCCGACGTTCGTATTGGACCACCCTCGCGAGACCAGCCCGTTGGCCAAAGCCAAGCGGGGCGATGAGAGCGTCGTGGAACGCTTCGAGTTGTTCGTCGCCGGCGAGGAGCTCGCCAACGCCTATTCCGAGCTCAACGACCCCATTGACCAGCGTGAGCGTTTCGAGTCGCAAGCCGAGTTGCGGTCGGCAGGCGACGACGAGGCGCACGGCGTCGACGAAGACTACCTGCGTGCCTTGGAGTATGGCATGCCGCCAACCGGAGGCCTGGGCATGGGGGTCGACCGGTTCGTGATGCTCCTCACCGATCAGGCGTCGATCCGGGATGTCATCCTGTTCCCCACCCTCAGGGACGAATGACTCCTCCTGACAGACCCGGCCCCCGCAGGGCTGCTCCGAACCTCGCCTGGTTCATCGCCCGGCACTATCTCACGTCGCGCAAGATGGGGAGCCGCTTCCTGTCGTTCATCACCGTGGTTTCGATGGGCGGTGTCGTGGTAGGCGTGACCGCGCTCATCGTGGTGATCGGCGTGATGACCGGCATGCAGGAGGACCTGAGAAGCAAGATCCTCTCCTCCGCCGCCCATGTGCTCGTGCTCCAGCAGGGCAGCACGCTGCGCATGGACCACTGGCGGGACGTGGCACGGGAAGTACGCCAGGTGGACGGTGTGGTGTCGGTAGCGCCTTTTGTCATCACCTCCGTCTCGATCGTGCGCCCAGGCTACACTCAGCCCGCCGACCTCTATGGCCTCGAGATCGACCCGGAAGCACCGGCCGCTATGGACCTGGCGGCCGACATCCAGCAAGGCGTTTTCGACCTCGAGCCGCCGGCTTCCGGCTTGCCCGCCCTCCTCATGGGAAGTCGTCTGGCCATCCGGATGGGTGTCTTTCCAGGCGATACTCTGACCATCGTGGCCTTCGAGAATCTCAAGTTCGACCCGATGGGGGTGCCGACCCCGGCCATGCGGCAGTTCGAGGTGACGGGCACGTTCACCACCGGCATGTACGACTACGACATCAAGAACGTGTACGTGCCGATGGAGGCCGCGCAGGAGTTGCTGGACATGTCTTCCAAGGACCAGGTGTCGGGTCTCGGCATCCGCACCGACGACGCGGACCGGGCGCTCGTGGTCACGTCGGAAATCCAGGACCGGTTGGGATTCGGGTACTTCGCTGAGAGTTGGATCACCCAGAACGGAGCGCTCTTTTCGGCCCTGAAGCTCGAGAAGCTCGCCATGGGATTGATCTTGGGCCTCATCGTGGTCGTGGCGGCCTTCAATATCGTGGGCATGCTGGTCATGGTCGTGGTGGATCGCACGCGCGAAATCGGCATCCTCAAATCCATGGGCATGAAAGACCGCACGATTCTGCACGTCTTCATACTCCAGGGGCTCTGGATAGGCGTCATCGGGACCGCGGTGGGCACCGCCCTCGGACTGACGGTGTCATGGCTGATCGACCGGTACGAGATCATCCCTATTCCCCCCGAGGTGTACTTCGTCGATCGCCTACCGGTATCGCTGCGCGCCACCGACGTACTCCTGATCGTCGGGGTGAGCATCCTGATCTCGTTCCTGGCCACGATCTATCCGGCGCTGCAAGCCTCCAGGCTCGAGCCCGTGGACGCGATCCGGCATGAGTGACCGCGGCGGGCCGGCCCTTCGCGCCGAAGGCCTCGAGAAGTCGTATGCGGGAGCGGACGGAACAGAACTCCGCGTTCTCCAGGGGGTAGACCTGAGTGTTCAGCCAGGCGAGGCCGTGGCGGTGGTCGGCGCCAGCGGAGCGGGGAAGTCGACGCTACTCCACCTGCTCGGAGCCCTGGACCGGCCAACGCTGGGGGAAGTCTACCTGGGTGGCCGGGCCGTCTCGGACTTGGATCCTGATCAGGTAGCCGATCTCCGCAACCGGTATGCCGGATTCGTCTTCCAGTTCCACCACCTGCTGCGCGAGTTCACGGCGCACGAGAATGTGATGATGCCTGCCATGATCGCCGGTACGCCACTGACTGTGGCCGCCGAGAAGGCCATGGAACTGCTGGATGCGGTGGGCCTGGCAGATCGGGCCCAACACAAGCCGGCGGAGCTTTCGGGTGGCGAACAACAGCGTGTCGCTGTGGCGCGGGCTCTCTCGAACGACCCGGTGGTGCTGTTGGCGGACGAACCGTCGGGCAATCTGGACCGCCAGACCAGCGAGCAACTCCACGACCTCCTCTTCGAGCTTCGCGAGCGGCGGAACCTGGCCATGGTTTTGGTGACGCATAACGCCGAGTTGGCCCAGCGCACAGACCGCGTGCTCCGGCTCGAGGACGGCCGGTTACACGCGGCCGGGGGACACTAGAAATCATGGACACCAAGAAAGTCTGCGACAAATGTGGATCCGGCGAGGCAGTCGTGCACCTGACCCAGATCAACGACAACGAAATGTCCACGTATCACCTTTGTGAGACGTGCGCCGCGGCTAAGGGGCTCGAGACCGCGGGACACCAGGTTAACGTCCCGCTGGGCGATTTTCTGGCCCAAATAGGCGACGAGCCGGATCGGGCAGAAGCCGGCCACGAGGCGGAAGCGTGCAGTTTTTGTGGCCTGACCTTCTCGGGTTTTCGCGAGACTGGACGACTCGGGTGCCCTCACTGTTACACGACGTTCGAGTCCTACCTCAAAGGCCTGCTCCGCCGGGTGCACGGTAGCACGCAGCACGTTGGCAAAATCTACTTGTCTCCCGATCCGACCAGAACGGAACTCCAAGAGCGTCTCGAACGGCTGCGCCGGAAGCTTCGCGGCGCCGTCGAGCACGAGGATTTCGAGCGTGCAGCCGAGATCCGCGACCGAATTCGCGCCATCGAGCCCCCCGGCGTCAATCCTCCGGTGAAGTCCTCAACGTAGGGACCCTCAGCCGTGGACGAACTCTTACAGATCTCCGACTTCGGGCTGAGCTGGCTCGACGCGAGCGGCGGCTTTGCCGACATCGTGCTGTCCACCCGGGTCAGGATCGCGCGCAACCTTCAGGGGCACGCCTTCGGGCCGCGGGCCCGAGTGAGCGACCGTGAAGCGGTGTTGCGCCAGGTAAGGCTGACAGCGGAAAAGGTCCCGACGCTCGAGGGTGCCACTGTCGCAGAGCTTCCCAAGCTCGACGGCCGTACGAGGCGAATTCTGTTGGAACGCCGCCTGGCGTCACGCGAGCTTTTGGGCGACCCGAACACCGGGCCGGCGCGGGCGACTGCCGTGGTTCTTGCGGCCCGGGACCCCGTAAGCGTCATGGTCAACGAGGAAGATCACCTACGCCTACAAGGCCTCGCCTCGGGTCTTCAGCTCAAGGAAGTGTGGCATCTGGTCGATCGTCTGGATGAGGAGCTCGGACAGGACCTGTCGTACGCGTACCATCACGAATTCGGCTTCCTGACGAGTTGTCCGACCAACGTCGGGACCGGAGTGAGGGCCTCCGTGCTGATGCATCTTCCGGGCCTGGTGCTGACAAAGGAGATCAACAAAGTCCTGCAGGGGCTGAGCCAGGTGGGACTGACGTTCAGGGGACTGTACGGCGAAGGCTCTGAGGTCGTGGGGAATTTCTTCCAGGTCTCCAACCAGACGACCCTCGGCAGGACGGAGGAGGACCTGGTGGAGCATCTCGACCGGACCGTGCGTCAGGTGATCCAATTCGAGTCCCAAGCACGTCAGGTCTTGCTGCGTGATGCAGCGCAAGTGACGGAAGATAAAATCTGGAGAGCATTGGGCTTGTTGACCTACGCCCGGTCGCTTTCGTTCGAAGAATTGATGAATTTATTGAGTGGCGTGAGGCTTGGTGTAGGCCTGAAACTTCTCCCAAACCTCCGTGTATACACGTTGAACAAACTCATGATTTTTACGCAAGCTGCTCACCTCGAGCAGGCAGCGGGAAGGGATCTCTCCTCGGCGGAAAGCGACGCGCACCGCGCGGCGTACGTACGGAGAATCCTGGCGACGGAGGGAGCGGTCGAACCGAACGAGGAGTCTGAGGCGCCCGAAGGGCCCTCTGTGAGGTGAGGTGACCTGAGCGAATAATGAACTACAACTTTACTGATCGTGTGCGAAAGGTCTTGGCGATGGCCCGCGAGGAAGCCATCCGCCTTCAGCACGATTACGTAGGTACCGAACACATCCTCCTTGGCCTCATCCGAGAGGGTGAAGGTGTCGCCGCAGCGGTTCTCACCAACCTCAGCATCGACCTCGATCAGATCCACGAGCAGGTAGAAGAGTCGGTCAAGAAGGGCAAGGCGACCATCGCCCTCGGCGAGTTGCCGTATACCTCCCGCGCCAAAAAGGTACTGGAGTTCGCGATGGCGGAAGCGCGCGAACTGAACCACTCCTACGTCGGCACCGAGCACCTGCTTCTGGGGCTCCTCCGCGAGGAGAAGGGCATCGCGGCGCAGGTGTTGAACACTCTGGGAATCGGGCTGGAGGACGCACGCACCGAGACACTCAAGGTCCTCGGCTCCGATGTGACCCCGTCCGAGCCCGCAGGCATCGGGACTAGTGGGCCGTCGATCCCGGGCCAGGGCGACAAGAAGTCCAAGACTCCGGCGCTCGACCACTTCTGCCGTGATCTCACGGAGCTGGCCCGCCAGGGCAAGCTCGATCCGACGATCGGGCGTACGACCGAGATCGAGCGCGTCGTCGAGATCCTCTGCCGCCGCAAGAAGAACAACCCTGTGCTCATCGGCGAGCCGGGGGTGGGTAAGACCGCGATCGTCGAAGGCCTGGCACAAAACATCTCGCGCGGCGAGGTAACCGAGTCACTGAAGGACCATCGCGTTCTGGCACTCGACATGGCCGCGGTCATTGCAGGCACGAAATACCGTGGTCAGTTCGAGGAGCGCCTGAAGGCGGTCATGAACGAGATCTTGCAGGCGCAAACCGTGATCCTTTTCATCGACGAGTTGCACACGCTCGTTGGCGCCGGGGCCGCGGAAGGTGCGATCGACGCATCCAACATGCTCAAGCCCGCGCTCGCGCGAGGCGAACTCCAATGCATCGGCGCCTCCACGCTCAACGAGTACCGCAAGTACATCGAGAAAGACGGCGCTCTGGAGCGGCGCTTCCAGCCGGTGATCGTGGATCCGCCGAGTGTCGAGGATACCGTAGAGATCCTCAAGGGCCTGCGCACCCACTACGAGGACCACCATCGCGTGGTGATCCCCGACGAGGCGCTCGTGCAGTCGGCCAGGCTCGCGAACCGGTACATCACGGACCGGTTCCTTCCCGACAAGGCTATCGATGTCATCGATGAGGCCGGGGCCCGCGCTCGCATTGCGAGCCAGGTGCCGCCGCCCGAAGTCGAAGAGTTGAAGGACGAGCTCTCGGAGATCGCCGGAAGGAAGGAAGGCGCCATCCGCGATCAGGACTTCGAACGGGCTGCCGAGTTGCGTGACGAAGAGCGTGCGCTCCAGGAGCGTATCAAGGGAGAGCAGGAACAGTGGGAAGAGGAGCGTAAGCGGCACCGGCCCGAGATCGCCGTGGACGACGTCGCGTTCATCGTCAGTCGATGGACAGGCATTCCTCTCATGCGGCTACAGCAGACCGAGACCGACCGGCTCGTGCACATGGAGGATGAACTCCACAAGCGCGTGGTCGGGCAGAACGACGCCATCGCGGCCATCGCTCGCGCCATCCGGCGTAGCCGCGCCGGCCTCAAGGACCCGCAGCGCCCCATCGGATCGTTCATCTTTTCGGGGCCCACCGGGGTCGGCAAGACCGAGTTGGCTCGGGCTCTTGCCGAGTTCCTGTTTGCGGACCGTGAAGCCCTTATCCGTGTCGACATGAGCGAGTACATGGAGAAGTTTTCCGTGTCCCGGCTCATTGGCGCCCCTCCGGGCTACGTTGGTTACGAGGATTCCGGCGCTCTGACCAAAGCTGTGCGCAGAAGGCCTTACTCGGTCGTGCTCCTGGATGAAATCGAAAAGGCGCATCCGGACGTCTTCAACATCTTGCTCCAGGTCCTCGACGAGGGCCACCTCACAGACAACTACGGGCGGGTGATCGACTTCAAGAATACGGTCTTGATCATGACGTCCAACCTCGGCGCCCGTGACATCTCGAAGGGTTCGGGGCTCGGGTTCCAGCAGAGCGACTCCAAGTCGAGCTACGAGGTGATGCGGAACAAGGTGGAAACCGAGATCG
Organism: Gemmatimonadota bacterium; assembly: GCA_022571515.1. Taxonomy (GTDB): domain Bacteria; phylum Gemmatimonadota; class Gemmatimonadetes; order Longimicrobiales; family Gaopeijiaceae; genus JACZXQ01. The sequence goes on from JACZXQ010000003.1 coordinate 38,525, forward strand.
AGCGTACCTTCAATCCCGAGTTCTTGAATCGTGTCGATGAATCGATCGTGTTCCATCCGCTGTCGCGGGAGAACATCACCGAGATCGTGTACATCTTGCTCGAGGATGTACGCCGTCGGCTCGAGGAGGAGGACTTGAAGCTGACGCTCACCGACGCGGCCGTGGCCTTCTTGGCTGACAAGGGATACGACGAAAGATTCGGCGCGCGGCCCCTCAAGCGGGCCATTCAGCGATATCTGGAGGATCCGCTCTCCGAGAAGATCCTCGTCTCGGCCTTCACGACGGGCGATGAGATCGTCGTCGATCTGGATGCAGGCGGTGAGGAGCTATCCCTGGAAGTTGCTTCTCACACGACGACGTGAGGCTGGCTATTCTGCGCGATACAGGAGCCCGCATCATCCCGATTGGCATCGGGATGCGACGATTAGCCACCCTCTCCGTCTTGATCACGATGTCGGCCGTGGTCGGCCGGCTCGAGGCGCAAGACGCGCCGCAAGAGAGTCGAGGTGGACCGGTGCACGTGGACTCGGTGGCTATCCACGGCAACGTCCGCCAAGCTGACGTCACGATCCTCGATATCGCCGGCCTGTCCGCAGGAAACACCTACACAATCTTCGACATCCAGGGCGCGACCAAGCGTCTTTGGGCGTCGGGCCAGTTCCTCGACATCAAGATATCGGCGCTCGGGACCGTCGGTCAGGGCGTGACGCTGGTCATCGACGTGGAGGAGGCCGACCTCCTCCGCAACATCGTGATCGAAGGGCTCGAGCACGTAAGCGCGAGCGCGGTCCGCGAGACCGCCGACCTGAGGCCGGGGGTGCCATTCTCTCCGGCCAAGCTGCATGTGGCCAAGCGCTTTATTCGGGACGAGTTGGCAGGCGAGGGCATCCCCTTCGCCAGGATCGACGACCGGATCGAACCCGTATCGAACCGGCCCAAGGAGATCGTTCTCTTTCTGGACGTGACCGAAGGCACACGTATCACGGTGGCCGGCGTCACCTTTACGGGCAACGAGGTGTTCACCGACGACGAGCTGCGTGGGGCCATGCAGATCAACTCTGAGGGCTTCTGGTGGTGGAAGCAGGGCTCGTACGACCGCGTCCGCTTCGAGCAAGATCTTCGCGTCAACCTGCCAGAGCGCTACGCCAGCCACGGCTACCTCGACTTTCAGGTGCTTCGGGACAGCCTGATCATCGACGAACAGACCGGTAAGACGCGCATCGAGATCGAGGTGATCGAAGGCGATCAGTACTTCATCAACGACTTTACCATCTCGGGCAACGCGCACTTCGCTACAACGGATCTCGAGGGCTACTTCCGCAGGAGGAGTGGTGGGCTCTTCAGCCGACTCGGCATTGGAGGCGGCGACCCCGAGGCCGAGAATGAAATCTTCGACCTCACTTCGTTCGAGGATGCTGTGCGGCAGATTAAAACGGGCTATGACAATGAGGGCTATCTGTTCTCGCGGGTCGAGCCGAGAGTCGTCCCCCGGCCGCGGACGGAGGGCGAGCCGCCCACGGTCGATCTGCTCGTCCAGATCGAAGAAGGCCCACAGGCTTTTATCGCTCGGGTGGACATCGAGGGCAACGAGTACACTTACGAGCGCGTGATCAGGGAGAAAATCTTCCTCCTGCCGGGCGATGTGTACTCCCTCGACCGGGTGATTCAGAGTTACCAGAATATCGGTTCGCTCGGCTACTTCGAGATGCCGCTTCCCGAGCCCAACATCGATGTAGAAGGCGGCGACGTGAACATCACGTTCACGGTCAAGGAACAGCCCACCGGATCGGTGAACTTCGGCACGTCCGTCGGCGGTGGCACCGGAATTTCCGGGTTCGTCGGCTACGACCAACCCAACCTGTTCGGCCAGGCGAAGAACGGAAGTTTCCGCTGGGATTTCGGACGATTCGCCAACAACCTGTTGTTCACCTACACGGATCCGGCATTGTTCCAAAGCCGGGTCTCGGGATCGCTCTCGCTCTTCAATGCTCGAGACCGCTTCATCACGTTCAGCTCCGGGCGCCGGAAGCGGATTGGTGGCAGCTTGCGTTTCGGCTTTCCGCTGCCCAACTCACGCTTCACGCGACTGTTTGTCGGATACGGCCTTTCGCGCACGGCTTTCACGCTGAGGGATGGGGCCGAGGACACCTCGCTGTTCGGCCGCCAGGCGGGCGTGCAGTCCACCGTGTCGTTGGGAGTCACCCGCCAGACGTTGAACCATCCGCTCTTCCCGACGGCCGGTTCACGCCAGAGCCTGAACCTCGACTTCAACGGCGGCCCGCTCGGTGGTGACGGCAACTTTACGAAGTGGACGGCAGAAGGCACCTGGTGGGTGCCTGTCGGGGTACTCGGAGGCGGCGGCCAGGCAGGGCAGGGCATGCAGCTGACGACCGGCGTATCCCTGAAAACCGGCGGGGTGGTCGGGAATACCGACCGATTCCCGTTCGAACGCTTTTGGATGGGCGGCGTCCAGTTCGGTGAACAACTCCGGGGCTACGACGAGACGTCGGTCACCCCGCTTGGATTCTTTCCTGAAGGATCGCGGACCATTGCCGACATCGACCGGCTCGGCAACGCCTTCCTTTCGATGACGGCCGAGTTTCGGATCAACGTAGGCGGCCAGCTCGCGTTGTCGAGTTTCTTCGAGGCGGGCAACGTCTACCGGTCTCCCCAAGAAATGGATCCTGCGAAGATGTTCCGGGGAGCCGGTTTCGGGATTCAGCTCGTGACTCCGTTCGGCCCCGTGGGTCTCGATTATGCGTACGGATTCGACAAACCCGTGCCCGGATGGCAGCTGCACTTCCGGCTCGGACCTGGCTTCTGATGGGAGTTTCCACGTGATGCGCCGCGCTAGCCTCCCGATCGCAGCAGTGCTGGTTTTCCTGTGGGGAACGCCGGCTGCGGCCCAAACCGATCTTCGACTCCGCTACGTCCACTCGCAGGCCATCTTGGCCCAGAGCCCCGAGGCCTCTGTGGCTCGGGACCAGTTCAAGCGGGACATGCTCCCGTACGAGAACGAGCTACGGGGGATGGAGGAGCGCATCAGCCAACTCCTGGCCCAATACAGCGCGCAGCAGCTCACTCTGACGTCTGCGGCGCGAAACCTCCGCCAGCAACAGATCGTCGATCTACGTTCGGGCTACGAAACGCGCGTGCAGGAGATCGAAGTGGAGGCGGCCAAGCGGCAGGAGGAACTGATGAGTCCCATCATGGAGAAGATCAACACGATCATTCAACAACTCCGTACCGAGGGCGGCTATGCATTCATCTTCGATGCCTCCGCGGGTGCCCTCCTGGCGGCGGACGAGGCCTTCGACCTCACAGCGGAAGTCGTGCGCCGCCTCAACGGACAGCCCTCGGGATCAGGAGGCGGCGAGCGATAGAATCCTCGCCCATGGTCTCCGGACCTGTCATTCCTCCGCTTTCGTGCCGGAACATTCCAGCTTCGGGAGCGGGTTTTTTTTTCTTTGACCACTTTATGGAGCCCCTGCGATGACCCAGGACGCACCGGATCATGCCGACACACTGACGGTCGCCGAAATCGCCGCGTTGGTGAACGGCACGGTGAGGGGCGACGGATCCGTCTCCATCCGTGACGTCGCTCCCATTCACCAGGCCCTTTCCGACGAAATCGGCGTGCTCTTCGACCGGCGCTATCTGAAATATGTGGGGGAGTCCCGGGCCGGCGCCGTGTTGCTCTCCTCGGAGTTCTCCGATTCCGTGGACCCAGAGACGAACTGTGTGATCGTCGATGACGCGCGACTTGCGCTCGGGGCGCTCGTAGCTCGTCTACATCCTCCGGAGCCGGCGCCAGCCGGGATCCATCCAACCGCCGTGATCGGCCGAGGGGTGGTGCTGGGCGAAGAGGTTTTCGTCGGGCCCTACGTGGTACTCGAGGATGGCGCGACCGTGGGTGATCGGACACGATTGCACGCACACGTCGTGGTGGGTCGAGAGGTCGCTATCGGAAGCGACACGGTAATCCACCCCCACGTGGTGCTCTATCGAAGCGTCGTTCTCGGAGACCGCGTCGTGCTGCACTCGGGGGTCCGCATCGGCGTCGACGGATTCGGCTATGCGAGCACGCCGGCCGGGATCGAAAAGATCCCTCACGTGGGAGGCTGCATGATCGGCGACGACGTCGAGATCGGCGCAAACACGTGCATCGACCGCGGCACGATCGGTGTCACCAGCGTCGGGGCGGGCACCAAACTCGACAACCTCGTGCAACTCGGTCACAACGTCGATGTGGGACCGAATTGCCTCATGGCGGCCCAAGTGGGCATCGGCGGCTCGACCCGGATCGGCGCCAGGACCACCTGGGGCGGGCAGTCGGGCGCGATCGACCACATGGTTGTTCCCGAGGGTGTGACGGTAGCCGGCAAAGCCGCCATCACGCACGACGTCGAGCCGGGCGAGGTGGTGGCGGGATTCCCCGCACGCAGGCTCAAGGACTTCCGCCGTGCCATGGCGGGACTTTACAGGCTCGACGGCTTGAGGCGGAAGGTCAGAGAGGTAGAGAAGGCCGTGGCGGATCTCCAGGCGGGTGCATCATGAAATCACCTAGGTCGCCCTATGCGTTTTCGTTAACTTTTTTAGCTGTGGACCACCCGGATCTCAACTGGCGGCGACTACCCGGATCATGAGCCCCGACACGCAAAAAACCGTTGTTACCCGCGTTTCGGTCGAAGGTATCGGCGTGCACTCGGGTGAGCCCGCGGTCCTGACCTTTTGTCCCGCCGAGCCGGACACGGGTGTACGCTTCCGGCGTGTGGACCTCGAGGGCGCTCCGGAAATTCCAGCAGATCTCGCCCATGTTGCGGCTACCGATCTCGGCACGAGTCTCTGTGAGGGAGACGTACAAGTGCTTACGGTCGAACACGTGCTCGCCGCCCTCGCAGCCCATCGCGTGGACAACGTGATGCTCGAGCTTGCGGGCCCGGAGCCGCCGATCCAGGACGGCAGTTTCGCCGCCTACTTCGACGCCATCGAGGAGGCCGGCCTTGCCGATCAGGGCGTACCGGCCAAGGTCGTGGAGATTACCGCACCGCTGGAGCTCAGGCTGGACTCGGGTGCCTCGTACGTCGCTGCGCCCAACCCGAGTCTGCGGATATCGGCGACGATCGACTTCGACCACCCGGCCATCGGGCGCCAATTCGGCACCTTCGACATTACGCGGCAATCATTCGAGTCGGAGCTGGCGTCCGCGCGAACGTTCGGGTTCAAGGAGGATGCCGAAGCGCTTCACGAACGCGGCCTCGCACTGGGCGCCTCCCTCGAGAATACTGTAGTGCTGGATGACCACCGCGTCCTCAATGACGAGTTACGTTTCCCGGACGAGTTTCTCCGCCACAAGGTGGGGGACATCGTCGGTGACCTGGCACTCCTTGGGGCCCGGATAAGGGGCCACATCGTGGCGGACCGCCCCAGTCATGAAGGCAACGTCGCCCTGGCTCGAGCGCTGGCCGGGCAAGATCGAAGAAAGCGAGGCAACGGAGTCGTGGACATACAGCGGATCATGAAGTGCCTGCCACATCGCTACCCGATGCTTCTCGTCGACAAAATCCTCGAGTTCGAGGCCGAGAAGAGAATCGTCGGTGTCAAGAACGTCACGATCAACGAACCCTACTTTCAGGGCCATTTCCCGGACCATCCGATCATGCCCGGTGTGTTGTTGATCGAGGCCATGGCTCAGATCGGCGGCTTGCTGCTCATGGAGAGCGAGGAGCATCCGGAAGACAAGGTCGTGTATTTCATGTCAATGGATCGCGTGAAGTGGCGCAAACCTGTGGTGCCCGGTGACCAAGTGGTCTTCGAACTCGAGTTGCTTCAACGCCACGGCACTGTATTCCGTATCGGTGGCGTCGGCAAAGTGGAAGGCGACGTTGTGGTGGAGGGGGAATTGACGGCCAAGGTCATGGACAGATGAGCGAGATCGCCATCGGCACCGGCGAGCGGTATGAGGCCCGGATTCATGAAACGGCCATCGTTCACGAGGGCGCGCGCCTGGGTCAGGACGTTGTCGTGGGCCCCCACGCGATCATCGGTCCGGGAGTAACGATCGGCAACGGGACCCAGGTCGGCTCGAACGTCCTGATCGAGCGAGACACCACAGTCGGACAGCAGTGCCGCCTCTCTCACGGCGCTGTTCTCGGTACCGACCCCCAGGACCTCAAGTACGAGGGAGAGGCTTCCCACCTTTACGTGGGCGACAGAACCGTGGTGCGCGAGTACGCAACGCTTAATCGGGGCACGAAAGCGTCCGGCAAAACGGTGGTTGGAAGCGACTGCCTGATCATGGCCTATGCTCACGTCGCACACGACTGCGAGATCGGCAGCCACGTGATTCTGTCCAACTCCGTGAATATGGGAGGACACGTCACCATCGAGGATTGGGCCATCGTGGGCGGGGTCACCGCAATCCACCAGTTCGTGCGTATGGGTGCACATTCTTTCTGTGGAGGGGGTTCACGCATTCCGCAGGACATCCCACCGTACCTGCGAGCAGCGGGGAACCCATGCAAGCTCTACGGCCTCAATACCGTGGGGTTCGATCGGCGCGGTGTCTCCGACGACGTCAGGCGTGCCCTCAAGAAAACCTATCGGATTCTGTTCCAGTCCAAGCTGAACCTGTCTCAGGCGCTCACAAGGGCCGAGTCCGAGGTTGAGCAGATCCCGGAAGTCAGGCACCTGCTCACCTTCATTCGGGACAGCGAGCGGGGCATCACCACCTGATGTCCCAGGACGGTCCGACGATCGGCGTGATAGGAGCCGGCAGCCTGGGGTTCCACCACGCCCGCATTCTCGCCGGCCTGAAAGGTGTCCGAATGGCCGGCGTCTTCGACCTGGATCCGGCCCGCTCCCGACACGCGGCGACGGAGTTGGGCGTGGTGATCCACGGATCGATGGATGCTCTCCTGAGCGTGGCCCACGCTGTGGTGGTGGCTGTGCCGACGTCGGACCACGAGACTGTGGCGATCGCCGCCCTCGAGCAGGGCGTGCATGTGTTGATCGAGAAGCCCATGGCGCCGAGCCTCGAGGCCGCCGACCGGATCCTCGCGGCCGCAGAGTCGCCGGGTGCCGTTGTGCAGGTGGGGCACGTCGAGCGTTTCAACCGCGCCGTGTTGGCAGCCGAGCCCTATCTCGACGAGCCGCTGTTCATCGAGTCACACAGGCTCGCGCCTTTCAACCCCCGTGGCACCGACGTGGCGGTGGTCCTGGACCTCATGATCCACGACGTGGATCTCGTTCAGAGCCTGGTCGGCGGGGACATCAGTGACATCGCGGCAACCGGAATTCCCATCTTCACGGATACCGTGGACATCGCCAGCGCGCGACTAACCTTCGAGGGCGGAGCGGTCGCCAACCTGACCGCGAGCCGCGTGTCCGTCGAGCGCATGCGAAAGCTCCGGATCTTTCAGGCGTCGGGCTACTTGAGCCTCAACCTGGCCGACGGCTCCGGTGAGTTTCTCAGGCTCAAACGCGGTCTTCCGGTGTTCTCCGACGATAGCGCCTGGGAGGGAGTCGAGGACGAAGGACTGGCTTCCCTGGTGGAGCGCATCCCGCTGGTCGGTGAAGACGCAGAGCCTCTTGCCAAGCAGTTGGAGAATTTTCGTGATGCGGTGCAAGGAGTCACACCGCCTGCCGTGAGTGGGCGGGATGGTCGTTCGGCTCTGGCCGTGTCTCTAGCGATCGAAGAACGGATTAAGGCCCATGTCGCTAATACGTATTCGCCGTAACCGTAAGAAGGCTTGGATCGATTTCAAGAAGGGATCGCCTCCCATGAAGCTGAGCCTGCTGCTTCTTATCGTCGCGCTGGCCATCTGGTATCTCGGGACGCGATTCTGAGGTCCGGGTGACACCCAGGATCCTGCTGTTGGCCGGAGAGGCCTCCGGCGACAAACACGGAGCCGGCGTCGTGCGGGCGCTGAAGGCGCGCTACCCGGATAGCGAGTTCGTGGGACTCGGCGGCCCCCTCATGCAGGCCCAAGGGGTCGAGTTGATGGTGGGCCTGGAGCAACTCGCCGTCATGGGCTTTGTCGAGGTTGCCTTCCGTCTCCCATTTTTCTGGAAGCTCGAGAGGCGCATCCACAGATTGTTGGACGGCGGGACGATCGATCTCGTCATCCCTATCGACTATCCTGGATTCAACCTGCGAGTTGCCCGCGCCGCTCATCGCTGCGGCATCCCCGTGCTCTACTACATCGCGCCCCAAGTCTGGGCATGGAAGCCGGGGCGCACCGCGCGCGTCGCCGAGTACGCTGATCGCCTGGCGGTCATTCTGCCGTTCGAGAAGGAGATTTTCGAGGCAGCCGGGGCCGCCGTGACCTTCGTAGGGCATCCCCTTCTGGACCTGGCCGGGCCCGAAACGACAGAGTCGGAGTTCCGACGACGCTGGGGCCTTCACGCGGAGGGTCCCATCCTCGCGCTCATGCCCGGATCTCGTCGTCAGGAAATCGACCGCCACCTCGATATCTTCGTCCGCGCCGCCGCACTCGCTCGCGAGACACACCCCGATCTGCAGCCCGTGCTTGCGCGCGCCTCACCGGTGCCGCTGACCGCCTTCGACGGGACAGGCCTTCCTGTGGTGGAGGACGCCCGCAATCTGTTGGCCTTTTCCAGAGCCGCTCTGGTCAAATCCGGCACCGGAACGTTGGAGGCTGCACTCGAGGGCACGCCGTTCATTACCGTATATCGGACCCATCCGCTGACGTACGCACTGGCCCGCCGTCTGATGAATACAGAACGCATCGGCCTCGCCAACCTCGTGGCCGGTGAAGCTGTCGTGCCGGAGGTGATTCAACAGGAAGCGACGCCGGAACGGCTGGCAGAGTTGCTCGAGCCCCTCTTGGGCGAGGGCTCCCGCGAGCGCACAGAAATGGTCGCAGGGCTAGGGCGCGTCCGTGGCTCCCTAGGCTCTGCGGGCGCTTCGGGGCGGGTGGCCGCGCTGGCCGCCGAACTCCTGGACCGCGACTGACCATGCGCACGAGCCTACGAGTCCAGATCGCGGGCATCCTTGGTCACGGGATGCTTGGATCGCTATTTCTCACCCTGCGGTATCACCTTACGGGAGTGGAGCACCTCGAGCGGCTTCGTGCGGCCGGTCAGCCGGTGATCTTCGTCTTCTGGCACGGACAGATGCTGCCTTTGGTACATCTCCATCGCAATGAGGGCTCTGTCGTACTGGTCAGCGAACACGCGGATGGCGAGTACCTCACACAGATCCTGAGACGCTACCGATTTGCCACCGTTCGGGGATCGAGCACGCGCGGGGCGGTGAAGGGGCTCAAGGGAATGATCCGCGCCGCGCGCCGTGGCCGTGATTTGGCCCTGACGCCCGACGGACCACAGGGTCCGCGATTTCGGTTCAAGACGGGGGCCTTGAAGGTCGCCCAGGTGACGGGACTCCCCATCCTACCGGTGGCCACCGGTGCGACTGCCGCCTGGTGGATGAGTAGCTGGGACCGCTTCATGCTGCCCAAGCCATTCTCTCGCGTGAACGTCGAGTACGGGGCGCCTCACGTCATCCCGCGCCGCGCGAGTGAAGACGAGCTCCGGGACCGAGCGGCGGCCCTGGAATCCGAGTTGATCCGGATGACCGAGCGAGTGAACGGCCGGGGCGGTGCGCGCGAGGTCCTGGAGTCGTGATTGCGGCCGCCCCCGATGGATTCATCGCGCGCTGGTGGCGGGGAGAAGCGGGCGCGGCGGGCTCCCTTGCCTCGGTGCTCACGCTCCCCGCAGCGGCGGCGTACCGTGGGGTGACCACGCTGAGGAACGTGGCCTTCGATCGCGGTCTGTTGGGCGTCGACCAGGCCGACGTACCCGTCATCTCGGTCGGCAACATCACGGTAGGCGGCACCGGGAAGACGCCGTTCGCCGGCTGGGTCGTGCGTGAGTTGCTGGCCGATGGCCGGACCCCGGCACTCCTTTGCCGAGGTCATGGCTCGGACGAGCCCCTCCTGCACGAGCGGTGGAACCCCGACGCCCAGGTGGTCACGAACGCCGATCGCCGGGCAGGTGCCCGCGAGGCCGTGCGCAACGGAGCCGACATCATCGTTCTCGACGATGGCTTCCAGCATCGTCGGCTCCGCAGAGACCTGGATATCGTTCTGGTGACCCAGCGCCAGGGGATCCGGGGGCGTCTACTCCCGCGGGGGCCTTTCCGTGAGAGCGCGCGTGCCCTCCATCGGGCCGATCTCGTCATCCTGGCGCACAAGGGGGCTCCGGCGGCCGCCATGGACGTCTGCGCCCGCTCGGTAGCGGACGTCCGGCCCGATCTGCCCCGCCTTCAGATGTGCTTCGCCCCCGGCTCCTGGCACCGGCTCGACGGTCGGGAGGCCGAACCGCCCGAAATGGCGGACCTCCTCGGAGTGACCAGTGTAGCCGATCCCGGCGCGTTCGGTCCTTTCATCACCACGTCTACCGGCGCGACAGTTTCGGTCAGGGCGTACCCCGATCATCACGAGTACTCCGAGGCCGATGTGCGAGCAATCACAGACGCAGCAGCCGGTCGCACCGTCGTTACCACGGAGAAGGACAGCGTGAAGCTGGTCAGGTTTACACATCTGCTGCCCGACGTGAGAGTGCTCAGTCTCCGGCTGGAGTGGGAGGCGGGAGAGGAAATCGTACGTCAGCGCCTTCGTGCCCTTTTTGAGACAGCGGCGCATGGCTGATCCGATCGTCGTCGAGACCGAAGTGCTGGTGATCGGGAGCGGCATAGCGGGGCTCTCGTTCGCACTCAAGATGGCCCCGGCCGCACGCGTTCTGGTCATCACCAAAAAGGAAAGCGCCACCTCCAACACCAACCACGCCAAAGGAGGAATCGCGGCGGCCCTCGGCGACGACGACAGCCCGGAGCTACACGTGCGCGACACCCTCGCGACAGGGTCGGGGCTGAGCAACAGGGAGGCAGTCGAGGTGATGGCCGCCGAGGGTCCCGAACGGGTTCGCGAGCTGGTGGCGTGGGGAACGGCGTTCGATCACACCGGTGAGAACCTCTCGCTCGGCATGGAAGGCGGTCACTCGAGGAGGCGGATCGCCTTCCAAGGTGATGCCACCGGGCGCGCGATCGAGTCGGCTCTCATCCGAGCCGTGGAGAGCACCCCGAACATCGACGTAATGGAAGACCACGTGGCCGTCGACCTGCTCGTGGCTTCTCGGCCCGGACCCGATCCCCGTCGGTGCGTTGGGGCGATCGTCCTCGATCGCCACGGCCATCGCCTCATCGAGGTGCACGCCCGGATCACGCTCCTCGCTTCGGGGGGATGCGGCCAGGTGTATCTGCACACGACCAACCCGGACATCGCGACGGGCGACGGCATAGCCATCGCGCGTCGCGCCGGCGTCCGCATCGGCAATATGGAGTTCATGCAGTTCCACCCCACCGCCCTCTATCCCACCGAGGACCCCGCGTTCCTGATCTCGGAGACCGTACGAGGCGAAGGCGCGATCCTGCGTCGCATGGACGGGGTTCCCATCATGAGCGGATACGATCCCAGAGGCTCTCTGGCCCCCCGCGATGTCGTAGCCCGCACCATCGACATGGAACTGCGCAAACGCGGGGAGACCCACGCCATTCTCGATGTCTCCGCCATCGAACCCGATATGTTCGCGTCCCGGTTTCCCGGTACGCTGGAGGGGTGCCGGTCTCGCGGGATCGACCCTCTGCGCGACGGCATTCCGGTCGTTCCGGCTGCGCACTACGCATGCGGTGGCGTGTTCACCGACTCCGATGCACGCACCTCACTCGATGGCCTCTACGCGGCCGGTGAGGTGGCATGCACCGGCGTCCATGGTGCGAACCGGCTGGCCTCCAATTCCTTGCTGGAGGCCGTGGTGTTCAGCCACCGGGCCGCCTTGGCGGTGACCGCGGAGCTCGAACGTGAGCGTGAGCAAAGCTCCGGCCTCGTGCTCGAGTCGTCGCCCGTGGCCACTGGCGGAGGTAGGCCGCTCGACGAAATCGAGGAGGCGCGCGGACGACTCCGCGCACTCATGTGGGAACTCGTCGGTATCGTCCGTACGGACGCCCAGCTCCAGGAGGCCGAACGCGAGCTCTCGCGAATCTCCCGGGAGCACGACGAAGCTCCCATCTCGGAGTGTCCGACCACGGAGGCGATCGAGCTCGGCAACCTCATCGAGTGTGCGCGCCTGATCGTGTGCTGCGCCCTGTGGCGTCGGGAGAGCCGCGGCCTGCACTTCAACACCGATCATCCGGAGACCGATGACGACCGCTTCCTCAGGGACAGTGCGGCCCCGGACATGGTCGAGATCCCGTGAAGGTCACCGTACTCGCTGTCGGCCGGGTGAGAGGCGCGCTGGAGGCACCGGTCCAGGATTTCGAGCGGCGCGCGGGTCGCTATTGGAAGCTCGACATCGTCGAGGTCGATGCCGGGGGCCCGAAAGGCGGAGACAAGTCCCCAGAGGCGGTACGCGCCGCGGAAGGGGAACGACTCGATCGGCGTATTCCGGCCGGCACGGACATCGTTGCCCTCACCCGCAGGGGCACGGCCATGTCTTCCATGGAGTTGGCCCGCTACCTGGAAGAGCGGTGCGTGCGTTCCTCGCCGGGAGTGACGTTCGTGCTGGGGGGTGCCTTCGGCCTCGGAGACGCACTCTTGGCCAAGGCCTCCAAGAAGCTTGCCCTGTCACGGATGACCATGCCCCACGAGATGGCCCGGCTGGTGCTTGCCGAGCAACTCTACCGGGCAGGGACGATCCTCAAGAACGAGCCGTATCACAAGGGGAGTGCTACTTGAACGTCGAACTCATCGTCGGCTGGCCGGATGGGTCCGACCTCGCCCAAGACTACCTGGAGGCGTCGGGCCGCGTGACGCCCTATTACGGTGCGTCCTGGCGCGACACCGCGGCCTATCACGCCAAGCTCGACGATCTGGACGCCCGGTTCGACGCCGACGCCCGGCGGACAGCGCTCGGCGCCATGACGCTGCCGCCGGGCGTCTCGAACGAGCGCCTCGACGCCTGGGTGGAGAAGGGGGGTCTGGTTGTAACCACGGGCCAGCAACCCGGTCTCTTTGGAGGTCCGCTGTACTCGATCTACAAGGCGCTGACCACGCTTTCCCTCGCCCGCGCCCTGGAGGCCGAGCTGGGCCGGCCCGTACTGCCCCTCTTCTGGGTAGCGTCGGACGATCATGATTGGGCCGAGGCGGACCACACCTACGCCATCGACTCGGCGAACGAGCTTCGCCTCGTCCGAGTGGCCGACCCCGGAGCCAAGCAGCGGCCAATCCATCGCGTAGAGTTCTCCAAGGAGCTCGACGTTGCGCTGGCTGAGTTCCTACAAGTGCTTCCCACTACGGATTTTAGTGACGATTATATAACGTTGCTTCGAGACGCGCATGATTCCTCGGCGACGCTCTCGAGCTCGTTCCAGCAGGTCATGGAAGGCCTGCTGGGGCCACAAGGACTCTTCTTCACGGATGCCGCCAACCCGGTGGTCAAGGATCGGTCTTCGGCTGTGCTCCTGGTCGAGTTGGACGCGGTCGGAAGCGAAGCGCTCCTGCGCGGCACAGCAGAGTCCCTGGAGGCGGACGGATACCACGTACAGGTCCATATCATGGACGGGGGCGTGAACCTCTTCCTGGAGGGCCCGGCGGGGCGCGAGCGTCTGTATCGGGACGACGCCGGTTTCCGCCTGCATCACTCCGGTGAACACCTGACGCGCGAGGATATCCTGGCGAGAATCCAGGCGGATCCATCGGTCTTGAGCCCCAACGTCCTTCTCAGGCCCATCGTGGAGAGCGAGGTCTTTCCGGTTGTCAGCTACGTAGCAGGGCCGGGTGAGATAGCCTATTACGCCCAGATCCGTGTCCTTTTCGAGTCCCACGGCATGCGGATGCCGGTGATCCACCCACGGCACGGGGTCACCGTCGTGGAACCCAAGATCCGCAAGGTAATGGACAAGTTCGAGGTCGGGCTGGAGACGCTCCGCCGCCCCCATCATGAGATCGCCAGCGAGATCGCGAAAGATGAGGTGCCCGCAGACGTACGTAAGGCACTGGGGGGACTGCGGGGCGCGGTAGGCGAAGAGTCTTCGAAGTTACTCGAAGCCGCCCTGGCCATAGATCCCACGCTGAAGGGACCCGTGACCCATGCCCGCAACACCTCGTTCGCTGCCATACAGGAGGTCGAGAAAAAGATCGTGCAGAGCGTGAAACGCCAGAACGAGATCGCGTTGGGCCAGCTCGAGAAAGCCCAACTTCATTTGTTTCCAGAGGGGAAACCCCAGGAACGGGTGCTCAGCCCGTTCTACTACCTGTTCCGGTTCGGGAACCCCTTCATGGCCGCGCTAGTAGATGCACTCAAGGTGGATTTGCCCTCAGGATCGAAGTAACTTCAGGCTATGCTTCCGACGATCTTCATTCTGATACTGCTCATCCCGATCCTCGCGATCGTGCTGGACTCGCCCGTAGGGCGAGCGTTGGCCGGTCGTTTGGAACGAAAAGGGCTGGGCGAGGCGCCGGACATGATCGCGGAGCGTATGGCCTTCCTGGAGGGCGAGTTGGAGCGCCTTACGACCGAGGTGCGCAAGCTCGAGGAGGAGAGTCAATTCATGCACGACCTGCTCGCCGATCGCCAACCTACAGAGGCCCTCCCACCCGTTGACGGAACCGACTAGCCCGACACCCGAGAGGGTTGATACGTCCCGCGCTGCCTTCCGGGTCGGCGCGGGTATTTTTTTGAGCCGTGTCCTGGGGTTCGCGAGGGATGCGCTGCTCTCACGCTTCCTCGGTGCAACAGCCGTGATGGACGTCTGGGCCGCGGCCATGAGGACTCCCAACGTCATCCAGGTGTTACTGGGAGAAGGAACGCTCAGCGCCTCGGTGATTCCGGTCTACTCAGAGATGCTGGGCGAGGGACGGGAAGAAGAGGCCGGCCGGTTCGCCGGCGCCGCGCTGGGCCTCGTGACCGTGCTGGCCTGGACGGCCGCGTTGGTCGGCATCGCGATCGCTCCGGCCATCGCGCGTTACGCGTTTCCGCAGTTCACCCTCGAGCAGCAGACTCTCCTCACGACACTCATGCGCATCCTGTTCCCCATGGTGGCCTTCATCGCCATGTCGGCCTGGGCGCTGGCGATCCTGAACAGCCACGGGCGCTTCTTCACCTCGTACGTGGCCCCGGCGCTCTGGAACCTCTCGATGATCACGGTGCTCGTGTTCTTCGGCCTGACCATGGGCTGGGCGGCCCAAGGGCGAGAGGTAGATCTGGTTGTGGCCCTGGCCTGGGGAGCGCTCGTCGGCGGCTTGCTCCAGCTGCTGATCCAGATCCCGTGGCTCGTACCCGTCCTGGGGCGTTTCCGGCTCTCCGTCAGTACACATGTGTCCGGCATGGGGCAAGCCATCCGCAACTTCGTGCCCGTGGTGTCCGCGAGAGGAATCGTGGGCCTGAGTGGGCTCGTGGACATGATCATCGCGGGTATTCTCGCCCCGGGCGCGATCTCGGGACTCTACTTCGCGCAGAGGCTGTACTACCTGCCGATTTCGCTGTTCGGGCTCAGCGTGGCCGCCGCCGAACTTCCGGAGCTGTCGCGCGAGAGGGCGCGAGCGCGGGAGGCGCTGGCCGGGCGCGTGAGCGAGGCGCTGGGGCGGGTCGCTTTCTTCGTGATTCCTACGGCGGTGGCCTACGTCGTGCTGGGGGACCTGTTCGTCGGCACGCTCTATCAGGGCGGTCGGTTCGGGACGGATTCGACCACACTCGTCTACCTCGTGCTTGTCGCATACTCCGTCGGGCTCCCGGCTTCCGCTGCGTCACGCGCCCTGACCTCGGCGTACTATGCGCTGCACGACACCAAGACGCCCGCCATCTTCGCCGTGGCTCGCATGATTCTGTCCGCCGGTACCGGCATCGCCCTCATGTTCCCGCTCGAGAACTTCGGTGTAGGAGAGGTGCGCTTCGGTGCGGTGGGACTCGCTACCGGCGCAACCATCGCTGCCTGGATGGAGTATGCCGTGCTGCGGCGCCGGCTTCGCACGCACATCGGAGACCACTCACCCGCAGCCGGACGCATTACGCGCATCGCGGTGGCCGCTACTGCAGCGGGCGCCGTCGGCGTCGGCGCGAAGTGGCTTCTGGGGTCGGCCACACCCGCCTGGGATGGATTGGTCACATTGGCACTCGGGGGAGTTGCGCCCGGACTCATTCTTCCGGTCCTCGCCGTAGGAACGGGGTTCGCTTTCGGGGTAACATACCTTGCCGTTACGTCCGCACTGGGCGTGGGCATCTCCCTCGGGGCCGCGTTCAGGAAATGAGGTAGGGCTTTTCAAGGTGCTGCAGGATCAGATCACTGGCCTATCTACCCGCCCCGGAGTCTACCTCTTCAAGAACAGTGCGGGAGAGATCCTTTATGTAGGCAAGGCCAAGTCGCTGCGCGCACGCGTGCGTAGCTACTTTCGCTCCGGGCAGATGAGTTCTCTCAAGACCCAGAGCCTGGTTCAGCGCATCGAGTCGGTCGATACCATCGTGGTCGGCTCCGAGGCCGAGGCACTGATCCTGGAAGCCAACCTGATCAAGGAGCATCAGCCCCGCTTCAACGTCCAGCTTCGCGATGACAAGAGGTATCCCTACATCAAGGTGACCCTGAACGAAGCGTTTCCGAGGGTCTACGTCACGCGCCGGACCGTCGACGATGGCTCCCGATACTTCGGGCCATACACGGCCGTAGGACCCATGCGGCAGGCTCTGGATCTCATCAAACGGCTCTACACCGTACGGTCGTGCCGTTACGACCTACCGACCGACGCGCCGTCGCGTCCATGCCTCGACTACCACATCGGCCGCTGCCTGGCGCCGTGCGTGGGCCTCCAGGACCAGGCCTCCTACGCCGGCATGATCGACGAGATCGTGAGCGTCCTCGAAGGAGAGAGCGAGGGGGTGCGGGCCCAGGTCGAAGAACGCATGCGTGTGGCAGCCGAGGCCATGGACTTCGAGCGCGCCGCGCGACTGAGAGATGTTCTCCCGGCCTTGGACGCCCTGGCGCGCGAGCAGCGCGTTCAGAAACTCGGGGGAGGGAACCACGACGTGGTGGGTCTCGCCCGTGACGGCGCCCTGGCCGTCGGGGTCGTGATGAGAATCCGTCGCGGTGTGCTGCTGGGGCGGGACACCCAGCGGTTCTCCGACATCGAGGACGAGTCGGACGATTCACTGCTGGCCTCGTTCACCACCCGCTACTATCTGGGACGCGGCGACTCGGGGTACGGTGACATCCCCGGCGAGGTGCTCGTCCCGGGTGAATTCGAGGATCAGGAGGTTCTGGCCGAGATCCTGACCGAGGCGGCAGGCCGCCGCGTACGAATCTTCACGCCCAAGAAAGGTGCCAAGCAGCGCCTACTCCCACTGGCCGGCGACAACGCGCGCCACGCGCTCGAGGACACCAGAGCGTCGCTCGAATGCGTTACGGACCGTGCCGAACTGGTGCTCTACGACCTCCAGGACAAGCTCGACCTCAAGATCGTGCCCCGCCTCATGGTCTGCTTCGACGTGTCTCATACACAGGGTGCCGAAACCGTAGGAAGCGCCGTGGTTTTCGAGAACGGCGAGCCAAAGAAGGCGGAATACCGCCACATGCGTATCAAAGGTGACTGGGGCAACGACGACTATCGCTCCATGGCCGAGGTGGTAAGCCGATACTTCCGGCGGCGTACCGAAGAGAAAAAGCCGCTTCCCGACCTGGCGTTGATCGACGGGGGGAAAGGGCAACTCAGTGCCGCGGAGAGCGCTCTACGCGAGATTGGGATGACGGATGTGGCCCTGGCCGCACTCGCCAAACGAGAGGAGTCGGTCTTCCTGCCGGGCCGATCAGAGCCGATCCGCCTCGAGAAGAGAGACCGGGCACTCCACGTGCTCCAGCGCATCCGAGACGAAGCGCATCGTTTTGCGGTGTCGTACAACCGAAAGCTCCGGCGAAAGCGTACGATCAGGAGCGATCTGGCGGACATCCCAGGTATAGGGCCCAACCGCCAACGGCTGCTGCTCCAGCGGTTCGGATCCGTTCGAGGCGTCCGTGATGCCTCGCCCGGAGACATCGCCCGAATACCGGGGTTCAGCGGCACTTTGGCGGCACGGATTTTGACCTATTTGGGGCGTTGAAAGGGCGGACGGCGTAGCACGGATCTTGCGCTCTCTCGCTTCGTATAACGACGGAGTGTTCATGCAGGGAGAACCGAACAAACCCCGCGTTGACGATGTATGTGACGATCTCTAGGTTTCGTAATTATGCATATCAAAAAACGAAGGAGGATTTTCGGATGAATTTCCGGTTGGGACTCATCCTGGCTGGCTCGGCCGTGTTGTGCGCCGCCACCTCGGTGGAGGCGCAGGAACCGGAGGACAACAAGTTCACGGGCTTGGCGTCAATCAGTCTCGAGATCGCGCGTACCGCAATGCTGCCGATCGACGCCACGGTCGCCTACCAGAAGGCGCTGGACCTGGCGCTAGACGGAATCCGGGCGCTTCCCATGAACTCGCAGTCCCATTTCCAGGCTGCGCGCGCGTACATGGGATTGGGCCGATACGCCGAGGCTGACAGCTCGTTCAGCAAGGCTGAAGAACTCTGGCCCGAATACCTCGACGAAACCTTACTCCACCGTGAGAACGGCTGGGTCGAGGCGTACAACGAGGCCCTCGAACTCGCGGACGTCGATGAGCAGGCGGCGCTGGATCTCTTCCTCAAGGCGAACATCCTTTATCAAGATCGGCCCGAGACCTATCTGAGCATCGCATCGATCCTGGCAGGCAGAGCCGAGTACCAGGAAGCCATCGACGCGTATAAGGAAGTCGTCCGTACCATCGACCAGCCGACCACCCGGGACCGAGAAGAGGAAACGCTGACGACCTGGGTCACGTTCCGGACCACGGCCCTGCTCAACATTGGCCAGCTCTACCTCGGCACCGACCAGCCGGAAGAAGCCGCCGTAGCCTATCAGGCCGTATTGGACACGGACCCGGACAACGACCAGGCCAAAAGCAACCTGGCCATCGCGTTGGCCGCAGGGGGCGAGGGCGATGCCGCACTCGACCTGTACGAGCAGATCCTGGTGGACACCGCATCCTCCGAGTACGACTACTACAACGCCGGAGTGGGCTTCTACCGAGCGGAGGTATGGGACAGGGCGGCAGTCGCCTTCAGGGGGGTCGTCGACCGCAATCCCATGCACCGTGATGCACTTCAGAACATGGCCCAAAGCATGGTGCTCGCGCAGCAGTACGAAGAGCTCCTCCCGTTCTCGAAGAAGCTGTTGGAGATGGACCCGCAAAACGAGTTCGCGTTCCGCTTCCACGCACGGGCCTTGGTCGAGACCGGCAGTACCGATGAAGCCGTCGCGCTAATGGTGGAGATGGAGGAACTCACCTTCCTAGTGGATAACCTCCGCATCATATCGATCGGGAGCACAGGCGCCCGGGTCGAAGGCGTGCTAGTGAACAAGGCGCTCGAGGAGGGTGTCTCCGTCAAGCTGCGTTTCCACTTCTTCGATCGGATGGGAACCGACTTGGGGACCAAGGACATCGAGGTGGGCACCGGAGGAGCCGATGTAGCCATGGAGTTCAGGGTAGAGTTCTCGAGCGACCAATCGGTCGGTGGGTATAGCTACGAGGTCGTCAGCTAGGTTATTAGATGGAGGTGCGGGTGTAGCTCAGTTGGTAGAGCATCAGCTTCCCAAGCTGAGGGTCGCCGGTTCGAATCCGGTCGCCCGCTTGTAGGAGAAACCGTTGCGGTGTCCCGGGTTACCGGGGCACCGCATCCGCGTTTGGGGGCCTGCGGCCGATGGGCCAGCATGCGGTAGGTACTGATCGCCATCGTGAGCAAGACCCCCGAGTGAGCCCCCACCGCGTGCGCTTTGGAGGCCGGTGCGGTATTTATGAACAGGGCAATTGGCTCCACCCCCTTCCTGCGAGGCCACCGTGTCCAGTATTCGATCGATCGCGCGCCGCCGCCGTTTCCGCCCGGCGATGACCCTGGTCATCTTCGCTTCCCTGTTTCCAGTGAGTGTACTTGCTCAGGGCGACGATGCACCCCGGCCGATGACCTTCCTCGATGTTCAGGAAATGCGGCGGGCCGGCTCTTGGGCTATCAGCCCCGACGGCCAGTGGATGCTGTACACGGTGACGACGCCCGATTGGCAGGAGGCCTCGAGCCAGTCGGACATCCACCTGGTGTCGCTGGCTGATGGTCTTCCATCCCGTCGGCAGATGACGTTCACCGACGACAAGAACGAAACCTCCCCCACGTGGTCGGCGGGCGGGGACTTCTTCGTGTTCGCCTCGAACCGGGACGCTACGGGCAACGCTGCGAGCGGGCGTGGTGGCGGTCCTGCGGCCGGCCGGGGCGGTCGTGGGGGCGGGGGCGGTCCGGGGATCCAGTTGTACATGATGCGGCGGGACGGTGGCGAGGCCCGCAAGATCACGGACGAGAGCGAGGGCGTGCGTGACTTCCAATTCAGCCCGGACGGCGCCTGGTTGGTCTATCGCAGCGGCAGCTCAGGAGAGGAGCAGCTCTACCGGTTGCCCATCGACGGCATTACCGACGCCGAGCCCGAAAAGCTGACCGACGCCGACGCCGGCGTCCAGCAGTGGGATTTCACGCACGGAGGCGACCGCATCTACTTCGTGCGCCCTGACGCGTTCGACGACGACGAAAAGCGCCGGCGCGAAGCGCGCTTCACCGTCGACATCAAGAACATGGAGACGCCGCTCTCCAACCTTTGGGCACTCGACCTCGACCCGCACAAGACGATGCAACTCACCGAAGGTCCCGACATGAGCGTGTCGAGCTTCACGGTCTCGCGAGACGACCGGTGGGTAGGCCTCGTGGGCGGGTCGCCCGAACGGTACGAGCGAAACATCACGGGCGCCGGCCTCTACTCGGACCTTTACCTCTTGGAGGCGGCCACCGGCCACGTCGAGCGCCTCACGGAGAACTACGAAATCCGCGAGAGCGGTCCGAGCTTCTCACCGGATGGGAAGTGGATCGCCTACGGTGGTCCCGAAGACATGACCCGCTACACGATGACGAATTCCACCGTCTACGTGCGCGAGGTGGACGACCGCGGCGGCGCGTTCCGCCGGCTCGGAAACTCCTGGGACAACGACATCCGCCTCGGATTCTGGTCGATGGATGGTGGCACCATGTACTTCAGCGGGGGCGTTCGGGTGACGACCCAACTTCACGCGCTCGACATCGAGACGGGTGCGGTGCGGCAGGTCACCGAGGAGCGAGCCGTGTTGTCCGTGAGCCGTGACGAGGACACCGGGGTGATCCTCCTCAACTACGCCGATCCCATGACGCCGAACATCCTGTTCAAGGTAGCGAGGCTGGATCGCATCGGGAATCGGTCGGACTGGTTGCAGCTCACCGACCCGAACCCACAGGTCCGGGGTTTCGCTCTGGGCGAGGAGAGGGAGGTCAGTTGGACCTCGACCGACGGCAAGGAGGTAGGCGGCATACTCGTGTATCCGGTGGGATACCAGGAGGGTCGGCGCTACCCGCTCATCGTGGCGATCCACGGCGGTCCCGCGTCGGCCGACGTACTCCGGTTCAACGGCGGCTCCGGGGCGCAGGTCTATGCCGGTGCCGGATACGCCATCTTGAAGCCGAATTACCGAGGCTCCAGGAACTACGGCAACGCGCACCGCACCGACATCGTCGGAGACTACTTCACGCTCGGCTTCGACGACATCATGACCGGCGTCGACATGCTCATCGAGGAGGGCATCGTCGACCGCGACCGCATGGGCGCCCTCGGATGGAGCGCCGGTGGGCACTGGTCCAACTGGATTCTCACCCACACCGATCGCTTCAAGGCGATCAGCTCGGGGGCGGGCACCATGAACTGGATCTCGATGTACGCGCAGAGCGACGTGCAGCGGAATCGGCAGTTCTACATCGGCGACGACTTTCTCTATGAGAATTTCGAGCCCTATTGGAATCAGTCGCCGCTGAAGTACATCGCCGCCGCGACGACGCCCACGATGGTTCATGTCGTCGAGGGCGATCCCCGCGTGCCGAGCCCGCAGTCGGTCGAGTTGCACATGGCCCTCAAGAAGCTCGGCGTGGACACGGAACTGTTCATGTACCCGGGCCGTAGCCACGGCATTCCCGATCCGCGGAACCGGCTGGTCAAAGCGGTGAGCGAGATGGCGTGGATGGACTACTACGTGCGCGGCATGGGGGAGAAGTTCCAATGGCGCGACGTGCTGAAGACGCTGAAGGAGGAGGAGGAGGAGGAGGAGGAGAGCCGCCCGCGCCCGGTCACCGACGGAGGGGGAGCCTAGCGTCCCTCGATCGACAGATTCACCAACTCGCGAAACCGCCGCAGCGGGTTAGGTCCCCTCGGCGTCTGCGTGAAGACCAACCCGATGATCTCGCGCTCGGGGTCGATCCAGGCATTGGTTCCGTCCGAGCCACCGTGGCCGTACGTGCCGTCGGAGAGCCTCCAACCGTAGCCGTAGTACGACGCGGCATCACCTTCACCATCGATGTGGCTCTTCGGTGAAGTCATTGTGCGCACACTCTCCTCCGTGAGAATGCGCTGGCCGTCGTAGATGCCACCGTTGAGGAAGGCCTGGGCGAAGATCGCGTAGTCCCAAGCCGTCGAGATCATCCCGCCAGAGCCACGCGCGAAGGGGTACGGGACCGGCCCTCCAGGCGTGCCGCCCGGCATCCAATCGCCGCCCTCACCGCGCCGGTAGTAAACGGCACCCATCCTGTCGAGCTTCCCGTCGACCTCGTGCCCGGCCCTATGGTTGTAGCTGTCGTCCATTCTCAGTGGCCCGTACACGGCACCGTTCAGATAGTCCTCGAGCAGCTTTCCCGAAGCGATCTCCACCAGTGCAGCGAGCGTGTTGTAGCCGGGGTTGCTGTAGCGGTACGTCTCCCCCGGAGGCACCGCGGCTCCGATCACACCGAAGCGGGCCGCCTCAAGTTGGAGCGTCGGTGCGTCGGGATGCTCGGCCGTGGGCTCCATGAGCGGGCGCAAGAACAGCGTCGGGATGCGTAGCCCACTGCTGTGCGACAGGAGCTGCCCGATCGTGATGAAGCCGGCCCGGTAGTTGTCCCACTCGGGGATGCGTTCGCGCACCAGATCGGTGTAGCTGAGCTCACCCTTCTCCACGAGCTGTGCGATCGCCGTAGCGATCAACGGCTTCGTGTTGGAGGCCATGCGGAACATGGTGTTGCGCTCCATGGGGAGCCCACGTTCCTGGTCCCGCATGCCGACTGCCTCGTGGACCACGACGCGGCCCTGTCGCGCGATGAGGATCACCGCGCCAACGAGGTCGCCGCGCTCGACCGCCTCCTCGTAAAGGCCTACGGCTGCGGCCAGGACGGACGGTGACATCCCGACGTCTTCGGCGTGCCCATACGAAAGCGTGTAGACGTGCTGTGCCTGGAGCTCCGCCACGCCCAGAGCCGTAACGGCGAGCAAAGCGAGAGCGACCTGCGTTAGGGTCTTCAGAGCGTGGAACCGCATATAACCTGTCTCCGGTGTGGTGTCGGGGTCGTCGCGGAGGTTATGATGCCCGCCGGCGAACCGCCAGGCTGGCCGGGACCCCAAGGGGAGATCAACTGATGAGCCTGACCGAACAACTCGAGAAAATTCGTGAGGGTGCAGCCGAGCGCATCCCAGCAGCCAGCATTGCCATTATGCACAGAGCTACCGAGGACCTTCGCGCATCGGGGATCATGGACCGCGTCCTCAAAATCGGCGACAGCATGCCGGCGTTCAACCTCGAGAACACACGCGGTGAAACGGTGAACTCTGCGGACCTTCTGGCAAAGGGACCTCTGGTGGTGAGTTTCTTTCGTGGCAAGTGGTGACCCTACTGCAATGCAGAGCTGTATGCTCTGGGGAGAGCCGCTGGTCGATTCGAAGAACTCGGTGCCACGCTGATCCTAATCACGCCGCAAGAACCCGAGCACAGCAGCGCGATGATCGAACAGCACAAGTTAGACTTCGATATCCTGTGGGATCACAACAACGAGCTGGCCACACAGTTCGGTCTCGCGTTTGATCTGTCCGAGGACCTCGTCGAAGTGTACCGCAACTTCGGCATTGACCTTCCCGGGGACCAAGGCGTTGACGGATGGACCCTGCCCATGCCGGGCCGATTCGTGATCGATTCCGGCGGCGTCATTCGATCTGTCGATAGTGACCCCGATTACACGTTTCGGCCCGAGCCACAGACCACGGTGGATTTCGTAGCGACCCTCTAGACGCGGCATGGTGCCGAAGCGAGCGAGTTTCTGCGCGGGGCTCGTGGTTTGTCACCATCGGCCGCCGCCCGATGTCGATAAGGGCGCCCAACCGGCACGCCCAACCCACGGTTGCGAGCCCGCCACAGTCCCGTATGTTGAAGCTCCACTTACAAGAGCACTGCACGTCTGTCCGTCCACCGGACAACGCGTTACCCGCGGCGAGGAGAGTTTTCATGCGGACTCGTACTCTTATCTTTGGCCTGTTCACGCTGGTCCTGACTCTACCGTCGTTCACGGCCGCCCAGGAACCGGACGGCACACTCGCGCTCAAGACCTACCTGGATTGGGAGACGGTGGGGAACCCACAGGTCTCACCGGACGGCGCCCAGATCCTGTTCACGCGCGGTTGGGTGGACAAGATCAACGATCGCCGGCGGTCCTCCATCTGGGTCATGAACGCCGACGGATCGAGGAGCCGCGTGCTCATCGAGGGCTCCGACCCTATCTGGTCTCCGGACGGGACGCGGGTCGCGTTCATGGACGAGGGCGAGCCGGATGGCCGTCAGATTTTCGTGCGCTGGATGGACGCCGAGGGCTCCATCACGCAGATCACGCGGGTCGAGAAGTCGCCCGCCAACCTCCGCTGGTCACCCGACGGAACGCAAATCTCGTTCACGATGTCCGTCGACTCGGACGACAGCGAGTGGAAGGTGAAGCTTCCCGCACGCCCCGAGGGCGCCAAGTGGACGAAGGACCCCAAGGTCGTCGACCGCCTCCGCTATCGGCGGGATCGCCGTGGCTTCATCGATGATGGGTACACACACATCTTCGTCGTTCCGGCGGAGGGTGGCACCCCACGGCAACTCACGGACGGCGATTGGAACCACAGTGGCCCGGAGTGGATGCCCGACGGTCAAAGCCTGGTCTTCAGTTCACTTCGAGTCGAGGACGCCGAATACGTGTGGCGCGAGTCCGAGATCTACAGCGTATCCGTCGCTGACGGATCGATTCGGCAGATCACGAACCGGAAGGGTCAGGACGGGAGCCCGGTGCCCTCGCCCGACGGGCGGTTGATCGCCTACCAGGGCCAGGACTTCTCCGAGGACACCTATCGCGAGAACGGTCTCTATGTCATGAACGCCGACGGCTCGAACTCGCGGCGGATCGCTGGAGAGCTTGGTCGGGGCTTGGCGAACGTAACCTGGGCCGAGGACGGCAGTGGCGTCTACTTCAACGCGAGCATGAAAGGCACGAGCAACTTCTGGTTCGCGCCCGTGAACGGGCAACCCCGGCAGGTGACCGAGGGCAACCACATGCTGCGCGTTTCGTCGATCGATTCACGAGGAAACGCGGTGGGAACGCTCTCGAGTTACCATGAGCCCGGCGACCTCATCGCGTTCAACGTGACCCGGCCGAACGACATCCGGCAGCTCACCAACGTGAATGCCGACGTGCTCATGGGAGTGACGCTCGGCGAGGTCGAGGAGATCTGGTACAAGTCGGTGGACGATTTCGATATTCAGGGCTGGATCATCAAGCCACCGAATTTCGACCCGAACCGTACGTACCCGATGATGCTCGTCATCCATGGTGGACCCCACGGCATGTACGGAGTGGGCTTCAACTTCGGCTGGCAGAACCATGCGGCCAACGGGTATGTGGTGCTCTACACGAACCCGCGGGGCAGCTCAGGATACGGCAGCGCGTTCGGCAACTCCATCAAGAACGCGTATCCGGGTTTCGACTACGACGATCTGATGGCAGGCGTGGACCTGGTCGTCGACCGTGGCTACATCGACGAAGACAACATGTTCGTCTATGGCTGCTCGGGAGGCGGCGTGCTGACCTCATGGATCGTGGGTCACACCGATCGCTTCGCGGCCGCCTCGGCCAACTGTCCGGTGATCAACTGGTTCTCGTTCGTGGGCACCACCGACGGCGCGGGCTGGTACCACAACTTCAAAGAGTTCCCCTGGGACGACCCGAGCGAGCACCTGCGCCGTTCGCCGATCATGTACGTGGGCAACGTCTCGACGCCCACCATGCTCATGACGGGTGACAACGACCTGCGCACACCGATGGGGCAGACGGAGGAGTTCTACCAGGCCCTCAAGGTTCTGAGGGTGCCAACCCTCATGGTCCGATATAAGGACGAGTGGCACGGCACGAGCTCGAACCCCTCGAACTTCATGCGCACGCAGTTGTTCCTGCGGAAGTGGTTCAAGAAGTGGGAGACGCCGAAAGCCGTTACGCAGTAACCCGGCCCTGGAGGGCGCCTCGTTCTAGCGGACGAGGCGCCCTTCGCTCACCCACACCTCCTCACCCACGGTGACCGTCGCGTCATGGAAGAAATTCCACCGCACGTAGCCGCCCTTCACAGTTCCGCCCAGTTCCGTGTTGTCACCCAGCGATAGCCGCACGACGCCCGCCCCATAACCGTAGTAGGGAATCCACGGTGGACCCCTGCTCGGTATCGCCAGCAGGGGATTGAACCCCAGCGCGAACTCCCGAAACGCCCGGCCCGAACTGCCCGCCGCCTCGAGTTCGGCTTCCACGGCTTCCAGTCCGGTGGTGGCCGTCATATCCACGACGCGGCCCCGCTCGAACTCCAGCACGAGCCCCTCCACCCTCTGTCCCTGCCACACGGTGGGTGGGAAGGCGATGCGCCCGTCCACGCTCTCTTCGATCGGCGCTACCCGAACGGCCCCGGCCGGCAACTCGATCTCACGGTCGATGAGGTTCGAGGCAGCGGCGCCCCTGCGCGCGGAGGCGTCGCCGTCCTGCTTGGTCACGGGCCGGTCACCGATCTGGAACGTGATGTCGGTACCCAGCGGCGTGGTGACACGGACCACCTGGCCACGCATCTCAGCCTCGAACCGACGCTGGCGTGCCGCAAGGGCGGCATAATCGGTCTGCAGCAGGGCCCTCAGCAACGTCTGGCTGACCGCATGGTCGGTCGGCATCAGGTTACCCTGTAAGTCGTACGCGCCCGCCCAGTGGAAGTGGATCGTACGGGCACGTCCGGTACCGAGCAGCGCCTGCATGGCGGCGTAGGGTGCATGCTGTGTCCCCGTGCCCGGCAACATCACCGCCACGTCGACCTCCAGGAAGTACTCGACCATCTCTTGGACCGTCAGGCCTTCGGAGTCCCGACCGAACGGCGTCTCCCAGCCCGCCGGGTGCGACCCGTCGACCGCGATCGCGCCCAGATCATGCCCTCCGGCGCGAGCCACCTTGCGGCGAAGCACCGGAACGAGCGGACTGAAATCACCGGGCATCGCCACGAGAAGCACCCGCTCGCCGGGCGATACCGCCATGCGCTCGACAAGCTTGGTGGCGACAGCATCCCAGGGCAGTCGAGTTTGGCCGGCTACTGTGTTGGGCAGTGCGATGGGCGCGGCGGCACAAAGCACTACGGCACTCCAGACGTGTGCTCCAACAAGTGCCTGCGTTCGGTGTCGCATAACGGTCCGTGGTTGGGGTGTACGATGGGAACGAAAGCTGGGGGGTGGTGCGGTCGGTCGCCAGGGGTACGGCCCCGAGAGCGGACGTGAAGCGCCGCATCATCTTGCCCGCGTCCGGCCGGGGTCTCACCTTGGGCGAGCCCCTACGAGCTGGGTAGGGCCCGCCTTCGAGCCGAGACGAAATGAGCGTATTCCGCAGAGCAGGACCTCTTGCCATGTTGGCCGTCGCAACCGCGCTCCCCACGAGTGCGCAGGAACCCGAAGTGGCTCCGCCCTCGTCGACGCGGGAGGGCGTCTATACCGTAGAGCAGGCCGAACGTGGTGAGGAGATCATGCATGACGTTTGCGCCAACTGCCACATGGACGACGAGTTCGTGGGCACGTTCATCAAGTCATGGGCGGGCGCGAGTGTAGGCGACCTTTTCGAGGAGGTCAGCACCTCCATGCCGCAGGATCGGCCCGGCTCACTGCGGCCTCGCCAGTACGCCCAGGTCCTCGCGTACATCTTCCAGTTGAACGGACTTCCGCCAGGTGAAGTCTTGATGTCGTCCAGTATTGAAGAGTTGAGAGAGATCATCATCGAAGGGAGTCAGGGATGAGATTCAGGGGATGGAGCACGTGGGCCGCAGCCGCCATGACCGGCGCCCTTCTGCTTGGCCTAACTTCCGGTGCCGCCGGCCAACGGCTGGGCACCGAAGGCGGCGAGTGGCGCTACTGGGGTGGAGACGAGGGCAGCAGCAGGTACTCGCCACTGGATCAAATCAACGCCGACAACTTCGAGAACCTGGAGGTCGTCTGGCGCTGGAAGGCAGCCAACTACGGCCCCCAACCCGACTTCATCTACCGGGCTACACCGTTGAAGGTGGGCGACAAGCTGTTCACCGTAGCGGGCTCCCGACGGTCGGTCGTCGCCATCGATCCGGCCACGGGCGAGACCCTTTGGATGTGGCGCATGCGCAACAATCCGCGTTGGGAAGCCTCTACACGCCAGAACTACGGCAAGGGCGTGGCGTACGCCGAGGTGGAGGGCAGGGGTGTCGTGTACGTGATCACTCCCGGCTATTACATGGCCGCGCTCGACGCCGAGACGGGCGTTCCGATTCCGTACTTCGGCATGAACGGCATCGTCGATCTGCATCTGGGCCTGGGTGACTATCCAGTAGATGCGGACAGGGGGATCCTGAGCTCGGGCGATATAACGTCCTCGTCCGCCCCCATCGTTGTGAACGGCGTGATCGTCGTGGGCAACTCGCACGACCGCGGGTACTACCCGAGGCGCCCGGAGAACGTCCCGGGACACATCCGCGGGTACGACGCCAAGACCGGCGAGATGATCTGGAAGTTCAATGTCGTGCCCGATCCGGGTGAATTCGGCCACGACACATGGGAGGGCGACTCCTGGAAGTACACCGGTAACGTCTCGGCCTGGGCGCCCCTGTCCGCCGACTCCGAACTCGACATCGTCTATGTCACGACCGACACGCCCACCAACGACTACTACGGCGGTGATCGTCTAGGCGGGAATCTTTTCGGCACCAGCATCATCGCTCTGAACGCGCAGACGGGGGAGCGCGTCTGGCACTTCCAGATGGTGCATCACGACATCTGGAACTACGACAACCCGAACGCCCCCAAAGTGCTCGACGTGATGCACGACGGACGCCTGGTACCGATGGTGATCGAGACCACCAAGCAGGGCTGGGCGTACGTGTTCGACCGCGAGACCGGCGAGCCGGTGTGGCCGATCGAAGAGAGGTCCGTCCCCCAGTCCGACACGCCCGGCGAGCGGACGTCACCAACTCAGCCCTTCGTGACCAAGCCGGCGGCCTTCGAGCTGCAAGGCGTGACCGAGGACGACCTCATCGACTTCACGCCCGAGCTGCGAGCGGCGGCCCTCGAGCTTGCCGGCGAGTACCGCATGGGCCCGCAGTTCAATCCACCATCGTTGCTGAACCACCCCGACGGGACGAACGGCGCGTTCCACGCGCCTGGTGCCAACGGAGGGGCCAACATCCCGGGGGGTTCGTCCATTGATCCGGATAACGGGATTCTTTACGTGGCCAGCCAAAGGGGTCATTCGGTCATCTCGCTGGTGCCGGGAGGTGAGGCCCAGCCCCGCCTGTCTAACCTGTGCCCCGATCCGGCCGTGCCGTGCGCCAGTAGCGCCACCTACGTAGCCACCGGCCCAGGTGGTATCCGCGGCCCCCAGGGGCTGCCGCTGCTGAAGCCACCGTACGGAGCGATCACGGCCATCGACCTGAAGACCGGCGACCACCTGTGGCGCATCCCCAACGGGGACACGCCCGCCAACATCAAGAACCACCGGGCGCTTCAGGGCCTCGACATCCCGAACACCGGGAAGAACGCCCACGCTACCATCCTCACCACGAAGACGCTGCTGATCTACGGGGAGGGCAGGGGCCAGGAGCCCATCCTGCATGCGGTGGACAAGATGACGGGTGAGGAGATCGGGCGGGTCGAGCTTCCGGCTACCACCAATACGGCGATGATGTCGTATATGCACGACGGCAGGCAGTTCATCGTGCTCGCGGTGGCCGGAGCCGGCGTAGAGGCCGAGTTGGTGGCGCTGGCCTTGCCCAATTAGGCCCCATTCGGCACGAATCAGTCCGAGCCGGTCACCTCTTGATGTGCTTCCTGAGCATCCGGGGACCGACCTCGGCGCCGTAGACGTTGCCCATCCGGTCCACGGCCACGCCCTCGGCCGCGCTCGTGCCGGAGTTGTCCGGATCGGGCTCCGGATCCGGGATGAACGTGTGCACCCATCCATCGCGGGCGCTGCCGATGTAGATGCCGCGATGCCAGCCCGGGTTGCGACCGGCGTTGGACTCCGAGTCGGCCGCATAGAGCACGTCGTTCTCGTCGATGAACAGCCCGCTCGGCCTCCCGAACTGGGTCCAGGTAGCGAGATGGTTGCCGTCCTGATCGAAAATCTGGATGCGGCTGTTGGCGCGGTCACCCACGAACAGTCGGCCCTGGGAGTCCATGGCGAGGGCGTGCGGATCCCTGAACTCGCCCGCCTCTGAGCCCGTGCCGCCCCATTCCATGAGGTACGTTCCGTCACTCGAGAACTTGACGATCCGGTTGTTGCCGCCGGCGTCGTGGCCATCCGCGACAAAGATGTCGCCGTTGGGCGCGACGAGAACGTCCGAGGGTTTGCGGAACCTGTCGGGTCCGTCTCCAGGCACGCCCTTCTCACCCAGCGTCATGAGCAGCTCGCCGTCCGGGCTGAACTTCAGGATCTCATGCCCCCGGCCCTCCGGCTGCTGCCCGAAGCCGACCGCGTCCGCGACCCACACGTTGCCCTCACGATCGACGTACATCCCGTGAGGCCAGAGGATCATTCCCGCGCCGAAGCTCTTGAGCAGATTCCCCTCCAGATCGAACTGAAGGATGGGATCGACCTCGTCCGCACCGTCACACGTGTTGACGCCGCAGCGCTCACCCACCCAAATCGTGCGGCCGTCCGGCGAAGGGTACACGGCGCTCGTCGCGCCCCAGATCCGCCCCTCCGGCAGCTCGCCCCATACGCCGGGCACCGTGCCGTACGTGTTGCTCTGCGCGTGCGCCGACCCAGCCGCCGCGAGGACGGCAAGCGTCACGAGTATCGTCGGGTTTCCTCTTCGACTGAGAACTGACATCAAGATCGCTCCGTTTCGAGACCCACGGTCATGGAGGAGAACTTCGCGGATTGGACCCACCGGGCGCCCGTCGAGAGGGCGGCTCGCCCTTCAGGTCCGGATAGAGTGAACGATTCAGCCAGATGATCCACAGGGCAAGCCCGAGAGCGACGGCGGCACCCGTGTAGGTCATCCACGACCCACCCGCTAGCTCGACCCCCTCCGACCCCAAGTAGAGCGCGAGCGCGTTGTTGATCGTGTGCCATAAGATAGCGGGGAAAATCGAGCCGGTGAGAACGGTGACCGCCGACAGGATCACGCCCAACAGCGCGGTGGAGGGAATCCGGAAGATCTGGAAGTGGAAGAAGCCGAAGATCCCACCCACGACCAGGCACAACACCACCGGACTGAACCGACGCCTCAACCCGTGGAGCAGGGCACCGCGGAACGTCAGTTCCTCCACGATGCCGGGGATCACGGACAGGAGGATCACGATCTGCCAGACCGGGATCTCCTCAGGCATGATGGCTTGCCCGAAGCTCTCGAGAACTTCACGTGGCACCGGCAGCACCAGGTTCACGAGTTGGAAGAACCCGGTCACCACGATCAGCGCGGCCGGCGCGCCAAGCACGACCCCGAGCCATACGCCGGGCTTCGGGGCGCGCAACGCCAGGGCTTCACGAACGTTCAGCTTGAAATGCCACACCATCAGCAGCGGTGCGGCAAGGAACACCACGCCAACGTGGAAGACCACCGTCCACCGGATGTCCTCGAAGCCGATGTTCATCTCCAGTAGGATCTTCACGGCCCAGAAGACGACGAACCACTGGAGTACCCGCTTTCGGAACAGCGCCGGCCCGCCCAGGAACTCCGCCCGGTCAGAATCGGCCCCCGCGATCAGGTTTTCGTCCTCGAGTGCCCTCGCCGCGAACCAGCCGGCGTAGGCGGCGGCGGCGGCCGTTACCAGCCACGCGATACCGACCATGAGCCAGTTGGCCTGGCCGACCAGAATGTCGCGGGCCGCGATCGCAATGTTGGCGAGCGGCACCAGTACGATCGCCGACGACAGGGAGATCTCAGGCAGAAAAGGGGCCAGCGTTGGAAGGAGCAACCCGAGCATGGCGGGCATGAAGAGTAGCTGAGCTTCCTTGTAGGTCTTCGCATACGCGGACGTGACCAGCAGGACCCCGGAGGCGAGGGCTGCCACGGGCACGTAGAGTACGAACAGCACCAGGGCCGTCGCGGGCGGCACGCTGGCCGAAAAGCCCGAGGACACGTCGATCAGGCCCAACCCCAGGTAGATCCACAGGTTGACGATCTGGATCAGGACGATGACCAGCGCGACCGAGGTCACGGCGAGAAGCTTGGCCAAAATGATCTCGGCGCGTGTGGCACCCGTGGTGAGCAGGGTAACCAGGGTGCCGCGTTCCTTTTCACCGGCGAGCGTGTCCGTGGCCAGCACCCCTCCACCCGCCATCATGAGCAGCACGACA
The DNA here is from genome assembly GCA_022571515.1 of Gemmatimonadota bacterium. Classification (GTDB taxonomy): domain Bacteria; phylum Gemmatimonadota; class Gemmatimonadetes; order Longimicrobiales; family Gaopeijiaceae; genus JACZXQ01. The sequence continues at coordinate 71,325 of JACZXQ010000003.1, forward strand.
AACAGGGTGAGCATCCTCCCGAGACGCGCGCCGGCCACCTCGACCTCCGAAGCGACGTTGACAACGTCCAGCGTCGCGAAGTCGTCCGGATGGATCGGGAATCCGGCCTGTACTAGCACGGAATCCCTGCGCACCCGGCGGATCTCCACGAGGCGCGTGCGCAGTTGCCTGGCCCCGACCGAGGAGCTTCTACGATTCGAGCGGAAGTTGACTCGGGCGACCGGTGTATCGTGAAACTCCTCCAACTCATCGGCGCGGGCCGTATCCTCCGCCAGGAACGCCCGCCACTCCTCGGGGCCGAGTCCTTCTACGAAAAACTCGATCGCGCGGACCTCGAGATCATGGAGCGCATCCGTGGTCGCGACCGTTTCGAAGGTCGGGGCCGCGGAGTCGGCCGGGTCGCTCTCGTCCTGCCGCACGGAATCTCGTAAGAGCTCGAGCATGAAGAGCGAATCGCTGCCCACGACGGCGTACTTGTAGTGCCGCGTAGTCTCTCGCTGCTGGCGGCCCTGCTCCACGCGGGCGGACACCAGCAAGAGGAGTGGCATCAGAACCACCGGAAGCACGATGGAGATGAACACCGTGCGGTGGTCCCTCAACAGGGAGCGAATCTCGAGGCCATAGATGGCCCGCACACCCGAAGCCAGCATTACGCCTGGGAGTCGCGGGCGTAGTGCACGAAAATCTCCTCGAGATAGTGCTTCCCGGTCAGCCCCCTCAGCCCGTCCAGCGTGTCGCAGGCCAGAATACGCCCGTTGTGGATGATGGCGATCCGGTCACAGAGCTGTTCGGCCTCGCTCATCACGTGCGTCGAAAAGATGACGGCCTTCCCGTCGTCCCTGAGCTGTGCGATGATCTTCCGCAACTCGAGGGCATTCAGCACGTCCAGGGCCACCGTGGGCTCGTCGAAGATCAGCACCGGCGGGTCATGGGCCAGGGTTCTCGCGATCGAGACCTTCTGCTTCATGCCGCTCGACAGCTTTTCCACGCGGGAGTCGGCGTACTCGGCAAGTCCGAAGCGGTCGATGAGCAGCTCGACGCGCTCCTCCACCCGCTCAGCCGGATAACGGTTCACCCGCGCGAAGAACCTGAGCGTCTCCCGGGGAGTGATCTTCGGATAGAGCGCGGTCGAGGAGGAGTAGAAACCGATGCTCAGCCGTACGTCCTGAGGCTCCTCGCGCAACTCATGGCCCATGATCCAGGCGCGTCCCCCGGTCGGTGTGAGGACGGTGGAAAGCATCCGGAGCGTCGTGGTCTTTCCTGCACCGTTCGCGCCCAGAAGCCCCAGGATCTCGCCGCTGGCACACTCGAGGTGAACGTCGTCGACGGCCCTCACCTCACCGCGGCTGTCATCATAGAAGACCTTGGTCAGACCTTCGATTCTCACGCTTGCCGTACTCATCGCGTCCGCCTTCTCACGAGCTCGAGGCCCGTCTGGAGAACCGTCCCTTCAAGAACCTGCCCAGACCACCCTCGTGCGTGCCCATATAGACCTCTTCGTTACGCAGCACCCATTGGGCGAATCCGATGGACGCGGCCACGAAAATGATCTGGGAGAGGAACGTCACCGCGATCTGAGGCACGTGGTACACGCCCACGATAGCCTCTCGGATGACCATGATGATGTTCAGGATAGGCAGAGTCGCCAAAAGCATCGAAAACTCCATGTCCGGGTCTTGCATGAAGATCGACGGGAGGATCAGCAGGATATAGAACGGCGTGATCATGGACTGGCCTTCCTTGAACGTCTGCGCAAAAGAAGCCAGCACCAGCATGACCGCCGCGATGAACAGCGCGAGCAGCGCGGTGCCCACCGCGATCACCGGTAACGCCGAAAGCGGAATACCCGCGGAGGTCAGCTGCTCGGTCGAGCCACCCAGGGGAGCCAGGATCCAGCGCATGGACAGCGCCAGGGCCGTCAAGTTCAGCAGCCCGCCGACCGCGCCGAACGTGGCCACGTACAGATACTTCGCGGTGGCGATCGTGGTGCGCGAGGCCGCGACCGTCATCATCGTCTCCCACGTCGACCGCTCGCGCTCTCCGGCCGTCGCGTCCACCGCCGGATAGAACGTGGCGACGGCGATCATGATGATCATGAGCGTCGGAATCATTATGGAGAGCAGGAACCGGATCATCTCGTCCGGCGAGGCCACGTTCTCGAGCACGATCCCGAAATCAGCCCATGTGGCGTCGCTCACCCCTAGAACTTTCCGCTCCCGGTCCAGCCAGGCGTCGCGGTAGTCGGTGAGCACGCCCTCCACACGCGTCCGGGCGCCCGAGCTACGGTCGCGAGTCTCGTTGAAGTGGAGCCGGACGGTGAAGTTGTCCCGCAGCGCCACGCCGTTCGAGTCCGGTTCCGCGAACTCGACGAGCACGTCCAGACGGCCCTCTCCGATCGCGCTGAGCGCTTCGTCCCGCGTGTCCTCCCACGGCACCACCTCGATCCCCTTCTCATTCTCGAGCGAATCCGCCAACGCCCCGTGCTCATCGGGGAGGCCGACAAGCGCCACCCGCGACCCCAGGCGTTCGGTCTGTCCTTGCACGAACTGGATGCCGGCGAATATCGCCCACAAGAGGATCGGGTACATCACGAGCGGAAGCACGATGCTGTAGATGACGATGTTCCGCTCACGAACCGCTGATCGGACCTCGTGGGCGTAGATGGTGAGGACCTGGCTGTCCATTAAAGCCATCCCGTCACTCCTCAGCCACCAACGGGGAAGCCTCGACCTGCCCGGCGGCGCGGTCGCCCAGAAGCCGGAGCACCCACCAACTCGAGCCGCCCAGCGCGGCCAGCGCCAAAAGCCAACCAAGAGCCATCGCGATGAGCGCCCCGTCGAGGGCGGGCCAGGGGAACTGGTTCACCACAGCCAGCCTGTCGCCCATCCAGTGCCAGCCCTGGTGCGCCACTAGAGCGGACAGGACGATCGTGCCCATGCGCTCCGCCACGACGAAGCGGAACAGCAGATTCAGCGCAGGAACCAGTGCCAGCAGCACGAGTAGCTGCCCGAGCTCGACGCCCAGGTTGAAGGACAGCAGCGAGGTGACCAGGTGCGATCCGGCGAACTGCAGGGTGTCCCGCAGAGCGAACGAGAACCCGAAGCCGTGCACGAGCCCGAACGCCAGCGTGATCATCCAGCGCCTGTGAAGCTGGGCGCCTACGATGTTCTCGAGCGCCATGTAAACGATCGACGCCGCGATCAACGCCTCCACCAGTGGAGGGAACCACAGGGCATCGGGCGCGAGACCGTAGGCGGACGCGATCAACGTGACGGAATGCGCGACCGTGAACGCGGTCACGATGATGACGAGCGGTCTGATCTTCCGGAAAGGGATCACCAGACAGAGCAGGAACAACAGGTGGTCGATCCCGTCCAGGATGTGCAGGAAACCCAATTCGACGAAGCGGATCACGGCTTGGTGCCACCTCGGATCCAGCCGCACGAGCCCCGGGTCGCCCGCGTACTGGAACGCCCGCACCGCACCACCCGGCGGCATGAACCGGAGGACTGTCACGACCCTCAGCGCCAGCCGCTCGAACCTCGGGTGGATCGAGAACCGCGCGGCCTCCGACTCGATCGGGTACTCGAACAGGGCGTCCAGCATGGCTTGCTGCCAATAGAGCTGCGTGCTCTCGGGAAGCCGGGGCCCGGTGACGTGGGCCAGCGCATCTTCGAACGTGCCGAAGGACCGGTCCGACGGGATCGACGCGAGTGCGGCGACCAGACGGCCCTCGCTGAGGCGTACGTCTCCCTCGTACAACTCGAGGTTGTCTCCGAGCCAGAGGATCGCCGCGTCCTTGAGGGACTGGTCCGCGAGCCCGATGTCCAGATAACCGGGTCCGCTGAGCGGAAACTCGATGTCCCGCATGGCACGCAGCGGGGCACGCACGAGCACGAGCAGGCGATTACCGTCGGGCTTGATGATCGCCTGAATCGTGACGTCGCTCGGAATCTCATGAACCGAAGCACCGTCGCCGCGGTCGGGGACGCTGAGGGACAGCCACACGACGAGCGCGACTGTGAGACCGCCCATGCCGAGCCTGCTCGGGCCTCTCAGCACCATTCTCCTCTCGATTTCATGGGGGTGCAATATACGACTCACCGCCGTGCCCGCACCCCGCTTTGGTTTTCACTTCGGTTCGCCGTATACTGGGTCTGCCGCCGGGGGGGGGGCACCACATTTAGCTAAGGACGATCGCCCATGCACCGGATCTCAAGGCTCTGCGTCGGAACAGTTTTGCTCGGACTCACGCTCGGGTGCACCGCCGCTCAGGAGGTGCCCGAAGACACCGGCGTTCAGGCACCGATGTTCGAGGTGGATCCCCTGTGGCCCAAGCCGCTCCCGAACCACTGGATACTGGGCTCCGCCGTCGGAGTCGCCGTGGACTCGCAGGATCACATCTGGATCATCCACCGCCAGACCACCTTCAACGAACGCACCGAGATCGGCGCCGCGGCCGACCCTCCCACCAGCGAATGCTGCATCCCTGCGCCGAACGTCCTGGAGTTCGACCAGGAGGGGAACCTGGTGAGCTTCTTCGGCGGCCCCGGCGAGGGCTACGACTGGCCCTCGTCGAACCACGGAATCGCGGTGGATCCGCTGGACAACCTCTGGATCGGCGGCAACGGCCCGCAGGACGCGCACATCCTGAAGTTCGCGCGGGACGGGACCTTTCTGGCTCAATTCGGCAAACCGGAGCAGAGCGGGGGCAGCCACGACACCCAGAACTTCGGCCGGGTGGCCAAGATCTCCTTCGACGCCGCCGCCAACGAGGCTTACGTTGCGGACGGGTACGGCAACAAGCGCGTGGCCGTGTTGGACATGGACACGGGTGAGATCAAGCGCTACTGGGGCGCCTACGGGAACGAGCCGGACGACGCCGACCTCGGCCGCTACGATCCGGACGAGCCGTTGGCCCAGCAATTCCGTAATCCCGTTCACTGCGCCGAGCCCACCACCGATGGGTTCGTGTACGTCTGCGACCGCCCCAACGACCGGATTCAGGTTTTCCGAAAGGACGGCAGCTTCGTGGAGGAGATGATCGTCGCGCCCCAGACTCGGGGTGACGGGTCCACCTGGGATATCGCCTTTTCGCGCGATCCCGAGCAGAAGTACATCTACCTGGCCGATGGCAAGAACATGAAGATCTACATCATCGACCGGGCGTCCATGACGATCCTGACCAGCTTCGGCGACGGCGGCCGCCAGCCCGGGCAGTTCTTCGCGGTGCACAGCATCGCCACGGACTCGCACGGCAACATCTACACGACGGAGACCTACGAGGGCAAACGCCTCCAGAAGTTCGTGTACAAAGGCCTCGGGCCGGTCACGGCGGAGAATCAAGGAGTCGTCTGGCCGAGACGATAGGACGAGCAGTCGGTCGAAAGGGAGGGACCAGAAGCAACCATGGACCCCTCGAGAGACTTTTATCGGGTCACCTATCCTATGCGCGAGCGGCCTGTGCTCGTGCTGCAGGACGACGAGTGGCCCATTTACGACCTCTCAGAAACGGGAATCCGATACGAGGTTGCTAAAGGCGATCTCCCGGAAGTCGGTGAGGAGATCTACGGCGAGGTCCGCTTCCAGAGGGGAGACCGCACGCTCATTGCCGCAGAGGTGCTGCGCATCGAGGGTCGGCGGGTTGCCTTGCGTTTGGAGCCGCCCGGAGTGCCCTTCCGCACCCTCCTCGAGGAGCAGCAATTTCTACGTACGAAGTGCGTGGAGCAGGGGTAGAACGGCCAGGGCCGTTCAACTGCATGCCGAGGTCACCGGTCCCGGTCGGCCCCCTCCGTGAGGCGTGCCGCCACGAAGCCCGACGTGCCGTCGGGCAGCTCCACCCGGTACCAGGAACCCGCAGCGGCCACCACGAGCAACGGGGTGTAGCGGGTCAGATCACGGGTCACACGCCTACGGCTACCGGGGCCTTCACGAAGGCGGATGCCTGCGGTGGACGTTCGTGTCCACCGACCCACGTTCTCGAGCGATGCGGTCAATTCAGGAAGAGCGCCCGCGGGCTCGTAAAGGAAATAGTACGGGTCCACCGGACCGGCGCGTCGCGCGTACACGCTGAAGTGTAGATGGGGCGGCGTGGTGCGCGCGTTCCCCGTGTTGCCCACGAAGCCCAGCGTATCGCCGCGGCGGACGGTCTCTCCGCGTCGAACCACCTGGCTGTCGAGATGGGCGTAGTAGATCGATTGCGACCGTCCGGAGTCGCGCACCCACACGACCTTGCCGCCGATGTTGGTCAGGTTCGCACGCGACACCCTGCCGTTGGTCGCTGAAAGCACGGGCGTACCCCGCGCCGCGAAGATGTCCACCCCGTGGTGGCTCCGCCGGCCGTCGTCGCGCGAAACGCCGAAGCGGCTCAGGATGGCGCGCGTGTCCTTGCCTTGCACCGGGAATGTGAGCGATGCGCCGCTCCTCAGCGTGATCCGGTACCGGCCCCCCCTGAGCAGCTCGGGCTGGATACGCACGATGTAATCCGCCGCCCAGCCGGCGACGAACTCGACCTCGGTCAGCAGAGAGTCGGTGGCCAGAATGGGCACGGGGTCCCGGCCCGAGTCCTGCTGCACCCTGTACACGTCCAGGAAGACGCGGGCGGGAGACTCACCCTCCAGGCGGAAATCGACCGTAAGCCGTTGGCCGCGGCGGAGGCGGAGCCGATAGCCCACAGCTCCTGGATCGTCGGGAAAGAGGAACCCCTCCTCCTCGTACGGAAGGCCCACGACCGGCGCGTCCGACAAGGCTTCGGCGGCAGCTTCCAACCACGCCCGCACGAGGGCGGTCTCGCCGAGCCCCGCCACCCTGAGCGACTGCACATAGGCCTCGTGCGGTGTCAGATCACGGAATTCATCGCGGATCGCATCCACCTGATCACACGAAGTGACCACGAGCGCGAGGGGGAGCATACCGACCCACCGCCGCCACATCATCATCATCCACCTCACGGGCCGAGCATCCGGTGTTTTGCTATTAGGCACAGAAAATCTACGCAAATCGCCGTATCAGGTTCCGGGCGAACCAGAACACAGTAAGACTAAAATTGCTCGCGAACCCCGTATCTTCTATTTTTTTCGACTACTTACGCAACTTGGTTGAGGGACTTTAGTGGTTCGCATCGCTGCAATCGAAGAGGGAAGCATCGCCGAAGAGCTCGAGCTCGAGATCGGCACCCGTATCATCCGGATCAACGGTGAGACCGTCCGTGACGGTATCGATCTCGCGTTTCTGCTAGCCGACGAGGCTCTCGAGATGGAAACCGTGGACGCCCGAGGCGAGCGGATCATCTACGAGATCGAGCGGGCACCCGGCGAGGCCATGGGCATCGTGCCGGCGCCGGACACCATCCGGGAGTGTGCCAACGAGTGCGTGTTCTGCTTCATCGACGGGAACCCCGAGGGCGCGCGCAAGAGCCTTGGGCTCCGTGACGACGACTTCAGGCTCTCGTTCACGTACGGGAGCTACGTCACGCTGACCAACCTCGGCCCCCGGGGTTTCGAGCGATTGGTAGAGCAGCGCCTCAGCCCACTGTACGTCAGCGTACACGCCACCGAGCCGGACGTACGGATTCGCCTGCTCAAGAGCGATCGTGCCGGTCTCATCCTCGACCAACTCCGCTTTCTGGGAGAGGGCGGGCTGGAGATGCACACGCAGGTCGTGCTGTGCCCGGGGTGGAACGACGGGGAGCACTTGGACCGGACGATCGAGGACCTGTACGGCCTGGGTGATTCCATTCTCTCCCTCTCGGTCGTACCCGTAGGCCTCACGCGCTACAACATGAATCGGCCCGTGCGTCCCCTCACCCGCGACGAGGTCGCACGCGCGATCGAACAGACCAACAGACCGCGGGAGCGGGCCCTCGCCGAGCGTGGACACGGCTGGTGCTACGCCGCCGACGAGATGTACCTGTTGGCGGGCGAACCGCTCCCGGACGACGCCTACTATGACGACTGGCCGCTCACCGAGAACGGCGTGGGCGCGGTCAAACAATTCATCCGGGAGTTCGACCAGGCTCTCGCGGCCGCGCCCAACCTGTCCGGGCACCGCTTGAATATCGTGACCGGCCGGTCCATGGAGGCGCTGTTCGCCGAGCGCCTGCCTAGCCTCGCGAAAGCCACGGGCGCGGAGGTGGATCTGGTTCCGGTCACCAACGAGTTCTTCGGCAACTCGGTCACGGTGGCCGGCCTGCTCGGGGGCCAGGAGATCCTGAAGGCTCTGCCCCGCGACATGACCGACCGGGACGCCGTGCTGTTACCCGGCGAAGCACTCAACGCCGACGGTCGGTTCGTCGACAACCTGTCGCTGGATGAGTTTCGTGAGAAGACTGCACCTGCCGCTGTGACGGCGAGCCGCAGGATCGCAGGCAGTCTGGAAGCGCTGTGAGAGACGAACCATGAGCAGCAGCCTCCCGATGGTCGCGGTGGTGGGCCGACCCAACGTGGGGAAGTCCACCTTTTTCAATCGCGTCATCGGGCACCGTAAGGCCATCGTCGACGACCGGCCGGGTGTGACGCGTGACCGCAACTTCGCCCGCGCCGAATGGGCGGGTCGGTCGTTCTTCATCGTCGACACGGGCGGTGTGATCGAAGGAAGCGACGAACCCCTGGACAGGGCCGTTCGCGAGCAAGCGTTCGCCGCCGTGAGCGAGGCTGACGTGATCGTATTCCTCGTGGACGGCAGGGAAGGGGTTCACCCGCTGGATGAGAAACTCATGGAGCTCCTCAGGAAGAGCGGGCCCCCCGTGATTCTGGTCGTCAACAAGATGGACAACCTGCCCAACGAAACGGCGCAGCACGACTTCTGGCGGTTGGGTATGGGCGAGCCGATTCCGGTGAGCTCCATCTCGGGCAAGGGCTCCGGCGACCTTCTGGACACCATCGTGGCCAACCTGCCGAAGGTCTCGGAGGATGAAGACGAGGACGCGATCAGGGTCGCGGTCGTCGGCAAGCCCAACGTGGGTAAGTCGAGCTTCGTGAACTGCATGTTCGGCGAGGACCGGGTAGTGGTGAACGAAGTAGCCGGTACCACGCGTGACCCGGTGGACTCACCACTCCGCTACCACGGCCACACGATGGTATTCGTGGACACCGCAGGGCTGCGGCGCCAGTCGAAGATCAAGGACTCCCTCGAGTACTACAGCGCGCTTCGCACGGCGCGCGTCGTTCGCGACGCAGACGTGTGCATCGTGCTCGTGGACTCCACGGAGCCACTCCACGTGCAGGACCTCAAGGTGATGGAGCAAGCGCTCGAAGCCGGCGCCGGCATCATCCTCGTGGCAAACAAGTGGGACCTGGTGAAAAAGGACACCATGACGGCACCCGACTTTGAAAAGGCGGTCAGGGCGCGGGCGCCGTTCCTGAAGTGGGTGCCCATAGTCTTCGCCTCCGCGCTCACGGGACAACGGGTGCGCAAGACGCTCGACATGGTCCTGGACGTGCAGGAGCAGCGGATGCGCCGCCTGTCCACCAGCGAGGTGAACAGCGCACTCGAAGAGGCTGTGCGCAAACAGCCACCGCCCAACAGCAGGGGCCGGGACATCAAGCTGAAGTACGCGACCCAGGCGGATGTGGGGCCGCCGACCTTCGTGATTTTCGCGAACTTCCCGAAGGCCGTGCCCGGACACTACATTCGCTACGTTCACAACTTCTTCCGCAACAAGTGGGGCTTCATGGGGGCGCCTATCCGCATCTTCTTCCGGACCAGCAGGTCGTGAATCCGGCCTGGCTCACGCTGCTGGCCTACGGAATCGGCGCCACTCCCACAAGCTATTGGGTGGGGAAGGGCATCTACGGCATCGACCTACGCACGAAGGGCAGCAGCAACCTCGGCGCCACGAACACGTTCCGCATTCTGGGATGGAAGGCCGCGCTTCTGGTGGTGTTCTTCGACGTGGCCAAGGGGTGGTTCGTGGTTTCGATGTTTCCCCAATGGCAGGCAGGGGGCGCCTGGGAATGGACTCTTGCCTACGCTGCGGCGGCCATCCTGGGTCACATGTTTTCGTTCTGGGTCTCGTTCAAGGGAGGGAAGGGTGTGGCTACCAGCGCGGGTGCGTTCATCGCCCTGGCGCCATGGGCGGTCCTGATCGCCTTTGTGGTCTGGCTCGGCGTCGCGTTCACGACCCGCTACGTGTCGGTCGCATCGATTTTTGCGATGGCTGCCGCTCCCATCGGTGTCTACTTCACACCGCACCAGGGGGGAAGCACGGTTCTCTGGTTCACCGTGGCCCTCGCTTCGTTGATGGTTTGGGCGCACCGCAGCAACCTTGGACGGCTCCTACGGGGTGAGGAGAATCGTTTCGGTGACCGCAGGCAGGCCGCCCCGGAAGCCGGCTCATGAGCGATAATCCCAGGCGCGTTACGGTCGTTGGGGCCGGAAGCTGGGGCACTGCGCTGGCCGGACTTCTCTCCAAAGCGGGGCACGACGTGCGTCTCTGGTGCCTGGAGGCCGACGTAGCCGAGCAGATCACGCATCGCTCGGAGAACGAGACGTACCTGCCCGGGCGCAAGCTGCCATCCGACCTCCGGGCCACCGCCGACCTCGCCGAGGCTGTTGCAGGCGCCCAGGTCGTGGTCTCGGTCAGCCCTTCGCAGTTCGTCGGCACGGTCATGGCGGAGGCCGCGCCGCACATGGCCGAGGACGCCCAGGTCGTAAGCGCCTCCAAGGGCATCGAGATCTCCACGCTCCGGCGCATGGACCAGGTACTCGGCGACGTGCTGTCACCCGCACAGATGGAGGGGTTCGCGGTCCTATCCGGGCCGAGCTTCGCCAAGGAAGTTGCGGACGAGGCACCCACCGCCGTCGTGGTCGCGTCAGCCGACGAGGACGCAGCGCTCGCAGCGCAGGCCCTGTTCCAAACGGACTACTTCCGGGTCTACACGAACTCCGACGTGATCGGGGTCGAGTTGGGCGGTGCGCTCAAGAACGTCATCGCGCTGGCGGCCGGCGTTGCCGCCGGACTGGGCCTCGCGCACAACACGCGGGCTGCCTTGCTCACTCGTGGCTTGGCCGAGATGACCCGGTTGGGGTTGGCCATGGGTGCGCGAGCCTCCACATTCTCTGGATTGGCGGGGATGGGCGACTTGGTGCTCACGTGTACCGGCGAACTCAGCCGTAACCGCACAGTGGGTTTTCGGCTGGGGCAGGGCGAGCCACTCGAGTCCATCCTGGAGGACATGACCGCCGTGGCCGAGGGTGTGAAGACCGTGCAGGCCGTGCGCGATCTCGCCGGGAAGCACGGCGTGGAAATGCCGATCGCGGCAGAGGTCTACGGCATGCTGGTCATCGGCACAGAGCCTCGACAGGCCCTGCGGACCCTCATGCAGAGAGACCCGAAGCCTGAAGAGTGGTCGTAAGCCAGGGTACATAGGACACCACGGATGCAAGAACCGATCGCAAAGAAGGCCTACTACTCGATCGGGGAGGTTTGCGACCTCTCCGGGCTGAAGCCGCACGTGCTCAGGTATTGGGAGACGCAGTTCGATGTCCTGCATCCCACGAAGAACCGTGCCGGCAACCGCGTATACCGGCCCAGGGACATCGAGTTGATCCTGCTCGTGAGACACCTGTTGTACGAGCGTAAGTACACCATCGACGGCGCGCGCCAGAAACTGAAGGAAATACGGAAGACGGGCGATCTCGAGGAAGAACGCCAAGATGTGCTAGAGCCGGAAGTACTTGCCAGTATGAGAGATGAGCTTATTCAGCTCAAGGTGATTCTGACACCACCACCCCCCAACAACGACGAATGATTTGAGCACGCCCAAGATCCTCTGCACCAACGACGACGGCTATCTGGCCGGCGGGCTACGCGTACTCGTGGAGGCCGCCCGCACCGTGGGGGAAGTCATGGTCGTCGCACCCGACCGCGAGCAGAGCGCGACCAGCCACTCACTGACACTCCATCATCCGCTCCGGGCCCGGCATACCAGAGACGGAAGTATCGTGGTGGACGGCACGCCGACCGACTGCGTGATCCTGGCCATCAACGAACTGCTCGATCACCGGCCGGATTTTTGTCTTTCCGGTGTGAACCACGGCCCCAACATGGGAGACGACGTGCTGTATTCCGGTACGGTTGCCGCAGCCATGGAGGCCACGGTGATCGGCATTCCGGCACTCGCTATCTCCTATTCGGGCGACACGCTGGACGAGCTCGAGGCATGGGGCGATGCGCTGGGCAGGATCCTGCGGGGCATCTTCGAGAGGCCATTCCCAACCGACACGCTCTTCAACATCAACCTCCCCCCGATTCATCCGACCGACGTCAAGGGCATACGGATAACGTCGCTCGGACGGAGACGTTTCAGCGACTCGCTGACTCGGGCCAAAGACCCGTCGGGCCGCGAGTACTACTGGATCGGTGGTGGGAAGATGACGTGGACGGGCGACAGCGCGTCCGATTTCCGGGCCGTGGATGAGGGCTATGTTTCGGTGACGCCACTCCATCTCGACCTCACCAACTACAAATTGCTCGAGGAGATCCGCGGGTGGGACCTCGCTCTTTAGACGATCAGTTCGTCGGCTACCGGCGAAGGCTGATCGAACAGATCCGCCAGCAGGGCATCTCCGACCTCGAAATCCTTCAGACCTTCGACCAGGTGCCCCGGCACATCTTCCTTCCCGAGGGAGTCTGGCCGAGGGCGTATGAGGACGCACCGATCCCGATCGGGCACGGACAGACCGCCTCACAACCGTCGCTCCAGGCGCTCTACCTGACCCTGCTCAAGCCGACTCGGGACGAAAAGGTTCTCGAGATCGGCACCGGGAGCGGCTACCTCACCGCCCTGTTGGGACTCATGGCCGACCGGGTCTACTCGGTCGAGCGGGTACGAGAGTTGTCCGCCAGGGCCCGGAGCGCCCTGGACGCTCTCGCGCTGAATAATGTGGCGCTCCTCGTGGGTGACGGCACGATCGGCTGGCGAAAGTATGCGCCGTTCGACGTGATCGTCGTGTCAGCGGCCTCGCCATCGATCCCGCAGGCCATCCTGGACCAACTCGGCGACCCCGGCCGCATGTTGATCCCGGTGGGGACCCGTGATACCCAAGAACTCGTGATGGTGCGCAAGCAGGATGGTGAAGTGACCGAGGAAGCAATTCACGGCGCAGTGACATTCGTGCCCCTGCTCGGCCGCTATGCCTGGGCTCCGGAGGGCGGTGAAGGGGGGCAGTGAGTCAGGACCGGTCGTCCGTCGTGACACGGCCAACCGTGGTTCGACGTCTGTACGACTGGGTACTCCACTGGGCGCACACACCGTATGGAATGCCTGCCCTGGTGCTGCTGACGTTCGCCGAGTCCTCCTTCTTCCCGATTCCTCCCGATCCGCTCCTGGTCGCGCTGTGCATCGCGGCGCCCCGGCGGTCTCTGTTCTTCGCCGCGGCCGCCACCGTGGCGTCCGTGTTTGGAGGAGTGGCGGGATACTGGATCGGCGCCGGGGGTTGGCATCTCGCCCAGGACTTTTTCTTCACCTACGTGCCCGGTGTCTCACCCGAGGCATTCGGGCGTGTGCAGGCCCTGTACGACCGCTGGGACTTCGGGGCCATTTTCCTGGCGGGCCTCACACCGATTCCCTACAAAGTCTTTACGCTTTCGGCGGGCGTCTTCAGGATCAACTTCGCGGTCTTCGTCATCGCCAGCGTGCTGAGCCGCGGGCTCCGATTCTTCGTCGTGGCAGCGTTGATCCATCGCTACGGAGCGCCCATCAGCGATTTTATCGACCGCCACTTCAACCGCCTTACCATCGTGTTCGGTGCACTGATCGTGCTGGGCTTCATGGTCATCGAGTTCGTGCTGTAGCGCCGGCCCTTCCACGCCTTATGGTTTCAAAAACTATGCAGCCCCCCCTATATTCCTCCAAGATGGTGGTCCCCAAGCACGAAGGCGTCCCTCATGGAACTTGGAGACATTCGGAATGAGTGAACCGGACGGTACGAACACCAAACCTTCCCCAGAGGACACGGAGTCTGAGGCGCCCACCACGACCGACGGCGACGACGACATCGACATTCCTAGTGAGGCCTTCATCTCGCCTGACGACCCGATCGAGCGCTCGTCCGCCCCTGGGATTCCCGCGGCCGCGTTCATTTCGCCCCACGACCCCATCAGGCGGCCGCAGGACGCGGGCGGAATCGTGGTAGGCATGGACGGCCGGGTGCACCATCTCTCCGACATGGACGATCCCCACCTGGAGCCCGAGCAGGTAGCCAATATCCTGGAGCACACCGCCGAGGGAATCCGGACAGTTGGAATGTCCGCTCTCGAAGTGAGTCCCGACGCGCCTCACTTCGAGGCCGTGCTAAAAGCGTATCTGGCCGGGTATTTCGGTAGCAGGGCATAGCAAGAGCCAGCCCCACCGTCAGAAACTCACTCCAGATTGACGTGATCGGGCTTGCGAATCGCGCTTGAGGATTTTAATGCAGTGCAGGTGAGGAAGTTCTCCGAGGGAAAGGCAACGCTCCTTTTTCGGCGCCCAAAGTGAAATGAACGCACTACGCATGCCTGCGCAGCTCGCCCTAGTGGTCCTCCTGGCGACCGGGTGTGTCCAGCGAGTCCTACAGGTCCCCGTGCCGTACAGGACGCGGGCCGACGCGGGACCGACAACCTTGTCTTGCGCAACGATGGAGCTCACGGACCTCGGTTTCGCCTTTACGGAAGAGTCCGACGCCGGTAACGCCCGGGGTCAGCGTGAGACGGGCCGGGGGTCGCGACCGAATTCCTTGGAATTCGTTCGTCTCGAACTTTCAGGCGAAGGCGACCGTCAGGTCCTCGAGCTGACCATCGGCGTGACCAACCGTCGGAGTGTCCTGGAGCCGGACGCTCTTCCATTGGAAATCGGTAATGTGATGTCGCCATCCCGCCAGAGCATCAACGAGGTGGACGCATTGATGGCCCGTTGCCAGCGCCCTCCGTTCTCCGGAGGCACGGGGCGGTGAGCCACCCGTCATCGCCAGCACCGACGAGGCGGCGATCTTCGAAGTCATTGTGAGTTGTGGTTGTAGTCTCAGGGCATAAGCCTGGAGTCAGCCCTGCAAAGCGAGCGTCTCGGGCCGCTCAAGGTGGGTAACGGACTGCGAAAGGGCGTTTGGATTCCCTTTCCGTACGCGGGGGCCTGAAACGGAACCTGTAGCGACGTAGGCACGGTGCGCATGCCGGCACGAGCCCGGCAGGAATGCGTCCGGCTATCCCTACTGGAAGCGGAAGACCAGCGGGAAGACCACCACAACCACCGACGCCCACACCAGATACACCGGCACATACGCCGTTTGCCACCGCTCCAGGGGCGTGAAGGGGATGCGGCGGGCGAGGAAGCGGGCATAGAGGACGGCTGACCAACCCAGGTTCACCACCAGGATGAGGTTCTCGCCCAGGGCGGCGACCCGGTTCGGACTGAAGCCGAACTCGGAGATCCGTGCCACGATGGCCCAGAGGGCCAGGGCATCCACGAGGAGGGCACAGATCACCAGGACGAGCTGCAGCCCGTCGAAGAAACCGGGCTCAGCCTGCGGATCCCTCGCCGAGATGGCATAGAGTAGCAGCCCCACCACCACGATGAGCAGCAGGTCGAAGCCGATGAGAACCTCGCGCTCCACGTCGATGGCGCTTCCCGTCCACGCCATGGTGCCCAGAAACGCCAGGAGCACGAGGGTGAAGAGCGGCGTAAAGAGCTGCGTGAGCACCGGGGCCATGTTCTCGATGACGCTCTGCTTGGCTTCCACGAGCCACCCGGCGATGATCACGGCCCCCATGGCGCCACACGGGAGGATCCACTCGTTCAAGAGGAACTCCGCGTCCAGGCCGATCGCACCGAACATGAACATGGTGACCGCCATGAGGACGCCACCGCCTAAGGCGATGAGGGCGTAGTAGATGAACCACTCGCCGGAGAAGCGCACGTAGTTCATGCGCTGGTCGTGGTCGCGCCACGCACCCCCGGCGTACGCGACGCCGACGGTCAGCCACAAGGCCATGGGAAGGTGGAGGGCCGCGAGCGACTCGGTGTGCCCCCCCGGACTGAAGGGAAGGAGGTTCATGACCAGGGCCGCCACGACGAACGCAGCCACCAGCCAGATCCGCCCGGCGAGCTCCATCCCCCGCTTCCACGCGAAGAAGCCGGCGAGGAACGGAAGCACGAAGAGGCTGAAATTCCGGAGATAGAAGGACGGGTTCGGGTCGGGGCCGTCAAGGCGCACACCGAAAAGCTCGGGGATCTTGATGGCTACGGCCGCGGCAACGGCAAGGCCCACTGCCACCAAGGCCTCCCGGTTCCAACCCACGCCGCTCTCGCCGGCGTCCGTTGCGAGGACGAGGCGCTTCCACAGGCGCTCCGAGTACTCACGTGCGAACTCCCGGGACAGCGCCTCGAGATCGCCGATGCGCTTCACGGCGATGAGGAAGGCCTCGTCCTCATCGAGGCCCGCCTCCCTCAAATCAGCGACCTGGCTGCGCAGGTGATCCTCGAGTTCATCCACATCCACCGTGTGAATCGCCTGCCGCCGGCGCACATAGTCCCGCCACTCCGCAATCCGTTCTTCCAGCACTTGTACGCCTCCTGCGTTGAGCCGTCAGATTCCCTGCGGCAGCATTTGAAACGGGTGGAACGAGGTCGCGCGGAGCGTCGCATTGACGACCCGCCACTGCTGCCGTTGGCTCGCCAGCTCCTCCGAGCCCCGGTCGGTGATCCGGTAGTACTTGCGCCGTCTGCCGGACTCCGCCTTGCCCCAGGTGGCCTTCACGTAGCCGTTGCGCTCGAGGCGGTGAAGAACAGGGTAGAGCATGCCGTCCGTCCACTGCAGCTCACCGCCCGAAAGCTCGTCCACGCGCCTGAGGATGGCGTAGCCGTAACTCTCTCCTTCGCTGAGGATGGCCAGCACCATCGGCGTGGCGGACGCGGCGACGAGATCCTTGCCGATGTTCATGCGAAAGGAATCGCCGGACGTGGAGAATGGAGCCGAAGATACATAGAGCTAGTATACATGGCAGTTCTATGTATGTGCAAGGGCTGTGTTCCGGTGTGGGCCGTCCGCCCCGATCGGGGGAGTGCGAGCGAAAGCACTTGCCCGATGTAGACGTAGCTGCCGCAGGTGGCTGGAACGGCACAGATGCCCTCAAACCCGCCTACCAACAGGCCGATGCCGAGACTATGTTACGTGTCGTGTTAGAGCCGGTGGAGTTGAGAGAAACTCGATGAAAGAGTCTCTTTCATGCACAGCTTCATGCACAGCCCTTCGGGTGCATGAAGACGGAAGGGGCCAGAAATGGCTTAACAAAGGGAAGAAAGCACCACTGTCCCCGTAGCTCAGTTGGATAGAGCGACTGCCTCCTAAGCAGTAGGTCGCAGGTTCGATTCCTGCCGGGGACGTTTGGATAACTCATCTGCGATTCTACTACATGACCAAGATGTGGACCGCAAGCGAAGCGCGCGAGCCGAAGCTGTAACCATCAAGGTTCGGGCTCATCCCGGACTTGCCTGCGCTGTAACTCTCGCACAGTCTCAGGTTACGAATCGAACTCAAGGTGAGGGCTGCGTAGTGGGTGCCGAGCCGAACGACGTGACGTGGGTCTCCTGCCCGTACTGCGGGGAGTCGAGCGAGTTGCTGGTTCATCCGGTCGGCGGCGCGATCCAGGAGTATGTGGAGGACTGCGAAGTCTGCTGCCATCCCTGGCTCGTGCGCGTCAAACTCGATGGGGAAGGCTATGCCTCAGTTTCGGTGACGACGCTCGACAACGAGTAACCGCCCCACCCTCGCCTAGCTCATGCTCTACTCGGTAGCGGTCCTCTAGGGCGGTGTGCAGGCGGGAAACTGGATCGGACATGGGGCGCACTCCGAGATCGGACTGCGGTCAACATCCGAGAGCGGGGCGGTAGGCGCAAGCAGAAGCCCCGTCCTGAACGAGAAGACGGCCACCTCCGAACTTTGATGGGGGTGAGCGCCTATTCTACAGATGCGAACCTGGAGGCACTTGCGGGGGCAGCAGCCTACCTCCTGGGCCGCACCTCCACCTCCAGATCCTGACGCCTGTACATGCAGATCCCGTTCACGTCCTCGCAGACGTAGTAGAGGGCGTATCCGGGTATGGTGATCGGGCCGCGGCCGAGCTCCTGGGGCGCACGGATCTCAGCCTCGATCACGCGGGTCTCCAGTGACACCACCTTGGGAGGGAGCGGATAGCTGTACATCCTGGTCTCGACTTCCCATCCCTCGGGCGGATCGAGCCAGAGGACCATCTCCTCGGCCTCGTTGTTCCAGTGCGCTTCCGTGCGCCGGATCGGTCGGAACGAGAAGTGCAAACGCGTGACGTCCCCGGGAGCGACCACGGCCGGGACCGCAACGGCCTCGACTTCGATGAACTGGTTCTCGTCGCGAAGCACGCGACCCAGAGGGTCGGGCTCTGGGGGAGGGTTCAGGCTGGCGACGAAGTCCCGTTCTGGGCTGGCAAACTCGGAGCCGCGAGGCTCAACGGCGAGGGGAGCAGGCTCCTCGCCCCGGGCCTGGATATCCTCGCGGGCCGTGGCGACCCAGTCGTAGAAGGGGTAGGGCTTGTCGAGCCTGGGCCCGTACTGCTGGATGCGTCTGCGCCAGATGTACTGGTTGGGATCGATCTCGAGCGCGGCGGACCACTCGTTGACGGCCTTCTGGAAGTCGCCGTCGCGCCGTCCGTCCGAGTCGTAGCGCATCCGGTAGGCGACGCCCAGGCGGAAGTGCGCCATGCCGTCTTCAGGCTGTTCGCTCACCACGCTTTTGTACGCGTCGATAGCCTGGTCCACTCGGCCGGCCCCGCCCCACACGGCGATCGCGTCACCATAGGCCTTCCACTCCTCCGCGCTACCCTCGGACCGTGCGCGCGCATAGAGGGCAGCCACGTCCGGCCGAGGAGTGGGTGCCGCCGGCTCATTCCGTGCCGAGCCGAAGCTCTCCTCCAGAAAGTCCTCGGTGATGCTGCCGTCCTCCTGCATCGCTGGGAGGACCTTCTGGATCACCCCGCTCTCGTCGATAGCGAGGGAGATCGGGACGTGAGGCGCCTCCAGGAGATCGTACGAGTCGACAAGGATGGGCCATCCCATCTGCTTCCACTGCATGAAGAGGCGGGCCCGGTCGGGGTGCTGCTCCTGGATGATACCGACCATCTGTACACTGCCGACTTCCTGGAGGCTCTCGGTCGCGTTGTGCCACCCGGGCACGTGTCGCCTACAGCCTGCTCACCAAGATGCAAAGATGTGCAGGATGACCTTCTGACCGCGGAAGTCGGCGATAGACGCGGGCCGGCCGTTGTCGAGGGACGGGAACGACAGAGTGGGGAACGGTGTGCCCACCTCGAAGTTGTGCGACGGCGTGGAGCTTTGCGCACGCGTTTCGCTCGGAACAGCGATGGCGATCAGCGGCAGTAGTGTGACGACGAAATGTCGGGCGGATGTGTTCATCATTCCTCCAACTGCACGGCAGACTTTTCAGTTTAGCTCGCAGCCGGTCGCCCGTCGAGGCCGGGGCGAGCTTCTTGGGCGCTGGGGCGCCGACCACTGTGTGGGTCGGGCATCACCGATGCACCCTTCATTGTATCTGTTTTGTATCTGGAAGAGCGGCTATCGGATACAATCGAACCGGCTAGAGATACCCTGAAATCCCAGTATCTAGGCTATTCCAGCTGAAAAGCGGGGGTTCAAGAAGTGCCTCCTAAGCAGTAGGTCACAGGTTCGAACCGAGGCGCGCAATCGTGCTCCGCAATGCGGCCCACCCGCCAACCGCCGAGACGAGCGAGGAATCGCGTAGCGATCCGCAGCTCAATCCTGCCGGGGACACAGCAGCACCTGGTAGCGCTCGGCTCGGCTGCTCAGACCCTCCTTGCATCCCGATTGCCGCCAGTCCGCGCCAGACCTTGCGGTGCATCTATGCGGTTGGAGATAAACAGCGTCTGGATTCATACCGATGTTAGAAATGGGCTCACATGTTATCACCCATATATGGGTGAGTATCAACTATATACGACTATAAGCGCCCATATAAGGACGGTTGTCATAACATGGAGGTGGCTCTATATTTTGATGGGTAGATGGACCTCGAGTGGGAGGCGAAGATGGCCACAATCCTTGAGATCAGCCGGACGCAGGACGTGCTCCAGGAACTTGGCCGGCGAATCCGGCAGGTGCGTTTGACTCGGAACGAGACGATTGAGGTCGTCGCCAAGCGTGCCGGAGTAGGCACGAACACGGTGCGGCGTTTGGAGGCGGGCCGGAACTCGAGCCTCGAGTCGCTCATCCGAGTTCTGCGTGCGCATGGACGTCTCCAGGTGTTGGATGCGCTTCTCTCTGGCGAGGCATCTCTCCCCTCGCCTCGCGCCATCGCCAAGCTCCAAGGCAAGGCCCGCGTAAGGGCCAGCAAGGATCCAAGCCATGGCTGAATACGCCGTTTCCCGGGTCCGCCTTTGGGGCTACGAAGTCGGCACTCTGACCGAGGATACCCGGAGACGCATCACGTTCGAGTATGAGCCCACGTTCCAGCGTTCCGGACTGGAAATCTCCCCACTCCACCTGCCGCTCGGCCGCGGCGGCGTCTTCAGCTTCCCAGAGCTTCAGCGGAAAGAGGCGTTCCAGGGTCTCCCTGGGGTCTTCGCCGATGCGCTACCTGACCGGTTCGGTAACGCAGTCATCGCTCGGTACTTCGAAGAACAGGGCAGGCCCGAGGACTCACTGTCCCCCACACAAAAGCTTCTCTACTTGGGAAGCCGAGCCATGGGAGCGTTGACCTTCCACCCCGGGGTTCATCGCGGGCCGGGCTCTGAGGAGGCGTTGGACGTGCAGGACCTGGTGGAGCAGGCCCGGCATGTGATCGAAGGCAATACCGATATGGCGATCCCGGAGATCATGCAGATAGGGTCCACCGCGGGCGGCGCGCGCGCCAAAGGGCTCATCTTGTGGGACCGGGAGCAGAACCGAGTCCGGTCTGGGTTCGCGAAACCCCGGCGCGGTGAAGAGCACTGGCTCATCAAGTTCGACGGCGTGACGAAGGATTCTGGCGGCGGCGCGCTGCACGCGGACCGGGTCCCACACGCCTGGGGCCGGATCGAGTACGCCTACTCCCAAATGGCCAGGGATGCAGGGATCGAGATGACCGAATGCCACCTCTTCCTCGACGGGGATCTGGGGCATTTCATGACGCGTCGGTTCGATCGATTGGGTTCACAGCCGCCTCACGTCCACAGCTTGGCGGGGTTCCTGCACGTCGACTTCAATGACCAGTACGTGCTGTCCTACGAGCAGTACTTCGACGCGCTGAGGCTGTTGGGTCTTGGGCAGGACGCCATCTCCCAAGCGTTTCGGCGGATGGTCTTCTCCGTGGCGACCATCAACTTCGACGACCACCCGAAGAACTTCGCCATGGTGATGAGCTCGGACGGGCTATGGGCGCTGGCTCCTGCCTATGACGTGGCGTACGCCGAAGGTGGCCCGTGGAACCAGCAGCACCAGATGTCCATCGGCGGCAAGTTCCGAGACATCACCCGCGCCGATCTTCTTCGTCTCGGCAGCAATTTCGATCTCTCGAGCCGCGAAGCGTCCCAGATCATAAGCGAGGTTGAGGCGTCGCTAGACGGCTGGAACCGTTACGCAAAGGCTGCGGACGTGCCGAAAGAGAAGATCGCGTACCTGGATGGCCGCTTCGAGCGCCTCCCCTAGCAGGGTTTCGTTCGCATCTCACCGTTGAGTATGAAGAAGCGCCGCAGGGTTTTCCCACCCCTACGGCGCTTCCCTTGTATGGCAAGGTGCATCCCAACTCTGTCCAACTTTCGGGGCGCACGTCCAGGAGGTGCGGACGGCCCGCAGGAAGATCTGGAGGACGGCGCCGGCGATCTCTGTGGTGTCGTGAAGAAAATGCCGGAGTCGTGTGGGGTGGCAGCGGAGCATCTGCCCACGCCTTGTGTACGTTACTTGCAGTCGTATCCCCTCAGGTACGTCTACCGCCAGTCGTCAGGCACAACGGCGAGGGTCCGCAATGAGACGATCCGCACTCGTCACCGGCATCGCGCTCACCTCGATTCTTTCTGCAGAGGTGACCGCCCAGACCCTGCCTTCGCAGTTGGAGTACTCCACTCTTGTCGTGATCGACCGTGTGGTTCGGGATCGCTGGGTTCATGAAGGACAGCACTCCGGGTTCGTTCCATTCGAGTCGGTGCGCGACTTCATTCAGACGAGGGGGTGGGGCACGCGGCGATCGGGCCGGAGGACACTGATATTACAGATCGGCTACACGGAGGCTCGCCTCTCGACCGATGAAACGGGTCGGATGACGCGGATTCAGATCGACCGTCCGGACCTGTTCTATCGAGCCGATCAGAATGCTTCGAGTCGCGCCGAATCGAGACGGCGACGCCTAATAGGGCGAGGAGCCACGCTCGCTCTACCGGCAGCGCGGTTTTGGGAAGTGGCCTATGTGCGGCCCACGGAGCATTTGCGGCCCGGCATGACTTGGACCGACACGCTCCACTTCGTGGCCGACCCCGGCGAGGGCTTCTCACAACAGTTGGATGGCGTTTGGGAGAACCGCGTTGTCGGAGACACGGCGATCGATGGGAGAACCTTACCTGTCGTGCGCTTCGAGGCCGAGGTGCGCTACCGCTCGGTCCATCTGGTGGACGATGCCGCCATGGAGGGCGACTTCGTCATCGATCGCGATGTCTCGGGCACGATAGTGGGCACCGCCGTCGTCGATACCGTGAAGGGCATCAGGTACGCCGGCGCCGACACCGCACGCTGGAGCGGCGTCGCCGTGCTCAATACGCCGGATGGCCGTTCATACCGCTCTCCGGTCAGGTACGAGCGGTTCCAAACGTGGACGGCCCGCGATTCGACCACCTGGATCGCGATCCAGGATTCGCTACGAGCGGAGCGCCGCCGCGGACCGCGCGGGGGTGGCACACGGTTTCCCGGTACGGAATTGGAGGAACGGCTCTCCGGGGGTGACCCAGCCCTCACGGACTCACTCCTACTGGAGTGGCGCTCGTCCAACGATCCGAACCAGCGGCGTGACATCGAGCAAACGCTGCGTCTGTGGGCGGGAGGGGGGCAACGCCTCGAGGACCGGCTTCGCGCCTTCCGGACCGAGTTGGGCGATACCGCGAGCGTGATCACCGAGATGCTGTCCATTGGCGCGCGAAGCCTGACCGAGGCCCGACTCGATCGAGTCCTGCCGTACCTGGAGGATCTCGGCAAACTTTGGAACCTGGGGATCACGCCCAGATGGACGTATGTGTCACTTGCCGAAAGAATCATGTCTGCCACACCCACACTGGAGCCCGACTCGTCGAGATGGGCTTGCGATCCTGCGGCCTGTGCGCGCCTGGTAGAACTCGCCGAAACGGCCGTGGAACCGCGCCTCCGCGACGTGGGGATGGTCATAGCCTCGATGAGGGATCCGGCCCATTGGTATGAGCGCCTGAGAAGCCGATCCGACTCAGGAGCCACCATCGTCGAGCCGGCGCTCCAATTGAGCAACGGATCCTGGCTCTTTGGAATCGATCAGGCCAGCAGCGGCCCCATGCCTGAAGAGGGAGCCTCTTGGCGGACCTGGTTGGCGTGGATGGGCGAACCAGGGCGGCATCAGAGTGACTACCGTGGCGCCATGCGTATGTACCACGCCCGCACGGGGCGTGATGTCGTCGCCGAGTTACGTTCGGCCTGGCCGCCGAAGGGTGACTCCGCACAGCTGGTGATTGGCACCCTGCTACGGGGCATGGGCGTCTTGGAGCCGCTGACGGCAGCGGAAATGGCTGACGCACTCCGCTCCGGATCACCCGCCCGGATCCAGGGAGCCCGGAGCCAGTTTGGCGGGCGTCATCCCGAGGCGACACCGGCACCCACCGAGCAGGCACTCGATTTTCTCCGCCTCCTGTTGGCCTCGCTGCTCGGCAGCGGAGATTCGCCTTGGTCGGCCCACCGTACGTACCAACCTGGATCGGATCGCAACCTGAACTTGGGGTCTCTCGAGGGGCGCACAGTGCCCGTATTTCTCATGTCGGACAGCCTGCCTCCGGAGCTGGGTGCGGACCTTGACGACGGGGTGCAATTGATCGAGTTGGCGGCGTGGCGGGAGCGGCCGCTTCGCGCCGGAGGAGTCCTCCTTCAGCTCGGCCCTGTCAGGACCGTGGGTCCGTTCGTCTCTCTACAGTGGAATCAATCGAGCCGCTCCGAGCGAAGTGCCGACGAAGCGCCACGTGGAGGCTTCGTCGGCGGTCTTCTGTGGCTCTTGAGAACGAACGATATCTGGGAGGTGGTCTGGTTTCTGCGGTTCGCCAGTTGAGCCTCATGGGCTGGGCCGAGCGAGAACTCGCGCAGCGATCCGCAGCTCATTCCTGCCGGAGACGCTACATGACACTAAACGGCGCGAGATGGCTCGTGTCCGACGGCCCGGGTGAGGGAGGGGAAAGTCACGGCGTCCGTTGAATCACACCAAGACCTTCGGCAGCCCGGGATTCAGGTGCATCAGCACGTCGTAGACTGACGTGCCCGTGGCGGCTGCCAGGGCGTTCGGGTGGATCGCCGGGTCATCCGGTCCCACCAGGGTCGCCACATCGCCGATGTCGAGCGTCCGATCACGCCCCACTTCGATGATGGTGTGGCTGGCGCTGACCGCGCCGATGACGGGGTACAGACGGTCGCCGATCAAGACCTGGGCGCCGTTCACGGCCTTCCGCGTATAACCGTCGGCGTGGCCCACCGGAATCGTGGCGATCCAGGTGGGCTCCGATGCCTCGTAATTGCGTCCGTAGCTGACGGTGTCCCCAGCACTGAGCCGCTCCACCCGCACGACCCGGGCCCGGAGCCGGACGGCCGGCACGAGCTCCGCCATGGCGCGCTCGGCTTCCCAGTCGCTGGGATAGGCGCCGAAGAGAGCGATCCCCGGCCGGACCATGTCGAGGTGCGCCTCGGGCAGGTGGAAGACCCCATTGGACGAGGCCGCGTGGAGCGCCCCCAGAGCCCCGCCCCGCCTCCGGGCCTCGGCTGCCAGCTCCGTGAAGCGCCTGAGCTGCTCCCGGTCGAACTCCGGCTCCTCGGTGAAGCCCATGAACATGCCGTCGATCCGGACGGGGAGGGCGGCGGCGGCCTCCAGCACCGGTAGCGCCCGGTGGTAGGGGATGCCCATCCGGCTCATGCCGGTGTCCAGATAGACGTGGGCCACTGCGAGCTTTCCAGCCCGCTCCGCGGCACGGACCGCCCAGCTCGCCGCGTCGTCGGTGCAGAGGCTCAGATGAATGTCCCTGGCGACGAGCTCCGGCCCGTCCTCGTCCGAGAAGAGCCCCATGAGTAGCACCGGCTTTCGGACACCGGCCTCCCGAAGGGCCAGCGCGGCCGCGGCCTTGACCACTGCGAAGCCCGCGATGGACTCCAGGGGCTCCAGGACGTGCGCCACCTGCGTGAGGCCCAGCCCGTAGGCGTTGTTCTTGATCACCGCCAGAATGGGGCGTCCACCCGCCAGGCGCGAGACGATACCGGCGTTGGTGACGAGGGCGCTCGCATCGATCTCGAGCCAAGGATCGAAGCGGTCGGAGGGCGGGCCTTCGCCGAGCCCTCCCCTTGACGGATCAGGGGTCGGGTCTGCGGTCTCCCTGGCGGCCAGGGCGCCAGGGCCGGCCAGAGAGGCGGCCGCGACCCCCGCTACGAATGATCGGCGTGAAAGGGTCATGAGATCCTCGTCGAGCGAAAGGGAACTCCTGCTCAACCTGCCGGGAGGACCGCCCCGGGACAAGTAGCTCGCTTCTTGAAGCGCATCGCCCCATGCCCCACCTCCCGACCGCCGAGCCGAGCGAAGAATCGCGCAGCGATCTGCAGCTCATTCCTGACGGGGATGCTCGGGGAAGGGAAGGGCCTGCTTGGAGTTTGCGGTCTGAGTGGGGCCTAACAGCACGCGGCCACTTGAGGTCCCTCACCACCGTTCTCGGCCCATCCTTCCTTCCTCGGAGTCACGTACTTCTTCGGCCCCATCATGGCCAACGATGCGCCCGCCGGGGCCATGATGCCGGGATGGCTGTCCCTGGCGATCCTGTCCGTTCTCCTCGTCCTCTTCTTCGACTGGGTGAATGTCTCCGTGGGCAACCCGGTTCGCTCGGGATTGATCGTTGCCATCGGACAGATCCTCCTGGTCGACGTCTACTACGTGTTGAACGGCACGCGTGGGATCGCCGCAGCTGGAGCGAGTGCGGTTCTCTTGATAGTGGGTTGGGTGGCGGTGGGAATGGTCTGTGGATCAACCTCACCGATTCACGCTAGGCTGGGTTTCGGAACAGGACGGGTCTAATCCTGCTCGTTCCGGCGCAACGGAACGAACCGGACCGGAATGATGTCACGTATCTCGACCTCACCTCCGGGCAGCTTCTCAACCACCTTCAAGATCTGCACCGAGAACGAATCACCCACGGGGATGATCATGCGAGCGCCAGGCTTCAACTGTTCGACCAGTGGCTCGGGGATGTGCTCGGCCCCCGCCGTGACAAGGATTCCGTCGAACGGGCTTTGTTCAGGCCATCCGAGGTACCCGTCACCGGCACGGACAAGCACGTTCGAAACTCCAAGTCGCTCGAGTCGCTCGGCCGCCGAGCGCGCCAGCTCCGGAATGATCTCAATACTGTAGACCTCCGAGACCAATTCAGCCGCAACGGCTGCCTGGTATCCGGAACCCGTTCCGATCTCCAGTAAGCGGTCGCCCGGTTCTGGCTGGACGAGTTCGGTCATCAGGGCGACGATGTAGGGCTGTGAGATCGTCTGATCGAGCCCGATCGGAAGGGGTCTATCACTGTAGGCGCCGGCTCGATACTCCGCAGGAACGTACTCGTGGCGCGGGACCCGCCGCATCGCCTCGAGAACCCGGGGGTCAGTGACTCCGCGCGCTTCGATCTGTTCCTCTACCATCTTGCGCCGTTCGCGCTGGAAGTCGATTTGCTGGCGTGACGGGGTGGACGCACTGGCCTGATCCGGCGGCGGCGGACCACACGACGCACTCAGAGCAACTGCGACGGCAAGAAGCAGTTTCCTCCCCACCTTGCGCTCGTGCCTCCGGTCGGCGGCGGCGCAAACCGTGGCCATCCCGCCCTTGCCCAGCTCACGCCCGATGCGGTAGCGGCCCTCCAGGGCTGCGTTCAGGCGGGTGATGGGGTCGGGCATGGTCACAAGATGCTCCCAACTTGCCACGGGCCACAAGCCTTATTCGCTCCTCAACCCCCTCCGACGGCGTTTGCATGGTTTCGGCACGACCGTCATCTTCTAATCACCCCCCCTGGCTGATCTTAACCCAGGAGGTTGACATGGCCGACCGTCCCGAAGTCGTAAACTTCGAAGTCGTTGTTCGCTCCGATGGCCCATCAGTGTTCGCCGAGGACACGTTCGTAGGCTTGGAAAACCTGTCCGACTTCCGACCCTCACCAGGCACAAGCATCGAAGCGGCTCGCAAACTCCGCGGGAACGGAATCACCGTACATGAAATCGGGGCGTTCAGCATCTCTGCCTCGTGTCCAACTGAGAAATTCGAGGAGTTCTTCGGCACTCACGTATCCGAGTATCGTCTCCCGTCCGAGGCGCACGCTCCCGAAGACTACGTTCTTCACGCGCCTGGCAAAGACGACCCTTGGAAGCTGCCTGAGGCGGATGGCCTGGATAGTCTGATCGATCGCGCCTACATACAGCATCCGCCGATCCTGTTCCAGGAGCGGATAATCCCGCCCTTCTGGAATGACAAGTTCCGACTCCGTGTACCGGTGGACGTCGCTCAACTCATGGGCGCCTCATCCGTGCACCGGCTGGGCATCACAGGGGCAGGCGTGCGGGTCGCGATGCCTGACACGGGCTTCTATCACCACCCGTATTTTGTTGCTCAGGGTTACAACTTCCTGGCGGTGGCCGCACCTGACGCACTCGACCACACATCCGATACTCACGGGCACGGTACGGGCGAGTGCGCGAATCTCCTTGCCGTAGCGCCCGGCATCAACTTCGTCGGCGTGAAGATGAACAACCCCACACTAGCGTTCCGAACTGCCGCGGATCTCAGACCCGACGTGATCACATGCTCGTGGGGGTATTCCGAAGATCGGCCTAACACGAGCATGCCGAACCACCTGATCCCCCTTCACCTCGCAGTTCTCGACGCGGTAGGCCGTGGAATCATCGTCTGCTTCTCGGCCGGCAACGGCCACTTCGGCTTTCCAGGGAGCATGCCGGAAGTGATCAGTGTAGGGGGCGCTACGGTGGATCAGGATCTCAACTACTCGGCAACCGCCTACACCAGCTGCTTCGATTCCACTTGGTTCCCGGGCCGTCAGGTCCCGGACATCGCGGGTCTGTGTGGTCAGCCGCCGACAGCCGACTATATCACGCTTCCCGTCCAAGAGAATGCCACTCTGGAAAAGGAGGATGGGTGGGGGGCATTCTCGGGCACGTCAGCCGCGTCGCCAATGGTCGCGGGTGTCTGCGCGCTTCTCATGGAAGTCGACGCCACGTTGGGGCCCGCGGAAGTGAAGAACCTGCTCAAGTACACCGCGCGCGATATAGTGGGCGGCCAATGCGCGCACGGACGACAGGCCCAGCCTGGACCTGATGGCGCTACCGGCTTCGGCCTCGTCGACGCCCATCGCGCCGTCGACGCCGTGATCTAGGAGAGACTTTGGACATCCAATTCGACGTCCTCTTGAAACGGAGCCCGGCGGGCGAGGCAACGGGCACAGAGCGCGCTCGCCGGGTCGTTGTTCCTGCCGCAGCCCTCGAGAGCTGTCGACGATGGTTGACCGCCCACGGGATCGAGTGCCACAGCTATGGATTCGGATTTGCGTGCCGCGCACCGGACGATGTGTTCGGGGAGATTTTCCGAGTGGAGAATCTCCCCGCCCTAAACGCCGAAGCCATCGATGAGGCCATCGTAGTCCCAGAACGGATCACCGACTTGGTGGAGTCCGTTACCCTGACTAGAAATCCCGAGCTCTTCGGTTAATCAGGATACTGCGGGTGGGTATTGGCAACTTGATGTGGCCGGGGTAAAGCTGAGGTAGGCGATCGGTCGGATTTGCTCAAGCAGCGATAGCCACACCCCTTTCTTTGAACGACCGGGCGCGTAACAGGTGGTTGGGATTCGTTTTCATCACCCGAGTCTGCAGGGGCCGGCTCAAGTTGACAATACCTCGCGGACCGTCAAAGAATCCCTTGGCGCAGCACCCCCTTGATGCGGTACTCTACGTAACGTCAGTCGTCCTGGGGAAGCACAGCCGAGGGCCCCTCGCACGGTGTCTCGATGACCCCGAACCACAGTGCGCACAGCGATATGGAGAAAACGCCGCTCGCCGAGCGAATCACCGATGTCTACTGGCTCCGCGTCCGAGACACTGGTCTCGGTCAGGAACAGGCCACGACCATGCGTGCCGAGCTCGAGAGTAGGGTCGCCGAGTGCCTGAATCACTTCCAGGGCACAGCTCCTGAGGAAGTGGCCCAATTGGAACGGACGCTCGAGCGCTACGACCGCCTCAGAGAGGCAGCCGGGATCAATCGCAGGCTGCTGGAGGAGCCTTCCAGGCTCCTCCCCGGAGTCTTGGGACACGTGCAGGCGGTGGCCGAGGCGGCGCTTGGCGCCATTCCGGCATTTTTCGGATTCCTCACGAACTTCATCCCGTACTTCGTGACACGAGCCATGGTGCGACGAGCCTCGACGCCCGAGGACGGACGAGCCGGACTCACCGCCAGCCAGCTCCTCGTGGGAGCGCTGACGTTCGCGTCGTTCTACGGCGGCCTCGTGGGGTTGGTAGCCTGGCAATTCTCCGATCAAGCGACCGTGCTTCTCGCGGTCCTCCTGATCCCGACGGGACTGTTCGCGCGCGGCTACGTCAGGCGCATGCGCACCATCGTCGCCCACCTCGGAGACCGCACGGCCTCCTGGTTCAAACTCGAGGCGGTGGCCCGTGTTCGAGAGGCTCAGGACGAGCTCGTCGGAAGTCTGGACGTTCTGCGCAACCGCTATCGCGAGGAGGTTCTCGGATGGGACCCGCTCCCGGCACACTTCAAGAGGCGAAGCACCAGCGCAGCCTTCGCACGTGTGTCTTTGATCGCCATCCTGACGCTGAGTGCGGTGCTGTTCATCAGGGCATACCGGGACCAGCCCGTGCAAGGACTCCCCCTCGGCCCCTCCCCCTGGCAGGCCACGCGTCAGTCCGATCCCGCCGCAGCGGAGCGGGAGCTCCTGCGAGACGCGCGGGGTGTTCTTCTCGCCGCGCAGCAGCTCGACCGCATGCAAGAAAAGGTGTCCGTCCTGAGGGCGGACTTCTCGCGGGGAGACCGTGACCTCCTGACCCAAGAGGATCACGACGAGATTCGCGCCCTATTGCTCGCCTATCTGGACCTGCGCTCGGCGCTGCTGAAGACCGTGTGGCTCTATCGCGGCGAGAACACGCAAGCCCCGGTCTCGGCGGACGATCCGCTCGAGGCGCGTGCCTTCCTGACGGCCTACACCGCCGCCGTGCTCCTGGTCGAGAAGGCCTGGTCGATCTACGAGACCTTCCGCGATGATCCCACCACCAGAGACCAGTTGGACAGGGGAGATCTAGCATGGGGCATTCCGCCCGGCACGTTCAGCGGCATCGAGCGCAGTCTCACGAATCAGCCGGTCATGGCGGAGCTTCAGGTGGCGCTGCGCCGCGTCGATTCCGACCGGGCAGCGGGCAGGCTCCCCGAAGAGGCTCCCTGGGGAGACCTGGCGGCCCGGGCCCTGCTCTCACGGCCAGCTTTGGTGAAGACTCTCGACGGGATCGGAAGGCGCAAGCTCGAGCGCACGTTCCGGGAGATGGTCAGGCAGATCCGTGATCCAGCCGCCGAGATCACGCCGGTCGTCTCGATGGCGGTCAGTCGGTTCCGCTTCAAGGAGCGCCCGCCTCACCGGGGACTCATCAGCCCACGGCAACTCGAGGACCTCAGGGCGGAGCTGAAGCCAGGCGACATCCTCATCGAGCGCCGGAACTGGTACATCAGCAACACGCTGTTGCCGGGCTTCTGGCCGCACGCGGCCCTCTATCTCGGGTCGTACGAAGAGCTGTCGAAACTCGGCGTGGCGGCGGATCCCCGAGCTGCTCCACACATGTCGGATTTTCAAGGGCAGGACGAGCTGGGAAACGACTTCGCGGTCCTGGAGGCGATCGGCGAGGGCGTCGTCTTCACCAGCTTCGAGCATTCGGTGGGCGAGGCGGACGCCGTCGCCGTGTTGCGTCCGATCCTGTCGGAGGATGACCTGAGGGAGGCTCTCAGCCGGGCGCTCAGCCACCGAGGCAAGGAGTACGACTTCGACTTCGATTTCGAGACGACCGACAGGCTCGTCTGCACGGAGCTCATCTTCCGCGCGTACGACGGCATTCTGGAGATCCCCGAGATGCGCCGCATCATGGGCAAGCCACGGATCGCGGCGAACGACTACGTGAGGATGTGGGCTGACGGTCGCGAGTCGGGCACGCCGCAACTCGAGCTCGTTCGCTTCCTCGACTTCGACGAACCGAACGGTGTCTCCGTCGAGGCGGACGCCGAAGCGCTCGTCGAGACGCTCGTCCGCTCACGGTTCACGTTCTTGAACTACTGAGATCATCACCCCCACCCACCGCCGAGACGAGCGAGGAAGCGCGGCCCACGGAAGCGCCAACAGCGCTCGGTGGACACCCCGGCTTTCGATCGAATACCTTGCCAGATGCTCGTATCTCCTCGCTACTGGGCCCTAATCACGACGCTTCAGCTACCGGGCCTGCTCGCCGGGCCGGCTCGCGCCCAACAGGCCGAGCCCCCGTTCTCCCGTCTGAGCCTCTCGGCCAGTTTGGTGGCGGACGTGAGCCGTGGGCGCCTGACGGAGTTTTGGAATCCGAGCTCGGGCGGGCAGCTAGCCATCGAGAGTCCGTTCTACCTGGGCCTGGTGCAGGGGGGGGCCCACCTCAGCCGATTCCATGCCAAAACCGACGTACCCGATTTCACCACCCTTTACCTGTTCCTGGGCTGGGGGATGGAGGCTCGGCTTCCGCTGGGCCTCGCCGGGTACGCGGGATTCGACGTGGGGGCCTTCGGGATGCGCTTCCCGCGGAAGGGTAACGCCAACGAGATCGAGATGGGGGTGGGGCTGTCTGCCCGCCTCCGTCGGTCGATCGGCGACGGCTGGGCCGTGAGCGGCTCGGCGGGCCTCCGGCGCACCCTGACAGCCGAGCCGCTCGATCAGCGGATCCTCTCTGTGGGCCTCGTGCGAACGTTTAGATCTCCGGGGTGGGCCCGTGACATCCTGTCGGGGCGGGCGGGCGGGGTGACGGCCCCGGAGGACTCGGGAGCGCACGGGGATCCCGCGCCGGCTGCCCTCGCGGCGGTCCAGCGCGTGCTGCACAGGCCCGAGATGCAGCGGGCCGGTCTCCAGCGGCTCTCGGACATCTTCCATCTGCTGGACCGCTGGGGAGTAAGCACGATCGACGGGCTGGCGTGGCAGGCGAGCCCCGCGGGCGTGTCCCCCTTCGAGACCCAGGGGTGGCGGGTGATGGTGGACGGACGCGAGGTCCGCCTGGACCTCCTCGGCGTTCGAAACCTGGACCGGCTGCCCTTCACGCTCGCGCAGGTCGACTCCGTCCAAGTTCTCGCAGGCCCGGGCCTTCACCACGGGCTCGCCACCGACCAGGGGCTCCTCCACTTCCACACGGCGCCTCCCCCTCGGGGTGTCTCGGTTCAGAGCGGCATCCACGGAGGCAACTCGACTGGGGACCCGGGTCCCTTCGAGTTCACCGACCCCGACGCGCGCAATGTGGACAAGCTGGGGTCGGGCACGCACGTGAGCGTGGCGTACGGCACGGAGCGCTTCCACGCCCGGGTGGGCTGGTCGGGGCTCTGGTACTCGGTGACGGATGCGGCGGTGTGGGACCGGAACATCCAAATGTGGGACGATCCGGTGAAGCTGAGGATCCCGACCGTGAGCATCAACGCTCCATCGCTCGACCTGGGCCTCACCACGGGCAGGAGCTGGCACCGGCTGTCGGCTTCGGGGTCGCGCGCCGTGGACCTCTTCTTCCTGCCGCAGTATGGCCGTGAGATCACGACGCTCGAGTACCTCCGGCACGCGGCGGCCTGGGGTGGGGCCGACCTCGGGCGCGGCCGGACCCTCGACTATCGCCTTACCTACACGGAGAACGAGCTTAAACACCACCGGACTCGGCTGAACCTAGACTTCGACTGGAGGCTCCGGCAATGGAAGGGCCAGGTGGAGCTGGCGGGCTGGGGCCGTCACTCGGGCGGCACCGTCGGCGTCGGCGTGGAGCGTCAGGTGGGCCGGACGGGATACGACCTCTCGGATGAGAGGGACCTCTTCGTGAGCGCATACGCCCAAGCTCCCATCGGGGTGCGGTTCGGCGCTCCCGTCGCGACGGCGGTGTTCACCCTGGGGGATGACGGGCAGCTCGGCGCGCGCCTGGGGCTCGCGCGGCTCTGGACGATGACAGGCGGGCGCTCCGCGCGCATTGCACTCGGTTACTCCAAGCGCCTGCCGGAGGAGGAGCCCGGACTGTGGAGTTGGAGGGAGCGCGGTTATCACTTCCTCGAGGAGGGAGGCATCGCCGTAAGCCAGGACGGTGAGCTTCGCCCCCGCTGGCAGGCGACGTTGGACGTGCGCCTCGAGACCTTATTGGGCACACACGGGCGCGCCACCCTGAGCGGATACCTGAGGAGGACGGGCGGTCTCGCACTCGCGGAGCAGACCTTCGACTTCGACGGGGGTAACGTCCCGCGATCGAGCCCTGATCTCTTCCTCGCGACGGACGAAGGGGGTAACGTCGCAGGCGCCCAGCTCGAGGTCAGAGCCGACCTACCTGCCGGGGTCGCGCTGCGCTCGTACTTTGGATTTCGGGCGACGGTCGGCGGGGACGCCCTGTTCGAGCAGGCATGGCTGGCGGTCCCGAAGCACCACTTCCGCCAGACCGTGGAGTACACTCCCGAAGCGGATTTTGCCCTTCGGGCGATGCTCACCTACCGGGGCGCGTCCACCTGGGCCGCCTATCCCACAGCCAACCCTGCCGGGGAGGCCACCGCCCCTGGGGTGGCCTCCACCGTCACGGTTGATCTGTCTGCCCAGAAGTGGCTGTGGCAGCGGCGCGTGCGAACCGTCATGCTTGTTCGCGACATCCTCGACAACGATGTGGGATTCCACCCGATCGGAGGCTCACCCGGGCGATCCCTGCTGATCCAAGCCGACTTCTTCCTGGGCCGCCGAGGATCCGGCGGTCGTCACGCTTCCTCCGGCTCTGCGACGGAAAAGTGAATGCTCTCAGCACCCGAGCTGAATCGAACGGGCTCGATTCCTTCCCGGGACGGACGGCTTGATACTACTTTATGGTATTGCCCATCGATACCATCATGTAGTAGCTTCTCTTGGTGAGAGCTAAACACCGCAAGACGCTCGAAGCCATCTACCGACACCCGATCTCCGGCACGATCAAGTGGTCGGAGATCGAGGCACTGTTGGTATCCATCGGCGCGGAGCTCAATGAGCGTGCGGGTTCCAGGGTGGTCGTGATCTTGGAGGGCAGCGTGCATGTTTTCCATCGGCCCCACCCGAACCCAGAGACGGACAAGGGGGCGGTGGGCGACGTGCGGGACATGTTGAGAGAGGTAGGTATCGAGCCATGATGGAGTACAAGGGATACTACGGAGCGGTTAAATTCGATCCAGAGTTGGATCAATTCCATGGCAGGGTGGTGAACACGCGCAGCGTGATCTCGTTCTACGGCTCCTCGGTGGAGGAGTTGCGCAAGGAGATGGCGACTTCCGTAGACGCCTACCTCGAGGTTTGCGAAGAGCAAGGGATCGAACCAGAGCGTCCTTACTCCGGCAAGTTCATGGTGCGCGTTCCCCCAGAGGTCCATCGTGACATCGCACTCGCAGCGGCGGCCGAAGGGAAATCCATGAACGAGTGGGTCGGTGAGAAGGTAGCGGGCCATGTCATCGACACCGACCGGTAGCGGGGAACTAGCGGATCGAGACCCGGTAAAGAGGCACTGCCTCGGCCTCGGCCGCCTGACGAAGCGCAGCATCCAACGTGGCCAGCGGGATCCCTCGGCGTCGAGCCACGTCATAGGTGGTCAGACCATGCGTCCCGGCGAGCGTTGCGATCGCCTCGAAGGCTCGCCTGCGCGTAAACAGTCGTTTTCACGGTAGTCATAGGGGACAGACATGTGGTTGCCATATGTGGCACCACAATTTCCGATCATCCTAAAGCGACCGATCGGTGATCGCTGGTGGGGCTGTGATGGTATGGGCCCGTCCCGCGAGACTAACCGTCGACCCCGGCAAGGCAGATGAGGTTTTCGCGGAGCACGGGAGTTGAAGCGGTTGACCGTAACCTCTGGGTCGTCCGGCGTGGCTGGGCAAGACTGGCCAAGCACCTGGGCGGCACCTATTCTGCCGACCCCACGCGGAATTGCGGAATTCATGACTTTCGATGAGAAAAGTGCCATGAGGACCCACCGATTTCACTCCCGAGCCACCCTTTGGAACCTGGCGACGGGCGCTTTCGTGGTGTTGCTGGCCGGTTGCCAGGACTCGCCCGAGGCGGCCGACTTGGTTCTCACCGGTGGCAAGGTCGTCACCATGGCCGCAGGTCAGCCCGAAGCCGAAGCGATCGCCGTGTCGGGTTACCGGATAGTGGCGGTCGGGTCGGAGGACGAAATCCAGAAGTACATAGGCCCGGACACCGAGGTGATCGATCTGCGGGGGGGGCTCGCGATTCCGGGCTTCATCGAGGGACACGGACACTGGATGGGCTTGGGCAACGCCCAGATGATTCTCGATCTGACCGTAGCGGAGAACTGGAACGACATCGTCGCCATGGTGGGCGAGGCTGCCGCCCGGGCCCGGCCCGGTGAGTGGATCACGGGGCGCGGATGGCATCAGGAGAAATGGAACGAAGTACCGACGCCAAACGTGGACGGCGTGCCGTTGCACGCCGGGCTGTCCATGGTCTCGCCGAACAACCCGGTCAATCTGACGCACGCCAGCGGACACGCATCGTTCGCCAACTCGGCGGCCCTCGAGGCGGCCGGCATCGGCGCGGGTACTGCCGATCCGCCGGGCGGCACCATCCTCAGAGACGCCCGTGGCAATGCCACCGGGCTCCTGCGCGAGACGGCACAGCGCTTGGTCGGGGCCGCCATCTCCCGCTCCGAGGAGAGTATGACGGCTGAGGAGTTGAGGGCGCGGGCCGTACAGCAGGTCGAACTCGCGGGGCAGGATGCTCTGTCCAAGGGCGTCACCAGCTTTCACGACGCCGGCTCGTCCTTCGCGACCATCGACTTTCTGAGAGAGTTGGACGAGGCGGACGAACTGCCGGTGCGCCTCTACGTGATGGTCCGCCGCGAGAGCAATGAGGCGATGGACGAGAAGCTGCCGGACTATCGCATCATCGCCGATGGCAACGGCCATCTGACGGTGCGCTCCATCAAGCGCCAGATCGACGGAGCGTTGGGCTCGCACGGTGCCTGGTTGTTGGAGCCCTACGTGGACCTCCGACGCGGCGAGGGGGACGCCGGCTTGGTGCTCGAGACCGTGGAGGACATCACGCGGACGGCGGAAATCGCCATCAAGCACGGCTTCCAGCTGAACACTCACGCGATCGGTGCCCGCGCCAACCGCGAGGTGCTGGACATCTACGAGAAGGTGTTCGCGACCGCGACCGACGCCACCGACCTACGTTGGCGCATCGAGCACGCGCAGCATATCCATCCGGATGATGTGCCACGCTTCGCGGAGCTAGGCGTGATCGCGGCCATGCAGGGCATTCACGCCACGTCGGACGGCCCGTGGATCGATCAGCGCCTCGGAAAGGAGCGCGCCCGTGTGCAGTCGTACCTGTGGCGCACACTCATCGACTCGGGCGTGACGATCACCAACGGAACCGACGTTCCGGTGGAGGACATCGACCCCCTGGCCAGCTACTACGCCACGGTTTCACGCATGATGCGAACCGGTGAGCGGCTGACTCCGGAGGAGAGGATGACGCGCATGGAGGCGCTGGCCTCTTACACGATCAACGGCGCCTACGCGGCCTTCGAGGAAGACACAAAGGGTTCCC
Organism: Gemmatimonadota bacterium; assembly: GCA_022571515.1. GTDB lineage: Bacteria > Gemmatimonadota > Gemmatimonadetes > Longimicrobiales > Gaopeijiaceae > JACZXQ01. The sequence goes on from JACZXQ010000003.1 coordinate 108,408, forward strand.
TGGAGCCGGGCAAGCTGGCTGACATCACCGTGTTGTCACGCGACATCCTGACGATACCTGAAGCGGAGATTCTAGATACCGACGTGCTGTACACGATCGTCGGGGGCGAGGTGCGCTTCCGCCGCTGAGACGTTGGAGGACCTATTGCAGGTTGTGGAGCACATCTCGCATCAGATCGTGTGAGTACTCCAGGAAGTCGGAGAGGGTGTTCGTCATCACCTCGACCTGCTTCTGCTTCTGCTTGAGATCGGCGATCATCAGATCTTTGAGCTTGGCTCGCCCCGTAGGGTTCTTCTCGATGGTCGTGACGGCGCTGAGCGCCTCCTCGGCGTCGTTCATCGGGAGCGTCTCTGTCTTCGTGACCAGATCCCCGGTGGCGTCACGGACGGTGAAAGAGTAAGTGATCTCAGTGGGATAGGTGGTCTTTTTGTTCTGGGCCAGCTTGTTGACGGAGGCTGCTGCCTTGCGGATCTGGGAAATCTCGGTCTTTTTCGCGGCCAATTCGCCCGCGAGGTCACGCGCCATGGCCTTCGCACCGCTCCTGGCCATCGTCATGACGTCCTTGCTGATTTCCGCGACGGCATCTTCGATGGCCGCCACCCTTCCAGCCCAACCCAGCGCCTCGCCGGCCGTGGCTAGAGCTCTCCGGAGTTGCTCGCGCTGGCGAACGCCGAGATGGCCCTCTTGTTCCACCTGAGCGAGGGCCAACGACGCCAATTGGCGGGACACATCATGAAGCTCGGCGGAGCGAGGCAGTACGGTCTTCACGCTCTGCGGTCCCTCGACGGTCTTGTTGGGCATACCGGGTTCTCCTTGAACACAACGAATTGGTGCGCACTCGCACCGCAGCATCACTCACCCGGCGCCCATAACAATACAAAAGGGCAGGCCCAACGTGAACAGGCCTTCTAGTTCTCGGCAACATGGGGCCGGGCCCTCGAAGCCGGGCTTTGACGCCCACCGAGCCAAGAGGGTATCGTTTCACTATCGTCCCATCGCGTTTCCGGCCCGGAGGTCTCCATGTCGCCCATCACCCGTGCTCTCACCGGAGCGAACCTCTCCTTCCACCTGGGCGACCAGATCGCCGAACTCCGCCAGGACAGCAGCTACGTCCGGAGCGGCCGGATCGGCCGAACCCTGGTCAAGGCGGGGCAGCTGAGGCTCACCCTCACACTCATCGCCGAGGGCGTCGAGGTAGGCACCCACCAGGCTGCGTCGCCCATGACGATCCAAGTCGTCCAGGGGCGCCTGCGCTACCGTGTGGACGAGGAGGAGTTCGAGCTCGGTCAGGGGGAGGTCCTTTTCTTCGGACCAGGCCACGCTCAGGACATCCGGGCCCTCGAGGACACGGCACTCCTGCTCACGATCACCGCCGACGGGGCGGAGGTTGGGTGATTAACGGATTGTTCCGCAGGCCTCCGCGGAGGTCTTTCCATTCCGGTCGGCCAGTCCTCAGGTAGGCCTCACGGGGTCGGAACCATCTTCTCCCATGTTCGGCGGTGAGATCGCATCACGCCTCCTGGGCGAATCGAGCAACTCCTTGTAGAAGTCCCGCTCCTCCTCCAGGCGCGCAAGGCGGCCGCCCAGATCGTCGACCGTGTCTCGAAGACGCTCCAGCTCCGCCCGCCCGCCCTGAGGCAATTCGCCTTGAGGATCCCGACGAGGGCGACGACGGCTAATCACTCTACCGACCATGGAGATGACGACCAGGATGATGATGAACTCGAACACCCCCACCGCTGAACTCCTGTTTGAGGATGAGGTGCCGCCCCGGGCGGCCTACCGCTGGGTCAGAGCGTACTCAGCAACCAACATCCCACCGATCGTCGACCATGTCCAGCCACGTGAGCGACGGAAGCTGGTCGATTTCGCCAGGTAGTTCCGTCAGCGGGTTGTGGCTGAGATCCAGCATCTCGAGCGGTCGGGGTCGGCTGAGCGGCAAGCGTGGGCGCCACCCTCCCTACCTGCCCCGGTGGAAGGCGTAGGAGAAGCTGAAGATCGGAAGGCAGCATTCCACATCTCCGTCGCCCGCGAGGCCTGCTATGCTCACGTCCGTGGAGAACCGGTCGCCAATGAAGCGGAAGCCTCCCGAGAATGCCAGGCCGGTCTCGCCCGGCAGGAAGTAGTTTTCCGTCATCAGCTTGATGCGCCGGCTGACGCGGGTCTCGCCACCGACCATCGCGACGGGCTGGCTGGAAAAGTCGTCGCCCGAGAAGCCGAACCCGAGCCCCAGCGTCAGCGCGTGGTCCACCGTTCCGAACGTCCCGACGCCGTACGCGATACCCACGGTCTCGTCGTCCGCGAAGAACATCAGCGTGCCCACAGAAATCTCGGCTGCCGTGGTCTTGATGAGCTGTACCTTCGGCGCGATGTAGAACGGCTCGAGTTCGCCAAAGAGTACCGGCGCCCCGGCGGCGAGCGTGAAGCGGTCCGTGACCCCGACTGCGACGAACGGGAGGACGATGAGGTACGTGCCGATGTACGCATCGCCCTTTGGCAGCGTGCGTCCGGTCGCGGTGAAGAGGAGTCGCGAGGAGTTCGGATCCTCCTTCCAGAACTCGCCCTCCACGACCCGCCCCTCGGCCGGGCTCACGTCACGAATCTGGGAGCGCTCCACTTCCAGACGAGTGCCGCCCAGCGTGACCAGAACGATGGTCTCGCCGTCCAGGGCAGCTATCCGCGCGAAAAGCACGGAGCCATCCGCCAATCGGATCTCGTAGAGGGCCTCCCCAGGGGTGAGCGCCTCCACCTCTTCCTGCGCGACGGCAGGGATCGCTAGAACCGCAATCGCGAGGATGCACATCACGAACACTGGTACGGCGAGCCAGATGAAGCTTTTTCTGGTCATGAGTTCCTCCCATTGGGATCGGACTCCGGATGACGTAGATGGGGAGGGAAGATTACGTAGAAGCCTGGAGAGTGAACAACGATGTTCTATACGTACCGGACTCGGTCCGTTACCCACGACCCGAATAATTCCATAGCCGCCGTCACCGGCCAGACGAGCCACCCGTGTGGCACCCATGGAAGTCCTAAAGTCGGATCGATCGGACCGGTTTGCCGGATCCTGCCCGTATTTACTCTTTCCGGTACCCGGTGCGTCTTCGTATCGTGACTCGCAACGGTCGGGTGGGGAACCGCGCTGCCCGAGACGAAGACAATGAACCGCCAGGAACGACCATACGGTGTCCGTTGTCACGCGCCTGACGGACGAACCTGGGGGCGGAACGAAGATCCTGACCACGGTCGACGCGATCGGCCGGGCGCGGGCGACCAGCGGGAACACCTTCCGCTGCGAGTCGACCGGTGTGCTGGAGCTGCGCGTAGCACAGCTCGTGTCCGAGATGTCGGGAGGGGGCTCCTAGCGCGGACGCCCCGCTACCGCAACTGCACCCTCGTGCTCACCGTTCCGCCCTTCACGGCCGAATACGTCACCGTCATCGCACCGGAACCACGGACCAGGTACTCGATGGTCTCGGTCGTGCGCCCGGGACGACCACTCCGTACCAGAATCCGATCCAGCTCCTCCTGCTCGATCATCTGGGTCGGACCGGGCCGGAACTTGTCGGCCACCCAAATCGTCGAAGAAGAAGCTTGAGCGCAGGCCCGATATGGGCGAGCTGGGATTGCTCTTCTGCTCCTGAAGGAGTGGGCTGTTGAAGTACTGGCCGCCATTCCAGAGTTCGTTCGAGAACGATACGATCCCCAGCCCGTCGTTGGTCCAGTCGATGGACCCTCCGTGCACCGTGTAGAGCCCGCGCCAAATCACCAGGTAGTTGTAGTACGGCGGGATACGCTCGCCGACCTCGCCCAACTCGTCGTAAACTCGAATGTCCGCCGCGGGGTAGGTGCCCTGCCAAGCGGCGCCGGGCCCCCTCAGGATCATTCCGCCCGAATTGTGAAGCCGGGGAGGGTCATGCCTGAAGGACCCTACATCGCGAAGGGGTTGTTTGCCAAGATCAATGTAGGTGGCGTGCTTACTGCCACCCCCCTGCGGCGTCGGACAGAAGCTGCCGCGTGAGAACGATTATGACGAGCGATACTTGCAGCTTGAATATCTTTATGCACAGTATTGGTGTGATCCCCCAGGACCCAAGAGCAGGATCTCAAATGCCCTACACATTCCGAGTCTCTCCCGAGGAGCGGCTCGTGTACCTCTCAGGGGCGGGAGAAGTCGAGTTGCCGGACAGCAAGGAGACCCTCCTCGCCATAGCGAACAGCGTGCCGGCCCCGTTCAGCTTTGGTTTGGTCTTCGACCTCCGTAACATCACCTCGACGCCCTATGTAAGGACGGTGCATGACATCGCGGCGTTCTTGACCGAACATTTTCCGGACTGTCCGGGAATGGCAATCGTGGTGTCGGGACCGGATCACTATCGGCTTGCGACAACGGCCAGCGTAGACATCGAGGGAAAGGGCCTGCCTGCGGGCGCCTTCGAGAACCCCGTCGCCGCAGCCGGTTGGCTCAAGTCCTTCATCAACCCGACCGCTCTACGTGTCGTTCGACCATTGGAAACCAGAACGCGGCATGACTCGTAAGGTACGTTGTCGGGTCACACGAAACTCCAACCGCCAGTGGCGACATGGTCACAATAATCAAGAGAATCGTTCGAGTCATTCTCAGTTGGCTGCTGGACAAGCTCTAGAAGCGAGCGCCGGCTGGGCTTAGCACGCGACGTCCCCCTGGCGGTCGGGTAGGGCGGCCGCGATCTTCCCGGAATCTGAAGTCCCCGTATCTGGTAGGGTGCGGGGCTTCGTTCGTCTTCACCGGAGCGGATCGTGTCGGATCTAGGACAAGGGCGACGCCTCCAAGCGAAGATCCCGTTCATCGTGATCACGCTCGTGGTGATGGGCGTGGCCGCCGCCTTTGTGGCCGCGTCCTTGCGGCGCCCCGAGCTCGATATGTTCCAGCCCACCCCCGCCGTACCATCGGAGACCGGTTCGGCCCTGATCGGCCCCGTGGTCTATACGGCTGACGCGACCAAAGAGGTCTGGAGCTACTTCGACTTCTCGCGCGGCTCCACGGTCGACGACCCCGAGGGGACAAATTGGGACCTGGCCTTTCGCCGTCACAGCATCATCGTGAACGGGGGACCCGGGTTCACCGGCCAAGGGGGCGTTCTGGAAGCCACGGTCCCCTTCGACTCGCTGACCACGGCACCAGCCGAGGGTTACGTCGCCAACCGGGTGCGAGGCGACACCGTCAACACGGCCACGGAGGACTGGTACGACTACAGTTGGGTGAGCCACATTCTGCGGCCCAAGCCTGCTACCTACGTCGTGCGGACCGCCGACGGCAAATACGCGAAGCTCGAGCTCGTCAGTTACTACTGCCCCGGCGCTATCGCCGGGTGCGTCACCTTCCGCTACGTGTACCAGGGCGATGGCACGAACGTACTGTCCGCCCTGGGGCGCGCTGAAGCCCTCTCGTTGCTGGGTGAGCCGCTTTTCTCGCCGACATTCCCGCCGGAGGTCGCCTCGGACCGTCGGGAGAAGCTCGAGGCCGCGCTGTCCGACCTCGAGGCATCGCCCGCCGACGCGGACGCGATCATCTGGGCCGGCCGCAGGCACGGATACCTGGCCCACTACCGGACGGCCATCGAGTTGTTCAGTGCGGGCGCCGCACTGCATCCGGGAGACGCTCGCTTCTTGAGGCACCGCGGGCATCGGCACATCTCGGTTCGAGAGTTCGACGAGGCCATCGTCGACCTCAAAGAGGCGACCAGGATGATCGACGGGCAACCCGACCAGGTTGAACCCGACGGGTTGCCGAACGCACTCGGAGTCCCGACCGGCACGCTGCACTTCAACATCTGGTATCACCTTGGGCTGGCGCACTACCTGAACGGCGAGTTCGAGCTGGCACGGGCGGCGCTCCGCGAATGCATGGCCACGGCCAGGAACGACGATACCCGCGTGGCCACCGCGTACTGGTCCTATCTGACGCTCCGGCGGCTGGGCCTACGTGATGAGGCCCTGGAGATGCTCGGGAGGATCGACGCGGGCATGGAGATCATCGAGAACACGTCCTACCTCGATCTGCTGCTGCTCTTCAAGGGCGAGGTGAGCGCAACGGATCTCCTCGGCCCCGGGGGTGAAGCCACGTTGGAGGCCGCGACCCTAGGGTACGGGATCGCGATGTCCTACGCGCTCGACGGCGACACGGAAAGAGCCGGCCGAATCCTGGACCAGGTTCTCTCCGCCCGGGATCAGTGGGCTGCGTTCGGCTATATCGCGGCCGAGGCCGAGGTCGCCCGCATGGGCGGGCTGTAGACGTGGACCCAGCGGCAACGCGCTCGAGGGTTGCGCGTTTCGCACAGCACACGCCCCTGTTCCATGATGTGGAGTTGTCTGAGCGTCATGGTGGCCCTGTCCACCTGAAGCTCGAGTGCCTCCAGGTGACGGGCTCCTTCAAGGTACGAGGCGCCGCGTCACGAATGCTCGCCCTCGCACCGGAGGAACGCCGACAGGGAGTGGTCACGTGTTCGAGCGGGAACCATGGGCGGGCCGTGTCCTATGTGGCTCGCCACCTCGAGGTACCCGTAACGATCTGCGTTCCGGAGTGGGTGGACCCCATCAAGCTCGAAGCCATCCGGCGAAACGGCGCTGAGGTGATTCTGGCCGGCAGGACTTACGACGAGGCCGAAGCGCGCGCCCAGGAAATCCATCGCTCGGACGGGAGGGTCTACGTCCATCCGTTCGACGACCCGCTCGTGATCGCGGGGCAGGGCACCATCAGCGCGGAGATCCTGGATGACCTGCCGACCCTCAGCCGGATCGTCGTTCCGCTCTCGGGAGGCGGGCTGGCGGCAGGGGTGGCTCGAGCGGCCAAGGCCGTCCGTCCGGACGTCTGGATCACCGCGGTGTCGGCCGAGCGGGCCAACGTGATGGTGCGCAGCCTCGAGGCGGGCCGGCCCATCGAGGTGGCCGAAGAGCCCACCCTCGCGAGCGCGCTTTCGGGTGGAATCGGCATCCCGAACCATCACACTTTCGAGATGGTGAGGGATCTCGTCGATGAGCATGTGCTGGTTTCAGAAGACGACATCCTCCGGGCCATGGCATTTGCCGTCCACGAGCGCAGCCTCGTGGTCGAAGGTGGCGGCGCGGTGGGGCTGGCGGCGCTACTCGCGGCGAAACTGCCGGACCGTCCTTACGAGCCCGGAGCGGGTGGGACGGCAATCATCCTGAGCGGGGGCAACGTCTCGCTCGCCGACTTGGCAGCCCTCAAACCCCCATCAGCGTAGGAAGCACGACGCCTGCCGGGCCCTGTAGAGCCACATCGGCGAAGTCCGTCAGGGGCGTGACCTGAGGATTGACCTCGATGACGAAGCCGCCCGCGTCCTTCGTAACGCCGGGTAAGGAAGCGGCTGGCTGGACTACGGCGCTCGTGCCCACCACCAGGCAGAGATCGGCCCCACGAGCTTCGTCGAACGCCGCTGTGAGCACCAGGGGATCCAATGCCTCGCCGAACCATACGATGTCGGGGCGGAGCAGAGCCCCACACTCGGGACAGGAAGGCAGCGCCTCCCTGTCGGTCGCGTCGATGGGGGAGCGATCACGGCCGTGGTAGGCGCATTCCGTGCACCGAACGCGGAAGAGGGATCCGTGCAACTCGAGCGGAGACGCGGCCGACCAGTCGGATCCGCCGGCCTCGTCTCTTGCCGCCACCTCGTGGAGGCCGTCCACGTTCTGCGTGACGATCCGGGCCGGACGGTCGAGGGCAAGCCGAGCGAGAGCCCTGTGGCCCGCGTTGGGCTCACAGTCCGAGACCCTCCCTCGTCGCCACCCGTACCACTCCCAGACCAGGCGCGGGTCCCTTCGGAAGGCTTGGGGCGTGGCGAGTTCCTCGGGTCGGTAGGAGCGCCAGAGCCCGTCCTCTCCTCGAAACGTGGGGACGCCCGATTCCGCACTGATGCCCGCCCCGGTCAGGATGAACACGCGCGCGGCATCCTCGAGAAGCCCACGGGCGCGGGCCAGGTCCTCGGAATTCAGGTCAGCACTCACCGGGACGCGTCAGCGCGGCGCCGGCCAAGGCAAAGAGTCGGTCCATGTCGGTTTGTCGTCCTCAGTAAGCCAATGCGTAGGCCTCGCGACGGGGATCCGCCGCGGCCGTAAGCGTGCCGTTCGTGGGCTCGACGTAGATCATCTGAGCGCCCCCGAACGTAGCAGTCCAGCCATGGACGACCCGCATATCGTGCCCACGGGCGCGCAGATCCGCCAACACCCGTGCTGGCACGCGGTCCTCGATGTCCACTCGCAGGCCGTTGTAGCTGCGGAACCGGGGTGCCTCGATCGCCTGCTGCGGGGTCATGCCGAAGATGAACATGTTGTTGACGATCTGGAGCAGCGATTGAGTTTGGCTGTCTCCCCCGGGCGTGCCCATGGTGAACGCCAACTCGGATCCTCGGAGGCCCATGGTTGGCGTGAGCGTATGGTACGGGCGCTTGCCGGGCGCGACGACGTTGGGATGGTCCTCGTCGAGGGAGAAGAGCGCTCCACGGTTCTGGAGCACGATGCCCGTCTCGGGTTCGAGCAGGCCTGAGCCGAACGTGTTGAACAGGCTTTGGATCCAACTCACCGCATTGCCCCATCGATCTACAGCCGTGAGATAGACGGTGTCGCCGGAGTCGCTGCGCCGCGCCCGGTCGTCGTCCGTCACCGCTCGACCCTCGACGCCGGAGGCCACGTCATCGGCGGCCCGGGCCGCATCGACCCGGCCAGCACGGTCACGCAGGTAGAGGGGGTCGAGGAGTCGGGCGAGAGGCGCCGGTGCGAAGTCCGGATCCGCCACCCACCGGTCCCGGTCGGCGAAGGCCAGCTTCTTGACCTCGATGAGCGTGTGGAGGTAGTCCACGCTGTTGTGTCCCTGGGCCTCCAGGTCGAAGGCCTTCACCATCTCCATCTGCTGAAGTTGGGCGATGCCCTGGGTGTTGGGAGGCAGAACCAGGATGCGGTGGCCCAAGTACGACCCTTCGAGCGGGTCGGGCCAGGTGGTCTCATGAGCGGCGAAGTCGGAGGCCCTCAAATAGCCGCCCTCCCGCTCGATGAAGTCGGCGAGCGCCTCGGCTACCGTACCACGGTAGAACGCGTCCTTGCCACCGGAGGCGATCGTCTCGAGCGTCTGTGCGAGGGCAGGGTTCTTCAACAGCTCACCGGACGCGATGACGTCGCCACCCGGGGCGTACAGGGCTCGCCCGTGATCGTTGAGGCCGCGCACACCACCAACGAGGTCGGAATGCAGCCGGGTCGACACCGGGAAGCCCTCCCAGGCATACCGGATCGCCGGGCCCATGACCTCGGCCAGCGACCTGGTCCCGAACCGGTCGAGGGCATCGGCCCAGGCGGCGACAGTCCCGGGCACGCTCACGCTCAGGGCGCCATCACTCGGAATCCTACTCCGCTGGCCGAAGAAATCAGGCGTAGCCAACGCCCCTGCGCGTCCGCTGCCGTTCATGCCCGTGACCCGGCCGGTCTCACCATCATAGAAAATGGCGAACGCATCGCCCCCGACTCCGTTCATGTGGGGCCGCACTACCGCCAGCACGGCGGCCATGCCCACCACCGCGTCGATGGCAGTACCGCCGTCGCGCAGGATCTCCAATCCGACCGCGGATGCCAATGGATGGTCCGACGACACGGCGCCGAGAGTACCCCGTACGTCAGGGCGATTGGTGATTGGGAACACAATTTCCGAGTCGTTCATCACAGGCACCGAGGGGGGAGGGGAAGGGGGCGCATGGCAACCCGCCATCATCAGGGCCACAGCGGGGATCCAACCCACCCATACCGGGGTTATGCGTTGCGTCACGGGGCCTCCAGGGTTCGTTCAGGCATACCCCAGCATAGAAGCGTAGGCCGCCCTCGCGCCAGGGAACCCAAGGGCCGAGCGGGCCCGACGCCGTCAATCCGCGAATAGAGCGAAACCCCGGCCTTCATGAGCCCAACAACCGTAGAGCCCGGCCATCCACCGACCCGCACGTTGGGCGGTGCCTCTCGCGTCGCCCTGGTCGTGGCGATCGCTCACGGTGTCAACGACGCGTATGCGTCATTCCTGAGCCCTCTGCTCCCGAGGATCATGGGCAAGCTGGAGCTCTCGATCGCCCTCGCGGCAACGCTCGCCATGGTTCTCTCGATCGCCGCTTCGCTGCTGCAGCCCTTGGCGGGTTACCTCACCGATCGCTACGGTCCGAAGCTGTTCGTGGTGCTGGGTCCGGTTATTTCGGGTGTCTTCCTCTCCATGATCGGGCTCGCTCCGTCGTTCACGATTCTCGTGGTGCTCTTGATGATGGGCGGAATCGGTAGCGCCGTATTCCATCCACCCGCAGCCTCCATGGCCATGAGCCTCGACACGGGGCAGGGGAGAGGCGTCCGGCTGTCCTTCTTCTCGTTCGGCGGCGCGATCGGCTTCGCGGTCGGGCCCTTGATCGCCGTCGGGTTGGTCGGCCAGGTCGGGCTCGAAGGCCTCTGGATGGCGATGATTCCGGGCCTGATCGTGGCCGCTGTCATCTACGGGCGGCTACCGGCGAACGGCGTCCTAGCCGACGCCAACGACGCCAAGCCGCCACCCTCGCCCGCGCGCGTGCTCAAGGCGCTCAAGGGCCCCCTGGGCGTTGTGTTCGGGATCAGCGCCGTAGGAGCCTTCGTGCAGCGTGTATTTCTCACGATGGAGCCCATCATCGCCGCTCAGGCCGGAGTTTCGGAGGCCATGGGCGCCGTGGCCCTCAGCATCTATCTGGGTGCACAGGCGATCGGCACGCTGACCGGCGGCGTCCTCACCGACCGAATGGACCGGCGTACCCTTCTGGTCGGGCTGACCCTCCTGTCGGTGCCGACCCACATGCTGGCTCTGTGGCTCCCGCCGGGCTCGCCGGCATCGTTGGCCTTCGCGGCGATGGCCGGTTTTCTCAATATGGCCATGCTGCCGCCCATCGTGGTGATGGCTCAGGAGATCTTACCGGAGAGCACGGGTATCGGCTCGGGCATCGTCATGGGCCTCGCCTGGGCACTCGGATCCGTCGGCGTACTCGGCACAGGGATCCTGGGCGATCTGGTGGGCCCCCGTTCCGCAGCGCTACTATCGGTTCCCGTTCTTTTGATAGGCACGCTGCTGGCGCTCCACCCCTCGCTCCGCATGCACCGCCGGCCAGCTCACACAGGATAGGAGGGACGCGGACTTGCCTCTGCGCATCATTCCTCGTCGGGACCGGAAGGTGAACCGTCTCGTCAAGCGAGCCACCGAGGTCCGGTACCGCCGAAGTCAGGTGATCTTCTCGCGCGGCGAAGCATCCGAGGCGGTTTACCTGGTACGCGAGGGACACATTCGGCTTTCGCTCCCCGGTGATGGGCACCGGCCTGGCCGCACCGTGGCCGTGGTGGCGCCCTGGGAATTGTTCGGCGAGGAGGCCCTGAGCGGAGCACCCCGACGATACGACGCCGTCGCCGGCGAAGCGTGCATAGTGCTCCCTCTGAGCGGTCACCGCATGCTGCAGGCACTCCGAGGGTCTCCGAAGACACTCTCGGTTTTTCTCGCAGCCGTCGAGGACGACCTCGAGGACGCGCGTGCGTCCAGGAACACCACCAGGGCGCGCATCGCCCGTGTGCTGCTTACGCTGGCCGATCGGTTCGGCACCGAAGAAGGCAAGCGCATCCGGATCGATCACTGGTTCACCCACCAGGCGATCGCCGACCTCGCCCAGGCTCATCGCTCGACGGTCACCACGGCCCTCAACGATTGGATTTACGAAAAAGTACTCCGTGAAGAGCCGAGGGCCATCGTCATCACGCGGCCCGGTGCGCTACGCAAGGCGACCAAAGGAGGCACCTAAAACGAGTGCGCTCCGTTGACCCCCAAAAAGGGCAACGCTAGCTTTTCCAGTCCGTTGGACGTGTTCGCCTGAACCTGAGACCGTTGCATGTCGAAGCGCCATAACCCGGGAGCTCGCCGAATCCCGCACAGCCACGAGGAAGAAGACGACGCCTTTCTCGCCAAGGTCATCGAGATCTCAACCTGGGCACGATCCAATACGGAAGCGCTGGTTCTCGCGGGCGTGATTCTGGCCCTGTTCATTGCCGGCGGCTTCTACTACTGGACCTTTACTCAGGACCGAGACCAAACGGCCCTCACACAGCTCGAGGTGATCCACAATACGATCAGCCTCGACGCCAAAGAGGACGCCAAGGCGCTGTTGCGCACGTTCCTGGACCAATTCGGCTCATCCCCCCACGCGAGAGAAGGAGTCTTGCTGCTCGCGAGGATGAGCCTCGAGACCAATGCCGCGCCTGTAGCCGTGAGCATTCTCGAGGATGAAGGCCTCTCACTGCGCACGCCGCTGGGACTACAGGCGGGTTTCCTGCTGGCTCGGGCCTACGAAGAGACCGGCAGGTGGTCGGACGCGGAGGACACGTATCTTCGGATCGCAGATCGGGCGGAGCTCGAGTTTCAGGTCCGTGAGGCGCTGAACAACGCGGCCCAGATGCGCATGCGCCAGCGGGATCCGGCCGGTGCAGTCGAACTCTACGAGCGGATCCTCGAGACCTTCGAGGACAACGATCCGGGGCGGGGCGTATTCGAGATGAGGTTGGCCGAGGTCCGGCAGATCGCCTCGGACTGAGCACCCGAGTTCAGACGAGGCCCTACCTGGCTCGCCGTAACAACTTCGCATAATACATATTATGTAAAGTTAGGCAGATCCGTTCTTGCCCTGCTCCTACTTCCCTTTCTTCCCTTCACCCAGTTTAAACCCCACCGTAGGAGTCATAGAACGCTCTCGCCGCTCGATCGCGGCCGGCTCCAACGCCCGGACCTCCACGCGCATGGTACCCGGCCCGACCACTCCCAACTTCAGGGCCGCCGTATAGGAGAGGTCGATGATGCGCTGCTGCGTATCGACGAAGGGGCCCCGGTCGTTCACGCGGACCACGACGCTGCGACCGTTCTCGAGGCTGGTGACGCGCACGTAAGTGGGGAGTGGCAGTGAGCGATGCGCAGCCGACATGCCGTACATGTCATAACGCTCTCCACTGGATGCGCGCAGCCCGTGGAAGTCCTCCCCGTACCACGAGGCCAGGCCGCGCTCCACGTAGCCCTCGCTGGACTCCAAGACCGAGTAGCGCCTTCCGTTTTGCACATACCTCTCGGGGTTTCCGCTCCTGGTCTTGAACTCCTGTCGCGGTACGGCGTCCGGCGTGTTGAGCAGGTCCGCAATGTCGACCCCCGAGGGCGGCTGTGAACTGGCCCTTGCTGCCTCGGCCGGGCCACTAGGGCCCGCCGGCCCTGGCTGCCCTCTGGTCACGAGTGAGCATCCCTGGAGAACGACGACCCCGAGCAGCACGACCACAGGGCCACACCTGAACCCAGCTCGCGTCACGTCACGGCCCTCCAATCTGCCCCAGGAAGAGCTCTCCTATCCTCGCCGCCAACTGAGGACCCATGCGAGCCCTCGAGATGTTGGCTACCGCGGCCACCACCAGGCCGCGGTCTCGGTTCACGAGCAACACGGTGGTGCCCCCGACCGAGCCGCCCGTGTGGCCCACGATCCGCTCTCCCCGTTCGTTCACGCTTATGCGCCAACCAATACCGTAACTCGTTTCCTCACCATTGTTTAGCTTCTGTGAGGTAAAGAATGTCTTGAAGGTCGATTCACTGAGTATTCCCGACTTCAGGTGGGCGCTGCCGAAGCGCACCAGGTCTTCCGGCGTGGAGAGAAAGCCACCGCTCGCCCACTTGTAGCTGTTGTCCACGAACGGCGCGTTGAGGAGCCTGCGATCGTCCCGCGACCGCACGTAGAACCCCGTCCGATGCGCGATGATCGAGTCGGTGTGGCCAGCCAGCGTGTGCCGCATCTCGAGCGGCTCGAACACCCGGTCCTTCATGAAATCCAGGAACGGCACACCCGCTGCTCCCTCCACGACGGCGCTGAGCAGGTTCCAGCCGTAGCTGGAGTAGGAATATTCGATGCCCGGCTCGAACAGCAACGGGTCGTCCTTGAATATCTCGAGACCCTCCTCCACCGTCTCGTACCGCCGGGCGCTGGCGTTCTCGTTTCCTTGATAATGCCGGATGCCGGCGATGTGGCCACTCACCTGCCTCACGGTGATCGGGTACTCCTTCTCGGGAAATGACGGGACGTAGGTCTGGACCGGCTCGTCGAGGTCCAAGCGCCCCTCTTGCATCAAGATTCCCATGGCCATCGCCGTCACCGGCTTGGAGACGCTACCGATCCTGAACTTGGTGAGCGTGGTCACGGGCACACGATGTTCGAGGTTGGCCACCCCGAATCCCTCGGACCACAGGACCACGCCGTCGAGGCCTACCGCGATCGAGAACCCGGGGATGTTCTGTTCGGCGACGAGCTCGCCGATTATCTCCCGCGCCCGGTCGATGGCGGCGGCGTAGTCCGTGGCTGCGTCGGCGGCGGCGACCGACAGGCCCTGCGCGGCGGCCGCCCCCGGCCAAGCGAGGGCCGGCGCCATGAGGCTCACCAGCAGCATGGTCTTGCCGGTCGATCTCCTGATCCAATCCTTCATCCGATCCTCCACAATGCGCGCACCGGCTAGGGGGAAGCCCCGGCCGCGATGTACTCATCCACCAGTGATTCCAGCACGCTGAGCGGTACGTGGCCGTTGGTGAGCACGACCCGGTGGAAATCTCTGATGTCGAAGTCGGCGCCCAGCACCTGTTCGGCGCGGACTCTGAGTTCCCGGATCTTTAGCTCTCCCATCTTGTACGCCAGCGCCTGCCCCGGCCAGGAAATATATCGAGTGACCTCAGTGCCGATCTCGTGGAGAGACAGCGCCGTGTTGGCCGCGAGAAAGTCCATGGCCTCGTCCCGAGTCCAACCCATCGCATGGATGCCGGTGTCCACCACCAAGCGACAGGCGCGCCACATCTCGTAGGTGAGGCGACCGAAGTTGCTGTACGGGTCGGTGTAGAATCCGGCCTCCAGGCCGAGTCCCTCGGAGTAGAGCCCCCACCCTTCCCCGAACGCGGAGGTCGAATAATAGCGGCGAAACGCCGGAAGCTCGGCGAGCTCCTGAGCCATGGCGTTCTGGAGGTGATGCCCGGGCACCGCCTCGTGAAGCGTGAGGGATTCCATCACGTAGAGCGGCCGCGAGTCCAGCTTGTAGGTGTTCACCCAGTACGTCCCGGCCCGTGTTCCGTCGAGGGAGGCCCCGACGTAGCGTCCGGCCGTATAGGTCGGGGCGATCGCGGCCGGAACCGGCTCCACCCCGTACGGTTGCCGGGGTAGCGTACTCGTGTGGAAGAGCGATGGCAGCTTGCCATCCATGGCTTTGGCGATCCCGGCGGCCACCCCGAGCAGCTCCTCGGGCGTCTTCGCGTAGAAGCGTGCGTCGGTCCTCAGGAAGTCCAGAAACTCCGAGAAGCCTCCCGTGAAGCCGACCTCCTCAATGACGGCCTCCATCTCTCCGCGGATGCGCGCCACCTCGTCGAGGCCAATCTGATGGATCTCATCGGCACTGATATCGAGCGTGGTGAAGTCGCGAACGAGATAGTCGTAATAGGCCTCGCCATCGGGCAGATGGAGCGCGCCAAACGTGGTGCGGGTGCCCGGGATGTACTCCTCCACCATGAACTCCAGAAGGGCCCGGAAGCTGGGCACGACCGCTTCCATCACCGCCGCCCTGCCCTGCCCCCTCAACGCCTCCCGTTCGGATTCGGGTACGGTGCTGGGAAAGTTCAGGAAGGGGTCGTAGAAATCGCTGTCCTCCGCTACCTCGACGACCTGCGCGCGGATGGGACCGTCGAAGCCGTCCATGACGACTCTGGGCGCCGTGAAGCCCCGCTCGAGGCCGGTGCGCATCAGCTCGATGTGCTGCTCCATGTACACCGGGACCGCACGGAGCCGGCTGATGTAGTTGCGGTAGTCGCGCGCCGTGGCCAGCGGGACTCTGCTCGGGAGGCGTATCAAGGAGAGGTGGAAGCCCGAGTCGCTCGTGAAGGGGATCAGGTGCCCGTCGAAGTTCGCGGCCTCGACCTCACTCCTCAGGTCGTGGCGAAACACATCGTAGGTGATCCGGTCGTCTCGGGTGAGACGCTCACGATCGATCCCATCCAGTCGCTCGAGCAGGTTTCGAGAGTGCTCCACGCCACGAGCCCGATCCTCTTCGCCGGCCGAGGGGAGGCGGTCGTCGAACCTGTGATCACCGGTCCGAGTGGCGAAGAGCGGATTCTCCTCTTTCGCGAACTCGAACCATTCGTCGAGAAGGGAGTCGAGCTCGTCCGTCTGCGGCGGAACGAGTTGGCAGCCGGTGAGCGCTGTCGCCAGCACCAGCGCGAGGGCACGTCCAATCAAGGGCCACCTCCTTCCACACGCATGAACTCGAGGTGCTGGACCCGCCCGGCATCGACCGAAAAGCCGTACACCCTGCCATCGTCCCCACGCATCATCCGGAACGTCATCGAACCGGCTGTGAAGGTGTCGATGCCGGCGGGTGAGAGGGCCTGATCGATGCCACGGCCGGCGCGTACTCTGGCCATGCCCCCCTCGATTACGATCTCGTAGGTGGTATCCAGTTCCGTGCTGTAGTATCGGCCCACCAACCCGGCGACCTCCGTGGGCGGGGACCCATCGACGTCGGGCCTCCTCGCCCGCGGACGCCGCGCCGCCTGCTCAGGAGCCGGTCCCATGCGGTCCTCCAGGAACACCTCGCCGACCTGCCTGGCCAGCCGAGTGGGACTTGCGTCGCTCACGTTGCATAGCGTGATAATATCCAGCCCCTCGTCGGGATAGGTGGTGATGTCGGCCCGGTAGCCCACGAAGGACCCGCCGTGGCTCACGGTGCGCAGCCCCCGGTGGTCCCCATGCACAAGGCCGAAAGCGTAGCCCAACTCCTCGCCGTTCGTCAGGCGACCCCTCGTGTGTACGGTCTCCAGAAAAGACGCGCCGCCCACGCGCGGCTCGTCGAAGTTCCTCACCCAATGGACGAGGTCCTCCACAGTAGTAAATACTCCGCCATCACCGACCATCTCCAGTTGAGTGACGCTGATGCGGAAACCCTCCCCGGCAGGTGCGTAGCCGGTGGCGCGGTCCGAAACGATGTGATTGCGGTCGTCGTGATAGTGCGAGTGGGTCATTCCCAGCGGGTCGAAGATGGTTTCCTTGGCGTACTCGGCGAGGGACCTACCGCTAGCCCGCAGCACGATCTGAGAGAGCAGGAAGTAACCCGAGTTGCTGTAGAGGTGCTCGTCACCGGGCAGGAAGTTGAGCTCCTCCTGCCTTGCGAGCATGTCCAGCACCTCGGCATCCGTGTAGTAATCCGCACTGCGCAGGCCGGTCAGGCGCATCAGGACCAGGTAGTCACGGATGCCACTCGTGTGGTGGATCAGATGGCGCACTGTGACCGGCCGCTCATATGCCGGAATCTCGGGCAGGTAATCGCGGACATCGGCATCCAGCGAGATCGTGCCTTTCTGGGCCAACAGCGCGACGGCCGCCGCGGTGAACTGCTTGGAAACCGACCCGATGCGAAAGACCGTCCTGGGAGTGATCGCGAGCCCGTGCTCGAGATTGGCCATGCCGTACCCGCGACCGAGGATCAAATCGCCGTTCTGCACCACGCCCACGGCGCAGCCGGGAGAGCGGGTGTTGTCGAAGCGGGCGAAGATCAGGTCGACGCGGGCTTCGGCAGTCGCCGGCGGCGTACCCTGACCCGCGGCCGCCGAAGTCCCTACGGTTCCACCGAGCGTCATGCTCGCTAGAAAAACCATCCGAGCCCACCGGGTCGTGCCTACCATCCCTACCATCCTTCCTACCTCCTGCGAATCACTCGGCCGGGCCGAGCGCCCGTAACCTCGCCGTGAAAAAAAACCTCTTCCCCGTTCACCCACACCCCGGTGATGCCCGCGGAGACAGTGTTCGGATTCTCGGACGTTGCACGGTCGATGACCACCTCAGGGTCGAAGAGCACGAGATCGGCGGGGGCACCCGGCCGGATCACGCCGCGGTCCGCCATGCCCATGTGCGCGGCGGCCAGTCCGGTCATCTTGTAGACCGCCTCCACCATGCCCAGATGGCCGTCTTCACGGGCATACTGTCCGAGCACTCGAGTGAAGGCACCGAACCCGCGGGGATGACGCCCAGCAAGGCCGCCGTCGCTCGACACGTTCGTGTGCCGCCACTGGAGCAGCCGGGCGATGTCCTCCGTCGCCATGCTCGTGCCGATGACGCTCTCCCCTCCCCTCCCGGTCTCGCGCCGCATGGCTTGGGATTCGGCGATGAGATCCAGGTAGGCAGTCACGGCATCCACGCCCCTGAGTGCCGCTATATCGGCCAGCGTCTTCCCGGCGTACGAGGGATTTGGCTCGAAACGCGCGATCAGCAACCCTTCTGGCGGCGCGAGTTCCTCCAGCGCGAAGGTGGCAGCTTCCCGCGTGTACTCCCGCTCCGGGAAGAGCACCGTCATGGTGGACTGCCAGTACTCGTAGGGGTAGATGTCAGCCGTGATGTCGATGCCGGCTGCGCGGGCCTCCTCGAGACGTGCGACCAGCCGATCCGCCTGACCCCACAGGCTCTTCATGGCCATCTTCATGTGGGAGATCTGAACCGGCAGGCGGGCCTCGCGGCCGATCTCGATGATCTCCTCCACGGCGGCCCAGAGATCGCGATCCTCGCTGCGCATGTGGCTGATGTAGCGGCCCCCGTGGCGGGCCGTCTCGCGAGCCAGTGAGATCAGTTCCTCGGTCTCGGAGTAGATGCCCGGATCGTACTCGAGGCCGGTGGACAGGCCGAGCGCTCCGGCTTCCAACTCTCGACGCAGCAGCACCCGCATCAGGTCCGTCTCTGAAGCTGTCGCGGCGCGTCGGTAGTCATCCCCGAGCACCTCTGAGCGGAGCGTGCCGTGCCCGACGAACGACGCGACGTTCACCGCCACCGGCGAGTCCTCCAGCCTCGCGAAGAAATCCGCCAGCGGGAACCTCGATCCGCCATCCTGACCGACCACGATGGTGGTGATACCCTGGCTCACCGCGGCGAGTGCGTCGGGCCGCTCGAAGATGCCGCCATCATGGTGGCTGTGTGTGTCGATGAAGCCCGGCGCCAGCACCAGGCCTCCGGCATCGACCACACGCTCTCCAGGCACGGGTGTCAGGTCGCCGATTCTCTCGATGAGCCCCGCACGCACGCGAACGTCCGCCACATACGCCGGGGCGCCAGTACCGTCGATCACTCGCGCGCGCCGGTAGAGAGTGCCGACCTGGACCCCGGCCGCCGGCCGATCCTTCTTGCCGGCCGGCGTGAGCACCATGCCCGGAAGTGCCCACGTGTGCTCGCCGTTCTCGATCACGAACTCCCCGTTGACCAGCACGTGCTCGATCCCCTCGGGGTACTGGTGGGGATCCAGGGCCGTGGCCTTGTCCCTGACCGTTGCAAGGTCGAGCACCACGATATCCGCCCAGTTACCCTCTCGGATCATCCCACGGTCACGCAGGCCCAGGATCTGGGCCGGCAGTGACGTCATGGACCGGATGGCCCCCTCCACGCTCACGATCCCGCGCTCGATCGCGTACCGCCTGATCTTGCGGGGGAAGTTGCCGTAGAAGCGTGGATGCGTGGGACCGTCACCGGGCATGGTGATCCCAGCGTCGCTGGCCGTGGCGACCCACGGTTGCGCATAGAAGTTCTCGAGGTCCACCTCCGAGAGAGAGAAGCCTCGCAGCCGAGCGCCGCCCGGCTCACTGGGGTTGCCCTCGAGCTGGAGCTTGATGGCCATGTCGATGGTCGAGACGCCCGCCTCCCCGGCAAGCTCTCTCAGGGTTTTTCCCACGAAAGAGGAATCAGGATGATCGAGCACGAGGATGTTGTCGGCATCGCCGCGCCGGAGCATCTCATGGCGAATGTCCTCCCGCACCTTGTCCTCTCCGCCTGGTGTCTCGAGGACACTCCTGAGCGTGGCGGCGTAGTTGGCGCCTCCGTTGCCGCTCGCTTCCCTGGTCGCCATCCGGCGCACCCACTGAGGAATGAGCACCGTGCGACCATCACTCCCCGTCGTGTTGTAGGCATAGGCGTCCGCCCAGATGTTCACTCCCCGGTCGCGCGCCCGCTGGATGAGGCCGATGATCGCCTCGCCCGAGCCCCAGAAGTTGGCCCCTCGGGCCTTGATGTGGGTCTGAACCGACGTGACTCCGGTCCTCTCGGCCACCTCGATGGTCTCCATCACGGCGTCGAGCATGGTAGGGGCCCCCGGCTCATCCTGGCTGGGCCACCACCACATGGGCTCTGCGCCCGAGCTGCGCTCGTGCACGATGTACACGCCCTCGTATGGAGCTACTTCCTCGACGAGCGACACGACCTCACCCGTGGTGGACCAGATCATGGGCGAATACTCGTGGCCGGCACTCATGCCATAGGCACCCTCCTCCATGGCCTGGCGGACCAACTCCTGCATGGCCGCCACTTCCTCGGCGGTGGCCTCACGCTGGAAGTCTTCGCCCATGACCATGCTGCGCACGCGACCGTGACCCACCAAAACAGCTGTGTTGGGGCCCGTGCCACGATCCCGGTAGGTCTGCACCTGGTCGCGGATGGGCCAGGGTGAGCGCCCGTCCTGGTTGACCACGAGCGTGGTCGCACCCTGGGCGATCATGTTAGGGGCAGAGCGGCTTCGTACGTCCCGGTCGGAGAGGCTCCTCCGGGCGGCGGCACCCCTACCCTGGTCACCGGCATGCGAATGCAGATCGATGAAACCCGGCGAGACCACCTTGCCCGTGGCGTCGAGCGTTCGGTCCGCCGTGGCGCCGTCGAGCGGGCCAACCGCGACGATCTTGCCGTCCCTGATGCCGACGTCGGCATAGAACCAGGGATTGCCGGTGCCGTCGATGACGCGCCCACCCCGGATCAACAGATCGAAATGCTCTTGAGCGAAGGACGCCGACGGCGAGGCGAGGAGGAGGAAGGCCATGGCGGCCAGCCTACCATGAAAACGCATGAAGATCTCCCGTTGCGAGCGAATCGTCAGCGTCTAAAGTACTCGCTCACTCCTTGCGAGCCAGCACCGCGATGCGGCGCCTCAACAGAGGCACCCACTCGAGGAACGCCTTCTCCACACCTCGCAGGCCCGGAACGTGGGACTCCGCGTAGTACGCCTTCTCCACGAGAAACCCGGCTTCGTCGAGCAAACTCTTCAAGCGGTCCAGCGACTTATAGTCGACGTGGCTCACGTCTCGCTTCAGAATGATGTCGCGGTTCTTGAGGATCTCCAGCACGTGTCCCCGGTGGGGCGTCCAGATGGAGATCCGGCCGCCGGGCTTGAGGATGCGCCGACACTCGTTCAGGGTGGCTACGGTGTCGTCGGGATAGAGATGCTCCACAAGATCCGCCGCGATCACCAGATCGTACGCCCCTTCTTCGAGTCCGGTATCGCGTGCGTCGGCGCGTACGAAACGAACACCCGGCAAGTCTCGATCCTCCAGACCTGCATTGCACAGATCGACGCTCTTCTGGCTGAAATCGACCCCCACCATCTCCTTCACGCGATGACCCAGAGCGAAGCAGAACGTGCCCCATCCGCACCCGAGGTCGACCACGCGCGCCTCCGGCCCTGGCTCGAAGAGCTCCAACACCTTTGCCACGCGGTACCGCTGGAAAGGGCTCTCCAGGTCGGTGATGTGCCCGGCGCCGGCCTCGAAGTAGTCCGTGTCCTCGTAGAAATCGCGCCCGATGCGGCCTTCAGTCACTGGAGTTTGCCGAACAGGCTCAGGAGCCGGAGCTTCCATACTCTCCACACGGCTTCGCGCATGATGGCCTTGGACATCTTGGACTCGCCGCTCTGCCGCTCCGTGAATACGATCGGAATCTCGACGAGCGAAAAACCCCGGCGCCACGCGCGGTATTTCAGCTCGATCTGGAACGCGTATCCGTTGGACTCGATCCGATCGAGGTCGATCGCCTCCAAGACCTCCCGCCGCCACAGATTGAAGCCACCTGTAACGTCTCGGATCGGAAGTCCCGTGATCGTGCGCGCGTACCAACTGCCAAAGAGGCTGATGAGCAGGCGGCTCATCGGCCAGTTCACCACGTTGACCCGCCCACCCACGTAGCGGCTGCCTAGGACGACGGGGAACTCCGTCGCCTTCTCGATGAGCGCAGGAAGCCTGTCGGGGGGATGCGAGAAGTCGGCGTCCATCTCGCAGATGAGGCTGTACTCACGCTCGAGGCCCCACTTGAACCCCGCAAGATAGGCCCTGCCGAGCCCATGCTTTCCCTTACGCCTGAGGACGTACACACGCTCGTCGTCTCGGGCTAGATCCTCCGCCATCGCTCCGGTCCCGTCCGGTGAGTTGTCGTCCACCACCAGGACATGGATGTCGGGCCCTTGGGACAGGACCGCAGATACGATGCCGACGATGTTTTCGGCCTCGTTGAACGTGGGGATGATGACCAGCGTACCGTCGGACACGTCAGTCGCTCCCGGCCCGTACGGCGGGACTCTCGACCGCATGGAGCGCTGCGAAGATACCGGCGGGGACCACCTCGACCACCGTAGTCCAGATTCGAGCGATAACGGCCAACACGGTGGCGGCCTCGATGCTCATTGCAGGGGTGAGAAATCCGATGATGGCAGCCTCGCGGACGCCTACGCCCGCCGGTGCGAAAAACGCCAAGTACCCCGCGACGTAACCGGCGGCGAAAGCAGGTCCCATTTGAATGAACGGCGCAAAATCTCCAAAACTCAGGTAAAGTAACCAAAAGGCCGTAGCGTACACGGCCCAGTTCAACGTATAGAAGGCGAGCCAGCGCAGTCCGAACGTGGACCGCCGCTGGAGCCGCGCGGGAGCTTCCTCGCCGGTGACTCGGAACCAAAGAGCCAACAGACGGCCGAATACGGCCGGCGTGAACACTCCGAGCGCCAAGACCGAGACGACCATGACCCCCACCCATCCCACGGTGCGCCACTCCTCGTTGGGACCGAAGAACGCACCGAGCCCCAGCACTGTGGCTCCGATGAGCGCGAATCCCTGGCCGAGCACCGCCGCGCCAGTCGCAATCCTGGCCGAGACGCCCTCTTTTTTCGCCAACAGAGCCAGGCCAGCGATCTGCCACACCTTGCCCGGCACGTAGCGCCCCATGTTCGCGACCATGAACAGCCTGACCGCACGCCACATCGGGATTTCCGGGCCGCCGAGATCCGCGACCATACGGCCCCACAGGACCGCCGACATGAAGTAGCCGAGGAGAAGCACCAGGATCGACCCCGTTAGCACCAGCAGGTTCGGACGCCACTGCTCGAGGCTGGACTCACCCAAATCGCTGAGGCTCACCCCGAGGC
This sequence comes from Gemmatimonadota bacterium, assembly GCA_022571515.1. Taxonomy (GTDB): domain Bacteria; phylum Gemmatimonadota; class Gemmatimonadetes; order Longimicrobiales; family Gaopeijiaceae; genus JACZXQ01. The sequence goes on from JACZXQ010000003.1 coordinate 131,691, forward strand.
GGTCGATGATGAACCACGTGACCATCACGGTGAGCCCGAGCTGGAGCAGGCGGATCCCCGCCTTCTTCATGCTAGCCTTCCCCTTCGGATGGCGGCTGCCGTCCACGCACGTAGGAGACCACGGCCACCCCGAGCACCATCAGCAAGCTCAGCACCGTCACCCATAGACCCGCGCGGAGCTGGCCCGACGCGTAGTACACGGACACCGTGCTCTCTCCCGCGGGAACGGGAATCGCCCGCAGCGTGTGGTTGGCCCGCAGAACCGGCGCGTCCTGGCCGTTCACCCGGGCGTGCCACGCGGGAAACCAGTTGTCGGCGATCACCAACAGCGAAGGGCGATCCGCCCGCACCACGAGCTCCTGCTCGTTGATCCCGCGCGAGATCCACTCCACCTCGCCGTCGACGGGCCCAGCGACCAGCGCAGTCGGTGGTGGCTCCGGGAGCACGACCTGATTCACCGGGTCGAAGTCCTCGCTCAGGATGAACGGCACGGCTTCTTCATCGGGGAGGACCACGACCTCGGCCACCAGGCGGGCACGCGGAAGGGCGGTAAACGAGTAGACGGTCTCGTACGGTTGGCCCTGGAGGGTCGTCTGGCTGACCAGCTGGAGATTCTCCACAGTCGCGGGCGGCATTACCTCCTCCAGCCGCCCGAAGCGCCCGTGCTCGGGCCAGATGAGGTAACCCACGTTCAAGATGCGCAGAACGTTGGTGCTGAGTATCAGATGCGTGGGAATTCCCCCTCCCACCATTCCAATCAATTCGCGGTAGCGCGCCAGGTCGTTGGGGTGGTGACCGCCGGCCAACTCGAGGCCGAACTGACCGGGCGTCACATCCTGACCAGGTCCGAACCTTCCGCCGAGCGAGAGCAGCCTGAACGGCTGCTCCTGGGCCTGGCGATCCAGGATGGCTTGAACGTTGGGGTCGGGTGTCCCGAGGCGCGCGAAGTCCATCGTCTGAATGAACGGGGCGTCGATACGCACCAGATCGACCAAGACCAGGACGCCGAGAGCCGCGACCAGCACCATTGGCGATAACAACCCGGCACGGTGCGCCCACACGGCGCCCATGGCCGCGCCACACAGGGCCGTCACCACGAAGCAGCCCCGCACGATGAACGGCGTCAGAGTTTGGAGCGCCTGTGCACGGTCGGGTGGCATGTTCGAGTACAGCACAGTGGCCCATGCCGATGTCAGGGCACCCCCGGCAGCCATAACCGTGAGAGCCGCGAGGAGGCCCACACAAATCCACATGTAGCGCATGGGGAGCCGCCAGGTGTCGCCCTGGCCCGAGCGAACCAGTTCCAGCACCCGGTCCACGCCGAACGCCATGAGCGTAGTCGCCGCGAAGCCGAACAGGAATATGGCCTGCGAGGGCGCCCGGAAAAGCGAGATGCCGGGCACGACCTCGTAGAAGATGCGCCACACAGGGGTGTGCTGGCCCAGCGCGAAGAGCAGCGCCACCCCACCCATTCCCACAAGAAAGAGGCGGAGGCCCTTCCTGGGCGCACCGAAGAACGAGAGCCCTGCCAGGAGGAGCACAACCGCACCTACATACTCGTGGTTGAACTTGATCGGGTTACGCCCCCAGTACGTGCCCTGGGCCCACGCCGCGCTTCCCCCGGAGTTCCCGACGAACTCAGGCACAACCAGGCTCATGACCTCTTCCGGGTGGAGCGACCACGAACTGGAGTAGGCGACGCCGCTCTCGTCGGAGGCCCGCACCGTAGTGGCGGTCCGCCGCGAGTGTTCGGTGACGTAGTCCACCGCCGGAAGCAGCTGAACCCCACCGATCCCCGCACCGACGACCGCCGCGGCCAGGAACGCCCCGAAGCGGGTCGCCGCCTGCCGCACCCCTGACTGGCCATCGCCGCCGCCGCGGCCTCGCCCGATCTGAACGCAACGGAAGGCCGCGTACACGCCCACCGCTCCGAACAGGAAGTAGGCCATCTGGAAATGCGTGGTCAGGATGATCAGCCCAACGACCAGCGAGATCCCGGCGAGGGGCAGGAACGAGCGCCGCACGAGGGCCGACTCGGTCACCCAGAACATCAGGGGTGCGAGAGCCGTCACGAAGATTCGCCCGTCGGCACCAGGATAGACCAGCGTGACCATGAAGGGAGCCAGCAGGTAGGCGAGGCCGGCCAGGAGGGCCGCCGCCCTGGAGCGTCCGAGCGCCCGCGTCCAGCCGAACATGAAGAGCCCCGCCAGGAACACATGCAGCACGAGCTTCCAGCCCAGGGCGCGGTACGTGGACATGACCAGCAGGAGAAGCACGCTCGGCGGATAGAGTGAGTCCCCACCCGCAAGCGACTCGAGGAACGGAGTGCCCCCCAGGATGATCGGGTTCCAAAGCGGAAAGGTGCCTTGCTTGAGCGCAGTGGCGTAGAACTCACGCGCCATGTAGCCCAGGCCCAACGTGTCCTGGCCGACGAGCATCGCGTCGGAGAACACGAACGAGCGGAACAGAAAGAGGGTGACCACGCCGTAGAGCACGGGTGGCACCCAACGGGGAATCTCCGGGCCGGTCGTGGCCCCAGCCGGGGACTCATGCGCGACAGGGGACGCGGCCGCCTCTTCCCTGCCCTTCTTCCCACCGCGCGCCATCCTCTATGCTGCCTCCCGCCGGTGTCCATCCAGAACCGCCTGGTAGATCTCCAGATGCCGGTCGGTGAGGCGGGCGTTGCTCCAGTGGTTCACCACCCGTTCGCGCGCGCGCGCGCCTACCGCATCGAGGTCATCCCGCACGAGAAGTCCGATCACGGCGTGGGCCAGCGCCGTAGGATTCGCAGGCTCGAAAAGTGCGCCGACGGTATCGTCCACGATTTCCGGAAGGCCGCCGACCCTGGAAGCCGCCACGGGAAGTTCGCACGACATGGCCTCCAGTGCCGCGATCGAGGTGGCTTCCATGAGCGACGGGAAGACGGCCACACGTCCCGAGCAGAGGAGGCCCGGCATCTCGCTATTGGGGCGAGCGCCCAGGAACCGGATTCTGTCCGCCATGTCGAGGCTTCGGGCAAGCTCCTCCAGCTTGGTGCGCTCGGGCCCGTCTCCAATGATCACCGCCTCGGCATCGACCTGCTCGACAATGAGCGGCATGGCGCGCACGAAGAACTCCACGCCGTTCTTCTCGTAAAGCCTACGCGGCACGATGATGCGCGCCCGATCTCCCTGGACCATCGACGGCGCCGTGCGCTGGAAGAGCGAGGTTTCGACGCCGTTGGGGAGTGCCTCCACGCTGACGCCTGGCGCGATGCCCTCCGCAACGCCGGCGATTTCCTGGCTGGCGGCCAGATTGTAGTCCGTCCACTCGATGAGTTTCTGGAAGATGGGCCGCCAGAAACGGCTCTCGGCCCGCTTGAGGAAGTGCGACGTATGCCAGGTGGCCACCAGCGGGGTGTCCGCCGCCCTCTTGGCCACGTAGCCCGGTAACACCGACTGCATGGCCTGCGCATGGATCACGTCGGCACTCCGTGCCAGCTGGCTCAGACGGGGCGTGGAAAGCGCGGCATGGAGCGTCCATCCCAAAGGATTCCGCGCCGGCAACCACGTTCGCCATACGTCGATGCCGTCGAGTATTTCCCGCTCGGGAAGCCCCCGTATCGAACGGGACGTGACCACGCTGACCCGGTGCCCGCGCTCCACAAGCGCCCGGCACAAGTAGTAGACATGGCTCTCGAGACCGCCCACCTCGGGCGGAAAGTAGACGCAGTGCATCAGAATGTTCACGGGGCCTCCCAGTCCGTGGTGGACCGGGCCACGCTCAGCAATCTTGCGATGATGATGTCGGCGATGCGCTCGCCGGCGCGGCCGTCTCCGTAAGGGTTCGGGGCGTCGTCCCTGGCTCCATCGGCCGCGAGGAGGCGCGAGGCCTCGCTGATGATCCTCGTTGGCTCCGTGCCGACCAGGCAGGCCACGCCCGCCTCGATGCCCTCCGGCCTCTCTGTGACCTCGCGCAGCACCAGCACAGGCGTGCCGAACGTGGGAGCTTCCTCCTGGATGCCGCCCGAGTCCGTCAGGATGAGCGACGAGTGCCGGAGCGCGGCCACCAGGTCCGCGTAACCGAGTGGATCGATCAGGTGGACACGTGCGTGCCCGGACAGAATCTCACGCGCCGGCTCCAGGACGTTCGGATTCGGATGCACCGGGTAGACGATCTCGACGTCCGGATGGGCGTCGGCGATCTCCAAGACCGCCCGGAATACCCGCCGCAGTGGCTCCCCGAACGACTCCCGCCGGTGCGCCGTGAGCAACACCATCCGCCGGTCGCCCGCAATCACGTCTGCCAGAGTCGGGTCGCACACCGGCCGTCCCCGCTCCGCTACGGTCCGCAATGCGTCCACCACCGTGTTTCCCGTCAGGTGAACCGTCTCTTCCGAGACGCCTTCGGCTAGGAGGTTCTCTCTCGCGTGCCGCGTAGGCGCAAAGTGGTGGTCGGCGATCACGTCGCAACAATGCCGGAAGATTTCCTCCGGGAACGGCGCGCGTTTGTCCTTCGTCCGAAGCCCCGCCTCCACATGACCCACCCGCACATCCTCGAAGTAGCCCACAAGGGAGCCGAAGAACACGGTGGCGGTGTCTCCCTGCACCAGCAAGACGTCGGGGCGGTAGTCGGTCACCACCTCTCGCAGGCCGTCCAAGCAGGCATGCGCGACGTCATAAAGGCTCTGGCCGTCCCGCATGATCCCGAGGTCGTACTCGGGCACCATCCCGAACATGTCCAGCACCTGGTCGACGAGATCGGTGTGCTGCCCTGTGAGCGCCAAGCGAGAGTCCACTCGGCCGTCGCTCCTCAGAGCGTCGAGCACCGGCGCCATCTTGATGGCCTCCGGGCGGGTGCCTACCACGACCAGCACCCGGCGGAGGTGTCCGTCGGCGGGCTCGCCCACTACTCGCTCTGCTTCCTGAGCGAGTCCAGCTCGTCGCGCACGCCGGCCACCATCTCGGCCAGCAGCCCGATCCCAACCAACAAAAAGCCCAGCGTCTCCAGCAGCATGACCAGGTAGAGAAGAGGACGGAAGCCCTGCCCTTCCACAAAGCGGAAGTAGAACGCCACACCCGCAACGGCCAGCCCGGATGCGATGAGCCCCACCCCGGCAGAGCCGAACAAGAGGAGCGGCTTCCGAGAGAAAAACAGCAGAAACCACACCGCCATCATGTCCATCAGGCCGACGGCGACGCGGACCGGCCCGCGGTACTTGGACGTGCCCGACCTCCTGGGGTACAGCTCCACGTCGATCTCCGCGACGCTGTGCCCGCGGGCGTGCGCCAATACCACGAAGAAGCGGTGCCAGTCATGACGAAGGTGGAGGTTGGTCAGGATCGAACGGCGGAACGCCTTCATGGAGTTGAGGTCCGAGACCGGAACGCGGAAGATCCGCCGCGAGAGCGCGTTGTAGATGCCGGAGACGGCCTTCTTGTCGTAGGCGCCCACCTTGCGGCCCGTGACCATGTCCCACCCCTCCTCGAGCTTCTCCAGAAAACGCGGGATGTCCGCCGGAAGATGCTGGAGGTCGGCGTCGAATAGAATCAGGTACTCGCGCTCGGTGGCGTGAGCGGCCGTAATCATCGCCTCCGTCTTGCCCAAGTTGGTCCGGTGGCTGAGCACCCGCAGGTTGCTCCACCCCATGCCCTCCCGGCGTGCAACTTCGGCGGTGCCGTCGGACGAACCGTCGTCCACCAGGATCACCTCGCCGTCCAGGTCGAAGCGCTCGAACACCTCCCGGAGTTCCCTGATCAGGTCAGGCACCACGGGCGCCTCGTTGAAGGCCGGGATCACCACCGCGAAATCGTGCCGAATCTTCAAGTGCGAAACTGCACCCTCCGCAGGCCGGTCACCGGTCGCTCCGGCGGACTCCAGGACGGTCTCATCCATCGCGTATCAGACCCGCCTCCGCATGCGAGCCGGGAGGATGCCGAGTTGATCGCGGTACTTCGCCACGGTACGGCGCGCGATCTTGATCCCGTCCGACTTCAGGAACTCCACGACGGCCTGGTCGGTGAGCGGCTTCGATGTGTTCTCGTCTTCGACCAGCTTCTGGATCTTGTCGCGTACGCCGCGTGCCGAGATGTCCTCGCCGGATGTGGTGGACAGCCCGCTCGAGAAGAAGAACTTGAGCGAATACACGCCCCTCGGCGTTTGCACGAACTTCTCGTTGGTCACGCGTGAGACGGTGGACTCGTGCATCTCGATATGGTCGGCGACCTCGCGTAAGGTGAGTGGCCTCAGATGCTGCACTCCCCGTTCGAAGAACTCGAACTGACGGTCCACGATGAAGTTCATGACCTTGAGCATCGTCTGCCGGCGCTGCTCGATCGCCTGGATCATCCAGTTGGCCGAGTTGAGCTTCTTGGCGATGAACTCCTTGTTTTCGCCCGTGAACTTGTTCTTGTCCTGGGCGACCTCGCGGTAGGCTCGGGAGAGCCTGAGTCGGGGGAGATTCGTATCGTTCGCGAAGACCATGTACTCGCCGTCGATTTTCTCGACGATCAGGTCCGGGATGACATACCGCTCAGGGTCGGCCGAGTGCCTCAGTCCTGGCTTGGGATCGAGCTTTGCGATCTCGTCCGCGGCATCCTGAACGTCCTTCGGTCTCACCCCGAGGGTTTTCGCCACATCAGCCCACCGGTGGTTGATGAGATCTTCGAAGTGGTCCGAGACGATCCGGTAAGTGAGCGAGTCCTCCTTGTCGAGGAGCAGGAGTTGGATGAGGATGGACTCCTGGAGGTCTCGGGCCCCCACGCCCGGCGGGTCGAACCGTTGAATCGCTCTTAGCAAGGCCTCGGCCTCGGGCATCTCGTAAGGCCTGAAAACCTCCTCGACCTCCTCGAGCGCAAGGAGCCGTTCCTTTTCGTCTTCGATCACCCCGATCTCGGTGCGCGCTTCATTCCGAAGCTCTCGCACCCAGGGATTGATGCCTCCCAGCACCTCGTCGAGTGTGCAGGTGAGCGCCCCCTCGTCGCTCACGTTACCGATGATCTCCTCGCCCAACCTCATCTCACGCTCAACGAGGTCGAGGAGCCGCAGCTGGTCCTGAAGATGGTCCCGTAGATCGTGGGTCTCGACCGCAGTGGGCTGGAAATACTCGCGCTGCTCGAATTGCTCACGTCGGCCTCCGACGTCGAAGCCGTCGAGCAGGATCTCCTCCCAGTCGATCTCGCCATCCGATTCTTCTTTCCCTTCCTCCTCGACCTGCACATCCTCATCGAGGTCCTCCTCCGACATCTCCAGGAAGGGATTTCCTTCGAGCTCGATCTTCAGATGCTGCTGAAGGTCGAGCAGCGGCATGTAGAGCAACTCCATCGCCTGGTACAGGCGAGGATTGATCCTCATCTCCTGCTTGAGCTGTTGACTCTGGAAGAGCCGGAGGCCAAAGCTACTCATCGAGTGGGGGTCAGGCGTCGGGCGCAGCCACCACGGCCGGGGATTCAGCCCCTGCCGACGGCTTGGTGTACCGGCTGCGCATCCGCGCGGTGAGCGTAGGCCCTAAGTAAATCTCGGCCACGTCATCGTTCCACACCAGTTCCGAGACACTACCCCTAACCCGAATCTTGCCCTCGTACATGATGTAGGCGCGGTCCACGATCTCCAGCGTTTGCTCAACATTGTGGTCCGATATGATCACTCCGATCCCTCGATCCTTGAGGGAGGCGACGATCACCTGGATGTCGTGGACCGCAATCGGATCGATGCCCGCAAAGGGCTCGTCGAGCAGCATGAACTTGGGCTGCTGCACCAGCGCGCGGGTGATCTCCAGCCGGCGCCGTTCGCCCCCGGAGAGGCTGTATGCCTTGTTTCTTCGAAGGTGGGCGATACCCAACTCCTCCAGCAACTCCTCCAAGCGGGCCGCCGCGTCGGCCTTGGAAAGCTTGAGCGTCTCGAGGATCGCCTTGATGTTGTCTTCGACCGATAGCTTCCGGAACACGGATGGCTCCTGGGCTAGATAACCAACGCCCTTCCGTGCCCGCATGAACATGGGCACGTCCGTGAGCTCCTCGGCATCGAGGAAAACTCTTCCATCCTCGGGCGGAATCAGGCCCACGATCATGTAGAACGTGGTGGTCTTGCCCGCTCCATTCGGGCCGAGCAGGCCCACGATCTCACCCTGCGAGACGGAGATTTCAACGTCGTCGACCACACGCCGCTTGCTATAGCTCTTGGTAAGACCAACGGCGTATAGGCGGCTTTCGCTCATCAGCGGGGCCTCCCGCCCGGCGCCGACCGGGAGGGGCGCGTGCCGGTCGTATCCGGGGGGGACGGCGCCGGGCGGACAGGCTGGAAGTACGCACCCTTGGGGTTCTCAACGTTCATGCTGTCGACTTCGGCGTTGGCGTTCAGGAAAATCTTGATCTCGTCACCCAGCGTGTAGTTGAGCTCCAACGGCCGCCGCCCGTCTTCGTCGGGTTGGATCCCCACCGTGTCCCGCGGCGCGATGCGATAGAACGTCTTCGCGCTCACCCGTCCGAGCAAGGTGTCCAGTCGGTAGTCGCTTCCCTCGTCGCCATTCCGGTCATCGGAATCGACCTCGTCCGGAGGCAGAAACGTGGCGATCACCGTGTCGGCCGCAAGCCAGTCGGATCGTAGCTCCGCTGGCATGTCCGGAGCGTTCAGCGAGTCCCGGGCACTGGAGATGGCGCGGGCGGTGCCCGAGGCGAACACCCTCTCCAACTCTCCGGCGGGCAAGCTCACGTCGATCGAGTCCGCGGTTACGGCGAAGCCCTCGGCGCGCAATTCCGCTGGAGGGAGCGAATCTGAGACCTGTGGCTCTTCCTCGTCCACAAGGTCTGGCACGGGGTCGACCTCCCTGGTGCCCCGCTCGCCGGACTCGGCGACCCCCGTGCTGTCCGGCCCGGCAGTGCCGGCGACCTCCACTACCGGCGTCGGACGCCGAAGCGCGATCACCCGATTCGGTTGATCTTCCTCGAAGAATACATGCAGCACCTTGCCGTCGATGAACACACTGCCGGCTCTCAGGCGACCGTGGCCGCGGGACTCGAGTTCCTCGATGGCATCGCCGGGCATGAGCACCTCGATCGTGTCGCCACGCACGTCGAGGTTGCCTTGGAGAATGCGGGCCGAGCGGAACAACAGCAGCCGTCCGTCGGCCCGGTCGAACTCGATGGAATCACCATACGCCCGGAGGTCGCCTCGCTCGATTTCCACCCGGCCCCTGGCCCTCAGTAGACTTTCGCCCTCCATGTAGATCAGGTCGCCCACGATCTCGAAAGGCGCGGAGCCCGCGTCGTCGGGCGATTCCTCCTCACCAGTGGTCTCCGTAGAGCCCCGGGTGTGGAATACGGCGCGTGGTCGGCCGCCCCTGACCGTGAGTTGGTCCTCCGGCCGCCGTTCGTTGGCTTGAAGCAGCACCAACCCGCTGCCGGTGATCGTATCACCGGTCCCGAAGGTCACGATCCGCACGCCTTCGGCGGCGCCTTGGGTTTGCGAAAGGTCACGGGCGTCGAGCCGCCCCGTACGGGCGAAGAACTGCGCGAACTGCGCGCTCATCTCCCTGCCCTGGTCGACGAACTTGACGTTCCCGTAGAACTGATGCAGGGCCGAACCGTGGAAGTGAACCGAACTGTCGGCCTGGATCCGAGTGCCTCCATCGCACCGAAAAACCGGCTTGGTGATCCAACTGCGGCGGCTCGCGTTCTGCGGCCCCCGGGTTATCGATTTCTCGGCCGAAACGAGTTCGCAGTCGCGACTCTGCGCGCCGGCCGGACCCACGCCACCCAACAGGAAACCGACGACGAGCACCGCACCGGTAAGGCCACGGGCACCGAGCATCAGCGGCAGTCCCCTCCAGGGCGGGAACGTGGGTTCGTGATCTCCACCAAGGTGAAGTCCAGGTTGGCGGAAAAGCCCGAGCCCTCCACGACCTTGTCACCCTCTCGGCTACAGGTCGCCGAATCGCTCCAGACCCGGTTGCGGTGCGGGGCATAGTGGATCTCTTCGCTCCGGATCTCCCGGTCGATCTGCACAACTACCAGAACCGCACCGCCGGAAGCGGTGACTGAGCTGTTCGCCTGGTCCAGGCGGGCCCGGTCCGCTGTGAGTACAGCCCTCCCGGCGCCTGTTTCATCGTCGAACGACCTGAGCTCGACGTGACCCCGGAGGTAGACGACCGTGGAATCACGGAAGTGGTAGGACGTATCGGCCTTTACGATCGCCTCGCGCACGCCGTTGACCTGCAGGAGGTACTCCAGATTGAAGATCACCTGGTCCGCCTGCATCGCCACCAACTCGGGCGACACCACCGGACGGGTATCCTCCACGCCGCACGCGGCCAGCAGCGCAACACACGTGACACCCAGCAGCCCGCTTTCCGTTAACTGTTTCCTTGTCAACGCTATACCACTCCTGACCTCAAGAGATCATGGAGGTGCACAATGCCCTCCAGTCGACCGTGGTGGTCCACGACCGGAAGCGCCATGATGCCGTGTTCTTCCATGGTGCGTACCGCTCCTGACGCCAGTTGGTCTGCCCGGACCACCTGCGGAGTCTCGGTCATCGCCGTAGCCACACCGACATCGAGGAACTCTTCGTTACGCTCCATGAGCCGCGTGAGGTCCCCCGCCGTTACCACGCCGATGACACGGTAGTCCGAATCCACGATGGGTACCGTGCCCCGCATCTCGGCCAGCGGCACGATGCAGTCTCTCATGACCGCGCTCCCCTGGAGGCTCGGGTAGTCCTTCGCCACCATGACGTCCGCCACACGCATCGTGAGCTTGCGCCCGAGCGCTCCACCGGGATGAAGGCGCGCGAAGTCTTCTTCCCGAAATCCCTTGCGTTTAAGCAATACCACAGCGAGGGCATCGCCGAGGGCCATCGTAGCTGTCGTGGACGACGTCGGCGCCAGATCCATGGGACACGCCTCCTCTTCGACCGAACAGTCCAGGACAACCGTGGCCTGCACGGCCAGCGGGGAATCGGGGGCCCCCGTCATCGCGATGATCGGAACACCCGCCCGGAGCAAGTACTCCACCAAGCCGTCGAGCTCATCGGTGTCGCCGCTCTTCGAGATCAGAATGGCCACATCGGTCGGTCGGACGATGCCAAGGTCGCCGTGAAGGCCCTCGATAGGGTGGAGGAAGTGGGCGGCCGTCCCTGTGGACGTGAGCGTGGAGGCAATCTTGCGCGCTATGATGCCGCTCTTGCCGAGGCCAGAGACCACCACCCGCCCCGGGAGGTCCAACAACAGCTGCACCGCGCGGGCAAAGTCCTCGTCGAGCCGCTCCGCCAAGGCCTGCACAGCCCCCGCCTCGACCTCCAGGACACGGCGAGCTTCCTGGAGAATTTCGGCCACGGTGCCTACTTGCGCCTGATCCGTTTGTTCAGTCATCGCTTCGTTGTTCCACGTACTCGTCGACAAGACGCTCCCATTCCCCCCGTGCGGACAGCAGCGCCCGAGAGAACTCGCGCACCGCGCCCTCCCCTCCACCTGCCCTGGTACACCAGTGGGCAACCTTCGTAACCTCCGGAACCGCGTTCGCCACGGCGATCCGCAGGCCCGCTCGCAGCAACACCGGCAAATCAGCCAGGTCGTCGGCGACCATCGCCATATCGCCCCACTCGAGCCCCTTTCGCTCGAGAAGGTCGCGTACGATGGGGAGCTTCTTGGCTCCGGCATCCTGATGGCACTCGGTGACCCCCAGCTCGGCCGCCCTGAGGGAGGTGGCTTCAGAGACCCGTCCCGAAACCATCGCGACTTCGATTCCGGCCCACAGCAACATCTTCACGCCGAGGCCGTCCTGGCTGTCGAACCGCTTGAGCTCGACGGCCTCACGGCTTGCCGTCACGCCCACATAAATGCCGCCGTCCGTCAACACACCGTCGACATCGAGCACGACGAGCTTGACCGCACGCGCCAGATCTCCGTCCAAGCCCTGAGCTTCCCCGACCGTCACGGCTCGCTTCGCGCGGAGGAGGTGCCTCCCGCCCCCAACGCACCGCGGATCGCGAGGACATCGTCCAGCAACGCGCCGAGCTGCGCGAGAGGAAGCATGTTCGATCCGTCCGAGGGTGCTGAGGCCGGGTCGGGATGCACCTCGAGGAAGAGCCCGTCGCATCCGGCGGCCACGGCGGCCCTGACCAGGGCCGGAACGAACTCTGGATCGCCCCCGCTCGAGCCGTCCGCCCTCCCGGGGCGCTGCACGGAATGCGTGCCGTCGAAGATCACCGGCACACCGCACGCCTGGGCGACTCGCTGGAACGCCCGCATGTCCACGACCAAGTCACCATACCCCAGGAATGTGCCGCGCTCCGTCACGGCTACTTCCGGAGCGCCGGCGCGGCGAGCTTTGCCGACAGCCCCCGCCATGTCTTCCGGAGCCACCCACTGGCCTTTCTTGATATTCACGGGCTTGCCGGTCTCTCCTGCCGCAATGATGAGATCCGTCTGACGGCAGAGAAACGCCGGAATCTGGAGGATATCGGCCACCTTGGCCGCCTCTGAGGCTTGATCAGGTTCGTGAATATCGGTCAGGATAGGAAGCTCGGAGCCTTCCTTCACGCGGGCCAGCGCCTCCAGCCCGGCAGCCAGGCCGGGGCCGCGCTCCGCGTCAAACCGCGATCGGTTGGCCTTGTCGAACGACGCCTTGAAGACGATGGGAAGGGAACGCTCGCGCGACATGTGGGCGAGTTCCCGGGCGATCTCCAGGTTCAGACCGTGGTCCTCAAGCAGGCACGGGCCCGAAATCAGAGTGAAGTCGTCGAACATCAATCACCGGCACCCAGCGCCGCTCCCGTCTCTTTGGCCTCGTCGGACACTGTGTCTCCGGAAGCTCGCTCCACGGCCGCACCGATGAACGACGCGAAAAGCGGATGGGGTCGGGTCGGGCGGCTCTTGAGTTCCGGATGGAACTGGCACCCCACGAACCAGGGGTGATCGTAGAACTCGATCATCTCGACCAGGAGTTCCCCGGGCGAGAGCCCGCTCATGGCCAGGCCGTGTTCCTCGAGTATTTCGCGGTAAGCATTATTCACTTCGTAGCGATGTCGATGACGCTCGCTGACCTCAGCAACGTCGTAGATCTGGCGCGACCTGGAGTCTTCCCTGAGCCTGCACGGATATCGGCCCAGTCGCATGGTGCCACCCTTGGTCGTGATGTTCTGTTGCGAGTCCATCATGCAGATGACGGGGTCCGGCGAGTCGGGCGCAAACTCGTACGAATGGGCCTCGGGCAGGCCGCAGACGTTACGGGCAAACTCGATCACGGCGCACTGGAGCCCGAGACAGATCCCGAAGAACGGGAGATCGTTCTCCCTGGCCCATCGGACGGCCTCGAGCATACCCTCGATACCCCGCTCCCCGAAGCCTCCGGGAATCAGGAGCCCGTCGTACGGCTGTAGAGGCTCTCTGGCGCTGCCCGCGAAGTCTTCAGATGAAAGCCAGTCGATCTCCACCGCCACATCGTTCGCGATGCCCCCGTGGATGAGCGCCTCCTGCACGGATTTGTACGAGTCCACGAGGTCCGTGTACTTGCCAACGACCGCGATCCGGACCCTGCCGGATGTGGGCGCCTTGACCCGTGTGACGATGTCGGTCCAATCGATGAGGTCGGCGGGAGGGGCGTCGATTTCGAGAAGCTCCAACACGACATCGTCGAGACGCTGCCGGTGGAGTTCCAGGGGGACCTCGTAGATCGTCTCCACGTCACGTGCCTCGATCACGGCCTCCCTCGGCACGTTGGTGAACAGCGCGATCTTTCGTTTCAGATTCTCGTCCAGCGGATGCTCGGTGCGGCAGATCAGGATATCCGGCTGGATCCCGATTTCCATGAGCTCACGCACGGAGTGCTGCGTTGGCTTGGTCTTCAACTCGCCCGCGGCAGCGATGTACGGGATGAGGGTGAGGTGGATGAAAATGACGTTGGCGCGGCCCATTTCCTGGCGGAACTGGCGGATGGCCTCCAGGAACGGCAGGCTTTCGATATCGCCCACGGTTCCGCCGATCTCGGTGATCACCACGTCGTGGCCCGGCGCGAGCAGCCGGATCCGGCGCTTGATTTCGTCCGTGATGTGGGGGATGACCTGGACGGTGGCGCCGAGGTAATCGCCCCTTCGCTCTTTCGCGATCACGTCCTGGTAGATCCGGCCCGTCGTGATGTTGTTGGCCTGAGACAGCGACTCGTCGATGAAGCGCTCGTAGTGCCCCAGATCCAGGTCCGTCTCGGCGCCGTCGTCGGTGACATAGACCTCGCCGTGTTGGAATGGTGACATCGTGCCCGGATCGACGTTGATGTAGGGGTCGAGTTTCTGGAGGGTCACATGGAGCCCGCGCTGCTTGAGCAACCGGCCCAAAGAGGCCGCAGAAATCCCTTTTCCCAGAGCGGACACCACCCCCCCGGTTACGAACACGTACTTCGTGGCACGTCCGTCAGGATCGGCCATTTCACATCCGTGCGTGAAGGTTCTCGATTTCGGCCAGGCGCTCTTCCATCCGAAGTACGTCGGCCGGCGTGTCCACCCCCGGGTCCGCTGCGCCGACCACCGCAACACCGATGCGCAGGCCGGCCTCGAGGGGCCTCAATTGCTCTAATGCTTCCAACCGCTCCAGCGGCGAGGGCGCCAGTGCGACCCACCTCGCCAGTGCATCCCGGGTGTACGCGTAGATTCCGATATGGCGCAAGAACGGCTCCCGCTCGAGGTCGTCGTCCGTCGGTTTCTCGTCCTGCTTGTACGGAATGGCTGCCCGAGAGAAGTACAGAGCCCGGCCGGTTGTCGCGCGCACGACCTTCACAGTAGCCGGATCCCTGCGTGCGGCGGCCTCTCCGATAGGGGTCGCGCATGTGCCGATCTCCCAGCCATCGTCCCGAATCAGCGTGATGGCCGCCCCGAGGTGCTCCTCTTTCAGCAGGGGTTCGTCCCCCTGGATGTTCGCCACGATGTCGAAACTCTCAAACGCCTTGCGACCCGCAACCTCAGCGACCCGGTCGGTACCGGAAGCGTGAGCCGTAGAGGTCAATTCAACGGGGGCCCCCATCTCCCGGCACACCTCAGCTACCGCTTCACTGTCGGTGGCGACCACGGCGTGATCCAGCACGCTCATGCCCTCGACACGCCGCCAGACCCACTCGATGAGAGGCCTGCCGAGGAGGGGATAAAGGGGTTTGTTGGGGAGGCGGGTCGACGCCAACCGCGCGGGTACGATGCCCAGAACGCGGCGGTTCATCGGCCAATTCCTTGGCCGAGATCCCGGCCGATCACTGCAAATTTCACGCCAGGTAATCTATCCAGGGCTAGGAGTGTGGGCAACGGGTCAGGGGACCCAAGCACGTTTCCAGAGGGGCGTCGTGCCGCGCCAGCGGCGGTCGCGCCCCGGCTGTCGGAGAGGGCCCTAAAGGGCCAGAAAATTCGCAAGCAGGGTCTTTCCATACTCGGAGAAGAAGGATTCTGGGTGAAACTGAATACCCCAGAGCGGAAACTCTCGGTGACGAACGGCCTGCACCTCGTCGTCCTCGCCCTCTGACCACGCCACGGCCTCCAGCACATGTGGAAGAGTCGCGGCTTCGGTGACGAGTGAGTGGTACCGAGTTACCGTGAACGGAGAGGGCACATCCTTGAAAATCCCCTCCCCCGTGTGCCGCACGGGAGCGGTCTTGCCGTGCATCAACCGGCTCGCCCTGACCGTCCGGCCACCGAAGGCCTCGCCGAGCGCCTGATGTCCAAGACAGACGCCGAGCATGGGCACATCGCCCCCGACCGCTTGGAAGATCTCGACGCTGATCCCCGCCTCGGCCGGGGTGCGGGGACCGGGCGAAACCACAATGTGATCCGGGCCCATGGCCAGAAGAGCCTCGGCGGAAGCCTCGTCGTTTCGCACGACGGTGGGATCCGCTCCTAGCTCCCCGAGGTGTTGCACGAGGTTCCAGGTGAAGGAATCATAGTTGTCGATCACCAGCAGCATACCTACCATCCGCCGTTTGAGCCGCTTGAGCCGCTTGAGCCGCAAACATCGCCAGAGCCGGCCGGCCGGTCCAGCCCGGGACTCTACGCGGTCGCCGCGCCGAAAGAAGACAGGCGCGTCGAGACTCGTAATACCCACGCGCATGGCGTTATCTTTGGCTCGATTCGATGCCTCTCGAGGAGCACCCCTTGTTCACTCGTTGTCTCGTTTGCCACACTCCGTTTCCCGCCAACGAGGAACTGGAGCGCTACCCGAACGGGACTCGCATCGCCTACGACCCGGCTCGGGGGCGGCTGTGGTCTGTGTGCCGCAGTTGTAAGAGGTGGTCGCTCGCCCCGATCGAGGAACGTTGGGAGGCGCTCGAGGAGATCGAGAAGCTCGTAACGGACAGGGCAAAGCTCCTCTCTCAGACGGACAACATAGCCCTTCTGCGGGCCTCTCACCTGGACATCATCAGGGTGGGACGGGCCAACCTGACCGAAGAGGCGTGGTGGCGCTACGGCTGCGAATTGACAGCCCGGCGCAAGCGGCACCAGAAGATGACGTTCATCGGCACGGCCGCCGCCGGGGCCGCCCTCGCCGGAGGTCTGCTCACGGGGGGATCGGCCTGGTTGGCGGCCTGGTTCTTGTGGGACAACGCACCCGACAAGGTGGGGGACTTCGCGCGGTGGATTCGCTTCGGAAGTACGGCATGGTACGGACACGAGGCATGCCAACGCTGTGGTTTCGTCTTCCGCGCGGTCGATTACAAGCACCGGGCCGGGCTCATCCTCCTGCCTAGCCAGGAGAACGGCGGCCTCGGCCTCACCCTCAGCTGCCCACAGTGTAGCGAGTACCGCGCGGGTGAAGGCGGGTTGCACCTGACCGGGCGTGAGGGCGAGCACACGGTCCGCCGGGTCCTCGCCTACCATCACCATGCCGGCGCCACGGAGAAGAAAGTCCGCTCGGCGACGCGCCTGATCGAGGAGGCGGGAAGCGCCCAAGACCTCTCGCGCATCGTGGTGAAACAGGGTCGCCGGCTCGGCGACCTTCAGCGCACCGGAGCGATCGCCCTCGAGATCGCGGCAAACGAAGCGGCCGAACAGCGGCTGCTCGAGTTGGAGGTCTCCGGTCTCGAGGCGCACTGGCGCGCGGAGGAGGAGCTCGCCTCGATCATCGACGGAGAGCTGACGCCTCTCCCAACCCTCGAGAACCTGAGACGGAAAGCGACCGGCCAGGCTTGAACAGCGTTTTGCAGCTCGCGGGCCGAATCACGATCGGCCTTCTGCTCGTTTCGGCACTCGGGTGCGGCGGCTCGCGGCCCTCGGATACCACGAACGACCTACCTAGGGTCGTGGCTTCGATCTTCCCGATCGCCGATCTGGCGAGCGTATTAGGCGGCGACGACGTCCAGGTCGACGTGCTTCTCGCACCGGGCGCTTCCCCTGCCACGTTCGAGTTGACGCCGGGACAGCTCCGTTTGCTGCGCGCTGCCGACGTCTACCTTTCCATCGGGGCCGGACTCGACACCTGGGTGGGGGCCTCGGGCCGCGAAGAAGCCGAGGTGGTCGTCCTCACCGAAGGACTCGAACTCATCGCCGCCGGCGATCATGAGCATGACGGAAATCCACACGTCTGGCTCGACCCGGTGTTGGTGCGGGATCACCTGCTGCCTCGGATCACGTTGGCCCTCCAAGCCGTGGCTCCGGCAGCCCGCGAGCGCATCGAGCGACGGCGGGCGTCGCTGGCCGACTCGCTGAGCATTCTCGAGGCGGAAATCACCCGCGCACTCGAGCCCCTCCACAATCGCGCCTTTCTTGCCAGCCACCCCGCCTGGACGTATTTCGCCCATCGATTCGATCTGACGGAGTTGGGAACGGTGCACGAGAGTCCCGGAAGCGAGCCCTCGCCACGCGCGCTGGCTTCGTTGATCGACAAGGCCCGCGCAGCGGGCGTCACGGTCGTATTCGCCGAACCACAATTCGGTGAGGCGGCCGCCTACGCGCTCGCCGATGAACTGGGGGGGAGTGTGTTCGTCCTCGACCCTCTGGGAGGACGGCACATACCGGGTCGGGACAGCTATTTCGCGCTGATGCGGTACAACACGGCGCAACTGGTAGCCGGACTAGGGAGCCCGGAATGAACACCACTTCGCCCGCCATCCGGCTCGACGATGTGTGGCTCTCCCGGCGTGGGGAACTCATCCTCGAGTCCGTGTCGTTCGAACTCGAGGAAGGGCGATTCGCGGCGTTGATCGGCCCCAACGGAGCGGGGAAGACCACCTGCCTACGCTTACTGCTCGGCTTGCTCAAGCCCTCACGGGGGTCGGTCGAGGTCTTCGGCCGTCCGCCTGGCCGGCTGGACCGGCCCTTGGGCTACGTGCCGCAGAGGGTCCGCATTCCTCAAGGGTTCCCGCTGACCGTAAGGGAGATGGTGCTCATGGGGCGTTACGGACTCATAGGAATTGGGCGACGCGCCGGGTCCGACGACTACAGAGCCGTGGACGCAGCCCTCGACAAGGTGGGACTGTCCGACATGGCCGAGCGCCGCTTCCAGCATCTCTCAGGCGGCCAGCAACAGCGCGCACTCATCGCCAGAGCCCTGGTCGGAGATCCTCTGCTCCTCCTGCTGGACGAGCCTACCGCCAGCCTGGACGCCGCGGCCCGTGCCCGGTTCTACACGCTCGTCTGTGATCTTCAACATGAGCGCGGCCTGACCCTGCTCGTTGCGTCACACGATCTGGAGGATGTCGCCCTCCACGCCGATGTGCTGTTCCTGCTCGACGGCACCCTGCGTGCCTCCGGCCCGCCGACCGAGGTGCTGGACAGCCCAGAACTCGCACGAGCGTTCGCCTTCCCTCCCCGCCATACACACGGGAACGAAGCACCGGGAGGCGACCAGCCGTGATGGATTTCCTATCCTACGGTTTTATGCAGCGCGCACTACTGGCGGGGAGCCTGCTGGGCATAACGTGCGCAGTGCTCGCCGTGTTCGTCGTGCTCCGGAGGATGGCGTTCATCGGGGTGGGGATTTCGCATGCGGCGCTCGGGGGAGTGGCCATTGGTCTCGTCCTGGGTATCTCCCCCGTCTTATCGGCCGCGGTATTCGCGGTGATCGTCGCGTGGGTGATCGGCTGGATAACAAGTCGCGGTGAAATCTCGGAGGACACCGCGATCGGCGTGTTCTTCCCGACGGCGATGGCCCTGGCCGTCGCGCTCATGAGCCTTTCCCAAACCTACCGACAGGACCTGCTCGGTTATCTCTTCGGCAACATACTGTCCATACGGCCGTCCGACATCTGGGTCCTGGCCGGGCTATCCGGCGGGTCGCTGGCGTTGCTCGCGGTCTTCTTCAAGGAGTTCCTCTTCCTCGGGGTTGATGAGGAGGGCGCCCGGGCCGCGGGCCTTCCCGTGACAGCCCTGCACTACCTGTTGCTCACACTCCTGGCCGTGACTGTGGTCGCGGCGATGAAGCTGGTAGGAGTGGTGCTCGTGTCGGCCTTCCTGGTCATTCCAGCCGCCACCGGGCAGTCGGCGGCGCGGTCGATGGGAGGCATGCTGGCCGTGTCGATCGGCTCGGCACTCGTGTCGGTGGTGGCCGGACTCGCGCTGTCATGGCAGTGGAACCTGCCATCGGGAGCGTCGATCGTTCTGGTGAGTGCCGGCCTATTCTTCGCCAGCCTCGCCTTGGGCATGCGCGACCGGTACGTCGGTCAGTAGTCCACAGGACGCAGGTAAAACTGTCCGATCGCGCTCGATGACAGCATCGCCACCGTGGGCAACTCGCGCTTCCAGTGCGTGGAACTCAGCCGCTTCCAGACCAAGTCGACTTCGCCTTCGGGGAAGCCGTACTCCTTGAGCCCTTCCGGCGCATAGCCCTTCAGCAACCAGTGCAGGATGGGATCGGCCCGGTGGTAGGCGATTCCGAGCTCATCCTCGTCGTGGACGCCGCGAACGAGGTCGGCGGAAGCGGGCTTGTCCACGATCACGGCTGGTACACCCAAGTGCCGGGCCAGCGCCCATACTTGGCTCTTGAACAGGTCGCCAAGCGGATTGATCGGAGGCGAGTCGTCCGCATGCCAGGTGTAGTAGCCCATCAACCGCTCGGACTTGTTGCCCGTACCCAACGGAAGGGCGCCCAGGCGGGCCGACTGGTCGAAGAGAATCACCGACCGGACACGTGCCGCGAGGTTGCCGCGCCGAAGTGGCGAGAGGTCCGGCTCGTTCGTCTCGACGTAGGCATCCACCGCCCCAGTGATGTCTATCGTGCGACCATGTGCGCCCGTCTCCTTCAGCACGAGTTCCGCGTGTTCCAGGCTTTCCGAACTCGATGTGGCATACGGAAGCCGGAACCCGTAGACATTCTCGGGCCCCAACGCGTTAACGGCCAGATACGCTGCTACGCTGGAGTCGACGCCACCCGAGAGCCCGATGACCACACGCTCGAAGCCTCGACGACGCACAACCTCCTCTCGAATGAACTCTACCAGCACTCGCTCGACCAACTCCAGGTCCAGGTCCAGCATGCTCGTGTCGTCCGGGTCGAGTCCCGGGAGCGAGGGCATGACATGGTCGGGCTCTCGTTCTGCCCCGGCAGCCCCAACGGCACCCCGTGGCTCGGCCGTCGGGCGGGACTTCGCTTCCTCCAACGCCCGTTGCAGGTGAGGAAGGGCCCGTTCGAGATCGGCGAGTAGCGGCGCCTCGACCCTGGCCCGGTCGATAGCGCTGCGGTCGAGGCCGACCACCGTAACACCTTCCTCGAGAAGCGGTCCACGTCCGAGGACACTTCCATCGGGTCCCACCGCGAGCGATCCGCCAAGGAAAATCTTGCCACCCTCGGAGCCGACGAGCTGTGATACGACGACGAAGACGCCGTGCTCCTGCGCCACTGCCGGAGCGATGGAATCCCAGCGCTGGAGATTCTTGGGCATTCCCCCGGTACCGGGCGAGAAGTCCCGTGCCGGCGAAGCGCTGGCCACCAGGACCACCTCGGCGCCGCCGAGCGCGAGCACCGTAGCGGGCAGCGAGTGCCACATCTCCTCGCAGATGAGCATGCCCATTCGCCCGAAGCGGGTGTCGAAGGCACGCACGTCTCGCCCGTGCTCCAGGAAACGAGCCTCGTCGAAGACCCCGTACGTGGGCAGGAACACTTTTCGATGGACGTGCACCAAGCTGTAGCGGCCGTCCAGGGCAGCGAAATAGCCCACCGAGTTGAACAGACTCCGCTGGTGCCGTTCGTAGAAACCGAGCACCACGTCCGGAGCCCCCTCGGGTGCCTCTCCCAGACCGACCGCTACGTCCTCGGCCTCCCGGGCAGCCTCGGCGACTCCTCCTTCCAGGAAGTACCCGCTGAGGCTCGCCTCAGGGAACAGCAGGATGTCGGCAGCACCCGTCTGACCGCCTACGACTTCACGAATTCGACCCAGATTGGCGGCAACATCCCCCTTGGTCGGCTTGAATTGAGCCAGGCCCACTCTCATGTGACCTGCCTCTCCGGAGGGGTCCCTGGTTGCGGCGAGACTCCCGTGGTGCTCATGGTTGGTACCATACCCAAAGGTAAGCTGTCTCCCTGTGTAACGGCAGGACGAAGCGGCCGATGCTCAGAGCATGCGCCCCCCGCACGAGGGAACGAGGCCCCCAAGCAGGGTGTTAGTAACGGAATTCCGAAATGCAACCCAGCGATGAGCCGGCACATGATACGCAAGACGCTTCTAATTCTCAGCGCCCTCAGCATCGTGGCAGTTCCCGTGGCCTCCCAGAACCGAGTCGTTCAGAACGAACGCTCAACGCCGCCGGATGCTCGGGTCTTCTTCGGAGCGTTCCAGGCCATCCGTGACTACGGCCTCATCGCGCACAACGACTCCACGCTGTGGGACAAGGCCCTCGACGGCCTGATCGCCGAGTTGGACGACCCCTACGCCACCATCTTCACACCCGAATCGTTCGGCGAGTTCCAAGAGGATAACACGGGCACTTACGCGGGAATCGGTGTCCAGATCACCAACTTGAACGAGACCATCACCATCACCGCGGTCTTCCGAAATACACCAGCGGCGCACGCCGGCTTGCTGGTGGGTGATCTCATCGTGGGTGTAAACGGCGTGACCACCCAGGGATGGTCCACCGCGCAGGCCTCGGACACGATCCGCGGCGAGGTTGGCACTGAGGTCGACCTGACGGTCGCGCGCCAAGGCATGACATCGCTCATGCATCACACGCTGGCCCGGGACAGCGTTCACGTGTCATCGGTGGTCGCCGACATGATCACGCCCGACGTCGGGTACATCGCACTCGATCGCGTGGCCCGCTCGTCCGCGCAGGAGGTGGACTCGGCGCTCACCCACCTGGCAGCCGCGGAATCCATCGTCTTGGACCTGAGGGGCAACCCCGGCGGTTTCTTCGACGAGTCACTCATGTTGAGCGATCTCTTTCTCGAACCTGGGCAGCGCCTCGCCCGCCTCGAGAGCCGTACGCCCCGCGCGAGCGAAGGTACCAATGACGAGGTGTGGGACGCCGAGCAGCCTGCACGCATTCCCGGCAAACCGATGGTGGTGTTGGTTGATCGCTTTTCGGCCTCCGCTGCGGAGATCGTGGCAGGGGCACTCCAAGATCACGACCGGGCGGTGGTTCTCGGTGAGCGTACGTTCGGCAAGGGAATCGTCCAGAGCGTCATCCGGCTGTCGGAGTCCCGGCACCTACGCCTCACTACCGGCGAGTGGTTCACGCCGTTGGGCCGCTCCCTTCATAGACATAGGGACCAAAAGGGTCGTCCACTGCCGGAGGATCCCGAGAGCTTCCCGACGGTGGTCACTGCGGGCGGCCGCGAACTTTCCGGAGGAGGTGGCATCTTCCCGGATCTGGCGATCCAGGCCGATACGCTCAAGATCGTTGAGCGGGCCTTCCTGTCGCAGGCCGCACGGGACAGCGTTCCGTTGGGCCTTCGCATCGAAGAATTTGCTTTCGGCCTCGCAACTCGGCTCAAAGAACACGGCGCCGAGCCCGCGCTCGACGAGGGTGCCTTCCGGAGTTTCACAGACGGACTCGCGGAGGAAGGGACCCTGAAGGAGCAGCTCGACGACCCGGTCGTGCTGGACTACCTGAGGTGGCGTGTGATGGTGCGTATGACCGACCGCATGGGCCGGCTGGGGAAGTCAATGGAGATCAGGGCCGAGCGGGACCCGGTTCTAGCTGAGGCGATCCGCCTGCTCGGCGAGGTCGAGACCCAGCCCGAGTTGTTCGTGATGGTCGATCAGCGCAAGCTGGATCGCCGCCGGGCCGGCACGAGCGGCGGCGAGCGCTAGAAGCCCTATCCCCGTGGATGGAATCTGCGGTGCACATCCCTCAGGTACTGACGGTCCACATGCGTGTAGATCTGGGTCGTCGAGATATCCACGTGGCCGAGTAGTTCTTGCACCGCGACGAGGTCCGCACCGCCCTCCAGCAGATGCGTCGCGAAGGTGTGGCGCAGCGTATGAGGTGATACCCGTTTCGTGATGCCTACCGCCTTGGCCGAGTCACGCACCAGATTGAACACCGCCTGCCTGGAAAGCGGAGTGCCCCGACGACTCAGGAAAACCCCGCCCCTGGCTCTTCCGCCATCCAGGCAGGGCCTCACGTCCCGGAGGTAGCGCTCCAAGGCTCTCCGAGCCGGTGCTCCGATCGGCACGATCCGTTCTCGTGAGCCCTTCCCCATCACCAAGGCGTAGCCCTCCTCGAGCACCAGAGAGTTCAGGTGCAAGTTGGCCAACTCCGACACCCTGACTCCTGTCGCGTATAGAAACTCAAGGATGGATTTGTCGCGCCAGTACATGGGGTGGCTCTCGCTGGGGGCGTCGAGCAAGCGCTTCGTCTCGGCCAGCGTCAGAAAATCAGGCAACGGCCGCCCCACCCTCGGTGACTCCAGCCGGTCACTGGGATCGCTCTCGAGAACTCCCTCGGCCACCAGGAATCGGAAGTAGGTCCGCACCGCCGCCTGGGCGCGCCGGATCGACGTAGCGGCCAACCCGCAGGTCTTGAGATCGATCACGTAGTCACGGAGGAACGCAGCATCGACGTCGTCCGGCCCGCGGAGGTTGCGTGTCTCCGCGAAGGCGATGACCCGCTGGAGGTCTCTGCGATAGGCGCTCAGCGTAGCGTCGGCCAGCCCTCGCTCGAAGGCCAGATGGTCCTCGAACTGCTCGAGCCGGAACGCTCGCAGCAGGGCGTCGTTCACGGCTCGCCTCGCTGTTCCGGCGACGGGCCGCGGTCTCGTGTGCGGCGCCACCACAGGGCGACCCCCACGGCCAGGACTATCGTCACGGCGAGGAGACCGCGATTCATTGTCGAAAACACGGCCAATATCTGCTCGAAATTGTCGGCGGCGAGGCGCCCCAGCAGGACCAGCATGCCGTGCCAAATGCCCGAGGCGATCACGATCGGCACTCCAACCGGCAGCGCGCGCTGGCGCGTGACACCCGCAAACACCGGCACGACGGCCCTGAAGCCTGGGAGGAACCTGGTGATGAAAATCGCCGCGACGCCCCATCGATCGTAGAATCGACCGATTTTGTTCATCTGGGCGGGGTCCAGGATCCTCCTGCCAAACCCACTCTGGAAGAAGCGCGGCCCGTACCGGTACGCCGCCAGGTATACGGCGATTGCCGATGAGACATTCGCGATCCAAGTCACGAGGAAGACCGCCATGAGAGTCGCGCGACCGTGTGTCGCCACGAAGCTTCCCAGTAAGACGAACGTGTCGGCGGGCACGGGCGGAACCAGATTCTCCAAAGCCGCTCCGGCGCCCAGAACGATATACGTGAGGACCGGAGGTAGGTTCTCGAGAAAGGCGAGGGCTTCACGCATGGTGCGGGACGGCCACCCTCGCGCGATCTACCCGGCGGCCGGATCGTTGCCGCCGCCGCACTCCAGCAGGGCCACCGCATGCACGGCCAGGCCTTCGCCGGAGCCCGTCCACCCCATCCTCTCGTTGGTCTTGCCCTTTACGGACACACGGTCGGTATCCACGTGGAGCACTCGCGCCAGATTTTGCCGCATTTCGGCCGAGTACGGTCCGATCTTGGGCTGCTCGCAAATCACCGCCACATCGATATTGCCGACGCGGAATCCGCGCTTCTCGATCACACCTACGGCCCGGGCCAGAAGATCCAGCGAATCGGCGTCCTTCCAGCGGTCGTCCGAGGGGGGAAAATGCGAACCTACGTCGCCCGCAGCGGCCGCGCCCAAGACGGCATCGATTACCGCGTGGGCGATCGCGTCACCGTCGGAGTGTCCCGAGAGACCGGGCGAGTCCGGGATGGAGACCCCGGCCAGAACCAGGGGCCGAGCGGGATCGAAGCGATGGGAGTCGTAACCGAGGCCTACTCTCATGCGTCTCCATCTCCCGATGCCGGGGGTGGGCTATTCTCCGTCCCAGTGCCGAATGGCCAGACAAACGTTGTGGCCGCCGAAGCCGAACGAGTTGCTCAGCGCCAAACGCACGGGACGTTCCACCATCCCGCCATGCGCATAGTCCAGGTCGCAGTCCGGGTCGCCCTCAACGAAATTGATGGTCGGCGGAATTCGGCCTTCCTTGCACGCCAGTGCCGACGCAACGGCCTCTACACCGCCAGCGGCACCCAGAAGATGGCCCGTCATCGACTTGGTGGATCCCACCGTGACGTCGTACGCAGCCTCTCCGAACACCGCCTTGATCGCGGCCGTCTCGGTGCGATCGTTAGCCTGCGTGGAGGTCCCATGGGCGTTGATGTAGTCCACCCCGCTGGGCGATGCATCTGCGTCCTCGAGAGCCA
This sequence comes from Gemmatimonadota bacterium, assembly GCA_022571515.1. GTDB lineage: Bacteria > Gemmatimonadota > Gemmatimonadetes > Longimicrobiales > Gaopeijiaceae > JACZXQ01. The sequence goes on from JACZXQ010000003.1 coordinate 157,367, forward strand.
TGCGCATGGCATACTGCGCCCCCTCCCCTTCCGGCGCTGGCGAGGTGATGTGGTACGCATCGCCGGAGACGCCGTATCCCACGACCTCCGCCACGATGTCGGCACCCCGTTCTTGCGCTACTTCCAGCGCCTCCAGAATGACGCAGCCGCCGCCTTCCCCGATCACGAAGCCGTCTCTGGTGGCGTCGAACGGCCGAGAAGCCGTCGCCGGATCGTCGTTGCGGGTCGACATGGCCTTCATGGACGAGAAGCCCGCCATCGCCATTGGAGTAACGGACGCCTCGCTACCCCCGGCGATCATGACGTCCACCTGGCCCCGCTGGATGAACCGGAAGGCGTCGCCAATGGCGTGGGCGCTCGACGCGCACGCGGAAACCGTAGCGTAGTTGGGACCTTTCGCGCCGAACCGGATCGAGATCAGCCCCGCCGCGATATCCGGAATGAACATGGGCACGAAAAACGGGCTCACTCGCCGCGGGCCCCGTTCCATGAGGATGGTATGCTGCCGCTCGAAGGTGGCAATGCCTCCGATCCCGCTACCGAAAATCACTCCGAAGCGCTCCGCGGCCACTCCGGATGGCGGCCCGTCGAGCCCGGTGGACGCCATCGCCTCAATAGCGACGGCGAGACCGAACTGAGCGAACCGGTCGAAGCGCCGCACCTCCTTGGGGTCTAGAAAAACGCTCGGATCGAAGTCCTTTACCTCACATGCGATCCGGGTAGAGTACTCCTCGGAGGCCTCGAAGTTGGTGATCGGCCCACCTCCGCTCTTGCCTTGGAGAAGCGCCGCCCAGCTCTCTGGTACGTCACCGCCTACCGGGGTAAGCAGACCCATTCCGGTAATGACGACACGTCGCTCCTTGCCGTTTTTGGATGTACTGGTCATACGTGGTGACGCGCTTTCCCCGCCGCGTTACTCTCCGGCTTGCTGTTCTATGTAGGTGATCGCGTCGCCGACCGTGCGCATCTTCTCCGCATCCTCGTCGGGGATGTCCACGCCGAATTCCTCTTCGAAGGCCATGACCAACTCGACCGTGTCCAGGGAGTCCGCACCCAGATCCTCGACGAACGACGCCTCATGCGTGACCTTCTCGGGATCGACGCCCAACTCGTTGATGATGATTTCCTTGACCTTGGCCTCTGCGTTATCAGCCATGTTTCCTCCGCGAAGATTATTGTGTGTTCCTACTCAGCTAGCCTATTTCGACATTTGGTGTTCGGATCGGCCCGATCCTACATGACCATCCCGCCGTCTACTGTGATGACCTGGCCGGTAATGTAGCGAGCCCCCGGCCCTGCGAGAAAGCGAATGACGCTCGCGACCTCCCCCGGCTCGCCCAGGCGCTCCATTGGGATGTGGGCCTGTAGCTCTTCCACAACCGACTGGTCCAACCCGGAAGTCATATCGGTCCGAATGTAACCGGGCGCAACCGCGTTGCAGCGAACCCCCCTCGGTGCCAGCTCACGGGCCACACTCTTGGTGAAGCCGTGCAGGCCCGCCTTCGACGCCGCGTAGTTGGCCTGGCCCGCGTTTCCCATCAGTCCGACCACCGACGAGACGTTGATGATCGAACCCTCTCGGCGCTTCATCAGCCCTCTACATGCTGCGCGTGTCATATTGAAGGTGCCCTTGAGGTTAACATTCATCACTTCATCCCAATCCTCGCTCTTCATACGCAACAATAACGTGTCTTTCGTGATGCCTGCATTATTCACGAGCGTATAAATGGGGCCCAGATCCGCTTCGGCCTGCTTGAGGGTTGCCGTGGCCACATCGTAATCACCCACGTCGCAGGCGTAGCCCGCATGTCCCGAGCCGGGAAGTTCCTTCGCGGCGGCGGCGGCGGCATCTCCGTTGCGGCCAATCACCGCCACCGTCGCACCCGCAGCAGCCAGTTCTTCACACACAGCCCGCCCGATGCCGCGCGAACCGCCGGTCACGAGTGCAACCTTGCCTTCGAACTCACGCATGTTCGGATTCCTCGCTCAAGAGCGCGTCAATGTCATCCGGTTCGCCCACCGCCTGGCACGGCACACCGCGTGCGTTCCGCCGGCTCAATCCGCAAAGCACGGACCCGGGGCCCATCTCGATGAAGCGGTCCACGCCGGCGCTGAGCATCTCCCGCATGGACCCCGCCCACCGTACCGGCGAGGTCAGTTGGTCCACCAAGAGTTCCCTGGCCGTGTCACCGTCGGTGACGGGGCCGGTTGTCACGTTGGACACGACCGGGAAGTGGGGATCGCCGAAGTTTAGGTCATTCAGCTTGGCCCGCAATCCCTTTGCCGCCGGCGCCATGAGGGGGGAGTGGAAGGCTCCGGAGACGCTGAGCGGGACCACGCGACGGGCGCCCGCCTCGCTGGCGAGTCGCATTCCCTCGTCGACTCCCTCCCTATCCCCGCTGATCACTACCTGGCCAGGACAATTGAAGTTCGCGGGAACGCAGATCCTACCCCCTCCGGAGGCGGCCTCGCACACCGCAATGAGCTCGTCGTCGCTCAGGCCAATCACTGCCGCCATCGTCCCGGCTCGTTTGGTGCTCGCGCCGAACATGAGCTGGCCCCGCAGGCGCACGCCGGCCACCGCGTCGGAAAAGGACAGGGTGCCTGCCGCGACGTGCGCGGAGTATTCGCCAAGGGAGTGTCCCGCCGCGTGCGAGATTCTGCCAACCGCCTCACCGACGATACGGAACACGGCGACCGAGTGCGTCAGGATGGCCGGTTGTGCGTTCTGCGTGAGGACCAATTCGTCCTCCGGGCCTTCCCAGCACAACCGCGACAATGCGAAGCCGAGGATATCGTCCGCCTCTTCGAACGTGCGGGCAGCCTCCGGGTAGGCGCGAGCCAATTGGAGGCCCAGTCCCACATGCTGTGATCCCTGGCCGGGAAAGAGTATGGCAGTCGACACGGTAGTCTCGGGTCTTGGTCAGTGAATGGGCTTCAGCGGGCGCTACCAGCGATGTACCGCTCGCGAATGCCCGTGCGCCGGATCCGGCTCCACGAGCGGCCGTGGCTTCTTCATACGTGCTCGCCGACCGCGCGCCCAGCGGTGACGGCCCGTTGCTCGTGCTGGACAATGGAAGACCGGACGGCCCTGGCCGCCACGTGGATGGCGTTGTGAATCGCCTTGGGCGGCGAGTCTCCGTGGCAGATGATCGAGACTCCGTTCAGCCCCAGCAGCGGGGCACCACCCGTCTCGGTGTAGTCCAGCACACGGAACACCTCCTCCAGATCGTCGGTGGGAGCCATGCTGTCCGCACTCCGCCTCAGCAAGCCGAGGATGAAGGTGGCGACGGACTCGTAGAACTTGAGAAGCACGTTCCCTACGAATCCGTCACAAACGAGCACGTCGCAACGGCCGAGAATAATCTCCCGTCCCTCGACGTTGCCGATGAAATTGAGATCGCTCTCGGCAAGCAGCCGATGTGCCTCGAGCGCGAGCTCGCCACCCTTCTCAGGTTCCTCCCCGATGTTGAGAAGCCCCACACGAGGGCTTTTCACGTCCATCAAATACTCGGCGTACACGCTTCCCAAATGCGCGAACTGAAGGAGTTGCTGGGGCTTGCAGTCGACGTTGGCCCCCGCGTCCAGCAAGAGCAGTGAGCCTTTGGAGGTGGGCACTACCGCCCCGATAGCCGGCCGATCGACTCCTTCGAGGCGACGCAGAATGAACAGTGAAGCGGCCATCACGGCGCCGGTGGAGCCCGCACTGATGAAGGCATCGGCTTCGCCGGCCTTCTGGAGCCGAAGGCCTACTACGATGGAGGAGTGGGGTTTTCGACGTATTACCGTGGAGGGAGTGTCGGTCGGAAGGACACGATCCGGGGCATGGACGACGCTCACACGGTCCTCGGGGTAGTCGCTGTGACGCTCCAACTCGGATCGGATGGTGGCTTCATCCCCAACGAGGATGACCTCCAGTTCCTCATCCGAACCCCGGAGCGCCTCGATTACACCCGCAATCTCACTCACAGGGGCGCCGTCGGTACCCATGGCGTCCAGCGCAATCCGCACGGTTCGGACCTCGCTTAGCTTAGTGGCTGAGGTGTGCTGAAACCCAGGGGGCGACTAGGGCGCGCCTCCTGCTCCCGGCCGCCTGTGGTGTCACAGGCCGCCTAGTCCAAGTCGGTCTCAACGACGGCCTTGCCGCCGTAGTACCCACAACTCGGGCACACACGATGCGGGATCTTGGGATCCCCACATCGGGAGCACGCATGCGTGACCACCGGCTCCGCCTTGTAGTGCGTGCGACGCTTACGTTTGCGCTGCTTCGAGATTTTTTTCTTGGGAACAGCCATTTTTTGATTTCACTCGCTACCCAGCGTCCGGAGTACATCCCAGTGAGGATCCGCATCCTCCCCGGAGCACTGGCAGTTCTCTTCATTCAGGTTAGTACCGCACCCCGAGCACAGTCCCCGGCAATCCTCTTGGCAGAACGCGTAGGAGGGCGCCGTCAGTACCAACTCCTCGCGAATGGGCCCGCGCAGGTCCAACTCCGTCGCGCTAGCCCCCAGGGGATACAGATCCCCCGCGGGGTCTTCACCCAACTCATCCGCCGGGGCGAACACCAACGTCAACTCCGTATCAAACGGGGAGTTCAACTCTACCAGGCAACGCCGGCATTCCTGCACCAGCGATGCCTGAACACTCCCCCGTATGACGACCTCGCCAGAGCCCGCGATGGTCGCCTCTATCCTAACGTGAAGGGGCGACGCGAACCGCATACCCGACTCCTCGAACAACGGGTCGTACGGGTTGATCGCACCCTCGACCCGGAGTACGCCCTCTCGCTCTAGGCGAACCAGATCGACTCTGAGCATAGTCATAAAAGTTAGCCGGAGCCATGGGGTCAGTCAACGTAGAAGGCCGCCGGAGAATAACTTCGCCGATGCCCTCCTGTGGTCAGCCGCTGAGCCCCAGGCGCTCGTGCGCGGAGAAGAAGAAACCGATCTCCCCGCTGGCGTTTTCGTCCGAGTCGGAAGCGTGGATAGCATTCCGCTCCTTCGACTCGGCATAGAGGTTCCGCACCGTCCCCTCCGCTGCCTCAGCGGGATCCGTCGCACCGATCGCTCCACGCAACGCGGACACTGCGTCGTCTTCCTCGAGGACCATCGGAATGACCGGTCCGGAGGTCATGAACTCGACGAGAGAGTCATAGAATGGCCTCTCCGAGTGAACCGCATAGAACTCCCTGGCTTGACCGACGCTCAGCCGGGTCATGCGAAGCGCCTGTACCTTGAAACCGCCCTCCTCGAGGTGCGCGATGATCTTTCCGGCGCTGCCAGACGCAACAGCGTCAGGCTTGATGATAGCCAAAGTAAGGCTCATGTGAACGAATCCTCTTAGGGTTCTGGCCCCACTGGGGCCTTGCTGATCAACCGGGTATGCTCGACTCCGGACGGGACAGCAGCCGCAATACGACCTCACGGTTCACGAAACCCACCAGCTCGCCTTCACGGACCACCGGAACCTGTTCGAGATCCCGGTTGACCAGAATGTTGGCGGCCTCCAGAAGGCTTTGGTCCTCGGACACGCACATGATGGTTCGACTCATCACATCGCGAGCCGTCGGCTCCTCGGCTACATCAGCCACCGTGCCCTCGACCTCGCCAACCCGGAACCGAGGCAGGAGGTGCTTGATCGCGTCTCCGGTAGTGATGATCCCCAGCACCTCATACTTTTCTCCGACGACGGGGACCACGCGCACCTCGCGCCGAACCATGAGGTCGATGATCTCGGAGAGGGGTGTATCCGGATAGACCCGGTAGTTGAGCGAGATCAAAGCGTCCTCGACGAGTAGATGCTCCTGGAGCTCGACATCCATCAGGTCGGTGAGCGCGAAGGCCTGCTCCGGGCGGGTCGCCCTCTTGATCTCATCCTCCAGCTCGTGGTCGCGAAGCGCCCGCTTGATGGCGGGGATGATCTGATCACGAAGCGTGGCCACCCGCCGAGGCGTCAGGAGTAGCAGGATGACCCGGCATGCTGCCGGAGGCGCGCCCTGCACCGCGATCTCGATCGGCTCGGCCGCCACGGCCAGGGCTCCACAGAGATCGTCCACCAACTCGGTCTGGGCGGCCACGACCACGGTCTCCTCCCCCACGCGGAACACCTCCCCGACACCGCTCACCAGTTCGGCCACGAGCTTTTGGTCCCGGTCGCCGCCGCCGGCCATCGAGCCCGCCGTGGCCAGGGTCGTGAGCACATCCTCGAGAGACCGCCCCTCCGTCTGGAGCACGATGCGGTCGTCGGATAGAATATCGGAGACCCTCATGGTTTCTCCTCTCGATTCCTCGAAAGCCTTCGCTTCAGCTCGGGCTTACACGCTGAGCGCCTCTTGCACGAGGACCACGATATCGGCCGGCCGCTTGGCCACCGGGATGCCATTTTCCTCGAACGCCTTCATCTTTTCCTCCGCCGTTCCGGAGGATCCGCTGATGATGGCGCCGGCGTGTCCCATGCGCCGTCCTGGTGGCGCTGTCTGCCCGGCGATGAACCCCACCGCGGGCCGGTCTAGGTTCTCGCTGACCCACACGGCCGCCTCCTGTTCGTCGGTACCCCCGATCTCCCCGATCAAAACGATCACCTCGGTTTCCCCATCACTCCCGAATGCCTCGAGCGCGTCGACGAAATTCGTGCCGATGAGAGGATCGCCCCCGATACCCACGCAGGTCGTCTGGCCGAGACCGGCTGCCGTGAGTTGTGCCACGGCCTCGTAGGTAAGGGTGCCCGACCGTGAGATCACCCCGACCGGACCCGGCGTCACGATCTGTCCAGGGATAATGCCTACCTTGGCCTTCCCAGGAGAAATGACACCCGGACAATTGGGACCGAGCAGGCGTGCGCCCCGGTCGCGCACGAAGGCATGGGCTCTCGCCATGTCGAGTACGGGAATGCCTTCGGTGACCGCGACGATGAAGTCCACTCCAGAATCCGCCGCCTCCATGATCGCCCCGGCCGCGAACGCGGGAGGGACGTAGACGACCGACGTATTCGCTCCGGCCTCGCGCACGGCCTCATCCATCGTGTTGAAGATCGGTACGCTCTCACCGCTGGGGCCGTCGAAGGTCTGCCCGCCCTTGCCGGGCGTGACACCGGCCACGACGCGGGTGCCGTATTCCATCATCTGCCGCGTGTGGAACGATCCGTCACGCCCCGTGATGCCCTGGACCGCGAGTCTTGTGTTGTCGTCGACGAAGATCGCCATGATCAGTTCCCCTCCGTCATCTGAACGGCCCGTTCCACCACTTCGTCCATCGATGTGAACGCGGAAAATCCAGCGTCGGCCAGGATCTGAAGCGCAAGTTCCTCGTTGGTGCCCGTCAGCCTGATGAGGATCGGAGGCTTGATATCGATGCTCTGCGTCGCCGCCACGATGCCGTTCGCGACATCATCGCAGCGTGTGATCCCGCCGAAGATGTTGAAGAGGATCACCTCGACGTTGGGGTCAGAGGTGATGATCTCGAGCGCCGCAACGACTTTGTCGGGATTCGAGGAGCCCCCGATGTCCAGAAAATTGGCCGGCTCGCCTCCGTAGAACTTGACGAGGTCCATCGTGGCCATCGCCAACCCGGCACCGTTGACGCAGCATCCGACGTTCCCGTCCAGCTTCACGTAGCTGAGGTCGGCTTCCCTCGCCCGGGTTTCGGCCCAGGGTTCGGCCGAGAGATCACGGTACTCGGCGATGGACGGCTTTCGGAACAACTCGTTGTCGTCGATGCTGAGCTTCGCGTCGATCGCCTTCACCTCGCCGGCGTCGGTCGAGATGAGCGGATTGATCTCGGCCATGGATGCGCCGGCCGACGTGAACGCGTCGTATAGCTGGGCAATGATCCGGGAGGCCTGCTTCGCCAAGGCCGGGTCATCGTAGAGCGTGGAGGCCAGCCAGTACGCCTGGTGCGGAAGCATCCCGTACCGAGGGTCGACGACCAGTTTACGGATGGCGTCGGGGTTGGTGTGCGCCACCTCCTCGATGTCGATACCACCCTCGGCCGACACCATGAACGTGGGCGCCTGGGTCTTGCGATCGATGAGAACGCCGACATAGGACTCCGTCGCGATGTCCTCGGCCGGAGTGACCAGAACCCGGTTCACCGTGAGACCGTTGATCTCCATGCCGAGAATCGCCTCGGCGTGCTGGCGCGCCTCTTCCGGGCTGGGAGCAAGCTTTACTCCCCCGGCCTTGCCTCGACCTCCCGAGTGCACCTGGGCTTTCACGACAACCGTGCCACCGTACCCACGAGCGAGTTCTTCGGCCCGCTCAGGCGTGTCGGCGACCTCGCCGGGCGGCACCGGAATGCCCGCCGCGCGGAAAATTTCCTTGGCCTGATATTCGTGAACGTTCATGCTCGTCCGTTCGACTGTTCAGGGATGGGGCCGGAGCATCGTCCAGGCTGGGTTATCGTGGCAGCCTCGGTGCGTGGAAGCGGTGGTGCTTCGCCGGTCACACAGACGGGTCAAGCTACCAAGGCCCTCCCCATCAAGGAAGAGGTTGACGGATCCCGATTCACCCCGCCGCATTCAAGCGGCTGAGGAGAGCCCTCAGCTCCGCCAGAGCGCTGCCGAAGCCTTCGTAGTCACCCGACCGCAGACGCCGCTCCGCCTCGTCGAGCAACTGGAGCGCTTCGGCGGGCCACTCGCTACGATCGCCGGGCAAGGCGATCTCCGGCACCGAGGAGAGATCCACGGCACCGCCTTGCCCACCACCGGCCCGAACGAGCTCTGCGATGGCCGCTCGCACGGTGGGTTGCATCGAGACTCGCCGGCCATCGCTCACGACGAAGCGCTGGAGCTCCGGAATTGCGCCCCTGCTCGCGGCGAGGAACACGGGCTCGATGTAGAGCAGAGCCTTGCCGACCGGCACGACGTGAAGGTGGCCGGTCCAGACGTTGCTGCCGCCCTGCCGCCACAGCGAGAACTGCTCCGAGATTGTTGGATCCTGCTCTACGAGGGCCTCGATCTGCCGTGGGCCCTGCACGAGCTCCTCACGGGGCACATCGTAGAGCACCAGCTCACCGTAGTGCCCCGGGTCGTTCCGAGCCACAAAAATCGCCGCGAGGTTATTACGTCCGAGAGGCACGAACACCGTGGTGAGAAGAAACGAGGGCTCGTCGTCACCTGGAAGCCGGTACAACCCGTACTCGGGCCGATACGGGACCGGTCGGTCATCCCGCTCCAGCTCTGCGGCGTCGTCCCAGACGTCCTGCTGTCTGTGGAACTCAGCCGCGGTCTCCAGATGGTATTGATGCAAGACCGTGGCCTGTATGGCCATGAGCGACTTCGGATAACGGAGGTGCCGCTTGAGGCCCTCGGGCATGTCGCTGAGAGGCTTGAAGAGCCCGGGGAATCCGCCCTCATAAAGCTTGAGGAGCGGATCTTGAGTATCCACCACGTAGAGGTTCAGCTCTCCGGTCTTGGCGTCCACCGTGATCTTCACGCTGTTGCGAACGTACCGGACCGGCCTTCGCGGCATCAGGTCGTACTGGCGGGAGAGGGGGAACCAGCGGGTGCCCGTAAACCCATCGAGCATCCAAACGATGTGGCCGTCGTACACGACCGGGTATGGGGCCTCCGGAAAACGGAGCAGATTACCCGTCACCCGGCTGACCCGCTCCACCACGCTTCGCCTGAACAGAAGCCGGGTGTCATCCGTAATCTCACTCGCGAGTAGGAGGTTGGCATCCCGAAAGTGCCATGCGAGCGCGAGTTTGCGCAGTAGTGAGTTGAGCTGGATGCCGCGGGGATAGTCGATCCCTTCCTCACCGGATTCGCCGAACGTGGCCACCAGCTCGGGGTCGGCGGGATTGATCAACACATACACCTGGCTAGGCTGGCTCCGCCGCGAACGGATGTACGTCAGCGAACCGGACAGCCTCAGACCCTCCGGGGCCATGCCCTCCGCGAACTCGACAGGCATGCCACTGAGGAACATCTCCGGCCGACCCTCGGGCGTCTTCGTGGTCGCCGCACTCGCCACCGCGCCAAGTCCGGCGACGTAGGGGAATCGCAGGTGCCGATTCTGCCAATTGGGATCCGGAATCCCGGTCGCGTCGATCTCGCGTACGGCCAGTGCGACCAGAACGGCGCCATCCGCTCCGTCGTACCGATCGATGTTCACGTCAAGGAATGTGTAGTACTGCTTGTCCGTGTGAAGATTGTTGTACCGAGCCATCAGCGTGGCGGAGTTCCACATTGGCAAGCCGTCGAACTGTGCCGCGGCAGCCTGCCAGTTCACTGGATCGTCCGCGCTATATACGAACTGCTCGCGTTCGAGAACATCCAGCCCGAACCCGATTCGGGTGAAGCGCATGCTGTGCTCGATGTATGGCGTCTCCCGCTCCAACTCGTTGGGCTGCACTCGCAAGCGCTGCGAGAGGCTTGGGTAGATCTGGCCGACGACGATACCGCCGCCGATCACTCCGATCAGCCCCACAGTGAGCGGTAACATTCGGCCCTTCAGACCACTCCACATCGCGCCCACAGCAGCGAAGACCGAGAGCACGGTGAGCGTACGCATTGCCGGAAGCCGCGTATGGGCGTCGGTGTACCCGAAGATACCCTGGACGTCGGACGTGCCGTCGAACAACATCAAATACCTACCCAACCAGAACCGAAGGGCCAGGAAGAGGAAGAACGCGGCGATCAGCACCGATAGGTGCACCCTCGCGTCACGGTCGATGATGACGCGATTCTTGCCGAACTGGAGCGCACCCGTGGCCGCATAGCCTGCCGAGCACAGCGTGAACACGAGAAACGCCAGCACCAGCGCGAAGGTGAGAATCGCCCCGAGCACAGGAACCAAGATCACGTAGGTCATCAGGTCCTTCCCGAGGATCGGATCAATGATGCCCCACACCGGTGCGCTCCGGAGAAAAAGCAATTGAAGGCCCATCGCCGGCGGAATCGAAGCGCCGAACCATGCACCGAGCAGGACTGCCGTCGAGACCACCGTCCACCGGACGTAGCTACGTGGTAGCTGCTCGGAGATCTCCAGGTCGCCGAAGCGCCGCTTGATCTGGATCTTCCCGAGGCTTCGAGCCACGTATTGCAGATTCAGGGCGATGGTCGCGGCGACGATCGCGCCCCCTGCGAGCCGCGCACCCCACTCCCAGAACGCCCGCTTCCAGAACACGGTGGAGTACTCGACCGTACGAAACCACAGGATCTCGACGTAGAGGGTCGAGACCAACCGGCCGACCAGAAGTGCGGCGATCAACACGATCCCTGCCATGGCGAGCGGCCGTCCGCCCTTCCACCGGGTTGCGCGAACCTCAGACATGCACACCCTTCGACCGAAGCCAACTCTCTATCTCATTCCGAATCTCTTCCAACCGTTCCGCCGTTCCCGCCTCATATCGAGCCACGAGGACCGGCTGGGTGTTCGAGGCTCTCAACAAGCCCCACCCGTCTTCGAACAGTACTCTGGCGCCATCCACGTCGATCACCTTGTGGCCGCGCCTGAAGTGCTCCTGCGCCTCTCGGACGAGCTGGAACTTGTCCTCTTCGGGCACCTCGATCCTGAGTTCCGGCGTGGAAACGAGTACAGGATAATCGGCGACCATCGCCGAGAAGGATCGATCCGAGCGGGCGAGCAGGTCGATGAGGCGGCACGCACCGTACAGGGCGTCGTCGAATCCCAGATACTGATCAGCAAAGCAGATATGACCTGAAAGCTCACCCGCGAGGGGCGCACCCACGAGCCGCATCTTCTCCTTCATGAGCGAGTGGCCCGTCTTCCACATGATGGGCTCTCCTCCCGCCTTGGCGAACTCCTCAGGCAAGACCTGCGAACACTTCACGTCGAAGACCAATTTTTGGCCAGGGCCGTCGCGCGCCAGGATGTCGATGCCGAACAGGAGGAGCAGCATGTCTCCCCGGACCACCGTGCCGTTCTCGTCGACGGCTCCAATGCGGTCGGCGTCCCCGTCGAAGCCGATGCCGAGATCCGCGCCTGTCTCTCTGACGGTCCGCATCAGGTCGACCAGGTTCTCGTCGACCGTGGGGTCCGGATGGTGGTTGGGGAACGTGCCGTCCGAGTCGCAAAAGAGCGGCACCACCGTGGCACCCAGAGCCTCCAGCAGCGACACCGCGACGAGCGAACCCGTACCGTTGCCGCAGTCGACCACAACCTTGACGGGGCGAGGCAGGCTGAACCGCCCGACCACGTCGGCGGCGTATCGTTCCAGCACCTCCGCGGTCTCGCGCGATCCGGCGCCCGCAATCACGTCGCCGGCCTCGATCCTGAGCCGTAGCCCCTGGATCGCCTCGCCGTACACCGACGCACCATCGAGCGTCATCTTGATCCCGTTCCACTCGGGCGGGTTATGCGAACCGGTGATCTGGATGCCACCGTCGGCATTCAGGTCATGTTCGGACCAGTAGACCACGGGCGTGGGCACCATGCCGACATCCACCACCTTTGCGCCCGAGGCCTCGAGTCCTTCCATGAGCGCCCGGACCAACTCGGGAGAGCTGGGCCGGTTGTCGTGGCCGACCACCACCCGGGGGCTTGGCCCCAGCTGGTCGCTCGCCATGCTCCCGTAGGCACGCCCGACGGCCCGGGCAACCTCTGGTGTCAGTTCGTGACCGACCAGGCCTCGAATGTCGTACTGGCGAAAGATATGGATAGGGACGTTCATGGGCCTCGTGGACGCGGGTGGGACCTGCGAGCGTAGAACGTAGACATGCCGAAAGGGGGCGTCAAAGCGCGTATGCCCCGCATGTCAGCCAGAAGCTTAGCGAGCGCTGAGCGATAAAAACCGGCCGGAGGTCAGGCTCTCGGCGGCCGCTCGGGCCAACTCGAGCGCCGAACCGGGGAAGATCCCCGTGTACAGGATGACGGCCACTCCCACTATGAGCGCCAGCCTCAACGCGACCGGAACCGCCAGCCCAACGTGGGTATCGGCGTCGGGGGCCTCGCGCATCCACATGAACCATGCGACCCTCAGGTAATACCAGTACGACAGGACCGTCGTCAGGACGAGGATCGTCGACAGGTAGACCAGGTTCGCATCCATTGCTCCTTGCAACAGGAATATCTTGCCCATGAATCCTCCCGTGCCCGGGAAGCCCGCGAGCGACAGCAGGAAGATGGTCATGAAGACCCCGAGCATAGGCTGGCGCGAACCGAGGCCGGCATAGTCGTCGATCCGCTGGTTCCGCTCCGCCTGATCACCCACGGTCATGACGATCGCGAAAGCGCCAATGTTCATGAACGTGTAGACGAGCAAGTAGAACAGCAGCCCTGCTGTCGCGGTACCGTTGTTGGACACGATCGCCAGGAGTAGATAGCCGGCATGGGCAATGCCGGAGTACGCCAGCATGCGCTTCACGCTCACCTGAACGAGCGCAATGAGATTCGCCCCCACCATGGACAGAACCGCCAGCCACCAGATGATGGCCCACCACTGAGCGTATACTCCGTCGAAGGCGACGAAGAACACCCGTAGGAATGCGACGAACGCCGCGGTCTTCACCCCGGCGGACATGAAGGCCGTCACAGGCGTGGGCGCACCCTCGTACACGTCGGGCGTCCACATATGGAACGGCACAGCCGAGACTTTGAAGGCAAACCCGATCGCCAGCAGCGCCACGCCGAAGCCGAGCAAGCCGGTGTGCGCCGACCCGTCCCCTATCGCAACGGCGATGGCAGCGATGTTGGTACTCCCGGCGGCCCCGTATGTGAGCGCGATGCCGTACAGGAAGAAACCGGTCGAGAACGCACCGAGCAGAAAGTATTTGAGGCCGGCCTCGGCGGACTTGCGATCGCGTCGATTCATCGCGGTCATGGCGTACACAGCAATCGACATGATTTCCAGGCCGAGGAAGATCACGATGAGATCACGGGCTGACGCCATGAACATCATGCCCACCGTCGACAGCAGAAGCAGGCCGTAGAACTCGCCGGCCTGCAGCTTCTGTTTGTCCACATACGCGATGGAAACCAACACGGACATTCCTGCGGCCGAGAGGAAGATCCAGTTGGCGTAGAGGCGGAATCCATCGACAGCCACCATGGCCGAACTTCCTACCTCAGTGACACCGTACAGCCAACCGTTCGCGAGCGCCGCGACAAGGATGCCAAGCAACGACAGCCACCCGAGGTCCGTCACCCGATCGGGACTATTGCGCATCCGCTTCGATACGCCCGCCATCAGGACCACCATCGCGCACACGGACAGCACCAACTCCGGAAGGAGCGCAATCAGGTAGTGACCTTGGGAGCTGAAATCCAGATGCATGGTCATGTCAGCGGACCGCCATCAGGTTGCGGGGCGGGACGTCGCCCATCTCGCCCACATTCGGGAGCCCGGTGCTCTCATCGGGGGCGATCACAGGTGCCGCGCTCACGCCTAGACCGAGTTCGTCCACCCCGAGCCTCAACACCGAATTGGGGGATCGCTCCACCCGCTCGAGCAAGGCCTGTACACTCGGCTCCATGCGCTCCAGAAATGGCGCAGGGTAGACCCCGATCACGATCATGAGCGCGATCAGCGGAGCCAGGATCACGATCTCCCGGCGGGACAGGTCCTCCACGACGACGTTCTCCTCCTTATCCAACTCGTTGAAGAAGATGCGTTGCACCATGGGAAGCATGTAGTACGCAGCGAAGATGACCCCGGTCGTGGCGCAGATGGCCGCCAGTGGGTAGGTCTCGAAGGTTCCGAGCAGCACAAGGAACTCACCTATGAATCCGCTGGTTCCGGGCAAACCGATAGAGGCCAACGCGGTGATAACGAACGCGGTCGCCAGCATCGGAGCCACGCGTCCGAGTCCGCCGAAGTCCTTGATGAGCCGCGTGTGTCGTCGCTCGTAGAGCATGCCCACCAGCAGGAACAGGGCGCCGGTAGAAATCCCGTGGGAAATCATCACGAACAGGCCACCCTGAAGGCCGTTCGTCGTGAGCGCGAAGATTCCGATCACCACGAAGCCCATGTGGGCGACTGAGGTGTACGCGACCAGCTTCTTCGCGTCCGGCTGCACGGCCGCCACCAATGCGGCGTAGATGATACCGATCACTCCCAGAGTCAGCATGATGGCCACCACCGTGGGGTGCTGAGCCGCTGCGGGAAACAACGGCAGGAGAAACCGCAGAAAGCCGTATGTGCCCATCTTGAGGAGGATGGCGGCAAGGACCACCGAGCCAGGTGTCGGAGCTTCGACGTGGGCGTCCGGCAACCACGTGTGGAACGGGAAGATGGGCACCTTGATCGAGAACGCCAGCGCGAATGCGCCAAAGAGCCAAAGTTGCTCTTTGAGCGTTAGCTGCAACGTGAGCAGGTCGGCGTAGGAGAACGTTGCCACTTCCAACAGTGTCTCCGCCCGCTGATGCAGGTACAGAATCGCGACCAACATCAGTAGCGATCCCACCGCGGTGAACAGGAAGAACTTGATGGCCGCGTAGATGCGGCGTTCGCCACCCCAAACGCCGATGATGAAATACATGGGGACGAGCGTGAGCTCGAAGAACACGTAGAAGAGCAGCAGGTCCGTGGCCAAGAACACGCCCACAACGCCCGTCTCGAGCAAGAGCATGAGCGCGTAGAACGCCTTCTGCTTCTTCTTGATGTAGTTGAACGACCCCAAGATCGCGAGCGGAGTGATGAAGGTGGTCAGCATCACCATGAATAGGCTGATGCCGTCGAGCCCCAGCGAGTAACTAGCTCCCCAGGCAGCAATCCACGGATGTGTGCTCTCGAGTTGGAACCCTCCATGCCCCACTGCGGGGTCATAGGCCCACCACAGCCCGATGCTGAGCACAAACACCAAGAGGCTCCATCGGAACGCTACGGTTTTGGCGTGCTCGGCGGGCGCCCACAGCACGTGAGCCAACCCCGCGAGCGGTAGCCATAGCAGCGCGTGGAGGATCCAGTCGGAGTAGGAGACCATGTCCAACATCTAGAAGGCCACCCACCCCAGGATCACCAGGACCCCGATCGTGAAGATGAACGCATAGGTATTGATCTGGCCCGTCTGGAACAGGCTCCCCACCCATCCGAACGCCCTTGCAAGATTACCCGCCATGTTCACGGTACCATCGATGATCACGTCGTCCACGAAACGCCATGAGAAGCGCGACAGGGCGTGGACAGGCCTCACGATGACCGCATCGTATGCCTCGTCCACGTAGTACTTCCGGTAGAGCACCCGACCGAGTCCCCTCGGTTCGGCGGCGTCTACCGCCGGCACATGTTTCTGGCCGCCGACTACGCGGGCGGCGATCAGGACCACGATGGCAGCCAAGCCGGTCGACGCCAGCGCCCACACCAGCTCCCCGCCGCCGAACAACGGGGCCTGATGCGAGATCTCCCCCAGATGCTGGGCTTGGATCTCGTGCGCTCCCGCCATGACCGGCTCGAGCCAGTGATGGAAGTTCTCTCCCATCGGCAGGAATCCGAAGCCTCCCAAGAAGGACTCGGAGATCGCCGCCGGCACGTTGATCCAGCCACCGAACACGGAGAGGGCGGCCAACACGGCCAGAGGCACCCACATCACGGCCGGCGTCTCGCGGAGGTGCTTCGCCTCCTTCTCGCCGGTCCGATTCGCGCCGTGGAAAGTCATCACCATGAGGCGGGTCATGTAGAATGCGGTCAGCAGGGCCGTCACGAGCGCGAGCACCCAATAGACCGTATAGAGCGTCGGATAAGGCGCGTTCGCGGCACCCGCCCAGGCGCCCGCGGCCCAGATGATCTCGTCCTTGGAGAAGAATCCCGCGAAGGGCCAGATCCCCGAGATGGCCAGCGTGGCGATCCACATGGTTGCCCACGTGATCGGCATGTGCTTTCTGAGGCCACCCATGTTCCTCATGTCCTGGGCGTCCCAGTCCTTGTCGGTGTGGTGCAGAGCGTGGTGCACCGAGTGGATGACAGCGCCCGCGCCCAGGAACAGCAGCGCCTTGAAGAAAGCGTGGGTCATGAGGTGGAAGACGCCGGCGGTATAAGCGCCCACTCCCACACCGAGGAACATGTAGCCCAACTGCGAGATGGTCGAATAGGCCAGCACGCGCTTGATGTCGTACTGCTTGAGCGCGATGGTCGCGGCGAACAACGCCGTGATCACGCCGATGCCCGCTACGGTGGCGCTCGCTATGGGCGAGAGAGCGAACAGTACGGACGACCGGGCCACCAGGTAGACCCCGGCCGTGACCATCGTGGCCGCATGGATCAGGGCCGACACGGGTGTGGGGCCAGCCATGGCGTCGGGCAGCCAAATGTACAGCGGAATTTGGGCACTCTTGCCCGCGGCCCCGAGAAGGAAAAAGAGCGTGATGATGGTCGCAACCGAGTGCCCATAGGGAATCCTCTCGGGCGCGGCGCTGAAGATCTCGACGAAGTCCAGCGTCTGGAAGGTGGTGAACAGAAAGAACATCGCCACCAGAAATCCGAGGTCGCCGATCCGGTTGACGATGAAGGCCTTCTTACCCGCGTCGGATTTTTCACGGTCGCTGAACCAGTACCCGATCAACAGGTAACTGCATAGCCCGACCCCCTCCCAGCCCACGAACATGAGCAGGTAGCCAGCCCCCATCACCAAGACCAGCATGAAGAAGATGAACAGGTTCAGGTAGGCGAAGTAGCGCGGGTAGCCCGGGTCGTCCTTCATGTAGCCCACGCTGAACACGTGGATCAAAAAGCCTACGCCCGTGACCACCAGCATCATCACCATGGAGAGCTGATCGAGCTGGATCGCGGCGTCCACGGTCAGCGAGCCCGTGACGATCCAGGTCCAGTACGTCCGGATGATGGGTTCGTGCAGGTCGGCGCCCGCCATGCCCACGAGGTTCACGACCGTGATCAAGAAGGCGAGGCCGATCACTCCGGGGCCGATCCACGTGGGGAGCGTATGCGTGAGCGGCCGATCGCCCGCGGCCAGATCCAACTCGCCGCCGGCTCGCACCGCGTCGGCGGACCTGCGCGCGTGCGTGAGCGCCAGAGCCCCGTTGATGACGAAGCCCAGGAGCGGCAGCAGGATCACGAGGCCCGGAAGGACCGGCGACCACTCGTGGGCGCCTTCCGTGGTCGCTTGCAGAGCGAAAAACATTGGCAGCGTCACGGGCTCACCACTTCAACAGGTTGAACTTGTCCACGTTTACCGATTCGTAGTGGCGGAAGATCGAAATGATGATCGCCAGGCCCACCGCCGCCTCGGCAGCGGCCACGGTCATGACGAAGAAGACGAACAGTTGTCCTTCGATCCCCACGGACCGCGAAAACGCGACGAAGGCGAGGTTGACGGCGTTCAACTGGAGCTCGATGCAGAGGAACATGATGATCACGTTTCGCCGCACGATGACGCCGAGCGTCCCGATCGCGAAAATCAGCGCACTGACGAAGAGGGCTTCAGTGATCATCGCTCAAACATTCTTCTTCGCGAGCACGGTGGCGCCTACGATCGCAACGAGGAGGAGGATCCCCACCAGCTCGAACGGCACCACGTAGTCCGTGAACAACGGTCGGGCGATAGCCCCCACGGCGCCGTACTCGGCCAGGGCGGCGTCGATGGCGTCTCCGCCGCTCCCGGTCAGAAACGCCGGCGAGTCCGCACTGCGGCCGAGCTGGCGCACGAGCAACCCCGCGAGGCCACCCGTGGTAGCGAACGCCATCACGGACCAGACGCCACCCTTCACGTCGCGTTGGTAGTCGTGGCCGAGGTTGAGCAGCATGATGACGAACAGGAACAACACCATGATGGCGCCGGCGTATACGATCACCTGGATCGCGGCCAAAAAATGTGCCTCGAGCAGCACGAAGATGCCGGCCACGGCGGCGAGCGTCGCTACCATGAACATGAGGCTTCCCACTGGATTCCTCGCAACGACGACGCCGATGGCGCTTCCAATCGCGACTGTCGCGAACATGAAGAAGAGCAAGTCGGCCATGCTCAGGCGCCTCGCTCGAAATCGTTGACTCGGATCGGGCTCATCCTCACCTCACTCACCCGCGGGATCCGAGGGATCCCACAGAAGTGTGACTGGGTGGTCCTGCTCCATGAGCCTGTCCAGGTCGTAGACGAAACGCTCGCGCGTGTACTCGGCGTTCTCGAAGTGCCGCCCGACGTGGATGGCTTCGACAGGGCAAACCTCCTGGCACATGCCGCAGAAGATGCAGCGGAACTCGTCGATCTCGAAGACGATGGGGTACCGGTTGCCCTGATCGTCCTCGCCGCCGACAAGCCGGATGCAATTGGCCGGGCACACCGTCGGACAGAGTCCGCAGGCCACGCACTTGGGACGTCCATCGGCGTGGACCTCCATACGGTGCGTGCCGCGCCAGCGTGGACTCAACTCCGTCTGCTCCTCGGGGTACTGCTGCGTCACCGTGCTGGGATTGAGCATATGGCGCAGCGTGAGGCTCATGCCCTTTACCGCAGCCCGCAGGTAAGACGTCCGGCCGGGCTCCGGCCGATGCATTGTCTTGACGGTTATCGCCACGTCGATTCCCCCCGTTTCGGCATGCGCATCAGTCGCCGCCTTCTGTCGGAACCGGGTCAGATGCCGCCTGGCGCGCGCCGGCGCCTTTCATGATCCGGTCGTCGTCGAGATAGAAGATGAACAGAAGGGTACAGACCAAGCTCACGCCGGTCAGCGCCAGGCCGTAGGCGAAACCATACGCGACCCCCACCTGATCCAGTATCAGCATCGAGGCTGCCATTACCATGATGTAGGCAAGCGAGGTGGGCAGCATCACCTTCCAGCCCAATTGCATCACCTGGTCATAGCGGAAACGCGGAAGCGTCCACCGGACCCAGATGAAGAACACCAGAAAGAAGCCAGTCTTTAGCGCAAACACACCCAGGGTGAACAGCGTCTTCCACCACGCCGGCGAGGCCGCGAGCGGAACGCCGTCGGGTCCGAAGCCACGGATGAGCACACCTTCGTACCAGAAAGCGTCATCCCACGTGGCGAACGGGATGTCCCATCCCCCGAGGAAGAGCGTTGCCATCAGGGCGGAGGCCGTGAGCATGTGCGAGTACTCGGCGATGAAAAACATGCTGAACTTCATGGCCGAGTATTCGGTGTGGTAGCCCGTCACGAGCTCGGACTCGGCCTCCGGCATGTCGAAGGGCAGCCTGTTGGTTTCCGCGAACGCAGAGATGACGAAGAGCAGAAAGGCCAGCGACAGCGGAAACGCAAACCACAGATCGAGTTGCTGCTGCTGCCACACCATCTCCGTAAGCGTGACGCTCCCCGCCAGCATGAAGACCGCGATCAAGCTGAGTCCGAGCGCCACTTCGTAGCTGACCATCTGCGCAGACGCGCGCAGGGCACCCAGAAACGCGTACTTGTTGTTCGACGCCCACCCACCCAGCACGACCCCGTACACACCGAGCGAACTGAAGGCCAGGATGTAAAGGATGCCGATCGGCACATCCGCGACGATCATGTCGACCACACCCCACGGCGTCGGAAGCGGCGCCGCGAATGGAATCACGGCGAACGTCACCATGGCGGGCACCATCGCGAGGATGGGACCCAGGATGAAGAAGGTCCGCGAGGCCGCAGCCGGCGACGTCTCCTCCTTCAGAAGGTTCTTGATGCCGTCCGCGATGGGTTGAAGGAGCCCGAACGGCCCTACTCGGTTTGGCCCTATCCGGTCTTGGATGAACGCCGACACCCGTCTCTCGGCCAACGTCGTATAGGCCACGACCAGCATCACGCCCGAGAAGACCAGGGCAATCTTTACCGAGGACGACAGCAGCGCCGCGAGTCCGGAGATCGGTTCCACTTACGCCGGCGCCCCCACGAGGGAGGAAATGACATGTGATGCGGGGCGCGCCGACCCTGGGGCCTCCAGCGCCGGCAAGAACTCCTGCACGATCCCCTCGTGGTTCGTGAACGTCCCCTTCTGCTCCGCGAAGGTTGACACGGGAAGCGTGAAGTGCGCTGCGGAGGCCCCGACGGACGTATGCGCGCCCAAGTAGACGAACAGACTCGCCTTCGAGCCGAAAAACTCATCCTGATCGGCCAGGTCGTCCCCGAGCACCACGATCAGCCCGTCGTGATCCGCCACACCTTCCAACCCGCCTCGTCCCTCATCTCCCCCAACGCGCGTCATACCGAGGAGCTCCGCTCCCTTGATGTTGGGAACGAGATCACGTCGGCGCGCCAGTGAGGGGAAGCCCCTTAATGGGCTCTCGTCTTCAGCTCTCGCCGAACGGAACACGATCTCACCGCCGCCAAGCGATTCGACGAACTTGGCCATCGCACCGAGATCTTCATTGGACCACGAGGCGGACACCACCGCTTTGACGCCCCCAGTTACCCCGGCGAGCCGCTGCTCCAAAGCCTCGAGCGCCACGTCCCAGCCAAGCTGCACCGCCCTGCCGTCGTCCACGAACGTCGGCTCCTCGACGCGGTCGCTCCGGTTCATCCACTCGTAGTTCCCACGCCCGTAGTCACACATCCAATGGCCGTTCACGTCGGCGTTGAACCGGGGTTTGATCCTGTGTACAAGATTATCGCGCGTGTGCAGATCGATGTTGCAACCCTGGCTGCAGCTCCCGCACACCGAGGGTGTGTGCTTCAGATCCCATGCCCTCGCCTTGTGCAGAAAGTCCTTCGATACGAGCGCGCCGACCGGGCAAATGTCGACGACGTTTCCTCCCCACTCGGCCTCCTCGAGGCCTCGGTCGAAGAAGGTATCGATGATGGAACGGGTCCCTCGATCGACGATGGTCAGGAGAGGCTTCTGCTCGATCTCCTCCATGAAGCGCACGCAGCGCGTGCACATGACACAACGGTCGCCGTAGAAGAGCACGTCGCCGCCAAAATCGTCACGGCCAAAGATGCGCTTCGGCTCACGGCTCCGGCCACGCTCTCGCCCTTCGGCAAAGACGTAGTCCTGAAGCTTACACTCGCCCGACTGGTCGCAGACCGGACAATCCAGCGGATGATTGACCAGGTAGAACTCCAGCACGCCCCGCCGCATGCCCGCCGCGTTCTCGCTCTCGGTATGAACGACCTGTCCCTCCGTCGCCTGCGTCACGCAGGAAGGCAGGAGCTTGGGCGCACCCTCCACCTCGACGAGGCAAAGCCGGCACATGGCCGGCGACGATAGGCCGGGGTGGTAACAGTAGTGCGGGATCTCGGTCCCGACCTGGTCGATCGCCTGGAGGATGGTAGTCCCCTTGGCGACCGTGACATCCTGGCCGTCGACGGTCAGGGTGACCGTTTCGGTCGTGGTGTTATCGCTCATTAGATCTCACGGGAGGTCGGTCGAGAACCCGGCGTGGGAAAGACTCTCGGCTCACGCCGCCCCCACCCTCTCACCGCGCCGAATCAACGCAAGGTACTCGTCCCGGAATTTCTCGATGGACGACTGCACCGGCGCGGCCACCGAGTCGGAGAGCACGCAGATCGTTGTGCCTGTCATCTGGCGCGTGATCTCCATGAGGGTATCGAGGTCCTCTTCGGTCCCACGGCCGTCCTCGATCCTGCGCAGAATCTTTACGACCCAGTCCGAACCCTCTCGGCAAGGCGTGCACTGCCCGCATGACTCGTGAGCGTAGAACTCGGCCATCCTGCGAACCTGATGCACGATGTCGGTCTTCTCGTCCATCACGATCACCGACGCGCATCCCAGCATCGAGCCCGCTTCAATCACACCCTCGTAGTCGAGCATGCAGTCCCTGCATTCGGCCTCCGAGAGAAACGGTACCGAACTCCCACCGGGAATCACCGCCTTGAGCGCGTTGTCATCCCGAATTCCACCGCACACGTCGTGGATCAACTCGGAGAGGGGAAACCCCAACGGGAGTTCGTAGTTCCCCGGCCGCCTCACGTGACCACTCACACAAAAGATCTTCGTGCCCGGGCTTTTCTCGGTGCCCCACTGCCGGTACCACTCGCCACCGTTCGCCAGGATGTGCGGCACGGCGCAGAGCGTCTCGACGTTGTTCACCGTGGTCGGCATGCCGAACACGCCTGCGGCTGCGGGGAACGGCGGCTTGATGCGGGGCTCTCCCCGCCGACCCTCCAACGAATTCATGAGCCCGGTTTCTTCGCCGCAAATGTAGGCTCCGGCGCCCACGTGTACGGTAAGGTCGATCGTGTGTCCCGAGCCCATAACATCCGCGCCGATGATGCCCGCCTCGTAGGCCTCTTCAACGGCGCGGGCGAACACCTGGGTCGCCTCGAAGAACTCTCCGCGGCAGTAGACATAGACGTGCTCGGCCTGTATGGCGTGCGCGGCGATGAGGCAGCCCTCGATGAGCTGGTGCGGCGTCCAGCGGATCAACTCACGGTCCTTGAACGTTCCGGGCTCCGCTTCGTCCGCATTGCAGCACAGGTAGTGGGGCTTCTCGCGCTCCTTGGGCATGAAGCTCCACTTGATGCCCGCCGGGAAGCCAGCTCCACCGCGTCCGCGGAGCCCCGACGTCTTGACCTCTTCGATGACGTCCGCCGGACTCATGGCGAGAGCCTTTTCGAGTGCGGCGTACCCACCGCGGGCCTTCCACCCGGCGAGCGTTCTGGCCTCCGGATCTCCGAAATGTTTGGTGAGCATCGGGACTTCCGAATCGTGACTGTAGGGATAGCCCATGCTCAGCCCCCCTCCCCTTCACCGTCGGCAGCGACCGTCGACTTGAGATGCTCCAGAAGCTCCGGCACGCCCTTGGCCGTGAGGCTCTCATAGTACATGGAGTTGATCTGCACGCAGGTTGGGAAGCCACACGCGGCGAGGCATTCCGCCTCGATGACGGTGAAGTTGCCGTCTTGGGACGTCTCGCCGAGCTCCGTGTCGGCGTAAGCGAGGAACGCATCCAGCACATCTTCGGCGCCACACAGATTACAACTGATGTTGGTGCAGACCTGCACCAGGAAGCGCCCAACCGGCTGCTTGTTGTACATCGTGTAGAATGTCGCCACACCGCGCACGTACGCGGGCGGTAGTTCCAGCAGCGAGGCTACCTCGTCCATAGTCTGGGGTGAAACATGCCCTCGCACTTCCTGCGCGAGATTCAGGGTTGGGAGCAGTGCGGCGCGCAGGTTCGGGTAACGCGTCTTGATCTTATCGAAGCGCTCCAGGTACGGCCCCTCGAACAGCGGCGCATCGGGGTGCCGCTCCACGAGCATGTACGGATAGCTACTCGCGCCGGCAGGATGGCCGCCCTCTTTGGGACGCGTGCCTACGTAATCGTGACCTCGCACCTGAGCTTCGGTGAGCTCATACTCGCCGGTATTCCCGGCCCATCCCGGGTTCTTGAACGGCGTGCCGTCGCTCATCGGTCGATCTCTCCGAGAACGATGTCCAGGCTCGCGTTGATCATGATGAGGTCGGACAGCATGTGGCCCTCCGCCAGCTTGGCGATGACGGACAGGTTCACGAAGGAGGGAGGCCGGATCCGCCACCGCACCGGCTTCGGCCCGCCGTCACCGACCACGTACATGCCCAATTCGCCCTTCGAGCCCTCCACCGCGAAGTAGCAGTCCTCAGCCGGAGCCGGGATCCCGTCGGTGATGAGCTTGAAGTGGTGGATCATGGACTCCATGTCGTTCATGCAGTCTGTCTTGCTGGGAAGTGTGATCCGTGGATCTTCGACATCGATGGGACCGTCCGGGAGGCGGTCGAGCGCCTGGTGCAGGATGCGTACGCTCTGGCTCATCTCCTCCATGCGGACCAGATAGCGATCATAGCAGTCGCCATGCTGCCCCACAGGCACCTCGAAATCGTAGGTCTCGTAGTCGTAGTAGGGGGCGTCCTTGCGCAGGTCGTACTCGACACCTGTAGCTCTCAGGTTGGGTCCCGTAAACCCGCAATTCACAGCGTCCTCGGCCGAAATCACACCCACGTCCTGGGTTCTCCCCAGGTGGATCGCGTTGGTGGTCAGCAACTGATGGATCTCTTCCAAGGTATTCGGAAACGTGTTGCAGAACTCACGCACCGCCTCGGCCCAACCCTCGGGCAGGTCGGCCATCATGCCGCCGATACGCGTGGCCGATGTCGTGATGCGAGCGCCTGTCAGGGACTCGTGCAGTGTGTAGATCCGCTCGCGTTCCTGGAACGCGTAGAGGAACGGCGTGAACGCCCCGACGTCGATCGCGGTCGTGCCCAGCCAGAGCAGGTGGGAAAAGATCCTGTCCAGCTCCATGAGGATCACCCGCACGACTTTGCAGCGCTCGGTGACCTCGATGCCCATCAGTTTCTCTACCGCCATCACGTAGGCGCAGTTGTAGATGAGCGGCGCCAGGTAGTCTATGCGGTCGGTGAGCGTAACGATCTGATTCCAGGTCCTGTACTCGCCGAGTTTCTCGAATCCCGTGTGCAGGTACCCGATGTGCGGCGTCACCTTCACCACCGTCTCGCCCTCGAGCTCGCAAAGCAGCCGGAGCACCCCGTGCGTGGCTGGGTGCTGTGGACCGATGTTGATAAGCATGTGCTCGGAGCCGAAATCGGGCTCGGGTAGATCGACGGCGGCATCCCAACCCTGAGTCGGGCGAAAGTCCATGCCCGCCTCGGGGTTTCGGCTTACCGTGTATTCGACCGTCTTACGCGCCATCGCTCGTCGTCCCGCCGGCCGTCAGGCCGACTCACTCCCGCTCGGGGGTTCGACCTGATCGGGCACGGCCGGTGGGCCGCCCACGTCGAAATCCTGTGGCATGTAGTCATGTTTCGGATCCTGGGTGAGGGCACGCCGCGTTTGCTCGGCCCTCGAAAACCGTCCCCGAAGCGGAAAATCTTTGCGGAGCGGATGCCCTTCCTCGTAGTCGTCCGGCATCAGGATGCGCCGCAAGTCCGGGTGGCCCGTGAAGGTGACGCCGAAGAGGTCGAACACCTCCCGCTCGAGCCAGTCGGCCGTCTGCCAAAGCGAGACTACGGACGCGACCTCGAGGGCATCCAGCGGAAGTTCGCACTTCACGCGCAGCGCACGCTTATGCGGGATCGACCAGAGCTGATACACGACCTCGATGGGACGGCCGCCCCCGTAATCCACGGCAGTCACATCCACCAGAAGATCATAGCGATGGTCGGAGTCGTCTTTCAGCCAGCCCAACACCTCCGTGTTCCGGGCTGGATTCACGTAGACGACATCCTGCCCCGCCGACGTGATCTCGGTCCGTTGCACGGCGTCGCCGAAGCGAGCGATCAGGGCTTCCACCGAGGGGTGGCTCGAGGTCGCGCCGTCAGACACGTGAATCAGCCACGCTCCGGACGGGTCATCGTAGGAAGCTCAGAGGGTAGAATTCCGCCCGCCTCCTCCTGCTGCGTCGAGTTACCGAACGGACCCGAGAGGGCGGCCACCTCCTCGGCACTGGCCCGGGGGGCGCCAACGAGCATGGGATCCTCGGCCCGGAGCTCACCATGTCGCGAGAGGCTCTCGCCCCGAATCTTCTCCTGGATCATCATCAGCCCGTAGATGAGGCCCTCGGGCCGGGGCGGACACCCCGGGATATAGACATCCACAGGCACGATGGTGTCGATCCCCTGCACCATGCAGTACGTGTCGAACACACCACCCGAACTGGCGCACGCGCCCATCGAGATGCACCACTTCGGTTGCGGCATCTGGTCCCAGATGCGCCTCAGGACCGGCGCGAGCTTGTAGGGGACACGTCCCGCGCAGATGAGCACGTCGGCCTGACGGGGACTGAACGACATGCGCTCCATGCCGAACCGTGCCAGATCGAAGTTGGAGGCGGCCGCCGCCATCATCTCGATCGCACAACACGCCGTACCGAACGGCATCGGCCACAACGAGTTGCGCCGGGCCCAGTTGACGACGAAATCGATCTTGGTGGTCAGGAACGTCGGCGAGGCGAATCCAATCAGCCCACCCTGATCACTGGATTGGGATCCCTCTAATCCCATTCCAGGCCTCCTTTCTTCCATTCGTAGAGCAGCCCTACAGCCAGAACGACCACGAACATGGACACCGCCGCAAAGGCGCTCCAGCCCAACTCTCTCATCTCGACCGCCCAGGGGATCAGAAAGACCGCCTCCAGATCGAAGACGATGAAGCTGATCGCCACCATGTAGAACTTGACCGAGAAGCGGGCCCTGGTATCACCGAGAGGAATCATGCCGGATTCATAGGGCATGTCCTTCTGCGGAGTAGGCCGGCGGGGGTTGAGGATATGGGACACCACCACCATGCCGATGGCGTTCGCCACCGACACGCCGAGGAGGATCAGGAGGGGTGCGTACGATCCCGACATGGCTGCTTGGGAGAGTTTGTGAAAATGTTCACTAGGGACGCCGGGAATCTACCCGGAGCTTCGGATGAGTGTCAATGTACGCCCCCATGTCGTCGATCGGACCACAGTCGCACCCGGTTTGCAGTCACGCGGGCGGGGCCGATATCTTGTGCGCCACTACCCGTCCCCGTGGGGCTCGTTCCGATCCTGCGGTGACAGGCCGGACCCTGACGTACTGATGCGTTCCGTTCACCCGGGGGTCGTAGAAGAGAATGCCGATCAAGAGTGATCGTTGGATCCAGCGCATGGCCGAGGAACATAGGATGATCGAGCCGTTCGAGGCCGATCAGGTCCGTGACGGATGTATCTCGTACGGGCTGTCCTCGTACGGTTATGACATCCGTGTTGCGTCCGAGTTCAAGGTCTTCACGAACGTCCACAACGTGATCGTCGATCCCAAGGACTTCGACGACCGTTCGTTCGTCGACGTGAACGAGACCGAGTGTATCATCCCACCCAACTCGTTCGCTCTCGCACGCACGGAGGAGTACTTCCGGATTCCTCGCGATGTGCTCGTGCTGTGCGTCGGCAAGAGCACGTACGCACGTTGCGGGATCATCGTGAACGTGACGCCGCTCGAACCCACCTGGTGCGGGTACCTGACACTGGAGATCTCCAACACGACACCGTTGCCGGCCAAGATCTACGGTGGCGAGGGAATCGCGCAGCTCCTGTTCTTCGGTGGTGACGAGGAGCCGCGCATCGCGTACGCGGACCGCCAGGGCAAGTACCAGGACCAGGTGGGCGTGACGCTTCCGCGACTCTGAGGCGCCCCCCCTACTCTACCAGGAGCAGCGCGACCTCGAATACGACCGTGGCGTTGGGCGGGATCGGCCCGTTTCCGGCTGCTCCATACGCGAGTTCCGGTGGCAGGACCAACTTTCTGATTCCCCC
This sequence comes from Gemmatimonadota bacterium, assembly GCA_022571515.1. Classification (GTDB taxonomy): domain Bacteria; phylum Gemmatimonadota; class Gemmatimonadetes; order Longimicrobiales; family Gaopeijiaceae; genus JACZXQ01. The sequence goes on from JACZXQ010000003.1 coordinate 185,445, forward strand.
GATTTTCATGCCTACAACCCCCTCGAAAAATCCGGGGACGACGTTCGCTTCAGGCCCTAGAGGGAACGCGATCGTTCCCGTATCGAACAACGCGCCGTTCTTCAGCCAGCCTGAGAAGAGCACCGTAGCCGTTAGGCCCTCGCCCTCGAGAGCCTCAATGCCGGTTCCGACCACGGTATCGATCCAGTAGAGGCCCGAGGACGATAGGTTCATCTGGGCGAGATCGATACCCAGGAAGGCCGCGAACTCGTCGTCATCGAGGGGTACGATGTTGGTAGAGATACTGCTACAGCTAGCCACCGCCATCACCAGGCCGACAGTCAATACCGCGCGCGCCGCGCGCTTCCGGATTGCACTCGTCATCCTCAGCTCTCCATAGTCCGTCAAACCCAGTTCATTCACGTTGTCACGTACGCACCTAGACTCCCGACCTTACGGACGCGTCACGTCCTGGGTCGCTCGAAGACTATCTTTCCGTCCACGACGGTCATGATAACCTTCACGTCCTTCAACTCCTCGGGCCGCCCCTCCAGCGGGTTCCGGTCCAGCACCGCCAAGTCGGCGAGGAAGCCGGGAAGCAGCTTGCCCTTCACGTGCTCCTCACCGGCAACCCACGCATTGTTCACGGTGTAGGCCCTGAGCGCAGTCTCCGCCGAGATGCGCTCCTCGGGGTACCAACCACCCACCGGAGTGCCCTGTAGTGTCTGGCGGGTCGTTGCGGCGTACATCCCTTCGAGAGGATTGGATGTGTACCAAGCCGCATTCGTGCCAGGCCAATCACTGCCGAATGAGAGAAGAACGCCAGCGTCCTCGAGCGTCTTGAAAGCGTAAGCCCAACGCGACCGCTCGCCGATTCGTTCCTCCATCCAGCGCATATCGTCGATTGTATGATACGGCTGCATCTCAGCGATGATCCCCATCTCGGCCTGCCGTCGAGCGGCATCGGGCCCGCTCAGCACCTGGTTGTGGATGATCGCGAAGCGGCGGCCCTCACGGGGACCGTTTACCTCGATGACCTTCGCGAAGATGTCCAAGATGGAATCGATGGCAAAGTCACCGATCGCGTGCACCCGCGGGTTGAAGCCGGCCGAGTCGGCCCCGAACACGAGGCGCTCCATATTGCCCGGAGGGTTCATGCCCGATCCCTGGTCGCTCACGTGGCCCGTATTGGTACGATTGCGCCAGTTCCCGGGAACGCCGGTCGTGAGATAGGGCTCGTAGAAACGAGCGGTCGATGCGCCCATGATCCCGTCCACGAAGCCTTTGAGTCCCTGGTAGCGGATCCAGCGGTCCCCCGACCCTTCGACGATCCCGGAATGCCGCATCTCGTCCCAGGTGTCCAGCACCATTCTCATGTTGACGCGGCTGGTCAGTTCACCGCGGCGCCGAAGTTCGTGGTAGACCTCGACCTGCTCCGGAGGGGTGATGTCGAAGAAGGTGGTGACGCCGTGTTCCCGGAGCCGGGCCAAAGCGAGGCGCGCCTCCGCCAGCTTCTGGTCCATCGTCTTGGGCGGAATCACTCCGCGGATGCGCGAGGCGGCCTGAGAGGTCACTCGCCCGGTCGGGAACCCATCCTCACACTCGACACCATCCCACGAACAATCCGCCCCGGCCGCAGCCAGGGCGGCCGCGTTGGCGAGGAACTGCGTGCGATCCCAGTTCCATAGGATGGCCGGGTTGTCGGGCGAGACCGCGTCGATCAGGGAACGATCCGGCCTGAACAGGTCGGCCGGCTTATCCAGGTCGTCGCCCCGACCTGTCGAACTCGTGGCCCACTGCTCGTAGGCACCCCAGCTGCCACCCACCATCCAACCGCCCTGCGGGAGCCGGGTCACCGTCTCCCGTACCGCCTGGACGAGCCCCTCGGCATCCGACACCTCGAGAAGGTTGATTCCGAGGAGCAGTTCGCCGGCCCGGTTGAAATGTGTGTGGTTGTCGATGAAGCCGGGCGACACGAAGCGTCCATCCAAGAGCACCACGCGGGTGCCGTCCCCGGTGAAGCGCGACATCTCAGCGTCACTGCCCACGGCAACGATGAGATTGCCCCGCACCGCCACGGCCTCTACCCAGGGGCGCACATCGTCGCCGGTCCAGATGCGGCCGCCGAGAAACACGAGATCGGCGTCCTGTGCACCGACGGCCGGAGCCGCCATCAGTCCGAGGGCGAACGCGAGGGTGCTGAAATGCCGGGAGAGGCTCCGGGTCGTCATCACGGAACTCCTGATCACAGGTAAAATTGCCATCAGATCATGCTAGGAAGGAAGTCGCCGGCATGAAAGGGTGGGCGCCGCTCGACGACAGCTCGTGGGGGGGCTCGGCGTGGGGTGTCGTTCCGCGGACGATATTCCTTCCCGCCTTTTCGAAAGCCGAGACGTGGCTACGCGAGCGACCGGTCATGCGAGCCCACATGGTTTGCCACCGAGCATCGCCCAGGGTGAAGGGAGCGCCCCCCGTCACCAAGGAATGCGCGAAGTGGAGGCGTTCTGTGGACCTCCCCTCGACCTATCCCGAAAGCGTCGCCATCGTCGAACGCACCGCATCGGCACTTTGACCCAACGCCTCACGCTCGGCCTCGGTGAGTTCCACCTCCAGGATGTCCAGCAGACCACCCTCTCCGAGCTTACAGGGCACACCCAGGTAGATCCCTTCTTGGCCGTACTCACCCTGAAGGAACGCCGCGCACGGAAGCACGCGCCGCTTGTCCTTGACGATCGCCTCCACCATCTGGACAGCCGCCGCCGAAGGGGCGTAGTAGGCGCTGCCGGTCTTGAGGTGGGCGACGATCTCCGCCCCACCCTTGCGCGTACGGTCTATGAGCGCGTCGATCTTTTCGCGAGACAAGAGCTGGGTCAGCGGAATGCCGCTGACGGTCGTGTAGCTCACCAGCGGAACCATCGTATCCCCATGGCCGCCGAGAACGAGGGCCTGGATGTCCTCCACGCTGACGTCTATCTCCATCGCGATGAACGACCGATAGCGGGCGGTATCCAGGACTCCCGCCATCCCGATAACGCGCTCACGGGGGAATCCCGTGGTCTGAAGCGCCACATACGCCATGACGTCGAGCGGGTTGGACACGACGATGACGATCGAGTCCGGCGCCACGCGCTGAATCTCCTTCGACACGGACTCGACGATAAGGGCGTTCGTCTTGAGAAGATCGTCCCGGCTCATGCCGGGCTTTCGGGCGATACCCGCCGTCACCACGAAAATGTCGGAGCCCGCGGCCGCCTCGTAATCGTTCGATCCGATGATACGCGAGTCGAAGCCCTCGATGGGGGCGCTCTCCCACTGGTCCAGCGCCTTACCCTGGGGAATTCCCTCGACGATGTCGATAAGGACGACTTCCCTGGCCAACTCCTTCTCGGCCAGACGCTGTGCACAGGATTCTCCAACGTGACCCGCTCCGACCACCGTGATCTTGCGCGCGCTCATGAGTTTATGTCTCCCGGACTGTCATTTGGTTTGGCTTGACCGCCATAACTGCACGGAGCATAAAAGGATCGGGTCGAACGGTCCTCAGGGGAACCCCCCCGGGGGGTAAAAAAAATCGCGGAGCCTCAGCCCCCCGTCTGCGAGAGCGCGACCAGGCCGCCCGACCCGACTTCGCTTCCTTGAACGAGATCGTGCCGTTCAGGCTTGATGCGGAGGGTTTCTTCGATGAGAGGTTGGATGTCCTCGCCGCGGCGGAGAGGGTCTCTGAGATTGGTCTGGATGGCCCCGAACAGGCACGGACGGAGATGCCCGTCAGCGGTGAGCCGCAGCCGATTGCAGTCATCACAGAAGTTGTGACTCATCGGCGTGATCACACCGATCGTGCCTACTGCCTCCGGATAGCGATAGTACGTAGCCGGGCCGTTTCCCACGGGACCTTCGACCGGCTGGAGGGCATCCACGTCTCGCAGTCGCGCGAGGGCTTCGCTACACGAGAGGAAGCTCTCCGCACTGAGCTCCAGGTTGGAGCCGGTCGGCATGATCTCGATGAAGCGCACGTGGAGGGGCCGTTCTCTAGTCAACTCCGCAAACGCCTCGATCTCGTCGTCGTTGCGACCCCGCATCAGCACGACGTTGATCTTGATGGGGTGGAACCCAACCGCCTCGGCCGCGGCGAGACCCTCCATGATGTTGGCGTAGGATCCGGGGCGACGAACCAACTCGTCGACTCGATCGGCCTGCAGCGAGTCGAGCGAGATGTTCACCCGGTCGAGGCCGGCTCGCTTGAGGGCCTCGGCTTCCTTGGCGAACAGAATGGCGTTCGTGGAAAGCGAGATGTCCTGGATCCCGTCGATCCCAGAGAGCATCTCGACCAGGTCCACCAGATCGCGTCGCACCAAGGGCTCCCCACCCGTCAGTCGGACACGCTTGAGGCCCATCCCGGCAGCGGTACGCACGATGGTCGTGATCTCCTCGTACGTGAGGATCTCCGCCCGCTTTAGCCAGGGAAGGCCCTCCAGGGGCATGCAGTAAATACAACGCAGATTGCATTTGTCCGTGACCGAGATCCGTAGGTACTCGATCTGGCGACCGAATTGATCGATCATGCTCCACCCTCCGCCGAGACTCCCGGCTTTGGGCCCGCCACCCACTCCGAGGTACCGTCCTCGAAGCGTTCCTTCTTCCATACGGGCAGTCGAACCTTGATCTCTTCGATGACGTAGCGCGAGGCCTCATACGCGTCGGCGCGGTGCACGCTCGACACCGCGATCGCCACGCTGACGTCACCGATCCCCAATTCACCTACCCGATGGACCGCCGCCAAGTGCCCCACCCCGTATCGGTCCTCGGCCTCCGCGAGAATCTCGTCGAGCGTGCCCCGGGCCATCTCGTCATAGGCGTCATACCGCATCGCCTCGACACGGCGCCCTTCATTGTGGTTTCTGACGACGCCCAGGAAGAGGATCACGGCACCGCTCGAGGGATCGCCGACGCGAGCGAGCAGCGCCTGAGGATCGATGGCATCCGTGGTGATCTGCGCGCGCGGCATCGTCGAAGACGCGACCGGATCAGCCGCCCGCCACAGGCGGAATGACGGCGACCTCGTCGCCGTCGGCAAGGACGGCATCGGACGTGCAGTAGCTCCGGTTCACCGCGACGGCCGGATCGGAGGGAAGCACGGACGCCGCATCGTCACGCTCACGCAGTACCGTGATCAAGTCGGACACCGTGGCACCGTCGGGCAGATCGACATCGAATTCCGCGCCTCCCATAATCTCTCGGTACGACGCGAAGAACAGGGCTCTGATCTTCAAGGGAAACCTCGTGGAAGAAAAAGCGGCGGTCAGCGGACGCCACTACCAGTGTGCCTGAAGGTAGAGAAACCGCGAGCCTCGGGTCAACGCCGAGCAACGCCAGCGGGTGGATCAGCCCGGTGGCCAGTTTCCCCCCCGACGGAACCCGCTTGGCGGCGAGCCGCCCCCCGGCATCATTCCCCGGTCCCGCCCTCCGCCTCGACGAAGACGGCGAATCCGATCGGCGAAGACGTCGCGAGCCTGAAACAGGCGCAACACCTGGTCGGGCCGTAGCGTTTGGAGTAGCGCGTCCTTCTCGTCCCTGAATAGCTGCGCCTCCTCTTGGCGAAGCTGGGTGATCGCCTCCAACGCCTCCCTCGCCTCGGCCTCGGGTATCTCCTCGCCATCGGCCCGGCGGGCTCGGAAATTCTGCACACGCTCCCGGGTCACCAGCTCACGCCGTGCGAAGTCGACGCGTTGCTGACGGAACGTGGCCATCACCCCCTGGACGCTCGCTCGCTCGCCGTTCGTGAGAGCGAGGTCGGCGAAAAGCCTGCGCTCGAAGGTGGCCCTTACGCGTTGCTCCATCTCGATGCGGACGCGCGCCTGCGTCCTCAACGGATTCCGGCCGCGGCGCTGTGCAAGCAGCGGTCCGGGAACAGCGACCAGTACCGCCGCAAGGGCCGTGATGATCCTCCGTTTGTTCATCCGCCTAGCTCCTCCAAGAGCTCCGCGAGCGCTTCGTCGGAGAGGTCGTCCAGCATTGCCACTCCCGCGATGAACCCGTCGTCGGTCGGCCACGTCATTGCGAGCGGCTCCTCGACCAACACTCCATTTCCGTTGCCGGGCGGCTGACGCCACATGAGCGCCGTTCCCAGGGCCAACACCACGATGGCCGCAGCCGCGAGGCGTGGGCCCATCCACACGCGCCGACGAAGTGGCGTCGCGGCGATAGATGCCGTTACTCGCTCCACGAGATCGTCCGGCAGGATCGGCGCCCCGGCGTGGAGCGCACGAACGAGGCTCGCCTCCGCACTACACTCCCCACAGCCGTCGACGTGGTCCTCGACAAAGCGTCGGTCGGCGGCGCCGAGCTCTGCCCTCACCCAAGGGGCAAGGAGCTCTTTTACGCGGTCACAGCCGTTTGCGTTCATATCATCATCTCTCTGAGACGACGGATGCCGTGATGGTAGTTCACCCGGGCCGCACCCTCCGATGAGCCGATGATCTCACCGATCTCCCTAAAGCTCAAGCCTTCATCGATTCGCAACGTAACGGCCAGGCGTTGCTTGTCCGGTAGTTTGGCCACCATAACACGCGCCTGCTCCGCCTCCTGTTTCAACGCCGTGACATCGCCCGCCTCGGGTTGGCCGGAAACCAGAGTCCCGGCGCTCTCCAATGCCTGCTCGGCACGTCGCTTCCGTTTGCGAAAAACACCCTTGGCCTCATTACCGGCAATGGTCAACAACCATGTCCGAAACGAAGCGTCGCCTCGAAAACGGGGAAGCGCCCTGACGGCCTTCACGAAACACTCCTGCGTGGCGTCGGCGGCCTCGTCGTCATCACCCAGAACGCCCCTGCACACCCGGTACACGCTCGCGATGTGCCTTGCGCAGAGCTCATCCAAGGCCTTTCGATCGCCCTCTTTGGCAAGGCGCACCAAGTCTGAGTCGGGCAGACCACCGGCTACTTCCTTCACCATGAATCAGACGCCCGGGGACTGAAATCCGTTAAGCGGATCGTCCGGAGTACGGGGGAACAAGGAGTCGCTTCTGTACAGGCGATGCCCAATCGGATGGGGGTAACCGCTTATCTGGACGGCGTTGAGACGGGCGCGAGCGAGAGCCTCAGTCGTCGCTCATCCCGTCCAACTGCCCAACGCGGGTGCGGAGGTGCTTGGAGGGCTTGAACACCGGGACACTGCGCGACGCTACCTCGACAGGCGCTCCGGTTCTCGGGTTGCGAGCCATGCGGCTCTTGCGCCGACGGACCTTGAACGTGCCGAAGCCTCGAATCTCAATGTTCTCACCGTTGGCCAAAGCGCGTTTGATGGCATTTAGAAAGCCATCTACAACCAGCGCGCAGTCCTTCTTGGTGATTCCGGGTCCGATGGCCTCGGCGACCTGCTCAACGAGGTCCGCTTTCGTCATCCATTCCTCCGAAGGTGGTTTTGGTGTCCCGGTTTCGGTTTGGGGCAGCCACGGTAGCACGCCGAAGCCTGGAACGTCAAGTGGCCCTTGTATCTAGGCCCCCTGCGCATCGCCTACTTCGCTTCGCCCGCTACCATTGAGTCGATGAATTGATCGAAGAGATAGCGGCTGTCATGCGGTCCCGGTGCTGCTTCGGGATGGTACTGCACCGAAAACACAGGGCGGGACTTATGCGCCAGTCCCTCCACCGTATCGTCGTAAAGGTTGACGTGGGTGAGCCGCAGATCGGGTGCCCCGGGCAGGTCGTCGCCGTCGCCTCTGAGAACGGCAAAACCGTGATTCTGCGAGGTGATCTCGACGATGTCCCGGTCGAGATTGCGAACCGGGTGATTCACACCGTGATGCCCGAACGGCAACTTGAACGTCGTTGCTCCGAAGGCCCGAGCAATGAGCTGGTGTCCGAGGCAGATACCGAAGACCGGGATGTTTTCGTCGGCCAGCCGCCGAATCGCTTCCGTCGCGTTGTCGACGGCCGCGGGATCTCCCGGACCATTCGAGATGAAAAGTCCGTCGGGCGCCATGCCGATGACTTCGTCGGCGGACGTGCCGGCTGGAATCACAGTGACGCGACATCCCCGCTGAGCCAGCAGCGCCGGTGAGGTGGCCTTCACGCCGAAATCGTATGCAATGACGTGAAATCGTTCATCCGTCTCCGCAGGCACCTCGTACGGAGCCGCAGTCGAGACCCCGCGCGCGAGGTCCAGCCCTTCCATTCGCGGGTGCTCCATGATCCGCTCCAAGAGCTCCGCCTCAGGTAGCTCTGCCGGAGCGATGGCACCGCGCATCGAACCCTCCGCACGAATGTGCCGCGTCAAAGCGCGTGTGTCGATCTCGGAGAGCGCAACGATGCCGTGTCGCGACAGGTAGGCCTGGAGAGACTCGCTCGCCCGCCAGGAGTTGAAGTGCTCCGAAACCTCCCGGACGATGAAACCGGATACCTTCGGGCCAGGTGACTCTTCGTCCCCCTCGTTCACACCATAGTTACCGATGAGCGGGTAGGTCATGCACACCAACTGGCCCGAATAGGAGGGATCCGTCAGTACCTCCTGATAACCCGTCATCGCCGTGTTGAAGACGACCTCCCCCAAGGCCGATCCCAGCGCACCGAAGCCTCTGCCCTCGAATCGACGTCCGTCTTCGAGGAGAAGGTATGCTGGCGAGCTTCCTGGATGGCGTGTCAAGAGTCCCCGCATTAGTGGGTTTGGCGATGGTGGATCGGCCCCGAATCTAGATGGCGGCCGGGCTCCGTCAAGGTGGTCTTTGGTCCGAGTAGCTCTCGCCAGGACGAGTACAGACGAGAGCGCTTCCCCCACCACGCCGGCCCATCTACCTTAGCCCGGTCGACATCCATTTATACCTCGCTGCGGAGGCCCGGATCGCCACACCCATCCTACACATTCACGTCGACGAGTCGTGCCTGGGAAACCAATTCCAGGGCCGCGCCAATCCCGGTGGAGCCGCAGGCCTGGTCGAGTTCTGGAACGGAGACGAATGGGTTCGCCGTGACTACTGGTTATCGGAGCGCGACACCACCAACAACCGAATGGCCATCCGAAGCGGTATCGAGGGGCTCACGCTCTTGACCCAACGCTGCCGGGTCGAAGTAGTCTCCGACAGCCAGTACCTGGTGAAGGGCATGAACGAATGGCTCCCCGGGTGGAAGGCGAAGGGTTGGAAGCGTAAGGGCGGCCCGATTCAGAACCTCGAACTCTGGCAGCAACTCGAACGCGTCGCGGCCGGCCAGGACGTGCAGTGGAGTTGGGTGCGGGGCCACGCCGGTCATCCCAAGAACGAGTACGCGAACGACCTCGCGGTTCAAGCCGCCCAGGAACTGACACAATCCGGTGGGCTCGTGCCCTCGGGATTTCAGGCCTGGTTGGAGGAGCAGCGCGAAAAAAAGGGCCGGTATCTCGATTACTTCGAATTCCAAGCGCCGGCTTAGGATTCCAGGCCCCAAGAACGACGGGTAGCCTAGACAAAAAAAAAGAAAGCCCTCGGTGCGGCGAACCGCTCCGAGGACTTCCTTTTCCGCTGGCAGGAGTCGACCCTTGCCTGGTCCTCCCCGCCTAAGAACTGTCTTGCGACCGTCCTTTCGCCGGGCAGTTGTTTCAACTCCCCTTACCCTCATCGCGCGGTCCGCGACTCAGGCGCCCCGAGCTCTCAGGGCTACGACGGAGACCAGCGACTTCTCCATCGGCTCACCGGAAACCAAGCTTCCGATTCGCATCGCCACCGCGGTATCCCGCTCGGCGACTCACGCCTCTGCATCCACCGAAGGGATGATCTGCATCATCGATTCAGCAGGCCACATGCCGATGCGCACCGACAGTATTCAATATCCACGCCACGAGGTCAAGCTTTTCGAACAGTGCTCACTTCGTTTCGATCATTACGCTGTAACATGTTGTATATCAATGATATAACCCACTTTTTCAATCTTGCTTCGGCGCGTAACGCGCGGACGTAAACAAGCCGGTATCTTGGGCCACTCTCCTCAACGACAAGCACTTGAGAAATTCCGATATCCAAAAACCAATGAGCACCGCGGGAGCCGGCCGGAGTGATTCAGATATCCAATTTGTTGTCTAAGCAACAAGAATTTCGCGGTCGAGAACCTCACCCGTAGCCACCAGTATCGGATCGACCACGTCGGAGACGGCGACCGGCCTTCCCAAGCATTCCGAAATCGAAGTGACCTCGCGGTCATGGAGGCCGCAAGGAACGATGGTGTCGAAATAGGAAAGGTCGGTGGCGACGTTCAACGCGAATCCGTGCGAGGTGATCCAGCGGCTGGAAATACGCACGCCGACAGCGGCGATCTTCTGCTCTCCGACCCACACACCCGTCAGCCCCACCTCCCGGCGTCCCTCGAGATCGAATGAGCGAAGCGCCCTGATGAGGATCTCCTCCAAGTCCCTGAGGTAGCGGTGGGCATCCCGCCGGTCGGGCTTGAGGTCGAGAATGGGATAGCCGATGAGCTGACCCGGGCCATGGTAGGTGACGTCCCCTCCCCTACCCGCATCCGCAAGCTGGATACCCAAGCGGCGGCGGGTCGCCTCGTCAGCCACCACGTGGTCCACATTGCTACTCCCCCCCAGAGTGATGACGTGCGGGTGCTCCAAGAGAAGAAGCTGATCCGGAATGATCCCCGCCCGTCGTTGCTCGACGAGCTCCGCCTGCATCTCGACGGCCTGGTCGTAGGGTACGACCCCGAGTCGGCGCGCCTCGAGAACCAACACCAGGCTTCTAGCCTCTACGCGTCCTCGGAGAAGTCCTCGAGCATCTCTTTGAGCTGCGCGAGGAACCTCGCCGCATCGGCGCCGTCCACCAGGCGGTGGTCATAGGCCAGGGAGAAATAGGACCGCTTCCGAATCGCAATCATGTCGGTGCCGGTCGAGGGGTCCTCGATCACCACCGCACGTTTCTCGATGCTTCCCGTGCCCAGAATGGCCGACGTGCCCTTGGGAATGATCGGCATCCCGACCAGCGTGCCGAGTACACCCGGGTTCGTGATCGAGAACGTGCCCCCCTGGATCTCGTGGGGGCTCAAGCGCCGGGAGCGGGCACGCTCGGCCAGATCGATGATCTTCCTGGCGATGCCGACCAGGCCGAGATGGTCCGCGTCGTGGATGACCGGAACGATCAGGCCGGGGTTCAAGTCGACGGCCATGCCCAGGTTTACGTTGTGCCGGTAGATCAGATTGTTGCCCGATACGGTGCCGTTGATCGGCGGGTACCGGCGAAGCAGCCGCGAGCACGCCCACGCCACGAAGGCCGTGTAGCTGACTCGGGCACCCTGCTCCGCCCACCTCGCCTTGTTGGCGGCCCGGATCATGTCGATTCGTGAGAAGTCGATCTCGATGAACGAATGGACGTGCGGCGCGAGCCGTTTGGCCACGACCATGTGCTCCGCTGTGAGACGGCGGATCTTGTCCATGGCCTCGACGGTGTCGCCTTCACGAACCGGAAACTCCGGATGTTGTACCTCGCCGTAGAACGTCGACCAGAAATCGCCCACGGGAGCGGTGGCGGCAGCGGGCGTCGAGGCAGCAGGTGCCGCTACCGGCGGCGGGGCGGGTGCGGCCGGGCCGCGCTCGATGAAGTCGAGGATGTCCTGCTTGGTGACACGCCCCGCGTGCCCGCTGCCGGGTACGCCGCCGATGTCGATGCCGTGCTCCTCGGCGATACGCCGGACGACCGGAGTCGAGCGCGTCCGAAGCCGCTCTTCGGCCGACTCGGCTGCGGGCCGCTGCGCGGGAGGCGCGGGCGCCTCGACCTCCGGCGCCTCTGCCGCCGGGGCAGCCTCGACCACCGGCGCATCCGCAGATGGCTCGGCCTCGGGGGGCGATGCCTCATCCGGCTCGGTAGCCACGGCAGCCCCACCCTCGGTGTCGATGTACGCCACAATGGTCCCGACTTCGACGGTCTCACCCTCTTGAACGGCGATTTCCACGAGAGTGCCGCCCTGCGGCGCCGGAATCTCTGCGTCCACCTTGTCGGTAGATATCTCGAGGATGGGCTCGTCCCGCGCGACCGTGTCGCCGAGCTGTTTGAGCCATTTCGATACCGTGCCCTCTGCGATGGACTCCCCCATCTGGGGCATTGGAACCTCAACACGAGCCACGCCCGTCACTCCGTTTTTGTGTTCGGTCGTCCGTTGTCCGGTGCGGATGCCTGCTTACCCTAGGAGGTCCGCCCCGATCCGCGATTCAGCCATGATCCATTCAATACGTCAGTACGCCGCAAGATAGCGCGCCGCGGTTACGATATCCTCGATCTGCGGGAGGAAGTAGTCCTCCAGCGCCCCGGCATAGGGCACCGGCGCATCGATCGCCGTGACACGAAGCATGGGCGCATCCAACCATTCGAAGGCTTTTTCGCTGACCCTCATGGCGATCTCGCCGGCGATACCACCCGTTCTCGTATCCTCGTGCACCACCAGTAGGCGGCCGGTCTTCTTGACGCTTTCCACGATCGCTTCGTCGTCGAGCGGCGACAGGGTCCTCAGGTCCAGCACCTCCACCTCGAACCCGTCCTCTTGGTGGAGGACCTCCGCCGCCTCGACGCTTCGGTGGACCATCATGCCATAGGTTACCACCGTAAGGCCGCTCCCTTCTCGCACCACGTTCGCCTTGCCCAGAGGCACGATGTAGTCGTCCTCCGGCAACACCTCGCGCAGGAACGGGGCGCGATAGAGACCCTTGTGCTCTTCGATGATGACGGGGTTGTCGTCCCGGATGGCCGCCTTGACCAATCCCTTGGCGTCGTAGGCCGTGCTGGGATAGACGATCTTGAGGCCCGGCGTGTGGAAGAAGGCCATCTCCACATTTTGCGAGTGAAATGGTCCTCCTCGATTACCGCCACCCACAGGGCCACGTATGACAAGCGGAAGGGGACCGCTCCCTCGGTACAACGACGTGGCGATATAGTTTGTGATGACGTCGTAGGCGGGCGAGATGAAATCCATGAACTGCATTTCGACCACCGGGCGGAGGCCCATGTGGGCGGCTCCGGCAGCGGCACCCGTGAACCCCCCCTCCGAGATTGGCGTGTCGATCACCCGCTCTTCGCCGAAGTGATCGAGGAATCCGCGCGTGACCTTGAACGCCCCGCCGTAGACCCCGATGTCCTCACCCATCAAGAAGACGCGCTCGTCCCGCTCCATCTCTTCGAAAAGCCCCTCGCTGATGGCTTCGAGAAGCGTAACGGGCTCTCGGCGCTCGGTTTTGGTGACGCTGTCGGGCTTGCCGCCCACGGCTCCTCCGGAATGGCTCATGCCTGGATAGGATCTGGTGTTTCGAGACGGGTCCAGGGCGTCTTGGCTCCCCGGTCCGTGTACACTGCGTCGAGCGCCTGTACGCCGTCAGGAATGGGCTCACCCACGGCCTGCTCGGCGGCGATGCTGACCTCAACCTCCGCGCGCGCCTTGAGCGCGCCCAGCGTTTTCTGAGTCGCCCACCCCTCGGAGAGGAGGCGCTCACCGAACCGCTTGATCGGATCGCGCTCCTCCCACGCCTTCAACTCAGCAGGGTCCACATACTCCTGGTTATCGTGCTGCGCGTGGCCCTTGAGGCGGTAATACCTCATCTCGACCATGCCCGCTCCCTCGCCCGCGCGGGCCCGGTCCACGGCGCGCTTGGTCCCCTCATAGACGTCCAACACATCCGTGCCGTCTACGGATTCGGCATGCAGTCCGTACCCGGCGGCCTTCTGTGTGAAGCTCTCGAGCCGCGTGTTCTTCCTGGTCGGGGTAGAGAACGCCCATTGGTTCGCCTCGACCATGAGAACCATCGGACATCGTTGGACAGCGGCAAAGTTGAGGCCCTCGTGCCATGCTCCGGTCGAGGTCGCCCCGTCACCGGCGAAGACGAGCCCCACCCTCGGCTCCTGCTTCAGGCGGAACGAAAGCGTGATGCCCGCCATGACCCCAACCATGGTGCCCAGAGGAGAGACGGGGCCCACCAGGCCGCGGCGATAATCCACCCAGTGAACGTTCGCTTCCTTACCACCCGTGGGTCCCGTAGCTCGGGCCAGGTACTGACGAAAGAAGTCCAAGGGCTCCCCCCCCATGAGGAATAGCGCACCACATGCTCTAACCGTTTGTGCGATGATGTCGCCGGTTCCGTCAGAGCGTCTGTCGAGGGCATAGGCGGCGCCGACCGAGCCCGCCTCTTGGCCCAAGGAGCGGTACACTCCCCCGCCAATGTGCCCTTGTTTGTGGAGTAGCTCCAGACGTTCTTCGGCGGCTCTGACCCGCACCAGCGCGTAGTAGAGCTCGTGGAGTTGAGACTCGGTTAGTCCGGCAACCAGTGCCGTCCCATCCGCGGAGTTCGTTGCAGGCATGGGCCTGGGGTTGGTCTGTCCCGCCCTGTGGGATCTAGTCTAGAGGTTGCCGCCGCCGCTGCCGGCGTCGCCCCCCGCACCACCGGCTTCACCGCCGGGGTCACCACCGGACGGAGCCTGGAGCGCGTCCATCACCGGCTGGGGCGCCTGAGTAGGAACCTCGAACTGGAGAATGGACTCTGGTGCTCGAGCCTTGGACGACATGATCGACAGAACGAGAGCGAGGGCCATGAACATGCCCCCCCCCGTCCACGTCGCACGGGTCAGCATGGTGGTAGCTTGCCGTCCGCCGAGAATACCCTCGGTAGCCGCCGCGCCGCCACCCATCGCCGCAAGACCGCCGCCCTTGCCCGCTTGGAGCAAGATCACAACGGTCAGGAACACCCCGTCCAACACCAGGATCGCGAGAAGAAGTCCGTACATCGTCAGCCAGCGTTAAAACTCAGTAATGGAGCAGTAAACATCGCCACGACGAGCGGTTGGGTCAACCCGAATCCCGCGTGTTTCAAACCGATTCGGCGATTCGCGCAAAGGACTCCGCGTCGAGTGACGCGCCACCCACGAGCACTCCGTCGACCTCGGCCGTGGAAAGAAGTTCGCCCGCGTTGCCGGGTTTGACGCTGCCGCCGTACAGAATCGGCACCTCTTCAGCGTGATCTTCTGCGAGAGCCTTCCGGAGAACGCTCCGCAGCACGGCGTGGGCACCCGCAGCATCCTCGGGCGTAGCCGTCTCACCCGTACCGATGGCCCACACCGGTTCGTACGCAACCATGAAGTGGGCTCCAGGGCGGGCGGTGAGCCCCTCCAGCGCCGCTTCGAGCTGGCGCTCGATGACCTCCTCTAGGCGGCCACCACGGCGCTCCTCGAGGGTCTCTCCGACACACACGACCGGCGTCAGCCCGCTTGCGACGCACGCGCCTACCTTGAGTGCCACCTCCCCATCGGTCTCGCCGAAGACGTGTCGCCGCTCCGAGTGCCCGACCAAGGCGTATGTCGCGCCCGCGTCCAAGACCATCGACACGGACAATTCACCGGTGAACGCACCCTTCTCCTCCCAGTGGATGTTCTGCACGCCGAGGTGTACTTCGGGTCGTCCACCACGGGACTCGACCGCCGCCGCCAATGACAGCGCAGGCGGGAAGATGATGAGCGTCGGTGCGGACTCGCCCAGGTCCGGAGCAAAGTCCCTGAAGAACGTGCGCGTGGCGGATGGACCATGGTGCATCTTCCAATTCCCGGCGATCACGCGCTGTTCGGACATCAGGACACCTCCGTTCGATCGTTCAGTGAGACGACGCCTGGCAGCTCGCCGCCGGCAAGCAGCTGCAACGCGGCGCCGCCGCCTGTCGAGATGTGCGTCAAGCGATCGGTTACTCCCGCGGACTCGGCCGCGGCCGCGGAATCTCCACCGCCCACGATGACCATCTTTCCCGCATCTGCCGCAGCGGCGGCGGATCGCGCGAGCTCCAACGTGCCTCGTGCGAACGGCGGCATCTCGAAGACTCCCATCGGCCCATTCCAGACGACGGTCCCGGCCGAAGCGAGCACCCGCGAGAAAAGTGCCGATGATTCGGGTCCGATGTCTCCTATTCGATCCCCAGGTTGAACGGCCTCCCGCGGGACGGTGCGGGTGACCGATGCCTCCGTGATGTCGGCGGCCACCACTACATCCACGGGCAGAAGCACCTTGTCACCGCCCTTGGCCAGCACGTCACGGGCGACGTCCACGCGGTCCTCCTCCACGAGGGAGTCACCGACCTCCAGATCGAGCGCCATCAAGAACGTGTTGGCCATGGCCCCACCGATGATGAGTCGATCGACCCGGGGCAGCAAGGCGTCGATCACGTCGATCTTGCCTGAGATCTTGGCACCTCCCAACACGGCCACGAACGGCCGAACGGGATCGGCGAGGGCATCGCTCAGGAAGCGGAGCTCGAGCGCCATCAAGAGCCCGGCCACTGCCACGCCCCCACGGCTACGAATCGCTCGAGCTACCCCTGCGGTCGAGGCGTGGGCCCGGTGGGCGGTGCCGAACGCGTCGTTGACGAACGCGTACGCACCCTCGGCCAACGAGGCCGCCCATTGGGGATCGTTGGCCGTCTCCTCGGGGTGGAACCGGGTGTTCTCGAGCAGGAGGAGTGCCCCGGCCTCCAGGTTTGAGCGGGCCGCTTCGGCCTCAAGCCCTACCGTCTCCCGGCAGAACTCCACAGTCCCTTTCATGAGCGAGGACAACTGCTCGGCCACGGGCGCGAGCGACAACGCCGGCTCGATTTTTCCACCAGGACGCCCAAGATGCGAAAGCACCACGACGCGCGCGCCGGCGGAGACCAGGACGTTGAGTGTGGGGAGCGTACTCCTCAGGCGTGTGTCGTCCGACACTCGACCCTCTTCGTCGAGCGGGACGTTGAAATCGGCGCGGACCAGAACCACACGCCCCTCGAGGTTTCGAAGGTCGAGGTCCTCAATCGTTTGTTTGGCCATCAGGCTAGCGGACCACCAACCTCTTCTTGGAGACGGCTGGCGTGGACATCCCGGGCACCCTGGCCGCCAGACCGACGGTGTACGTACCGGGCTCCAGGTTCGAGATGTCCAAGATCAGGAACTGTGTCACGGGTCGCTCACGCCGGCTCGAACCCTCCCAGAAGGGTTCGAAGTCGTCGTCATAAGCTGTCCGTACCGGCACAGTCTGAGTCGATCCATCGAGCCCGGTCAGGGTTACTTCGACCGAGTACGGCGTCTGTCCCGACCGAAAGCCGTATAGCTCGAAGAGCACACCCACCTCGTCGGCATCCACGACCGGCCCGGCAATGGGCCGCATCCAACCGTTGCGCCGCAGGAGCGACTGCGGCGTGGGGCGTGCAGGCTCCACGAACAGCAAGCCGGACACGCGTGAGTCCGCATCGTCCGCCCGAGCCCTCAGCGGGGCTCGCATGAGCGCAACCAATCCGGTGGGGCTGTGGTACAGCTCGACGGCAATCTCGGTGGCATCGCTGGGCACCTCGGTCGAGTACCTGAGCGTGTTGCTGGAGGGGCGAACCGTGGTCCTCGATTCACTCAGCCTCTCCCTGCCCACTCCCAACACGTAGACGGTCATGTCGACGGCACCGTCCAGATCGGAGAACTCTTCGGGAATGACGCCGTAGATGTCCACTTCCCACGTACCTGGTGCGTTGCCGCGGAACAGCACGGCCTGCGCCCGAAGGCGGTAGACCATCCTCGCACTTCCCAGGCCGAATCGGTGGGGCACCGACTCGAGGAGATCCTCGAGGTATTCCTCCGCCTCAGCCGTGATGTCGAGATGCTCGGAACCGACCGCCCGGCGGAACGTGATGTCCGGGCCTGCCCCGTAGCCCCAAAACACCGTCCGGCTGCTCGAATCTTCCCCGAACGCCCTCACGTTGAGCGGCTGACCGTACCTGATCACCACGTTCGCAGCGGCGTCTTTCAGGTCGCCGAACTTCAGTAGAGCATAGGCACCGCGCGCCAGATGTTCGACACGGCGTTCGTTCACCTCGGTGGACAGCACGGGATCGCGGGCGGCCCAAAACGCGCGCTGACTCTCTTCCCGGCTCAATCCCCTCACCAACTCATCCGGAGAGCGCCGAGAAGCCTGAAGAGCGCTGACGTCTTCGAGCGCCCGTGCGTCGTTGGTGGGGAGCGCCAAGAGTGCCATTTCGAACCGTTGTAGCGCCTCTTCGGAATAGCCCAACCGCTGAAGGGCGAGGCCGGACATGAGCAACGCATCGGGATGCCCCTGGGTGGCCATTATGAACCGTTGCGATGCGTCCAGGAGCTCGATCCAACGCTGTCGATCGGCGAGATCGAGCAGGATTTCGCGATTCGCTCCTACATGCGCCGGTGCGTTCCGCACGGCAGCGTGGAAGGATCTGAGCATCTCCTGCCGGCGCTGCGACACGGGCGGAAGAATGGGCTCGAATGATTCCTCCAGAATTCTATCGAGCGCGCCCGGGCACAGGTAGTTCCAGGTGATCAGAACGTCCACTGCGACCTGGTCATCCTCCGTCCCATCTCGGGGCGCCGAACAACTCGAGTCGTGCAACGCCGACGGCGGTATCCGACCGAGGTCACTCCACGCCACCCACTCCTGCTTCACGATCTTGCCGCGCTCGTAGTGCAACTCCGCGAGTAGCGCCGTAGCGACATCTCCATTGAGCCGGGTCGCACGCCGGATGCCCACCTCGTAGAGCCGCCGCGCATCCGCCCACAGGCCCTGCTTGCGACGAATACGACCAAGCGCAAGCAGTGGTGCGGGGTTGTCGGGGTTATTCCGGATCGCCTCTTCGAGGGCGACGGTGGATGACTCGCGCCAGCGGATCGGCCATATTCCCGCGGGTGGTTCGCCGGCGAGCAGCGCACCCACGGTGTGCTGCCACTGGCCACCGGGCATCGCCGCTTCTCCAAGCGAGGCGCGCAGCAGTTCCTCGGCTTCGACCATGCTGGGCGGCGGACTCACGAACGAGCCGGGTACGAAGCTCTCAGGTAACCGAATCCCTGATTCGAACGGAAGCGACGGACTTGCGGCCGGCGCCTGTCGGTCGGACCCACCTCCGTCTGCAAAGCCCGTCTCGAACACGAGTGGAAGATCCACCCAGGCTCCGAGGTTCATCCCGGCGCGGCGGGCCGGCGCGAACCGGAGGTCCCCAGCCACCTCCACCGCGAATCGATCCAAAGCCTCGACGCCTGAGGTCTCGGCAACCTGCACGAAGTCGACTCCTCCGTTCAGGTTCATCCACAGGTGCATCTGCACCGTACCACCGATTCCGGCCTCAGTGAGTTCGGGCGGATAGCGCTCCGCGATGGATCGCTCGTACTCATCCCGATTCAACAACTTCGGAAAGACCACGTCGAGCGGCGTGGGCCGTGGCGCATTGAAGAGGGGAGCACCAGGTGCGACATCGGATCCATCGAGGTTGACGACCCCATCGGCTGCGGGAGCCTCCTCCCGATCAATCTCTACAAACGGTATCGGGATGGGCCGCTCGGGAACCGCCACCTGAATGGCGGACTCCGCCTCGGGGTCGTCGACGATGTTCAACAGCCTGGCGATGGACGCGCGGGCCTGCGGGGCCGAGATGCCCGCGATCATCAGCGCACCCAAGGTAGCCGCGATGGCATGCGCCGGTCGGAACCTACGCTCCACGACGGGCAACGCCCACTCACGCTCCAACTCGGCCTCCAACTCCGGACCGAAAGAAGGCCGCTCCTCGATTGTGATCGAGGAGAGTTCCCGATCCAAGAGGGCCAACTCCGGCGGCAGGTCGAGGTCGCTATCAGTACTGTCTATCATCAATCAATTGAACCGGTATGATCTATTTCAGTTAATCTCATCGGCCATCCCCGGCCGCGGATTCGTCTATGACTTCCTTCAAGCGCTTCAGCGAACGGTGCAGCCGCACGGCAACAGCGTTGGGGCTGACACCCAGGGCTTCCGCGATCTCGTTGTTGTCGAGCCCTGATCCGTATCGAAGCGAGAGGATCTCCTGATCCGCTCGGGCTAACAGCTTCGTGGCATTCAGCAGATGTTGGATCCTCTCCTCCTTGAGGACCCGCTCCTCTTGCGAGGGGAGTTGAGCAACCAGGTCAGGAACCCGATCCAGCGACACATGGAGCGATCCCCTCCGCTTCAACGAGCGCAGGTGATCCGTTACCGCGTTGCGTGCGATGCGAAGTAACCAAGTGCGAGGCACGGCGCGCTTCGAGTCATAACGCTTGATCGAGCGCAGCGCTTTCAAGAAAACGTCTGACGTGACGTCCTCAGCCGTCTCGCGTGTCGCCACTCTGAAGCGGACATAACGATACACGGCCGCCCGGTGATCACGATGCCACTGGGCGAAATCTTGCGGCAAGTGTGGCGCTTGCGGCTCCGAAACTTCGACCCGCAGGGTCGACGACTCGTTGGCGAGCGCCTGCTCCTGTGTTCGCATCACTCCCTTACTACGTCATCTGTTCCTTCACGTTACACCACCACCCTCCCGCGCCGGCCTCAGCGAGTTTACCGCATCATCCCTCGATCGATGCGGGCAACCGGGCGCCAACGAACCCGACCAGGTCCACGACCCGGGTCGAGTAACCCCACTCGTTGTCATACCACGAAAGCACCTTCACCATTCGCCCCCCCATGACCGCCGTGCTGAGTCCATCGACTATCGAGCTGTAGGGACTTCCCGTGTAGTCCACGGAAACGAGCGGCTCATCGGAGATGGCCAGGATCCCGTTCAGAGGCCCGTCCGCCGCCTCTTTGAACGCCGCGTTGACGGCTTCTGTCGAGGTATCCTGGTCAAGCTCGGCCACGAGATCGACGACGGACACGTCGGGTGTCGGAACCCGGATCGCCATTCCGTCCAGCTTGCCCTCCAACTCAGGTAGCACGAGTGCCGTGGCCCTCGCGGCGCCGGTGCTCGTGGGGATCATCGACATGGCCGCCGCACGCGACCGGCGTAGATCCGAATGCGGCACGTCGAGCAGGGCTTGATCGTTGGTGTACGCGTGGATGGTGGTCATGAGGCCCCGCCGGAACCCGAAGCTCTCGGTGAGCACCTTCGCCACCGGAGCAAGGCAGTTGGTCGTGCAGCTCGCGTTCGAGATGACGTGGTGCTTATCGGGGTCGTAGCGCTCCTCGTTCACGCCCATCACGATCGTGATGTCTTCGTCCTTCGCCGGCGCAGTGATGATCACCTTCTTGGCGCCCGCCTCCAGATGCTTCGCCGCCTGATCCCGGGCCCGGAAAAGGCCCGTGGCCTCCACGACGACGTCCACGCCCAGATCGCCCCAGGGCAGCCTCGCGGGATCGCGCTCACTAAAGACCCGGAGCATGTCGCCGTCCACCACCAGACCCTCATCCGACACGGATACGTCACCGGGGTAACGGCCGTGCACCGAGTCGTACTTGAGCAAATGCGCCAGGGTCGCGGTGTCTGTGAGGTCGTTCACGGCCACGAACTCGATACCCTCGGCCTTGGATTGCTTCGCGGAGCGAAGCACGTTCCGTCCGATCCTGCCAAACCCGTTGATCGCTACCCGAATGGACATCTACGGAGACTCCGTCATATGAGGGAAAGCCCGGGTGAACGCCGATAGATAGACTCCGCCGGAGCCCGCGCTCGCGAGCGTCTCTGCGGCCGCTCCTGCAGTTGCACCTGTGGTGAGTACGTCGTCGACCAGCACGATACACGCGCCCTGGATTCGTGGTTTCGCGTCTTCCCGGACCGAGAATGCACGTCTGACGTTAGCCAGGCGCTGGGAAGGGTGCAAGGACACCTGAGTCGTACCGCCAGGGCGGCGAAGGAGGGTGTCTAGAACGGGCTGCCCTGTCACTTCGGCGACCACTTCCGCGAGGAGTCGCGCTTGGTTGTAGCCCCTCCCGCGCTCCCGCGCTCGAGTCGTCGGCACCGGCACGACGAGGAAGGGCCGGCTCACGCCTGGGTGCACGCCAAGCCTCGCCATACGCTCACCCATCACCTCCGCCAAACCGGACCAGCCATCGTACTTGAGCGCGTGCACGAGCGCGTCCGCCGGAGGCCTCAGGATCGAGCACGCCCGCGCTCCCGACAGGGACGGCGGCCACCGCACGCATTCCGAACACGCCGCCTCGGCCCTCACTCCCGTCCCGAGTGGGAAATCGCAGCGCACACAACGAGGGTATGGTGGCTCGCGAAGCGTCGCGGCACAGGCAGCGCAGACCAAGCCCGGCTCACGCTCGGGGGGGACGCGCACGCCACATCCGAGACAAGCCCGCGGAAGGAGGAGGTCCAGAAGATCCCGGCCGAGTGCCGCGGAGATCATATCCCCGCCACTCTCCGGAGCGCGCCGCGCATCGCCTCGACCGGCGCCGGCCGATCCCACCAACGCTCGAAAGAGACCGCTCCCTGCTGGATGAGCATCTCCAGGCCATCGGCGGCCCGGATCCCGAGGGCCTCCGCTGCGCGAACGAACGGGGTGGCCTCCGGCCCGTACACGAGATCCATGACGGCGCCGGCCCGGGACAGCAGTCCGAGATCCACGGGAAGCGGATCGTCCGCCGACAAACCCAGTCGCGTCGTGTTGACCACGAGATCGAAGTCCAGACCTTCGACCTCCTGGGCGCGCTCCACCACGCGCACTTTTTCACCTCCGATGCGACGTGATACGGCGCGAGCCCGGTCCACGGTTCGATTGAGGAGGAAGATCGCTGAGACCTCGGCGTCGAGCAGCGATACCAAGGCCGCACGCGCTGCGCCGCCCGCTCCGAGGACCAACACGCGGAACCCCTTCGGCGCGTGGCCGAGAAATGACATCAAGGCCCGCCCGAAGCCATCGACGTCAGTGTTGTCGCCGTGGACCTTGCCGTCCACCCCCCAGAACGTGTTGCAGGCACCGGTCCGCAGAACGGCCTCCGAGGAGATGTCCAACACCGAGGCCGCCTTCTCCTTGTGCGGCAGGGTGACATTCCCTCCCCCACCCGCCCGCGCGATGCCACCGATGAAGCCCGGAAGGTCTTTCTCGCTGCACGTGAGCGCTAGGTATACGCCGTCCACACCAGTCTCCCGGAAGGCCGCATTCTGCACGACCGGAGAGAGCGAATGCTCCACCGGGTCGCCAAGCACCACCAAGAGTCGCGTCCCGGACGTGATCGATCGGGTCATGGGGCGATCGTGGACTGCAAACGGATCAGCATCTCTTCGACCATCGTGGCGATACGCTCATAGGTGCGGGTATACTCCTCGTCCGAGCCACCGAACGGGTCGGGTACGGTAGGCACTGCGCCGTCCTCGGCCTCCGGCACAAACGACCCCAGTTGCGCCGCCTTTTCGGCACCCCCCAGGTCGGAGACGTCGTGCATGTGGGTAGGCGACATTGGCAGGATCAAGTTGGCCCACTCCACCATTTCGACGGACAACGGTTGGCTCACGTGGGCTTCTAGATCCAGTCCCGCGGCGAACGCCGCCCTGAGGGCTCCTCCGCTCGCGCCACCCCCCTGATACGCCGACGTGCCAGCGGAGCGGACACTCACGTGATCCCATCCCCGCTCCTGGAACGCCCGCCGCGCGATGACCACCGCCATCGGGCTTCGGCACGTGTTGCCTGTGCAAACGAACAGCACGTTGAACGGCACTCGCTCACCCATCGCTGCCGGCCTTCACACCTGGGAGCACACAGCGGACACGTTCGAGCGGTACCGTGCCTTCCCTCAGCATCACGGGCTGGTCTCCGGAACAGTCGATGATGGTGGACGCCGTCGACGGATCGAGTCGCCCACCATCCAGGATCAGAAGATCCTTACCCAGGCCGAGCGACTCGACGGCGTCGGCCAGCTCGGCTGACGACAGGGCCGGTGGCTCACCGGGCGCGTTGACACTCGTGGAGATCAACGGCGCACGCAACGTGTTCACCAGGTCCGCGATCAGGGGATGCGAGCTCATCCGGACCGCCACGGTTCCCTCGGGGCTCCGGACGCCCGGAGGAAATCGCCCGGTCTCGTCTCGCAGAACGATGGTCAGGGAGCCGGGCCAGAACACGTCGGCGAGATCATTGGCGGCAGGAGTCCAAGCCAAGTGGTCCACGCTCTCTCGTGACGGAACGAGCAGAAGGAATGGCTTGTCCGCTTCCCTGTTCTTGGCTGCCACGAGGGCTCCCAGCACTGAGTCCACCACCACACCACCCAACCCATACACCGTCTCCGTGGGGTAAACCAGCAACCCGCCGGCCTCGAGGTGAACGACGACCGGGCCGAGATCGGGGCTGCCCATCGGATAGGACCTGAAGTCGAGTGTCGCGCCACTCACCGGTAACCGAGGTCCATCAGCAGCTTCGCGAGCGCCAGATCCTCCGGCCGGGTCACCTTGAGGTTGCTTGCGGGTGACGAGACCATCACGACCCGGCTGCCGGCGCGCTCGACCACACCCGAGTCGTCCGTGGCGGGCCAGTCCTCAGCGATCGCACGCTCGTACGCGTTCTCCAGCACGCTCCGCGGAAAAGCCTGAGGTGTCTGTGCGTGCCACAAATCCGTCCGGTCCGGCGTCTCAACGATGTGCCGGTCCTCCCCCACCCGCTTCAACGTGTCCACCGCTTGATATCCGGCCACCG
Source organism: Gemmatimonadota bacterium (assembly GCA_022571515.1). Classification (GTDB taxonomy): domain Bacteria; phylum Gemmatimonadota; class Gemmatimonadetes; order Longimicrobiales; family Gaopeijiaceae; genus JACZXQ01. The sequence goes on from JACZXQ010000003.1 coordinate 209,809, forward strand.
CGCCCAAGCCTTCGCGCGCAATGCGAATGCACTCCTCGATGACCTCTTTGGACACGAGTGGGCGGGCCCCATCGTGGACGACCACTGTCTCGACATCTCCGGGAAGCGCCTGAAGCGCGGACCACACCGAATCTCGGCGGGTCTCACCGCCGGGAACGAGAATGACCCTCGGATCCAGGTCGACGAGAAAGTCGGGCGGCTCGATCAGATCGTCCTCGGGCAACGCTACCGCCACCGCGACGACCTCGGTCAGGTCCAGGAACGGCCGTATCGACCAGAGGAGTACCGGCTCACCCCCCAACTCGAGATACTGCTTGCGCACGCCGCCCATGCGTTTGCCAAGCCCCGCGGCGGGCACGGCGACTCCGACCGCCGCTCCACCCCCGTTAGCCGGCACGGGAGCGCCGGTCAAACTCCCCCGAAATCGCCCAACGAGGTGTCCACCTCCCGCTGGCTTCCACGGGAGACCGAGTCGAACCGCGTGTAGGCCTTGTTGAAGTAGAGGTGCACGGTCCCTGTTGGCCCGTTTCGTTGCTTCCCTATGATGAGTTCCGCCTTGCCTTCGATCGAGTTCCCATCCTTGTCGACCGGGCCAAGGTAGTATTCGGGGCGGTACAGAAACATGACTAGATCGGCATCCTGCTCGATGCTGCCGCTCTCCCTCAGGTCCGAGAGCTGGGGGCGGCGGTCGGTACGCTGCTCCGGCGCACGGCTGAGCTGGCTGAGGGCCACGACGGGAATCTCCAACTCTCGCGCGAGGGACTTGAGGCCCCGTGAGATCTCGCTCACCTCCTGGTTGCGGCTCTCCGATCTCCGGTTCCCGGCCATGAGCTGCATGTAATCGATCATCAACATGCCGAGCTCCTTGCCGTCCCGGCGCAGGTCGGCTTGGAGCCTGCGGGCCTTCGCCCTCATCTCGAGCACGGTGTTGCCGGGCGAGTCGTCGATCCAGAGGGGGGCCGTATTCAGGTGGCCGGCCGCCGCCGCGAGACGCTGATACTCCTCCGAACTCAGCTTTCCTTGGCGGAGCTTCAGGGCGTCGACACGGCCCTCGGCACACAGAAGGCGCTGGACGAGCTGCTCCTTGGACATCTCCAGCGAGAAGATGGCCACCGGCGTACCGAGCTCGATCGCGGCGTTCTGCGCAATGTTGAGGACCAACGATGTCTTCCCCATGGCCGGGCGCCCAGCCACGATGATCAGGTCACCCTTCTGGAACCCCGTCGTCTCGTAGTCGAGATCCGGGTAACCCGTTGCCAACCCCGTGATGCCCGTGTCGGACTCCTGAAGGCGCTCGATGTGCTCGAATGTGGGCCAGAGGATTTCCTTGATCCAAACGAACCCGTCTCGCGAGTGGCTCTGCGCGACCTGAAAGACCCTCTGCTCGGCATGGTCCAGCACGTCCTCGACCTGGGCCTCACCCTGCTCGTACACGTCCCTTATGATGCTCGACGCCGCGTCGATCAGCCGGCGCAGGAGCGCCTTGTCCCGCACGATCCGGGCGTGGTACTCGATGTTGGCGGCGGTCGGCACGGCGCTCAGCAGCTCGGCGAGATACGTAGCCCCTCCCGTATCCTCGAATTCGTCGGTCTTCTTGAGCTCTTCGCTGAGCGTGATCACGTCCACCACGTCTCCGCGCTCGAAGAGCCGGACCATCGATCGGAAAAGCCGGCGGTTGGCCTCCCGGTAGAACATGGAGTCGTTGACGACTTCCACTGCGCTCGCCACGGCGTCGCCGTCGATCAGCATTCCGCCGAGCACCGAAACCTCGGCTTCGAGCGAGTAGGGGGGCTGCCGGTCAAAGCCTGTTGCCAGCATGCTTTCCACGGGCGTGGAGACGGCTTCTGGTAGGTTCATCGCGCGGCCCTAAAACAGATCAACGGTTGTCCAGCACCTGCCGGAGGAGTTGGAGGTCGTCCCAAGCGGGGCGAGTCCAGCCCCGGTTCCTCAGCAGTGCGGCCGGATGATAGGTGACAATAAGAGGAACGCCCTCGTAGGAGTAGATCTCGCCGCGCAACCGGCCGAGGGGCTTGGACGCTCCGGTGAGCAGCTTGGCGGAGAACGTCCCGACCGCGAGGATCACCTCCGGCGCCACCAACTCGATTTGACGCTTCAGGTAGGGTGAACACGACTCGATCTCGTCCTGCATGGGATCGCGATTTCCGGGCGGCCGGCACTTGAGGACATTACAAATGTAGACCGAGTCCCGGCGCGAGAGATCGATTGAGGCAAGCATCAGGTCCAGCAGCTTGCCGGCCTGCCCCACGAACGGAAGGCCCGTCCGATCTTCGTTGGCGCCCGGCGCCTCGCCCACGACCATGAGTCTGGCCGTCGGGTTTCCGTCCGAGAAGACCACGTTGGACCGGTCGCGGGCCAGCCGGCAACGCTGGCACCCCATCGCCGCCTGTCTGAGGGCGTCGTAGTCGAGGGCCGAGAGATCGAGGGTGTCTGGGGTGGGGGACGGAGCTATTTCGGCCTCCGTCGGCGATGACGCCTGCGTGGCGCTCCTACCCACCGGGACAGCGTTTCCGGTCCGGTCGGCGACAAAGGCGAGCGCTTCGTCACGCGTGAGCCCGTCCATGTAGAGGTCCCCGGCCCCCAACTCCTCCCGCTGCCTGAAGAATCTCGCGACCTCCTCGAGCCGGCCCTTCCCCTTCACTCTCCCTCCCCCAACAGGGCTGCCACGCCCTGGAGGATACGCTCGGCCAGTTCGTGCTTGGTCATGGTCGGCAGCGCTTCCGGTTCTCCTTCGCGCCACACGAGTGTCGCCACGTTGGTGTCCACGTCGAAGCCGGCCAGTGGGTCCGTGGCGTCGTTCGCTACGATGAGGTCGAATCCCTTGTCATCCAGCTTTCGCTGGGCGTTCTCCACCAGGTCGGACGTCTCGAGAGCGAAGCCCACCGTAACGGCTCCGCCCCGTCGCAGACTCTTCGTCTCGGCGGCGATATCGGGGTTGGCCGTGAGCCCAATTTGAAATTCCGGACCCACCTCCGCCCGTTTGAGCTTGTCCTCGGAAGGGTCAGTGGGCCTGAAATCGGCCACGGCCGCCGCGAAGATGTTCAGGTCGGTCTCGCCGACGCGTTCGCCGACCGCCGCGTGCATTTCCAGGGCTGTTTCGACCGATACGATCTCAGGCCCATACGGTGCCGGCACAGCGACCGGTCCGGCCACCACGCACACGTCCGCCCCGCGCAGCCACGCGGCCTCCGCCAGGGCGAACCCCATGCGCCCCGACGAGCGGTTGCCCAGATAGCGCACCGGATCCAGAGGCTCGCGCGTCGGGCCGGCGGTGATGAGCACCTTCCTACCGGTGAACGCGGGGTCGGCGCCCAAAGCCCGCCCGATTTCCTGGACGATGTAGCCAGGCTCCAGCATTCGCCCGGGACCCTCACCCTCGCCAAACGCGAGCGGTCCTGAGGCGGGCCCGACGATCGCATAACCCAGTGCCTCATGCAGGTGCTTCAGATTCCGCTGGGTCTGGGGATGTGCGAACATGCGGTCGTTCATCGCCGGGCTGATCAGAACCGGCGCCCGCGTGGCCAAGAGCGTCGTCGAAAGAAGGTCGTTCGCCCGTCCCTGCGCGGCCCGCGCGATAAAATCCGCGGTCGTGGGAGCGACACACACGACGTCCGCGTCGTAGCCCAAACGAATGTGCTGCGCAGCGCCGTCGGCCGAAAAGAGGTCGGTGAGGGCGGGTCGTCCCGTGACACCCTCGAAAGAGAGGGGCCGGACGAAACGTCCGGCCCCAGCCGTCATGACAACATCGACCTCGGCTCCGAGCCGCGTGAGATCACGAGCAACCTGGACGGATTTGTAGGCGGCGATCCCACCCGTGACGCCCAGGACCACGCGACGCCCCACCCAAGGGGGCCGAGGCGTCAGCGCCGGCGGCACGCTCCCGAACACCGGAAGGTCGCGGAGGTCCTCAGTCCCTATTTCTCCACACGGCGCTTCTGAACGAGCCGAAACTCGATCTGCCCAGACACAAGGGCCTCGAGCGCCTTGGTCGTGAGCTTCTTCTCTTCGCCGAGTGGCAACGTCTCCCGCGGGAGCGAGTTGAGCTCCCGGGCATACTTTGCGGCCACCAGGACACCCAAGTACTTGCTCTGGGTGTGCTTCGCCGCTTCATCAGGAGTAAACACTCGCATGGTCAATCACCTCTGGTATCTGTCCGACCGCATTGCGATGCCGCCGCGGTAGCCTAGTAAGATGGGCTAGTTCTGCTCCCCTGTGAACTCCCGTTCGATCAACAGGTCGATTTCCCTGCGCAAACGAGCGATGTCGTCTGCCAACACATCGGCCTCGCGAGGCCGTCCCGCGCCCGCCAATGCGATGTCCGTCACCTCGGCGACGGCGTCCGCAAGGTGCTCGTTCACGACCGCGAAGTCGAACTCCACCGCCGCCGCCAACTCCCCGCGTGCGTTGGTGAGCCGCCGAAGCACCTCGCCCTCTCGTTCGGTGCCTCGCCCCCTCAGGCGCTCGACAAGCACCTCCACGCTCGGAGGAAGGATGAACACGAGAAGGGCCTCGGGCACGACTTTCTTGAGCTGCCGCGCTCCCTGCACGTCGATGTCGAGAACAACTTGCTCTCCTCGGCTAGCCGGCTCGCTCAAGGCGCGCCGAAGGGTACCGTAGAGATGCCCGTGCACCTCGGCCCACTCCGCGAGTTCGCCCTCATCGCGCATCGCCTGGAACACTTCGGGCGACAGGAAGTGATAGTCCACGCCGTCGCGCTCGTGCACACGGCGCGGACGAGTGGTCGCCGACACGGAGAACACGAACCGATCCGAGCCGTCCACCAGGCTTCGTGCAATCGTAGTCTTCCCCGTGCCGCTGGGCGCAGCCAGGACGAGAGGAGGAAGCGGCGGCGGCACTCCTCGGCTCACTCCACATTCTCCAACTGCTCACGAAGGCGTTCGATCTCTTCCTTGATCGCCACCGAGGCGCGACTGATTTCGGTGTCGTTCGCCTTCGATCCGATCGTGTTCGCCTCCCGGTGCATCTCCTGCACGATAAAGCCGAGCCGCTTGCCGGCCGGTTCAGCCACGTCACCCCCGAGCACTTCGGCGAAAAGCTCGAGGTGCGAGCGGAACCGAACCAGCTCCTCGTTGATGTCCCACTTTTCCGCCAGATAGGCGATCTCACGGGCCAGCCGGTCCTCATCGACGTCGGCCTGATCGGTGAGCTCGGCCACCGCTACCCGCAGGCGGTCACGCTCAGCGACGAGCCGCTCCGGCGCCCGGGCCGATACCTCGTCCAGGTGACCCGCGATCGCCTCGAGCCTGGCCTCCAGATCGGCCTGGAGCCTAGCCCCTTCAGCTTCCCTCATTCTGATCATCCCAGCGAGCGCCTGTTGGGTCAGCTCTTCGAGCATCTCGGGATCGATGTCGGTCGGGCTCGGCGAGGGATCGGGCGCGCGGAAGACGTCTCCGAAGCGGGTCAGATGCGACAGCGCGACCTCACCGGGCAGCGCGAGCTCGGCCTGCAGTTCGTTCAACAGTGACACGTAGCGGGTGGCTCGCTCCAGGTCGAGTTCCGGAAGCGGCGCGGCGGCGCCACCCGAGTTGCGGTCGAACTGAAGCGAGAAGGTCACGTGGCCGCGGGCGATGCCGGCTCGGAGCCAACCCTGGATGTCTGCCTCCAGGCGGTCGAATCCGGGAGGGGTCCGTAGGGTGGCGTTGAAAAACCGGTGGTTCACGGTTTTCAGTTCGACCCGGAAGAAGCCTGTCTCGGTAGCCCGCTCCGCCTCACCGTACCCCGTCATACTACGAATCATTCGGACTCCTCCGGCATCGTGGGGTCTTCAATTGAACAGGATCCACCGTATGCCGTACATGGCGCGCGTGGCAGGCTGGATACGGTCGGGAAAATCGAAGTTGTCCGGCTTGGTGGCGAGGTTCTCGAAGCGGACAAAGATGCGCACCGAGACGACGCGGACCTGGATCATGAGGTACCATTCCTTGTACTCCGGGACCGTGGTCAGGACCAAATCCAGCTCCCCCTCCGGCGTCTCGGTGAGCGGAATCACCATGGGATCCCGGTTGATCACACCCAGGTCGGCCCAAAGCTCCAGGTTCCCCGTCTCCTTGAACACGTTGTGGTACTTGAGCGCGGCGTTCCATGTCGTCTTCGGCATGTAGGGAAAGTCCTCGTCCCATGTCTGATAAGCGCCCTCGAGGGAAAGGCCCTTCCACGGAGCCGGAATAAGCGCGGCGATCTCGTAGCCGGTGCGCTCACCCCCCTCGACCGTAACACCGCTACGATCGAGCGGGAGTCCGAGCGGATAGAGGCTGTCTACCTCCAGCGACAGCCAGGCACCCGAAACCCTGATACCCCTCCATTCGTACGATCCCCCAAGGCGGATGCCCGTGCGCTCGGTCAGACGAAGAGCGGGTGGATCGAGGGGCTCGGTCGGATCCGGCGTGGTAACCGTATCCAGTACTTGCGTGAGGGCCTGGAATTCGTGGAAGCCGTGAACATCCGGCACGCCCCAAGTCCCGTCCTCGTACGACCCGAAGAGCGAGAGCCCGTAGAAGGACTCGGTGCGGGCGGACGCTCGTACCACGGACGCCCCTTTCCCATCCCAGTCGTCCTGCTGCCACCCTGCCTCGACGGCAATCCTGCTGGGCCATGTCCCACCCACCGTCGCCTCGGCGGACCAGTCCGCAAGGCCGTCGCCGCCGAGAAGGCGCCCGCCCGCGTTGCCCCAAAAAAGCCCATGCTCCAGCCCTGCCCTCAGACCGAACTGACTCCGGCTTTCGTCGAACTCCACATTCCCTTCAGGGTCCTCCGGGCTCGAGAGGGAGGACGTGCCGTAGACACCGTCGAGCGTGAGGCTCTCGCCGAAGCGCCAACGGCCTCTCAAGACGACGTCGCTCCGTGTCCTGTCTCCGGGCAGGCCTTCCACGTCGATCTTGGGACTATAGCGCCGCATCTCGGCCACCAGGCCCCCTCGGTTGCCCTTGTGGATGCCGTACCGGAGCGTCACGCCGCTGACGCTCCCGATTTCGTCGAGACCCGGGCCACGCGTGTCGAGTCGGTCCAGCGCCACGGTCAGCGCGCCCCCAAAAGTGTGAGGGTTCGCGAAGGTCCCGCGCAGGATGTTGGTCCGCAGATCTCCGGTGCCCACCTCCACCTGAGTGAAGGGCTCCGGATCCAGTGGCTGCCTCGAAAAAATCTCGATGCGCAGCGCACCCATGCGCCGCTCGACCCGCACCCGGTCCAAGCCGGCAAGCCCTACCCGGGACAGGTCGGGTACGCCGGAATCCATGGGCCACATCTCGAAGCCGTCCCAGAACAGGCGCACCCCACCGCCCGCGGCCCCGAACGCCACCACCGTGTTGGGAGAACCGTAGTCGCCGCCACGAAGCAGATTGATGCCAGGCGCCAGGCTAACCAACTCCGCAAGCGTAAAAGCGCGGGTGGACAACAGGGCGTCGCGGTCCCACTCCCATACCGCCTGGGCGTATCCTACGGACACGCCGTCCGGAAAGTCCGGGAAGGTGTCGACTACGGTCACCAAGGAATCAGCGGCCTGCTGCAACGAGTCGCCGGGCACGACCAGTGAATCCGGGACCTGAGCCTGAATGGTGTCGGGAGGCTCCTGGGCTGCGAGTCCTCCGGAGCCAAGCAAGGCCCAAGCCACTAGAACCGAGGCTGGCCGGACAAACGTCACCCGGCTCGGCTCCGCACCCACTCTACGAGAAGACGCGCCGGAAGGCCCACTCCACCCTTCCGCTCGTACGGCCGCTTCCCTTCCCCGTAGGCGGTGCCGGCGATGTCCAGGTGTGCCCATGTGCAGTCGCCGACGAATGCGCTGAGGAAACAAGCTGCCGTAATCGTGCCGGCGGTCCTTCCTCCCACATTCACGATGTCGGCAACATCGCTGTCGAGCTGCCTCATGTAGTCGTCCCACAGCGGTAGCGGCCAGCAGCGCTCACCGGATCGTTCGCCCGCGGCGCGGAGCTCCTCCACCAAGCCATCATCATTGCCGAGAACACCGGCGGCGTGGTGACCGAGCGCGATGACCACGGCTCCAGTGAGCGTGGCGCAATCGACGATGGCCGCCGGGTCGAACGTCTGCGCATACGAGAGCGCGTCCGCGAGGATGAGACGGCCCTCCGCGTCCGTGTTCACCACCTCGATCGTCTTGCCCTCCCGGGAGTCGATGATGTCGCCCGGCTTCATGGCGGTGCCCGACGGCAGGTTCTCGGACGAGGGAATGATCCCCACCACGTTCAGCGGCACCTTCAACTCGGCGATCGCCTGCATCGCGCCCATCACGGCCGCGCCGCCGGACATGTCGAACTTCATCTCCTCCATGCCTTTGGCTGGCTTGATGGAGATACCTCCGGCGTCGAAGGTGAGACCCTTCCCGACCAACACCAGGGGGGCGTCCCCCTCCGAGCCCCCACCGTGCTCGAGCACGATGAGGCGTGGCTCCTCGACTGAACCGCGAGACACCGCCAGGATCGCGTGCATGTTCTCGGCAAGCAGCTCTTCCGGCCCCATCACCGTGACGGTCAAACCGGTCTCCGAGGCCATGCGTGCAGCCTCGTCGGCGAGGTGCGTCGGCGTGGCCACGTTTCCGGGACGGGACTGGAGCGTGCGCGCGAAGTTCACTCCACGCCCTACCGTCTCTCCCACCCGGATGGCCTCGCCCACCGTCTCGTCGTCGCCATCGACAGACAGGCCGAGGGCGTTGACCCGGAACTCGAGATCGTCTTCGTCTGCTTCACCCGGGCGCGTCTTCATCTCGGTGAAGCGCCACGCCGACATCGTCGCGGCCTCCGCAGCGGCCTTGGCGGCCACCTCCGCTTCCAGGCCCATGCCTTCGAGCCTGATGGTCAACTCGCCAATGGAGTGGCTCTCCGCCCGGCGTACGGCTCTGCCCGCGAACCGACGGACGGCTTCCGCGTCGAAAGCGTCCTTGGGTCCAACGCCCAATACCAGCACACGCTGTGAGCCGATTCCAGATCCATAGAACAGAGCGGCGTCGTTTTTCTTGCCGGCGAGGTCCCCGGCGTCACGCGCCTGGCTGATTGCACCGCCGAGCGCGGCGTCGGCTTCCGCCGCCCAACCCGAGAGTGCCGTATCGTCGCTGAACACAGGCACCACCAGGAGCGGCGTCTCGAGCCCGGCAAACGAGCCAATGATGTGGGTCACCGTCATGGGGCGTTCCTCACATGTGCTCGATGATCGCGCGGCCGAACTCTGAGGTCGCAACCTTGGTCGCACCCTCCATCTGCCGTTCGAGATCGTAAGTGACGGTCTTGGCGCCGACGGCGCCCTCCAGCCCACGATCGATGGCTCGGGCCGCCTCGTTCCAATCCATGTGCTCGAGCATCATCACAGCGGAGAGGATCAGCGATCCCGGATTGACCTTGTCCTGGCCCGCGTACTTGGGCGCCGTCCCATGCGTCGCTTCGAACAACGCGATCTCGTCGCCCACATTGGCGCCCGGCGCCATACCCAGGCCTCCGACCTGCGCGGCGCATGCATCGGATAGGTAGTCGCCGTTCAGGTTCGGAGTGACCAGCATGTCGTATTCGTCCGGACGAAGCAGGATCTGCTGGAACATCGCGTCCGCGATGCGGTCCTTGATCACCAGCTTCCCCTCCGGATCCGCGCCGTCCCAGATGGCCGACTCCGCGATCGTGGCGTCACCGAAATCGTCCTGCGCGACCTCGTAACCCCAGTCGCGGAAGGCACCCTCGGTGTACTTCATGATGTTGCCCTTGTGCACCAAAGTGATCGACTTTCGGCCGCGCTCGAGCGCATAACGGATGGCGGCCGCGACGTGCCGCTTGGTACCGAACGGGCTGATCGGCTTGATCCCGATTCCGCTCGCCTCACGGATCGCGGCCCCCATTTCATTCACCAGGAAGTCGCGGACCCGTTCCGCCTCATCCGTGCCTGAAGCCCACTCGATGCCTGCGTACACATCTTCGGTATTCTCGCGGAAGATGATCACGTCGAGTTTTTCTGGTGCCTTCACCGGCGACGGGACGCCTTCGACCCAACGCACCGGCCGAATGCACGAATAGAGGTCCAGGACCTGCCGCAGCGTGACATTGAGGGATCGGATACCCCCGCCCACGGGAGTCGTGAGGGGGCCCTTGATGGCCACCTTGAACTCCCTGAGCGCCGCAAACGTCTCCTCGGGAATCCACTCACCGGTGAGCTCGTTCGCTTTTTCGCCGGCGAAGATCTCCATCCAGTGGATCTTGCGCGCGTCACCATAGGCCTTCTCCACCGAGGCATCTACGACGGCCTGCGTGGCCCGCCAGATGTCCGGCCCAATGCCATCACCCTCGATGAACGGGATGACGGGGTTGTCGGGCACGATGCAGCGCCCGTCTTGAATGGTGACCTGGTCTCCGTCGCCAGGGACGCGAGCGTATGTGTATTCAGTCATGAAGTGCTCTACACGATTAGCGAGTTTCAGTGGGGAAGAGAGGCCGGAAGTTACCAAAACGCGCGGGCGAACGGCAAGGCGCCCCGTGCACTGCAACGGGGGGCATGATCGAAGGTTGCGTCTACGTCACTTGCACGGACGGCGCACTTCTTCGATCTTTGGCGTATCGTTCTAGTTGAGATTGATTCTCATCTGCTTTTTAACCTCCTTTTCGAGAGGTCCCAGCCATGTCCGGCCTCCGCTTCATACCGGCCCTCGCCCTCTTCTCCGCTCTTACTGTCTCGGCGTGTTCAGGCGTAGGCGGTGACAACACGACCGAAGAGGTCGTCAACGTCTACAGTCATCGCCACTACGAAGCGGACCAGGAGCTCTTCCGGTACTTCACCGAGATGACCGGGATTCAGGTCAACGTTCAGACCGCCTCGGCCGACGAACTGATCACCCGGCTCGAGACGGAGGGGGCGAGCACGAGCGTGGACATCCTCATCACGGTGGACGCGGGCCGGCTCTACCGCGCGAAGGAGCGGGGGCTGTTCCAGTCCGTGTCGACGGCGATACTCGATACCAACGTCCCGTCCCACCTTCGCGACCCCGATGGGTTCTGGTACGGTCTGACCCAGCGAGCGCGGGTGATCGTCTACGCGACAGATCGTGTCGATCCGAGCGAGTTGAGTTCGTATGAGGACCTGGCCGACCCGCGCTGGAGGGGCCGTGTACTCGTGCGCAGCTCCGAGAACATCTACAACCAGTCTCTGCTCGCCTCGATCATCGCCTCGAGTGGTGAAGAAGCCGCTGAACGTTGGGCCAAAGGCATCGTCGCCAACATGGCGCGGCGGCCGCAGGGTGGTGACACGGACCAGATCAAGGACGTGGCGGCCGGCGTGGGCGACGTCGCGATCGTCAACACGTATTACCTCGGCCGACTCCTGAATGCGGATGAGGCCGCTGACCAGAACCTCGCGGACAAGGTGGGCGTCTTCTTTCCCAACCAGTCGGACAGAGGAACGCACGTCAACGTTAGCGGCGCCGGGATAACGGCGTACTCGCCGAACCGGGAAAACGCGATCCGCCTGCTCGAGTTCCTCACGGATGTGAAGGCCCAGTCGGTCTTCGCCGAGGCCAACTTCGAGTACCCGGTCAAGCCCGGCATCGAGTGGGCGGCCACCCTCACCGGCTGGGGCGAATTCGTGGCCGACACGCTCAACCTCTCCACGCTGGGGGCGCTGAACGCTCAGGCCGTGATGGTGTTCGACCGAGCCGGCTGGCGCTAGCGGCCCGCTCCCGAGCAGAGCACCGGTGGGACAGAGCATTTCGAGACGGGTTCGGGCGGCGGCCGACGCCCTTCGGGCTTTCGTTCGCCAATCTCGTGGCGTCTCGCGAGGCGGACTGACCGTCTGGAGCGCATCGGCGTTGGTCGCGGTCGCGCTGACCACCCTTCCCCTCATGGTGATCTCGTTCGGCGTGTTCGGCGCCGGTAGCGAGACCTGGCAGCACATGGTGTCCACCGTGCTACCCGACTATCTGCGCAACTCGGCGGTGCTGATGGTGGGCGTGGGCGCCCTGGCGCTCCTGATCGGGGTCTCGACCGCCTGGCTGGTCGCCGCCTACGAGTTCCCCGGGCGCTCCTTCTTCGAGTGGAGCCTCGTTCTTCCTCTCGCCGTTCCCACGTATATCATCGCGTATACCTACGCCGGGATCTTCGACTATTGGGGACCGCTCCAGGGCATGCTCGAGAGCCTCTGGCCGGCCATGGCCGACGTCCACATCCGTGGCGCCATCATGTCGCGCGAAGGGGCGATGCTCATGATGGCGCTGGTGCTCTATCCGTACGTGTACGTGATCACCAGGGCTTCCTTCCTCAAGCAATCCACATCTGCCCTGGAGATGGCGCGGCTGCTCGGCCGAGGCCCTTGGCACACCTTCTTCAGGGTGGCGCTCCCGATGGCGCGCCCGGCAGTGGCAGGGGGACTGACGCTGGTGCTCATGGAGGTGCTGAACGAGTACGGAGCCGTAAAGTACTACGGCGTGCCTACGTTCACGACCGGCATCTTCAGAGCGTGGTTTCCACTAAACGACCCGGGAACCGCAATCCGCCTTTCCGGGCTCCTGCTGCTGTTCGTGTTCTCGCTCATCATTCTGGAGCGGCTCCAGCGAGGCCGCGCCCGCTTCGACGACGGTGCCTCGGCGCCGCGCCCCGCGTCCCGGCTCACCCTGAAAGGCAGAGGAGCGTTCGCCGCGTTCGCGGCATGTCTAGCGCCGCTGGCGTTCGGATTCATCCTCCCGGTCACCCAGCTGGTGTATTGGGCGGCCGGGGCGGCGGCCGGCTTCGTGGACGTCCGGTTCCTGATGCTCACGGCGCACAGTTTCGGACTCGCCGTGGTAGCGGCCTTTCTGATCGTATCGGTGGCGCTGCTCGTGGGGTACGCCGTGCGGCTGAGCCCGACACCGCTTCTGCGCCTCGCCTCCCGGGTCGCGGTGCTCGGGTACTCGATCCCGGGCGCCGTCATCGCGGTGGGGGTGTTCATTCCGCTGGTCTGGATGGATCGACGCGTCGACTCGGTGGCCCAGGCGGCCTTCGGGACCTCCACGGGGCTGTTGCTGAGCGGAACGCTCGTGGCGTTGGTCTTCGCCTACGTGGTGCGATTCCTGGCCGTCGCGCTGAATCCCGTGGACGCGGGCTTCAAGCACGTGTGCGGAAACCTGGACGAGACCTCGCGGTCGCTCGGGGTGTCACCCATGAAGACGCTCCTGCGGGTCGATCTTCCATTGCTCAAGGGCACCCTGTTGAGCGCGGCCCTGCTCGTCTTCGTCGACGTGCTGAAAGAGTTGCCGCTGACGTTGATCCTCCGGCCGTTCAACTTCGATACGCTGGCCACCCACGCGTATCAACTCGCGTCCGACGAACTGGTCGCCCAGTCGGCGATACCCGCTCTGCTGATCATCTTGGTCGGGCTCGCGCCCGTGATCGTGCTGAACAAGCTGATCGGCAAGACCCGGCCTTAGCCTCCCGCCTCGTTCGACATCGCGTGCTTGATGTGCGCCAGCGTCTCGTCGGACTCGAGTCTTCCGATGGCGCCGGTGGAGTACACGGCCACCGAGACCGTTCCATCGGGCTTCAGGACATAGCCCGTGGCCTGGAAGAAGGCCGGATCCTGAGGCGACAGGTAGATCCCCGTCTGCTCGGCGATCCCGGACGCATCGAGCTCCGAGAGCACCGGAAACTCGAGGGCCAATTCCCGGACCATGCGCTGCGTCTCTTCGATGGGATCGACGGAAAGCCCGAACACACGGATACCCGCCTCCTCATAGATATCCCAGGAGCGGTTGAAGTCGCCCAACTGGCGACGACAGTGTGGTCACCAGTGCCCGCGATAGAACAGCAGGACGGCCCAGGAGCCGTCCGTGTCGCATGGTAGAGTGACCGTCTCACCATCCACCGTCGCACCGGTGATGGTGGGAAACCGATCCTTCGGAACGACTTGGGTCGTGCTCATTGTCACTCGGGCCTCTTGATCTACTTGTCCAAGGTGATCCGTTGCATGTCGATGATCCAAGCGGGGGTCTCATCCAAGTAATCCTTCAACTGCTTGATCCGCACGAAGTAATACCAGGCATTCAGGCCCTGAAAGAGCAGCGTCAGCACGATCACGACGCCATACACCATCAGGGTCAGATCCGTGACCAAGCCGGACGGCAGTCCGGCGAGCTCCTCCAGCTGTGTGGTCTCACGACTCGGATTGGCGACCGCGCTGTACATGCTCCACAGGCAGTAGGCGATGACGATGCCGATGAGCCCGATCTGATTCCTGGCCAAGAGCATCGCCCCGCGGGGCTCCCACCGCCTGATCAGCGTACGCCCACGAAACTCGTTCCGAGCCACGATCACCAGGAACACGCCCACGATGAACCCCGTGAGCGAGAAGAGGCCAAACAGGATCGATAGGGCGCCGAGCACCCCCAGCGTCCATCCGTTGAAGGTGGCCACCTTGGCCGCCGCGAGAATCTTCTTGCTCCGATCGGTCGCCAGGGCAACCGCCTCCTGCTGTTGAGGCGAGAGGGGGCTCGCGTCTCCGTCTGAGGTTGGCGTGGCCGGCACCCCCCTACCCCCCCGCCAAACCGTAGCGCTCACGGAGCGCGCGGATACCCTCCGCTTGTCCGATCACAGTGACCCGGTCGCCGTCGAGGAGAGCAGTATCACCCCTCGGGACGATCAGCTCTTCACCCCGGAGGATCATGGCGATCAACGTACCGTCTGGAAGGGATAGTTCGCTCAGCTTCAGGCCTATCAGATCAGAGCCGTGCTGATCGCTCCCGAGTGTCATCACGCAAATCCGCTCGCGTTGGAACAGAGCCTCTTTCAGTTGCTCGTTGCTCTCGGCGCCCAACCACTCCGGCATGAAGCTCTCCTGATCCACCCGGCGAGCGATCTGGGCCAGGATGCGGAGGTGCCGTCCGGGGTCCGTCTCCGGACCCACGAGAAAGAAGACCGCCTGGGTCGTCTCGTCCGACCTACTGCCTATGCCATCCTGCTCGCTCTCGAACCGCACCCCGCCGCGCACCCTGGCCAGGGCGAGGTAGGCGCGGTCCAGTACATCCAATCTCATATGCGGTAGCGCCGCGCCGTGTGAGACCGGCGTGGCTCCCATCCTCGTGCCCCGGAGGAATCCCTCGACCAATTGGCTCGCTGGAACATGCAGATCCAGCGCCAGGAGTTGAGATGCTTGAGTGGCCAGATCCTCGAAGTCGATCGGCCCCACCAGGTCCAGTACGCAAGCCTCGGTGAGCAGCTCGTCGACCGGGTCGGCCTCACGCGGATCCCGATCCTTCATGATCTCGCGCAGCTCGCGGTCCAGTCCCTCGTATCGCTGCCGCCCCAGCCGTTCGAACACGTGGAAGATCGCGCCTTCCCGGCTAACCCTGTCGCGCGCGTAGTACGTGTACCACATCGCGCCGAAGGTGATCAATCCACCCGTGAAGAGGGTCGGGAGGAGCCCCATGTTCACGATCAGCCAGAACGGGCCGAGGATGCCGACGATCTGGACGCCCGGATAGAGCGGGGAGCGGTAGCCGGGGTCGTAGGACTCGATCCGACTCTCCCGCATCACGATCACCGCAAGGCAGGCGAGGGCGAACAGCACCAACTGAAACGCGCTGGCCAGCTTCGCGATCTTGGTAGGATCGAAGACCACGACGGCAAGCAGAATCATTCCCACCGTGACTGCGATGCCGACCGACGGCGTCCCTCGTGCGCCGATGTGGCTGAACAGTCCGGGGAGCACCTTGTCCCTTCCCATGGCGAGCGGGTATCGAGACGCTGCGAGGATTCCGGCATTGGCAACGGATGAGAATGCCAACACCGCGGCTACGGTCATGATCACCGCGCCCCACGGGCCCACCATGGCTTCTGCCACGGTGGCGACGGGCGTGAGATCCCCCCCACCCCTCGTGAGTGTATCCACGCCCACGACGCCCAACATCACCGAGGTTCCGACGACGTAGATCGCGATGGTGCTCCCGAAGGCCAGAAACATTCCGAGGGGCAAATTACGCTCCGGGTTCTTCACTTCCTCGGCGACACTGGCCACCTGAGTCAGCCCCATGTAGCTGACGACCACCAGCCCGGCGGTACTGATGACCCCCGCGCTGCCGGACTCGAACAACCCGCTGAACTGCCCGATCTCCATATGGAGCAGACCAAGGCCAGAAAACCACGAGAGCAGGATCAGGAGCCCAATCAACAGCACGACCTGGAAGGACCCGCTCTTCTTTGCACCGAAGTAGTTGACCACACCGAAGAACACGGCGAACCCCGCCGCGATCGGACCCATGGCGATACCCGGGAAGAAGAGTTGCAGGTACGCGCCGACTCCAATGAGCGCGAATGCACACTTGAGGACGACCGCAAACCAGGTACCGAATCCGCCGATCACTCCTACGAGCGGACCCATGCTTCTGTCCAGGAAATAGTATATGCCGCCGGCCCGCGGCATGGCGGTCGCCAACTCTACCACGCTCAACAGCCCGGGCAGGAGGATCAGCGCCCCGAGCAAGTACGAGAGCGGCATGGCCGCTCCGGCACCCACCGCCGCGAGCCCCGGAAGGAGAAAGAAGCCCGAGCTGAGCGTCGCCCCCGTGGCGAGGGCATAGACGTCCCACAGCCCTAGCTGTTTCTCGAGGAGGCGAGGCTTCACGAAAGTCCCATGGCTGTGCGTTTCGACGTTGGTGGAGCGGAGAGTACCCGTAAAGACCGGGCACACAGGTACTCACATTAGTGCCACCCGGCCTGCCCGCGAAAGCGCATCAAGGCAACTCCTCAGGCCATTCGCGGTCAGGACTGCGCGGGCTGGCTTGGTCCTCGCCCACGTTGGCGCGATCAATCTCGGCGACGATGAAGTCTTCAGGAGGAACCGGGGAGCCATGAAGGCGCCGGAGCATCGCGAGCTGGCCGGCATGCGTCATCGCGTCGGAGAACGGTCCCTGCAGGAGTTGCTCCGGCGTCATGTCCACGAGTGGATCCCCCGCTGCGAGGTGCGCCGATAGGTCTGCGAGCATCTCATGGAGGCGCTCTACCTCGCCCTCGAGGGACGGCAACGGTTCGGGACGGTAGGATCCGCCGCGAAAAAAGGTGCGCGCATACCCGAGTACGCTGGTCATGTGCTGTACGAGTTCTCGGGGCGTTCGAGTGAGGTTGCCCGCCTCGAAGTCGGCGAAGTCCGAGGGAGCCTCACGGAGTGCCTTCTGGGTCCGGTATGCCAACGCCGCCAAGAAGTGGCGTAGCATTCCATGCTTGTCCTCTGCCATCGACTCACTCTCCGCAAGACCCTTAGGCCCTCCACGCCTGCGTCCCGCTCTTGGTATCCTGGAACCAGGTGGCGGGAGTTCTTGCCCCGGATCAAGTATACGTATAAAGTGAAACAGTTTATACGTATGGAGGTACGATGTCGAAGAGGAAGCTCACACTTTGGGTTGACGAGGCCGTGATCGAGCGGGCGAAACGGTTTTCTAGACGTAATGAGACGAGCGTGTCGCGTTTGGTGACTGACTTCCTGGCGTCTCTCGAGGACGAGGAGGCGATCGCAACACCATTGGTGCGCCGCCTACGAGGCGTGCTCAAGTGATGCGGGTGCTCCTCGACATCGACGTGGTGTTGGATGTGCTCGCGAACCGGGAGCCCTTCGCCGACGAGGCAGAGGCCGTACTCCAACGCGTCGAGTCCAGGGCGATCGACGGCCTGGTTGCGGCGCACAGCATCACCGCTCTTCACTCCCTTCTGTCCAAGCACCTGAGCACGGCGCGAGCACGACGGGTGCTCACGGATCTTCTCCACCTCGTCCAGGTGGTTGCGGTGGATGAGGACCGCGTTCGGCATGCCCTGGCACTGGGTTGGTCCGATTTCGACGATGCCGTGCAGGCTGCGTGTGCCGAGCACTCCCAGGTCGATTATCTGATCACTCGAGACAAGCGCGGGTTCCGAAAGTCCGCTGTGAAGATCCTGACTCCGGCGGAGCTGCTGGTGCTGTTTCCATAGGGTCAGCCTGGCGGCTTGGCGGCCAGCCCACGGACAAAAGCGACCACGCCGTCTGCATCCCAGGCTGCCGCTCCGAAGTGCCGCAACGCGATCATTCCGGCCTTGTCGAGCACGAAGGTCGCGGGGATCGCCCGTCCCCTGAAGCACTCGGGTGGCTCGCCCGAGAGAACGTAGATCGGCAGGTCGATACCCCGTTTCTCCACGAACCGCCGAACGACATCAGGGTCCTCCCGCGTGATGAATCCGAAATGAACGTCGAGGTCTGCGGTCACATCACGCAGGCGCTGCAAACTGGGCATCTCCGCGACGCAGGGAGCACACCATGTGGCCCAGAAGTTCAGAACGAAGACCTTTCCGGCGGAGTCGGAGAAACTCACCGGCGTACCGCTGAGATCCGCCAGGTCCATCGAATAGTCCCAAGAGCTCGTGGGCAGCGGAGGGGGCTCGAGTTTTCCGGCGAGCCGTTTCTTCATGATCCTGATAAAGACCGTGAATCCGCCGATAATCGAGCCCAGTCCCACGAACAACCCAACGATCACACCATGACTGAACGGACCCGGCACGAGAAACCACACGACGACGCCGACCGTGACGACGACGCCTAGAGCGAGTAGTGGTTTTGCTTTGCGTTTCATGGGGTCTTTCCGGCTAGCCGTTATGCTCCCACTGACCGGAGCGGTGGGTCACCCGCTCCGGCCAGTCCTTCGGCTCGGCTACCGAGAGTCGATCGGAATCATCAAATGCGCGTACGGCGTGTCAGGCCACATCACCCAGGGACCGCCGTTGAGATGATCGGTCGAGACGCCCTCCAGGTAGGACTGCTCCGGAATCAGTATCATCACATGCGCGGCGACACCGGTTACCCAGTCATCCGCGCTGGTGGGTTCGGTCGCGTACGGGTCACTGTTGCTGACCGGACTATCGCCCATCAGCATGTAGGCGATCCCGATCTCGGAATAGGTTGGCTGGGTCTGATTCATGTATGCGTTGAGGAAGTCGAGCCAGGGCTCGTTCATGCACCACGGATCATCGCCATCGGTATCCAGCCGATCCGGCAGGCAGGTCCATCCGTTGGTGCCCGCGCGGATCTCGTTCATGCTCCAGTCCAATACGGCGGCTTCATCGGATATGGAGGCGGGGCCAGCCGACACGGCGCTGCGGATGATCTCTTCCGGACTCCTGTCCTGAGCGCAGGCGGCTACGGGAACGAGTGCGGCCATGAGCGAAATGGTCAGGGCGAAGCGTCGCATCTGAGACTCCCGGACGATGGGGGGCGCCGCGTCATTTTCGGCGGCGAAGCAGTATAATGCGCGCGGATGGACCGAATGGACAAGACGCAACCTCGTGCGCAAGAGACCGCTGTGGAAGGAGTTCGAGCATCCTACGTCCAGACGGTGGCACCCATCGACTGAGCCGTCGCGTAGATGATGCTCTCGGCCAATGGCAAGGAATGTTCGACCGCGACCTTGGCGCCCTGAAGCGAAAGTGACGGGTCGAGATCAATCACGTTGCCCTGCGGCATCGCTGCTGCAGCCTGAAGCGCGAGGAACCGATGGTCCCAGAAGGCCGCTCAGTAGTTGGCTTGACATTATGTACAGTCAACTGTACTTATACCGCGTGAGTCTACAACACGAGGTCCGGAATCATGTGCGGCGCCACCGACGCCAGCTCCACGACATGACCCAACAGGAGCTGGCCAATCGGGTCGGTGTCACACGGCAGACGATCCTCTCCATCGAGAGGGGTCGGTACAATCCTTCCGTTGGCCTGGCGTTACGGCTTGCCGAAACGTTCGACGTCCCCGTGGAGGTGCTGTTCGAAATCGATCGGGAAGAAAGCCATGACTGAGCAGGCCGCAGGACGAACGGTGCCCGGGTTGCCCGGACTAATCGCGGGCGGCCTGGTGATCCTCGGGGTGTTACTCTCGATGTTCGTGGCTGCGGGCCTTCTGGTCGTGGCGGGGCTGGGTGCCTTCGGGCCGGGCATCCTCCGCGAGCTCGGCTGGCTCAGAGACAAGGACGAGTTCCAGCGGCAAGCGGCTTACCGGGCTGGATACCATGCCTACCTGATCGGAGGCCTCGCCTCAGTCCTCGTTGTCTCTGCACTTCGGTGGCGCGGGACGAATCTCGAGGACTCATCCGAGTGGATCATGCTCATCCTGGTCATCCTGTGGATGACATGGCTGTTCAGCGCACTGCTGGCCTATTGGGGGGCACGAAAGACGGCGTCAGCGATGCTCATCATATTCGGTTCGTTCTGGGCCGTTTTCGTCATCGCATCCATCATTGGCGAGTCTAACGATGCGGCGGAGTTTCTGCTGGGGATGCTGATGGGCTTCCTCGTCGTCTCGCCGTTCTTCGTGCTCGCGTGGACCGCCGGGAGATGGCCACGCCGGACGGGCGGGGCGCTTCTCGCCGTGTCCGCGCTCTTCCTGGTGATGTTCACTGCGCCCCAGGGGGCGAGTTCCCTCAAGTTGTCGAGCATACTTGTCACGAACGCGCTGCTCCTCGTGCCGCTGATCGCTTCTGGAATTGCGCTTCTGCGTGATGAGGGCTCCGACGATCGGGACAGGGATGAGTCGGATGATGACGGGACGCCGCAGGCCGTCGCAGGTTGATGCTCGGCCGTGGGGTTGCGAGGAGCGCAGCCCAATGACCCTCGGGGAACCCGTCGGCACAGCCGACGGCAACGACCAGGCGAACGAGAGCAGTAGTCGGAGTTCTTTCGCGGAGATTCTCAGGTTCGAGGCTGGTAGCGACCGTCGAACCACACCTGCCATTCGCCGGATTCGTGGTTCTTCTGCTCGAAGAACTGGCGCACCGTACCGTCTTCATCTGGTGTCCAGGTGCCGCGGAATTCAAACGACCGGCTGGACCGATAGTTGTGGAGTTGGCCCTCGAGAACCATCGCGCCCTCCTGGTTCAGACCGCCCTCGATATCGATGGAGTAGTTGCTCGTGATCCAGACCTGGCGCCATTTTCCGGTGAGGCTGTCGTAGTAGTTCATGGACATGCCCGTCCCACCGGAGATCGACACCCAGTTCTCCACCAACACACACCCGTCCTCCCGTGACTCGATTCGGTTCTGGCCCGCCAGATTGCCGTTGGCGTTGTTGTAGACGTCCCATTCCCCGACCCAGAAGTCGAACTGGCGGAATGCGGGCTCGTCCATGCAGACCTTGGGAGGGGTCTGGGCCGCGGCACTGGTGAACGCGGCCAGCGACCCCAAGAGGATGGCGCATCCAATTCGCATGAGCGGTTTGACCGGCATCATGTGTTTCTCTCGTACTTCGTTTCTCGAGCGATGAGACAGCAGACTCTCCGAAAATACGTGAGAGAGCCGCATCCCTTACCGCCTACCTGGGCCTCTCCCGAAGCGCCGGCGCCGGGGCCGTGCGCTGCCTGCGCCGTCCTTGTCCCTGGATCTCCCGGCGCCGTTCGCGGCGCCCCTGCCCCGATTCTCGGGCTTCTTGGCGCGGCTCGCCTCGGTGCGCCTGCCGTTAGGCGGATCGGAGTCGACCTCGTAGTCGAAGCCCTCCAGGCGAACCCGGGGGAGCTTCGACCCCAGGGCCCGCTCGATGCGCTCGAGGTTGGCCTCTTCCTCCGGCGCGACCAGTGTGAAAGCCTCTCCGGTGGCGTCGGCGCGGGCGGTACGTCCCACCCTGTGGATGTAGTCGTCGGGGACGGTGGGGACGTTGAAGTTCACCACGTGCCCCAGGGCCTCCACGTCGATGCCCCGGGCGGCGACGTCGGTGGCGACCAGGACCTGGTACTTCCCGTCCTTGAAGCCGGCCAGAGCTTTGCCGCGCTGGGGCTGGGATCGATTTCCGTGGATGCGCTCAGCAGAGATACCGTTCCGGTTCAGGAGCTTGGCCAGTTGGTCCGCCCGGTGCTTGGTGCGGGTGAACACCAGCGCCTCCTCGATGTCACCCCTCTTCAGAAGCTCCACCAGCAGCGCCCGCTTCCGGCCCTCCGGCACGGGGTAGACGGTCTGGGCCACGCCCTCGGCCGGCGCGGCGCGGCGCTGCAGGGCGATCTTGGCCGGCGCCCGGAGAATCTCGCGGGTCAGCGCCTCGATCGATGGGGGCATGGTGGCACTGAAGAAGAACGTCTGCCGCGGCTTGGGGATGTGCCCGAGAATGCGCCGGATATCGGGCAGAAAGCCCATGTCCAGCATGCGGTCGGCTTCATCCAGCACCAGGTACTCGAGTCCCGACAGAGTGGCATAATCGTACTGAAAGTGATCAAGTAGCCGTCCCGGGGTGGCGATGATGAGATCGACACCCTTCCGGAACGCCGTCTCCTGAGGACGCATGCCGACACCGCCGTGCACTGCGGCGGCCCTGAGCCGGGTGTGGCGGGCCAACTGTTTGAAGTTGTCCAGAATCTGTAGGGCCAGCTCCCGGGTGGGGGCCATGACCAGCGCCCGCGTGGTACCCCGGGAGCGTTCCAGCAAATGGTGTAGGATGGGCAGGAGGAAGGCCGCGGTCTTACCACTTCCCGTTACTGCGGAGGCCAGGAGATCCCGGCCTTCGAGCGCGAGAGGGATGGCTTCCGACTGGATGGGCGTGGGGCGTACAAAGTTTAAATCCTCGACACCTCTGACGAGGGTCGGGTGCAGTTTCAGGGCAGCAAAAGCCAAGGGGTTATCCGGTGCAAAGGCGCACAGCAGGCCGGCCGGAACATCCGGCTCGATAAGCTGGCGCAGAGTCTGTAGCGAGTGTTGGCCCCCGGAACCGAGGGCTCAAGGTTGGAATCCCGCAGTGCGAAGGTAATGGAAGAGCGGGATCGGCGTCAGGGGGGGGGGCCATCTGCGCGGCCTCGTTCACCGGTCGAGGGCCCCCCTCACAGCGTTGAACACCAGCCGATACGCATAACCTTTCACCAGCCAGGATACGGCGAAGGCCGACAACGCCATCGTTTCGGGCCAGAAGATCGGCGCACCGGTGAAGAACGAACTGCCCGCCCACAAGACGCTGACCACCATCACGACTCCGCATATGAGGTAGATGCGGTTCCGCCAACTGGGTCGGCCGATGGATGCGAGGATGTCACGTTTGCCAGCGCTCCCAACCTGGAGTCCCGCGCATTATACGTAGGATTTGATTCAAAGTATACGTATACAGGCCGGCGCGCGCGATCGCTCAGGCCTCGCCTGCTCCCAACAGCGTCACGTCTTCAATCAACTGCATCAGGGGTTCGCTGTCGCTGACTGCATCGGCGAGAGCTGCCGATAGGTTGTCGTGGTGGCGCACCCCGTTGTTCACCAGCCTGTGCCTGATCTGTTCATCAGCGAGAGCTTCTACCAAGATGTCGACGAGTGTATCGCCGTGCGCGACCGGCGGGCTGCCGGCGTAGACGTACATGTCCAGCAACACCTCGCTCCACCGGCCCTCTCCGAGATCGGTCAGGACATCCTCGATATCGTCGATCCACCCAACGTAGATTCCCATGCACCTTGCAAGCCGTCGAAACGCAACGCCGTCGACGGTCGGGGGCCAGCCGTGGACACAAACAGGGACCAGGCAGGAGACCAAGATCGCGTTGACGGACTTGGCCCTCAGAACCTCGCGCAAACGCTCGATGTTCGAGAGTGGGCTCGTGGCCTCCAAGGAGGTGAGGGCGCTACCGTACTCAGCCAGGAGTGCGGCCCTCACCGCAGCTTGCATCTCCTCCGCGATCGCGGTGTCGGACCACCCCGAGCTCGCCCGCGTCCGGCGGATCCACTCGAGAGCGATCTGGTGCACCATCGCGATCACAGGGTGCCAGCCATCGGCCTCGACGGGCTCTGGTGCCGGAAGCGCGGGGTCGAATCCTCGCTGTAGGAGCTCGACGAGAGATCCACGCTCGTCTTGGGGGAAGATCTCCGGTGCGTCATCGATGAGCCCGTCCAGCGCTAGGGTGAACATCTGGACGAGGGCCGCAATATCCCGCGCCTGGCCCGAGCGGGTCCCGAACAGCGACATTTCGGACGCGTCACCGGCGGCACCGCCAACGGAGGCTGCGTGGGGCAGCCAGCGCAGGAAGTCGAATCTGGCTTCGGTGTCGGCGAGGTCCGAGAGCGACGCGATGTCGCCGTGCGATAGGCCGGCTGAGGTGAGAAGCGCTCACATAGGAATGCCGCTTCAGCAGTCCCATTCTAGGCGAGTGAGCAGCTAGCCCGCAAGCGACACCCTCGTCGTAGGAGCAATGCGTCGCCAACCGGCCAAGGCGTGTTCGGCCTGATCACGCCCTAGTACTACTCTGTTAGATGTGGACCGTCCCTAATGTGAACAAGACTCTTGATGACTTGGGCGAATAGTTCTTCAAGCACCTGCCGGCGCAGAGCGGCCACGCTGCTTCGGCCCACTGGGGGGAAA
>JACZXQ010000094.1 GCA_022571515.1 Gemmatimonadota bacterium
GATTCCCCAGGAGCTTCCGGACGAAGAGTTGGGAGCGTTTCTGGACCTAGGGCATTACCTGGCCGTGGCCTACTCTTGGTTTCAGCTGGACCTCGACCGGTTCCCGATGACAGGATGGTCGTGGCTTGAATGGTGCACGAAGCATCGCGGGCGAATCAGGGCCGTCTTGTCTTGGAACTACGATCTGGCTGTCGAGCGCCTGTTGGTCCGAGCCCAACTTCCGTTCACCTACGCGGGGATCGGGTCGCCCGTGTTTGGAAGGAAGCGCGGCGTGGGAAAGAGGAGACCCGCCGTGGTTGCGAAGCCCCATGGGTCCTGCAACTTCGCGCCTCCACCTGAGGTGCAGTTCTTCTCCGCCGAGAGTGACGGTGATGAAGGTGACCCGCTGACCTATCCCCGAATGATCCACCTTTCCGGCTACGACGGACAAATTCGTGTTCTACCGGATCGTGACCTGTACTCGATCCGCCAAGTTGCCGACCTGGTGTTGCCGGGCGAGCAGAACCGGTTCAGGAAGTACCTTGGCTGGGTCCGCCGCTCCTGGCGGGAATTTCAAACGGCAGCGAGCCAAGCCACACAACTGGTCGTTGTCGGGTTCAGCATGGCAGAGGCTGACCGACCAGAGTTCACTGAGATGCTCGCAGGAATCCCTCAGATCGCACGGACGACGGTCGTGGACCCCACACCAAACCCACGACTAGTTGAGTTGCTGGAGGGTATGAGTGATGTGACGGTGGTCGATGACATCAAAGGCGCATGACCGGACTCCGGCTAACACTGGGCCTCCGGCTCGGGGCGCTATAGGCGCCCCTCGACCCAACCGGCCCAACGAGGCTGGCTTCGGTCAGCAGAGGTGATTGAACGAAGGAAGCAGAAGTAAGGAACAGAAGTGAGGGCCGGTTCGGAGGCCCTGAACGTTATACGAAGGGCTGCCTGCGATAGGGGAGGAAAGGGGGTACGAGAGATCGAGGTGGCCGTAGTCCTCGATGAGAGGTAGGGTGGTGCTCATGGACAAGCCCTGGAAGGGCTTCGATTGCGAAGTGCTCGATCAGTTGCACGACAAGGGCTTCATCACGGATCCGAAGACGAACGCCAAGTCTGTCATCTTCACGGAGAAGGGATTGGAGGAGTCACAACGGCTCTTCGAGAGGCTATTCGGGCGCAGGACCGCGTAGCCCGAATTCCTAAAGGGGCATCGGTGTAGAACGACTGGAGGGGTTTTGCCCAAGCTGAGCGAGTTTTTTGGGATCGCGATCTACATGTACTGGGGCGACCATGGACCTCCGCATTTTCACGCGCGGTATGGGGGGAAGAAGGCCAGCATCACCATCGAGGACCTATCCATCTTGGCAGGGAGCTTGCCACCACGGGCGTTGGGGCTCGTCGTCGAGTGGGCAGCCCTTCATCGGGACGAGCTGGACGTCGCGTGGCGGAAGGCCAGCAGGAACGAGACGCTCGACCCGATCGAGCCGCTGAAGTGAGGAGTGCGAGATGCTTTACGACGTAGTGGCTGTCGAGGCCAGGCGGGGTTTCAAGGTGTGGGTGCGCTTCGAGAATGGGGTCGAGGGCGAAGCTGATCTGTCTGACCTGGCTGGCAGAGGTGTGTTCAAGCGGTGGACGGAGAATCCGGCGGAGTTCGGGCAAGTCTCTGTGGACCCCGAGAGTGGGACCGTGACGTGGCCCGGCGGTTTGGATGTAGCTCCGGACCGCCTGTATGCAGAAGTGCTCCGAACCACGGGCGGGGTGGGGATAAGCGCGAAGGTCTGAGACGGCCGCCCATCGTATAACACTGGGCCTCCGGCTCCGGCCGCCTGCGGCGGCCTCCGACCCAACCGGCCCGCGCGTGCAGGCTTCGGTCAGCAGAGGTGATAGCTCGAAGGAGGCTCAACCAAGAAACGAAGTGGTGGGCCGGTTCGGAGGCCCTGAACGTTATCGGGCATTTCTAGCGTACCAGTTGCTGATCAGCCAAGCCTGAGACAGATGGTGGCGCCGGAGCATCGCGTGCAGGCGATCGTGCCCGTGTCTGCGACGG
>JACZXQ010000095.1 GCA_022571515.1 Gemmatimonadota bacterium
ACCTTGGCGGTGAAGATCTCGAACTCTTCCGAGTGGTTGATGCTCTCTTCCTCCCGGACTCATCTCTCGTTCTTGCCAATTCCGGCTCGTCCGAGCTGCTCATCATTGATCCGGAGGGCCGTAGTGTTCGACGGGTCGGGCGCGAGGGTGACGGACCGGGCGAGTTTCGACGCCTGACGCGCCTTCTGCCTGCCGCTGGGGGTGGCTTCTACGCGTTCGACTGGCGGCTGTCACTATTCGATGACTCTGGGCAGTTCGTACGAACGCGCCGGCTGGATCCTGAGAACCGCGTGGTGTCGGTCGTTCCTCTTGCAGTACTTGAAGATGGGCGAGTCGTCGCTGTCCTGGGTGAACAACGGATCTTCCAGTCCGAGGGAGTCAGGCGCGATACGGTTCCCTTGATGGTCTTCGTTCCGGACCGGCCGACCCCGGATACCCTTGGGATCTGGCTCGGGCTCGAACGAGCGTTCGAGAGAATCCCGAGCGGTGCTCTGTTGGTTCCTATCGGATTCTCGCGAACCGTGTACTCCGCCTCCAACGGTGTTTCAGTGGTCGTGGGTGCCACGGATTCGCTCGATCTCACGGTCTACACGGGAGGAGCGCGGCCGGGGTTGCGATTGGTAGCCCCGCCACCCTCTCAAGTGCCGACGGATGAGGATGTGTCCAATTGGCGCGATCAGTTGGCTGAGGATCTTCCGCGAGACGACCCATCTGTCAGGCGTGCCTATGAAGCCGCGCCAGTTCGAGATCGCTTCCCAGGGTTCGATGGTCTCGAAATAGACTCAGAGGGGCGGATCTGGATCGGGGAGTTCCTGCGACCCGGCAAGGACGAGCGGCGGTGGATGGTGTTCTCGCCATCCGGCGAGCCACTCGGTCAGGTACGGCTACCCAGAGCCGCGTTCTCGAAATTCCCGGGCCGAACCGAAGTGCTTGCGGTTGGCCCGGATCGCGTCGCACTTCTTCGAAGGACTTGGCTCGACGAACAATACGTGGAGGTCTGGTCCTTTGAGCCGAGAGAGTGAATGGGGTGCCGCCGCCGACCAACCGAGAGGGGAATCCTGCAGCAGAAACGCTTCAGTCAGTTGAGGAAGTGTATTCCGAGCTGTCAGACCCGACTTCTGCTAACACTGGGCCTCCGGCTCCGGCCGCATTCGCGGCCTCCGACCCAACCGGCCCGAGCGGGGCGGGCGTTGGTGAGCAGAGGTGGTTAGAAGAAGGAAGCGGAAGTAACGAACGAATGTGAGGGCCGGTTCGGAGGCCCTGAACGTTAGGCGTCATGCGTGCGGCTGGCCTTCCATGGCGAGCAGGTAGGAGCAGCGTCCCAGGAGTGTTCGGATCACGACATGAACATCGCTGTACTTTTTGACGAGCGCCCCGTTCCCTATGGTGGCTATACGCCGCACCTTGTGCTTCGGCGGGTCTTTGAGACGGGCTCGCTTCAGAGTTCGGACCGGCTGCTTCTGATTCGAAAGGGATCGGTCCTGTTGGCTGGCCACAAAGATCCCCACAGCGTCGCCGAAAGAGCCTTCTTTTCGGATCTCTGGCGGTTGGGGGACCCTGAGCGCTTGAGGACAGCGTACCGTGAGTCAGTCGTCTATGCATGGTACGTCACGAATGTGACTCGTGAGACCGCGGTGGAATTGCACCAAGCCATCTCACCTGACCCCGCGTATCTCGGTATGCATCTAGTCGACCTAATGATCGCCGAGCACCGGGCGATCTACCGCCGGATGGCACTCGGATTCCGTGTCCATGGGCGTAGGTGCTGGATGTTCTACTCCAAGGTCGAGAGTCTACCGGAGTTCGATATTGACGCTCAGGACCTAGAGACTTTTGAGCTCCTCGCCGACGCTGGCTTCGACGAGGTGACCTGGGAGGATATCGGCCTTCGAGACTCCTCGTGGGACGAGTACGACACCACGGATCATTTCGAGCGTCTTGAGGCCTTGCGCCGCCTCCTATCGACTCACCTCGGTGGCCCGGACAGAGCAGAGACATAGTTACTACTCT
>JACZXQ010000032.1 GCA_022571515.1 Gemmatimonadota bacterium
TGCGGGTCGCCGTCGTGCAGCGTGCCCGTGATCAGATGCACGTCGTGGCCCAGCTCGATCAGGGCGCGCGACAGATAGCGGGCCACCTGCGCGCTCCCGCCCCTGGGATAGAAGAGGAGGCTCATCAGGATTTTCATGACGGCCTGGTTGACGAGTGTTCAGCCTTCATGTTCGCAAAAATGGCACAAGCGTGGTGGTGCGTGGGGGAGCAACACGACTGCTCTCCTCGATCAGTTGAACGCGATCGAGGCTCACATGGACGAGGTGCGCCCGAAGCGTCAGGCCGTGGTTGCCAATCTCCTCTTCCTCGGTGCCGTACTCTTGTGGCTCGAGCTCGTGGGGGCCGGTTGGGCCTGGTCGGCCGCTGCGCGGTCACTCCATGCTGTGTACGTATGAATGGAGAAAGATCATACGTATATCAGGTGCGCACGCTTCCTCAGTTCTCGAGCGCCTTCAACCTGCGCTGCACGTCGAGGCGGTCGTCACGGAAGAGGGACTCGAAGCGGGATCCCAGACCGTCGAACCGGGATTCCAGACCATCGAACCGCCTCTCCAGGTGGATGAAGCACATTTCGAAGCCCTCGGACTTGGACTCCAGGCGTTCGAGGCGGGTCTCTATGCGATCGAGCCGCTCGTTGGTCGCCACGAGCCCTTCCGCCAACTGGCGAATGTCGTCCCGCATCGCCTCCACACCCACCTCGAGCCCGGTGAGCCTCGTCTCGATGGCGTCGAACTTCCTGCCCAGGAAGTCGATCAACTCGGAGTATTCGCTCTTGGTCATCCGCGCTTCGACCAGGGGTGCCGTGGAGGGTGAAGAGGCAATCTAAGCGGGGGGTGCGGGCGAATCCATGCTCCGATGAGAATCACCCATGCCGAGGCCGATCGCACGCCGAGCCCACCCCTACCGATCGCTGACCGGCCGCCGCTCGCCCCGATAGCGCTCGAACCACGCCAGCGTGTTGAGCACCTTGGCGATCAGTTGGCTGGGCCGGTTGCTGATGTTGTGATACGAACCGGGAAGCTCGACCAAGGCCGTGTCGACCCGCCTGAGCTTGAGCGCGTGGTAGAGCTGCTTGGCCTCGGACACCGGCGTGCGCAGATCGGCCATACCCACCATCACCATCGTGGGCGTGCTCACGTTCCCCACCAGCGAGAGCGGTGAGAACCGCCAGTAGTCCATGGGGTTCTCCCAAGGCTGGCCCGGATAGCGGTAGTCGGCGTAGCCGTTGTAGTTGTCGGCCACGAGCGTCTTGCTGATCCAGTTGACCACGGGCTTGGTCGCCACCGCGGCGCGGAAGCGATCCGTCTTGCCCACGATCCAGGCCGTCATGATCCCCCCGGCGCTCCCGCCCGTCACGAAGAGCTGGTCGGGATCCACGTACCCCCGCTCGATCACGGCATCGACCACCGACATCAGGTCGTCGTAGTCGTTTCCGGGATAGTCGTGGTAGAGCAGGTTGCCGAACTCCTCGCCGTAGCCTGTGCTCCCGCGCGGGTTTGCGTAGACCACCACGTACCCCGCCGCCGCATAGAGCTGGACTTCGGCCGAGAACCGATCCCCATAGTTCGAGACAGGCCCGCCGTGGATCTCCAGGAGCAGCGGATAGCGCTTGCTGCGATCGAACCCAGGGGGATGCACCACCCAGGACTGGATCCGGCGCCCGTCGTACGAGGACTCGGTCCAGAACATCTCGGCCTCGCCCAAGTGGCGCTGGCTCGTGAGATCGGCGTTGAGGGATGTCAGCACCCGCACAGCGCCGCCCGGCTCCACCAGCGCAACCTCGCTCGGATCCGTCGAGCTGGTCTGCGTGAACGCCACCGAACCATCACTCGCCACCGAGAAGTTGCCCCCACCGTACGGGCGTCCCACGGCCGTGCCACCCAGACCCTCGGCCACGACCCGGAACCCGCCGTCCGTCGAGGCGAACCCCACCTTTGAATCACCCTCGTCATCGTAGCTGAAGTAGACGCCACTCCCGTCCGACGCCCAAACAGGACTGCCGACGGCCCGGTCGAGCTGACCCAGCTGTGTATCCGCAGGCAGCGTACGCGCACGACTCCCGTCCGGCCCCGTCAGGTAGAGATCCCGGGTCTGGTAGGTCTGAATGCGATCATCGAACCCGACGTACGCCACCGTCCGCCCGTCCGGAGCGACCGCAGGGCTCGCGTCGGGCCCGTCCCTGTGGGTCAGACGGGTCGTCTCCCCACCGTCCAGCGCAACCCGGTACAGCTCGCTCTCCACGACCTGGTATTCCCAGTCGGGCTCCCGGTTGGCCGAGAACAGGATCGAACCCCCGTCCGGCATCCAGACCGGCCCCCGGTGATGGAAATCCCCCGACGTGACCTGCCGAGGCGTCCCACCATCGGCCGGCACCACGAAGATGTGGTTGAACCCCGGCTCGATGAACCCGCTCCCGTCCGCCTCATGACGGACCCGGGTGGTCACCCGAGGCGGGTCCGCCCACTGGGCTCCGTCCGGCCGAGGAGGCATCGACGCGAGTTGAGGCCCGGCCTCGGGCACGAGCATGGAAAACGCGATCTGCCGTCCATCATAAGACCAAGCGAGGTCGCGAGGAGAGCGAGCCAATTGCGTTAGGCGCGCGGACTCCCCGGTCTCGAGCCAGTACACGTAGATCTCCGAGCCGTCTTCCCCCCCAGACACGAACGCGATGCGCGAGCCGTCCGGGGACCACCGAGGTGATGACTCGGAACGGTCCGTACTCGTCAGCTTGCGGTGTGTGGATCCGTCGGCGCTCACGATCCAGAGGCGGCCTTCGCGACGGTCCCGCATGATGCTCATCGTGTTGCGGACGTAGGCTACGTGCTGGCCGTCGGGGGCGATCTGGACGTCGGATGCGTACTCGATCTGGAAGACGTCCAGAGCGGTGAAGGGGGTCTGGGCGGTTGCCTTCGCGGTTGTGGTCAGGGCTAGTAGGGTGCAGGCGGGTATGACGGTCCAGATACGCACGACGAGCCTCCATGGTTGGGTTGGGGGGAAGGTAGGGGGTGGTGGGGTGGGGCGCACTGCGGGGTGGTGGGAGGTTAATGGCGATCCGAAACCAGCGGCTCCGTCTCTCCTGCCTCATCCTCGGCGATGGCTTCGTCCGCTTCGATCCACCGGATAGACAGCTTCCTCGCTGCGTTCTACGGTCCGCTCATAACGACTGGCGCAGGGCAGCCGTTACAGCACATTGTTCGAGGCCATTAGCGAAGTAGAGAGTCGAGCGACCTCAGCCGAAAAGGGTAGCCACGTGAGTGTCATCACATGGGCCGAGAATAGAGCGAAGGCGATGACCGTTTGGGATATCGGGCTCCTCAAGATCTACTCGATGCTGTTCGGCATGATAGTTGGAGCATACTTCGCTCCGTTCGTCACGCAAAAGGTGTGGTGGTTTGTTGCCTTCGTGCTCCTACTCGGCGGACGCGGCGGTTACAGGTGGTTTACGGCCGAGGCTGCCTGACGCCTAGGGGTGGATCTCCACCTTGGTCGGGGAAGGCGGCGACGTGACCGTGTGTCGCATATCGCGGACCCTGATCGATGGAGATGTGTCACGGTTGGGGTTCGAGTATCTGATCGGGCCCTTGGTGGATCGGCTGCTAACCTCGTAGGTTGTCACGGACAAGGGTCCGGCGCTTCGGGACGCTCCGTCCTGTGTACGTATGTTTTGGATCAGACTATACGTATAGCTCGCAGGACTTCGCACCGGGAGCGCATTAGCCGGTTACGATTCATTCCCTGCAACCGTTCGGAAGGTTTTCCGAGATGAACGATACCACTGGCGACCTACCTATTTTCCGCACGGACAACATGCGCTTCGATGCTGCTCTTTGTCGCAGGAGCTTCAATTGCGCGGATCTTTAGTGCCTACTTCACGGCAAAATTGCTGGGTGTAATGGAGGTGCTCACGCTCAGCGCCGAAGAGGACCTCAATCTGCCGGCGTTTCCGATCGGGGACATTCAGACGTTCGCGCGTGTCATGGCGTACGTGGTCACTTTCCTCGCTTCTGGCTCCCTTCTTTATCTACTCGTTGGCTAGGCGCGGCCACCGGAGCCGGAGCGCGAAAGGGAGTCGATCCTCCGCAAGTTATCGAGACGTTCAGGGCAGAGGAGCAGCTGCGGGGTCAGCTACTGGAAGAGCATCTGGACGTTCCGGTGGTGCCCTACGAGCTTGGCCAATGGTCATCGGACACCGCATGACGAGCCTTAGGAGAGAAGTGGCGTGAGCAGAGATTTCCAGACGACTGCTCTCCTCGATCAGTTGAACGCGATCGAGGCTCACATGGACGAGGTGCGCCCGAAGCGTAAGACCGTGCTTGCCAATCTTCTGTTCCTCGGAGCCGTACTCCTGTTGCTCGAGCTCGTGGGGGCCGGTTGGGCTTGGTCGGCGCTCGGGTTGCTGGCGATGGGTCTCAGGTATCTGGTCCCCTTTGCGAAGCTCCGTTCCTTGGACCGTCAGCGGGATCGTCTTCTCGGGCAACCTGATGAGTAGAATGAGGAACGGGTAAGAGCCACTATCCGATCCTCGAGAGGCCCCAGGAGCTGGGCGACATCGCCGAGATGTCGGCCGCGTCCCCGTTCTACCACGCTGGCGAGGGCACGCGCCGGGAGTTCCTTGCGCGTGTTGCCGAGCCGGCGATGCTTCTACTCCCCTGCGCCTCCGGCACAGTGGAAGCTTCTGACTCCAAAGGCTCTTGGGAGCAGAGCGACAACACAAGCACTTAACCGTCCCATCGATTCGGGGTAGGTCCAGACAATTAGGCTCGCGCGCTTCGCTTGCGGCCGACATGTTTGACGCGCAGCAAAATCGCGAATCCTTTAGAGGGACCAAGGCCCGCGGGGGCCGGGCAGTAGCCGATTGACCGAAGCGCAGCGTGAACTGACCGAATTGGCGGGTGAAATCCGCGAGTCGATCGCTCGAGGTGCGCAACAAGCTCGGAACAGGGCTCGAGAACCCTGGGCGACGAGCCAAGAGGAGCTAGGGTCCAACCCACAATATCAGGGATTTCCCCACAGCGCCTGACATGTAGTGCGGTGCATAATGATGGTGGAGTACTCCGAAAGGTCGGCCCGCACTCCACAGAAGAGGGATCTCATGGACGTCCTTTGGAGGCGTGAAAGGAAGTTGGGGGAGATCGTGCTCCTGACCCTCCTCCTCAGCGCCATCGCTCAAGCCACCTCCCCCCTGACCGCCCAGCTGATCCGACCCACGGCCGATGCGCTCGACGTCATGGACCAGCGCATCCGAGCGAGGATGGCCGACGAGAACATCCCCGGTGTGCTCATCGGCGTGGCCTCCAGGGGCCAGCTCGTCCACGTGCAAACCTACGGCATGGCGAACGTCGAGCTACGCGTGCCTGTGTCCGACAGCACCGTCTTCGAGATCGGGTCGATCAGCAAGCAGTTCGTCACGACGGCGATCATGCTGCTCGTGGAGGACGGGCGGTTGGGCTTGGACGACTCGATTCATGAGTACCTGCCCGACCTTCCTAGCGAGTGGCTGGGTGTGACGGTGCGGCAACTCCTCACGCACACGTCGGGCATTCCCGACTACGAGGAGATCCAGACCTACGAGGCGTACCGGTTCCGCTTCACTCCCGAGCAGATCATCCGCGTGGCCCACTCCCGGCCCATGGACTTCGAGCCGGGCACGGGATGGTACTACAGCAATACCGGCTACTTCCTGCTCAGCCTCATTGTGGAGCGTATCGAAGGACGTCCGTTGGGCCAGGTGCTCCGGTCGAGAATTTTCGAGCCCTTAGGGATGAACCAGACGCGCATGGCCGACCCCGAGGACATCATCCCCCATCGAGCTTCGGGATACTGGGTGGACCGGATGGGCGTCGAGTTGATGAACCGTGACGCGACCCAGCCCTCCTCGACCCTCGGCGCCGGCGGCATCCTGTCTTCCGTTCACGACATGGCGAAGTGGGACGAGTCCCTGTACGGCGATCAGCTCCTCAGCGAAGAATCCAAGGCGGCCATGTGGACCCCCACCGTTCTCCCTAACGGTGACGACACGGGATACGCCTTCGGGTGGGGCGTGGGTGAGTATCGAGGCCACCGCTCGGTCAGCCACAACGGGATGGTGGCGGGCTTCGTGGCGAGCTTCATGCGCCTGCCCGACGAGGAAGTGGCAATCATCGTCTTCGCCAATCGGTATCGGGTGAGCTCGGGCCAGTTCCGTGACATCGTGGCGGACACGTTTTTGTCGGGTGATCAGCGAGTGCCCAATTGACCCGCCAGATCCCCTCGGCTCAGCGTCTTCGTGGAGGGTGCGGTGAGCCAGCTGCGTGTAAGCAGCTCGTGTGCTGAGCGGACTGCACATTGGACGCGCAGAAGAGTCGCATATCCGTTAGAACGCGCCACGAGTGAAATGGAAGATCTCTCCCGATTCAGCCTTGCTCCGGTCGATCTACCGTCAGCACGGATGCCGGCCTACGTTACGTCCGGTTGGGATGGAAGTGCCCACGTCACCCACGCCATCGGAGGTCCCATGACAAAGAGCAGCGGTGCGGGAACCGCCTTTCGTTACAGCTTCGCGCTCGCGCTCGCGGTGTCCTTCTCGGGGTGCGGCGTGATGTTCGGCGGCACGACCAAGGACATTTCGGTCGTCTCGACTCCCTCCGAAGCCAGGCTCACGACCGAGCCCCTGACCGGCTCGTTCACGACTCCCGCGACGCTGACCCTGAACCGAAAGACCGCGTATACACTAGTCGTCTGGAAAGAAGGCTATCGGGAAGCGCAGGTCCCTATCGAAAAGCACATTGCGCGTCGGCCCGTTGGTCCTCGACATTCTGCTTGGTCTGGTCGGAGTGGTCGTGGATGCGGCGACCGGCGGGTGGTGGGATCTCCAGCCAACGGCGCCTCGATGACGATGTCGACGGGCCTGCGGTCATCGAAGTGACGTTCTCGAAGGATGCAGGGGAGGGCGGCCCCATCCACGTAGACGCGACCGAGGCTGTTCGAGTCCGCGTCATCGAGAACTAGCCAACCCGCGCGTGCCGGGCTCGCCCCCCTCCGGGGATACGAATCGCGCGATCCTCTTCGCGGACGTCCGAGACAGCGCGGGGATCACGGAGCGGCTGGGCAACGTCGACAGTCGGCAGCTCATCGGTGCCCTCATGACAGACCTGGGCGTGATCACGGGCGCCCACAATGGCTCTGTGATCAAGACGATCGGCGACGAGATCATGTCGGCTTTCAGGACGCCGCTCGACGCAGCGTTGGCCGCCATAGATATGCAACGCGACCTACTCGTTCGCCCACCCGTCGACGGCATGAGGCCCCAGGTCGGGATCGGGCTGAACGCGGGCCCGGTCGTGATCGAAGGAGGCGACGTGTTCGGAGACGTGGTCAACGTCGCGTCTCGGCTGGTGGGCAAGGCGATGGCGGGTCAGATCCTGACGACGGGCGCTACCCTCGATGGCTTGGAGGAGGCCGGGATTGTCTCTCGCAGCCTCGGCGAACACCTCATGAGGGGGCGGGGCGAGCACGTCAATCTCTGCGAGATCCTCTGGCGAGGCGAGACGGCCCAGCTCACCACGCTCGCGCCGAAGATCGCCGGGGTCCCGCACGGCTCGATCGAGCTGCGCCTCGGGGACCAGGTCGTGAAGACGACGAGCGAGGAGGCGGAGGCGGTCACGCTGGGCCGCGGCTCCGAGAATTCGCTGGTCGTGTCCGGCACGTCGGCGTCACGCCAGCACGCGAAGGTCACGACACGAAGCGGCCGTTTCTATCTCGTCGATCACAGCACCAACGGCACCTTTGTGCGGCAGGCGGGCGAAGACGAGATCTCGGTCCACAGAGACGAGGTGCTGCTTACCGGTTGCGGCTTCATCCGACTCGGCGCCCCTCTCTCCGAAGAGGGTGCGCTCGACATCGCGTTCCAGACGTCCGGAGACCCGGACGCTGGCGGGTCACCGCCGTAGTCGGTTCACCCCCGCCAGGCGCCATCCGGTCGGGCTGGGCGCCAGCATGGCTCGGAATGACGTGGTTGTCGTCGGAACCCGTGCTCCCCTTTGGTCCCGCCAACTCAGCCCGAGGTCGAAGTTCATCGTCACGCCCGCCCCCGAAGGCGTGACGTCACCCATTCGAGTGATCTGAGCCGAGAAGCTCGGTTCCCGCATGCGCTGGAGGATTTCACGCTGGCGCGCCGCCCCTCCTCCGCGCCCGAGAAGGCGCTCGATGGCCCCAGTGTCCCTGCGCCCGAGCAGGTCGACGAAGCTCTTTTGCAGAAGTGCGGCGACCTCTTGGCGTGACGGGGGCGCCATGACCCTGACGCCAACCCTTCCCACCACCCCGGCCACTGTCGCGGTGATCATCGTCGTGCCTGCGCCGCCCGCGACGAGCTGACCGCCGCGGATCGTCGCTACATCGCTGGCGGACGAGCTCCACTCCACGGGCACGTCGTCCACGGTCGCGCCGCCGTCGGTGAGAGCGGCCGCCGAGATGGGCGTCCTCCCTCCCACGCGGAGCGCACGGGCCCCGACGGTGATTCGCACGGAGGTCACGACGGGCCCCCTCGGCGGAGCTACCACTTCCGGCGGAGGCGCATCGCCGGCCGACCCGGGCGAGTCGGCGCCCGGACCGGGTTCGGCGTCCTCGACGCCCGGATTGGGTTCGGCGTCCTCGGCGCCACCTTCAGCCGGCGGCGTGTCGCCAGAGGTGACCACGTCGGACGCCCCTTGCGTCACCTCCGGCGTCCCACCGGCCGGAAACAACTGAGGCAGCCCGAGCCCGATGACGATCACTGCCGCGACGACGATCCAGAAGCGGCGATGGCCTTCCGGCTTTTCGGGAGCGCCGGCTGCGTCATGCGGCGATGTGGCCACCGCGGCGGCCGCGGGCGGCGAAACCACCGTGAGAGGAATCGTGTCCGCGTCGGGCGCGCGTGCGGACACGCGCGACGCCGGGACCGGGCTCAGAGGAGAGCTCGTGTCCAACCCGGCCGCCTCGCTGGAGACCGAGTCGACGAGCGCGATGATAGCGCCGCGGACCGGGTCTCCGTGGCCGAGGGGCGCCCCGCCCATCGCGGCCATCGCCTCTCCGAGATCGGGGAACCTCTCGTCAGCGGACTTGGCGAGCATCCGCATGACCGTCTCGTCGACCTTCGGCGGACATTCCGCTCTTTGCCGACGAATCGAGCGCGGCGTGCCCTCGGCATGGGCCATCATGATCGCGTACGTGGATCCCTTGAACGGTACCGCACCGGTGATCATCTCGTAGGCGACGATCCCCAGCGCGTACTGGTCCGAAGCCCCTGTGAGTTCCTTATCCATGCACTGTTCCGGACTCATGTACTCGGGCGTGCCGATCGTCGCGCCCGTCTGAGTCAGCCCGCTCTGCGACGCGCCGACCTTCGAGATCCCGAAATCCATGACGACCGCGTTACCCTCACGATCGACCATGACGTTGGCCGGCTTCACATCTCGATGGATGACCCCCTGGCCACGACGGTGGGCATAGCTCAGCGCGCTCCCGATCTGAAAGAGCAACGCCTGCGTTACGCCGATGTCGAGCTGGCCGTGGGCCTTGATCAACGAACGCAACGACGGGCCATCGATGTAGTCCATGATGAAGAAGTGAAGGTCACCGATCTCTCGCACCGCGTAGATGTTCACGATGTTCGGATGCCGGAGCGCCGCCACCGTCTGTGCCTCCAGCCGGAACCGAGCCACCATCGACTCGTCCTGCAGCAGCTGCGGCGAAAAGACCTTGATCGCGACCCGTCTGCTCAGCGCGACGTCCCGAGCGAGGTAGACCGATCCCATCGAGCCGTAGCCGATGCGCTCCAGAATGTCGAACTCGCCAGTCGTGGCCTCCGTGAGGCGATCGGTGATGATGCGATCCAGAGACCCCTGCGACACAACGGTCTCTGCCGCGCCGCCTCCCTCCGCGCCCTGTTCAGAGCCGCACGTCGGGCAAAAGCGGTCGCTCGGCGAGAGCGCCCCGCCGCAAGATTGGCAGCTGTTGTTTCCCTGCATCCCCACTCCGTGGTCCGTGCATCACCCCGAGGTCACCCCGCGACGGCGTGCCGGCGAGGCGTTCGTGCGTTCCAGGCTACGTCCGAAGATGGGGCGGGCGCTCGGGTGCGACAACCGACGGTCTTGCGCCTTTTTTTCCAAGACACGCAACTTTTTTCCCCACCCTGAGGCCGCCCAGGGGCCTTCGAACGCGCTGAAACCGCGCGGTTGACCCCTCATTCTCCAAGGCACGGGGATTGCAGTATGTGCAGCGACCCTTTCGTTCGCGCGTTCGGACGGGTCGGTTCACATTGGCCATGAACGTACTGGAGTTTTCTTCCATGAAGACCGCTTTCTCGAGTTGGAGCCGAGAAGCCCGGCTGCTCCCTTTGTTCGTCCCGCTCATGCTTGCGGCCTGCTCGGGCAGCGACTCGCCGACGGGTGCCGCAGGAGATGCTTCCGCCACTCTTTCCGTCTATTTGACGGACGCACCGGGTGACGTCTCCCGGGTGTGGGTCGACGTGCTCGGCATCACGGGCAAAGGGCCCGGGGGACTCAAAGTGACGCTCTTGGACGAGCCCACGGGACTCATCGAGCTCACCGCGCTCGAGGACGACGTGATGATGTTGGTCGAGGCGCTCGAGATGGCACCGGGGCCACTCAACCAGCTTCGCTTCATCATCGGAGGCGCCGTCCTCGAAACGGAAGACGGCAAGATCTTCGTGCGCGGCGGTGCGGTGCATCCGGCGGCTCTGGAGGCCACGGGAGAGCTCGAGTGCCCGGGTTGCTCGACGTCCGGCGTCAAGGTGAGCCTTTCCAAGGATCTGAGCATCGAGGAAGGCGTGAATGGCCTCCTGCTGGACTTCGACGTGGGACAGTCGTTCGGCAAGGAAGCGGGCAACTCAGGCAAGTGGGTGATGAGACCGGTGTTGCATGGTGCGAAGCGTAATCCGGCGAATGTGGGTGGCGAAGACGACACCTTCCAGATCCGTGGAACGGTCGCCCTCGCCGACGCGGTGGTCATCCCGGCCTGTGTAGGGGCGCGCTCCGTGGACGACTTCGTGCCGCTGGCCACGGCGCTCACGCTGGTGGACGAGGACGGTGCACCCGTCGTCTTCAGCGGAGTCACCAAGAGCCAGGGGACCTTCAAGGTCAAGGTGCTCGAGGCCGATGGTTACGCCATGGGGTTCGTCGAAGAGATCGAGTTCGAGGATGCCAAGCTGGTGTTCGTAGCCACGGCGGATCCGCCCGAAGTCACGGTGGACGAGGGCATGCCGCCGCCCGAAGTGGCCTACGAGATCACGTCGGCCACTTGCGTGGAGGGTTGATGCGAGGAGAGAGACATATTCTTGAAGCTGCGTGGGTGTGATATCGGACGACTCACCGGCGTACGAGGTCAACTTTACGCCGGTCGGCACAGCAGCCATTGGGTTGAATTCCGATAGTGCCCAGGCACCGCCAAGAATGCCGGTCATGCACACAATGCCGCCTCGTCGCACCGCCTGCAGCATAGAGCTCGAGGACCGCATCGACGTCTGAAGCGTTGAGGGCGGTCTCGTAGCGGTCGAGAAGCGTGGTGATTTGCGCTTGGTCCTGGGTGGTCATGGCTTTCGAAGTTCTTCGGGACTTCCCCGGTGTTTCTGGATGAATCACCAGTTGCGATGGGACCTCTATTTGGCGCGGCAGGAGGGGAAGACCGCACTCTCGCGAATTCGCCCTTTCCGTCAGCGGACGACGGCCACGGGTACATCGTAGGCAGGTCGAGGCGCGCAACCATCCGTCGGCGCCAAGAGTCCCCGCTCGTGCAGAGTTGGGGGAAAGGGAATCGGACTTCACATAACGCCGCCTCCCGCACGGGCCATTGGTGTATTTGCTGCGGACACCGCAGGTTGATCCAAGCGAGGGCCCGGCCGCTTCGCGGAGCTACGCCGCGTACGCGGCTACGGTCGGGAGCCCATTGGCCCGTTTGTGGACATGGTCCCAGCCATCTAGACGAGGGTCATTGATCTTCATGACTCGAGCGGGGGAGGATCGATCGTCACGTCGTCGAGCACAGTACCCACCGCCGCAGTGTTCGTGGACGACATCGAGACCAACGGAGGCGTGTTCGGCATCGCGGCGAATGGCCCCCGTACCGAGGTCACGAACAGTCGGTTCTTCGGCACGTCATTCCTCGGGGTGGGCATCGGCACGGGCGGAGGCCTGGTACAGAGCTCGATCTTCGACGACTGCGGGAATCGGTGCGTGAGGGTGATCGGTAGTGGATCCGACACCGATGTGATCTCCAACACCTTCAGCGACTGCGGCACCGAGCGATGCGTCCAGGTTAGTAGCGGCGCACACGCCGAGGTCCTATCGAACACGTTCGACGCTCCGGTGCTAACCGGTGACCGTCTCGAACAACGAATTCACGCACGTGGTGCCCACGCTGCCGGCTGTCGAGTTCGAGTTCGCTGCGGTGTTCTCCTCGTTCCAGGGCGTCGACGTGACGGTGGAGAACAACACGATCCACAGCTGTACGAGCTTCGCGTGCTACAAGATCGGCGACGGCTCGACGGTCACGATCCGAAACGATACCATCGACGTACCCAACGGACATGGCACGCAGATGGTGCTCAACTCCGGGAGGAACGACGATTGGACGGGGGCCGGCAACACGGTCGTCTTCGAGGACAACGTGATCACCGGCTCGGGGGTGGGAAATCCAGTCGACGAAGCGACCTACCCGTCTCAGATGGGACTGGGGGTGTTCTTCGGACAGGAGCGGGCGGCTGTTGAGAGGGTCGCGCTCAATGCCCGTGGCGTTCGCCCCTTCCACTTCGACCGCCCTGACCACCACGGCCCAGGGAACCAAGTCGATAGGTGAGCCGCAGCATGAGATAGCGGCCAAGTGACTCGATTCGCTCTTCTTGGACGTAGGCCGAGGTGTTCGTGAGGCTCACGCCCTGGTTCTGGTTCAAGAGGTCGACGCCGGCCAGCCGGACTTCGACGCGATTATTCATGACCAGCCGCGAAATCGAGGCGTTCATTATCGCCACGTTCTGACCCGGGCCAAAGATCTCTTGATCGAAGATCCGGTAGTTCAGCGAGGTATTCAGCGTCCACCCGTTCCCGAAGTACAACGTACCGTTGGTATACAACGTCTTGTTGAGGTAGCCCTGGGTGAGCGCCTCATTAAGCGAGTAGTCCACGTTGTTGAACGTGAATCTGCCGCCGACCCGAACGTCGAACACGTTCTTGTCTCGGTTCTCCAGGCTGGCGTCTAAACGGTGAGTCAGGATCTGACTGACGTTCTCGACGCCATTCAGTAACGCCGTCCCGGTGGAATAGTTGGCGTTGTAGCTGACGTCGACACTTACGCCGAAACGGCGAATCGGCGTCCCGACCGTCACGCCGCCGTTCGCGGACCATCCATGACCTGTGTTGATGGGAGTGATCACCTGCCGCGACTGTTCGTCCACGGTCCGCGCCTGGACGATCTCGTTGCTCGTGTAACTGAACTGACCGAAGGCGAAAACGTTCAGGAACGTGAACTGGTCGAAGTAGCGATAGTCGGCCCTCAGCCTGTGCGTGTACTCCGGGGTCAGATTCGGATTTCCATGGTAGACTCTCAGCGGATTGATGTTGTCCTCGAACGGTTGCAGCTCCGTCATCGACGGCTCGCGGGTCGACGTCGTGTACCGCAAGGTGAGGTTCTTCCCCCCCTCGAACTGAACCCTGAAGTCCGCCGACGGCAGCAGGTGCGTGTACCCGTTCGTGATCTTCTCGTCACGATCGAGCACAGTGGCGTCCAGGTTCGACGATCGGACTCGGAGCCCAACAACGAAGCGGGTGTCCGTGGTGTTGCGGTTGAGACGCAGCCCACCGCTCAGGTAGCTGTAGGTGCGCTCGAATCCGGAACTCAGGACGTCGTTCAAGACCGGAACTCCCAGCGCGATGTCGTAGACCGCTTTGGTCTGGTCCTCTTTTTCGGCACTCCGCTGTCCAAACACTTCCAGCACGAGGCCTTTTCCGACGGGTTGTGTCAGGGCAAGTCGCTGGGAATAACCCAGTGTGCGTCCACCCGTCGATTGCTCTTGGAGGATGTCTTCAGTGGTGAGCTGACCGCTCCGGTTCAGGAATTCCGTCGTCGACGTGAGGTCGGTGAACGTTTCAGGTTCGCTGAGGGTGGCCCACGCCTGAGCGACGATGGTTCGCCCATTCTCGCTGAGTCGCTTGCGCCACGTGAGTCTCAGGTTCCCACCGAAGGTGTTCTGATCTGCGAGATAGTTGCTGGACGCGGCGTTCAGAGTCCGTCCCGTCGCGCTTGTCGTTTCCTGGGCGCCAATGCTGGTGAGCGACGACGAGCCCACGTTCATGGCCCCGCGGACCCTCAAGTCGTGCCCGTCCGAGAGCTCCATCCGCGCATTCAGGTCGATCCGATGCGAGACGCTGTTCGTGGTTTCGTCGCTGATTCGATCCAGGAGCGAGGACGCCGCGGAACCGAGTAGGAGCTGCTGCTGGATTGCGCTGTTCTGTACGTTGTCGGCCCTGCTGAGGAAGTAACTACTCCGAAGCCACGTGTCTTCTGCGAAGTCGTGGCTGGCGTTGAGCCCCATCGCGAGCGACTCAGTGAAACCGCTGCTTCCACCGGCCCTGGCCCCGCCACCACCGCGCCCACGTCCACCACCGCCGCCGCCGCCGGGACGGCCCCCCGAGAAGCCGGCCTGGTTGACGTTGTTGGCCCCTCCCAAGAGAGCGAGTTGAGTCGTCGGTGAGAATCGATTGACGCTCAAGGTCTCGTTGTAGCGCAGTCGATCTGCACTAGGAGCCGAGAGAGCTTCCGCAGCGTCTGCGCCACCTCCGATGCCACCGACCATGCTGCCGAAGACGCCCCGTCGCGCATCTTCCCGCAACTCGAGGTTGATCGTCCGCTCTTCATTTCCGTCCGGTATCCCTGTGAACTCCGCCATGTCAGACTGTTTGTCGTAGACCTGGATGCGCTCCACCGCATCTGCGGGCAGGTTGCGGGTCGCGATGGTCGGATCACCACCGAAGAATTCCTTTCCGTCCACCAACACATTCTGGACCTCTTCGCCCTGTGCCGTGATCGATCCGTCGTCGGCGACCTCGATGCCCGGAAGTCTCTTGAGGAGGTCTTCGACCGTGGCTTGGGGCGGGACCTCGAACGCGAGCGCGTTGTAGTCGAGCGTATCGCGCCGAATCACGAAGGGAACGTGATCCAGGCTCACGACGAGCGGCTCCATCTCGATCGCTAGAATCGCCAAGAGGACGGTCCCTGCGTCGACGTCGCCGTCGGTCACAGTGAAATCGGTCCGGACGGTCTGATAACCAAACAGCGTGACCTGCAGGATGTAATCGCCCGCGACGAGTCGCCTCAGCTTGAATCCACCACTGCCGTCGGACAGCGAGAACCTCGCCAGCACCGAGTCCGGACGGGTGAGTGCCACGATCATTGCACCGTTCAGGGCCACACCCGACGAGTCGGCCACGATGCCGACCACGTCGAACCGATCCTGGCCCTGGGCAGGTTCGGCTACTAGAAGGCTGGCAAGGGCCAACGCGCCCGCGGCAAGCAGGTGGAGGCCTCTCCGACTCGTGGCGATACTCATCGATTTCTCCGTTGTGTTGCTCTGATCTCTTGAAGCTTCTCTTCGACGAGAATCTCGTATTCCTCGCGGGTGACTTCGTCTCCCTTTTCGGGCGCAACAATGGCGCCTTCCTCGAGGCCGCTCAGGTCGACCTCGATGGCCGAATAGAGTTCCTCGCCACGATTGACGGAGACCACGAGGATCAGGCCCGGAAGTCCACTGTACCGGCCCGGTCCTGCAGAGACAGGGATCTGAGGTGTAAACCAGGCTTCAATTGTCGTGCTGTCCTGCACCACGATCGCCTTTTGAACCATGTATCCGAGGAACTCACTCTCCTCGCCGACGAGTCTCCACTCATAGGTCGGTCTCGCCTCGCGGATGAGGAACGTGCGGCCCATGAAGTCGCGAGTCTCCGTGAACGTGTCGTCCGCGTCGTTCGCGTAAGCGGAGACGATCGTCTCATTGGCGCTGCGAGAGGCCGTCCGTATCCTCCACCTCCCGAACCCCAGGCGATGGGCCGCGTCCGTCGGCGCGACCTGTTCTTCATCAAGAACCTCCGTTCGCATCAGCGATTCCCAGGCGTTGAACGTGAGCACGACCGTGCCGGCGCTCCCCCGAGGCTGCCTGCCCTGAAAGCCTCCTCGCCTCTGCCCAGATCGGCCGTCTCGCGCTCCTTGCCGGTCCCCGAATCCGCC
Source organism: Gemmatimonadota bacterium (assembly GCA_022571515.1). GTDB lineage: Bacteria > Gemmatimonadota > Gemmatimonadetes > Longimicrobiales > Gaopeijiaceae > JACZXQ01. The sequence continues at coordinate 16,250 of JACZXQ010000032.1, forward strand.
CGCCCGGGCGGATTGCCCCTGCGGGCCGCCGAGTTCGAATTGCACGGAGTGCGCGTAGCGGATGCTTCCCTCTTGGGCCGAGGCCGCAAGGGGAAACAGCATCAGACTAAGAGCGAGTAGTCGCCGTGTGATCATCGAATTCGTGGGTTGAGCGGACTGAACAGTGTACCTGCCCTGCCTACAAGACACCTGCATAGAGCGGAGCGTTAAGCTGGAGGGGCTTTCTGAACGTCCTGCGTAGGATTCAGTCAGTTCTCGAGCGCCTTCAATGTTCAGCACCCCCCCCCTGACGTGACCCGCGTTTCGAGACTCTCGAAGATGTCGCACACTTGCACGTCGTGGGCCGGCGGGAGATTAGATACGGCGTAGGACGCAGTCGTATTCGGTGTGTGATCCGATCCAGAACCAAACCCAACCGTCGTCCTTTTCTCACGGCCAAAGCGCGATACTCGAGGGTGACGCGAGCTGAGTAGATGGGTCGAGATGGATGAACTTGTTTGAGTTTCAAGCCAGGGTGTTGGGGGTCGGCCTGAAATCGAGCGAACGCCTCGTTGGCCTGATCCTGAATCCGGGAAGGGAGTCTGAGGAGCGCCTTTCTGAAGCTAGCCGTAGTTCGTGAGGTCAACGATCCGTAACCAGCGGCTCCGTCTTTCCTGCCGCATCCTCGGCGATGGCTTCGTCCGCCAGCGTTGCAAGGAAGTCCTGGCTGCGTGCGAACGCGTCATCCCACTGCCGCTCCGATTCCAGTTCAGCCAACAGCATCGTGGCTACGGCATCCTGTTGCTCGGACGGAAGTCGAGACGCGGCTCGAAAGGCCTTCTTCAGTAACTCGGTCATGATAGACACTCCATTTCGATCCACCTTCATTACCCGAGGGCATGGGTGCTGATCCCAAGGATGCGCGAAACCCGTGGGCTACCCAATGCTCAGACGGGACCAATGGTTAGGCGAACGATCTCAAGCTGAGACTGGAATGGGCGCCTTTGGATCCGGCGGCGGCCTAGCCGACCCCGGGCGGGGGGGTGGCCGGATCCCACGGTGGAGGCTTCAGGGGATCGGGAAGGGGAAGGTTTTCATAGAGCGGGTCATTCCACTCTTCCAGTGCCGTGAGAAGAGGATCCCACCCACAGTGGATCAAGGGCCGGTGCGCCCTCGTCGTCAGTTTTCAAGCGCCTTCAGCCGCCGCTGGACGTCGAACTTCTTACCGATGAAGTCGACTAATTCTGCGAGTTCGCTCTTGGTCATCCGCGCCTGGACCAGGGGTGCCGTGGAGGTAGAGTAGGCAACCTAAGGGGGGTTGGTGGTTCAATCCATGTTCGGATGGGAACCAAAACGTTTCCGCGGAAACGTCCTGTGGCCGCCACCTAATCCACCAGTTCCGGCGGCACCGCCCACGCCAATGCCCACCCTTGGTCTCCTCGCTCGAGGCAGACGATGCCCCCGTTCGTGAAGGAAACCGGGGAGGCCTCCGCCGAGCCCGCGAGGAGAAGCCCGGCGAGCCTGGCCAGGAATGGCAGGTGCCCGACGAGCATGATCGCGCCCGTCTCGCCGCCGAGCCCTTCACCCACCGGACGGACATCGTCCAGCGGAGCCAATCCCGTCACGGCGCTCACGCCGCCGGAGGGGAGGCCGAGGTGGCTGCCGAGGATCTCGGCGGTCTCGGCCGCTCTGCGCTTTCCGCTGTGGCGGATCTCGTCAACGGCCAGGCCCCGCCGTGAGGCCCACGCGCCGACCCGCTCGACGGCCTGACCACCGTCCGCCGTGAGCGGACGCTCCGGGTCTTCGTCCTTGGACTTCGCCAACCCGTGCTGCACTAGATAGAGCTTCATGACCACTCCTGCGCCCGCTCGTGCTTACAAAGAGGAAGTCGCTTCTAATTCAGTTCATCTACCGCACGGAAGGCTTCTTCAATGGCGGCTTGTGAGTAGGCTGAAGCGGCCGCATCAGAATTCGCGATCGTAATGTTTCCGAGGGGTTGGCGAGCGATCTCATGTGGGGCTTGGCCCTCTTTCCATTCCGAGTCCCACAGGTCGAGGTATCCATACGCATATCCGTGCGGCCACCGATTGACGGTTATTGCAAGGATATCTTCTGCAGCGTCGAATCCTGTTGGTCCAAGCATTCCATCGAGTACCGTACGTACTTCGTGCTCAAAGTCTTCGAACTTCATCTCCAGTAGGATTTGCCTTGCTTCCCGTAGTTGGTCGTGAATGGGGACGTCACGCCGTGGCGGAGCTACCATGCCCCAAAACATCACGGGAACAGGGCCCTCAACGTCCCGGCCCCCGTGGTATCCGGCAGTGTTCACACCCTTGATGAGCCACGCTTTGGCATGCATCCGCCCGGGACAGTAGGCTCCTGTAATCCCCAGTTGTTCAAATCCCTTGCCGCTGCGCAAAAGAACATTGGTAACGAGCATGGGATGTTTGACTTGGTAACGTTGCGCCTCCTTTTGTTCCTCCGGTAATTCAGGGCACAGGTGCGGGATAATCGCATGATAGCAGGCCAGCACGCAGTGCTTTGCTCTAACCCGGGAGGTCGTACCGTCGCTGACATACGTGACCGCGACATGACCGTCTTCGTTTTCGACATGCACGGCGGTCGATTCGAGACGCAGGCGTACCGAGGCATCGGAACGATCGAGTTGGCTGTAGTCGAACCGTGCGGTCGCAACGTTCTCTGCATTGGCGGTCGGTGCAACTGCAGGTATGAGTGATTGAACCAGAAGACGGGCAATCGAGGCGTTGCCATCCGGAAACATGGCTACGACTTCAGACTCTTCCAGGCCAGCCGCACGATCCGATTCATCCCCGAGCAAATGGGATCCAGGCAACCAGGCGTTCATCGCTTCGGAGGTGGACAAGCTGTGCGTCTGAACGCCCCAATAACCGTCGGTCGCCTTTATGAACAGCTCTACAGCTTCGTCAGGAAGGCCGGCATGTCGAGTCAGGAATTCCGTGTAACTCGTTCGGCGTAAAACGTGCTCAATCTCACGCTCGCTCATTCCTTCGAGGACATTGGTGTCTGATGAATAGAACTGTCTCAGGGCGGCCCGCCCGGACTCGCTAATCGGAAACAGGTCGATCTTGTCGAGCGCATCGAGGTTTCGGCTGTACATCGAAAAGCCCGGGACCAGGACGTCGCGTCCGTATGTATCGGCGTCGAACCAGATAGCGGGTCCGTCACCGCCATAATGGAAATCCAGGTCCTCATTCAGTTGCTGGACATCGATTCCCAATTCGGCCAGAAACTGTAGCACCGGATCGCTGAACGACAGGTATTCGAGATTCATCGTGCCTCCCCAGGACAGACGCATGTCACCGCCCTGGTGAAACTCGTTTCTTTTTGCATGGCCCCCGAAATCATCGTGATTGTCCAGAATGAGGATACGCGATTGGGGTCCGAACTTCTTTCGATACTGATAGGCAGCCGTCAGGCCGCTGATACCCGCGCCCACGATTACAACGTCATATTCCTCGGACAGGTCCACAGGATTGTCGAACCGCGCCCCTCCGCGGGCCAGTGCATGGGCGGTTTCGAACGATCCGGGGTGCGATCCGCGCATTCCGGTTCGCGTAGGTGGATAGCCGACGCTGCCGGGCGGTACGGTGCCGCCATAGTTCGCGGGCATACAGCCCGTGGGCAGCATAAGACCGAGCGCGGTGAGGCTGGTTCCGTGGATGAAATCGCGGCGACTGATCTGCCGCAGCATACCCAGTTCGCGATCGGTCTTTTTCATTATCGATAGGAAGCTTCTTCTTGACGTCTGGGCGCGAGCATAGCCCTCGTGGGGCACAGGAACAAGGTGGTTGCAGAGGGGAATTCCAACCGGTAAAACGGCAGTTCGAACGCTGCACGACAATGCGGCACTCAAGAATCACTGTTGAAGCGCAACAAACAGACACGTCGTGTAACGGGCTAATGGGCTCCCGACGCGGAGTCCTGCGACCCATACGTATGATCTGATCCAAAACATACGTACGCAGGAGGAAGTGTCCGCGAAGCGGCCGGGCCCTTGTTAGGATCAACCTATGGTGTCCGCAGCAAAACCGCTTCAGTTCATCGATGGGTCGTACGGCATCCGGGACAATTGCCGGTATTCCGGCCCCTTCCGCTCAAGCACTCGACTCCAAAGCAAGTCGGGCGCATCGGTGAACACGTCGTCCTCGCGCGCCGGCTCGACGATCCAAGTGTCAGCGGCCAACTCGGCCTCGAGCTGGCCCGGCCCCCACCCCGAGTAGCCCACAAACACCCGCGCCCTGAGAATGCTCGGCTTGATGTCCCCCGAGACCTCGCCCACGAGGAAGCCCACTGACCCGAACACCGGGGCATCGACCAACTCGGGATCGGTGAGCTCGGCGAGGAGCACTGGGATGGTCGGTTGGACTGGACCGCCCTGGAAGAGCGGTTCTCCGGCCGGCACCAAATGGCCCAGGGCCGGCAGGGCCTCTTCGACCGTGACGTCGAGGGCTCGGTTCAAGACCACGCCGAGTGCCCCGTCCGTGTTGTGCTCCCCGACCAGCACCACCGTGTGGCGGAAGTTCGGATCGAACAAGCCACCGCTGGAGATCAGCAGACGGCCCCGCAGACTTTCCATCTCCCTACCTCGTCACGACGTTCCAGGGTGAGCACGCCCCTCTGCTGGCAACGTAGAATATACGCTGGAGTACCGCGCCACGAACGGCGGGAGGAATTGCTGCCCTGAGCAGGGTGACCTTGTGTGGTGCTATCGCGATTAGCATGGTAGCCTGCAGCAGGAACGCAGAATCGGAAGGTGGACCATGAACAACAGCGACGCTCACGCTGAGAGCACCAGTCCATGAGAGTTGGCGAACTCCTCGACGAACTCAAGCGCCGGAAGGTTGCGGGGCGAGGGCTCAATCCATGCACGGATGGGAACCAAAACGTTTCAGCTGAAACGTCCTAGGCCGACCAAGTCAGTTCTCGAGTGCCTTCAACCGTCGCTGCATGTCGAGGCGGTCGGCCCGGAAGACCGTCTCGAAGCCGTCGAAGCGGAGTTCCAGAGCGCCGAAGCGGGTCTCCAGAGCGCCGAAGCGGGTCTCCAGAGCGCCGAATCGGGTCTCCAGAGCGTCGAAGCGGGTCTCCAGAGCGTCGAATCGGGATTCCATGTCGCCGAAGCGTTTCTCCAAGCGGTCGAGGCGGGCACCGTTCGTCATCACACCCTCGGCTACCGCCCGAATGTCACCCTGCATGGCCTCCACTCGGACCTCGAGCTTGCCGAACCGAGTCTCGAGCCCATCGAACCTCCGGTCGATGGCATCGAAGCGCCGGTTCTGGGCATCGAACTTCTTGCCGATGAAGTCGACTATCTCTGAGATTTCGCTCTTGGTCATCTTTGCTCGGACCAGAGGTGCCGTGGAGGTTGAAGAGGCAATCTAAGGTGGGTGGGCGGTTCAATCCATGTTCGGATGGGAACCGAAACGTTTCCGCGGAAACGCCGAGGGGGTCCTGGCATCAAAGCGCTACCCAGCCAGCCCGAACAGCGACGTAGGGAAGTGCCGGTCCAACGCCAGGGCACCACTGACCATCAACGAGATTCTCCATGGCAAGACCGCGATTACGCCCGAGACGGCGCTTCAGCTCGAGCCCGAAGCCTTACCCGGCAGCCGCCGGAGGTATTCCAGCACGAGCTGAGGCGACTGTGCGCGGAGGCTGGAGTCGCGGTGGTGTTCGTGCCCCAGCTCAAGGGATGCAGGGCTCACGGCGCGACGAGATGGCTCACGCCGCACAAGGCCTTGATCCAGGGGAGATTGCCGCATGGGTGACTCACTCAGAGGCGGCGATCAAGGAGTTTGCCGCGAGCGTTGGTGTGTCTCCTGGGATCGTCGTCGGCCGACTCCAGCACGAGCGACACGTGCCCCATTCCCACTGCAACGATCTCAAGCTGAGGCTGGAATGGGCGCCTTTGGGCCCGGCGGTGGCATAGCTTCGCAGCCGACGAGTGTCCATGACGGGCCGTTCCCGGTCGAGTATTGGTACAAGGTCCGTTGGGGCCAATTCTTAAGGAATGGCTCGAGCCAGACCTAGCCCGTTAGCCATCGCTAGATTCCTTGATTGGTTTCCTAAAATAGGGTAGTTTCTGTCGTGAGAAACACCATATATTTAGGAAACTATGGATCCTGTTGAAGCGCTCCGGCAGATCCCCAAGCAATTGGGTGAACTCACCTACTTGGACGTCCATGACGTTCGAAAGGAGCATTCTAGTCGTGCCCGACACGGTCCGGATCTCGAGATCTTGGCCGGAACGACGACCTTCCTGATCGAATACAAGGCGCGGAGCAATGCCGAAACGGTCGGCTCGGCGCTGATGCAAATCCAGTCGTGGCGGAGGTCAGACTGCGCTGATCAGGGCGTGCCGCTCTTGGTCGTTCCCTACATGGGTAGGGTGGGGCGACGCTTGTGCGATGGGGCGGGTGTCAACTGGATGGACCTTTCGGGCAACGCGTCCATCCGTGCCCCAGGAATAAACGTGAACGTCAGCGGGCGCCCGAACCGGCATGCCAGACAGGGGCGTCCGCGCAACGTTTTCGCCCCCAAGGCCACGCGTCTGGCGCGGGCCTTCCTCATGCATCCCGGTCGCGGATGGATCAACCAGGACCTCGTGGCGGCGACTCGCCTGTCGAAGGGCTACGTGAGCAAAATCTTAAGTCGACTCGAGAAGGCCGGCTTCATCGAGGAGCGCGATGGACGGAGCCATTGGCCACGGAATCCGGAGGCCATGCTCGATGCGTGGCGGGAATCGTATGATTTCGCCGCTCAACGGATCCTGAAGGGCCATGTTGCGGATCGCACGCCTGAAGGGGTTCTTCGTCGGCTGGTGGATGGCCTTGGCGGCATTGCGGTGAGCACGGCGATCACGGGGCTTGCGGCAGCTTGGTACTACACTGAGCACGCGGCGTTTCGCCTATGCTCCCTCTACGTTTCTCCTATGCCCGATTTGGATCAGCTGGCCCGGATGGGGTTTCGTCAGGTCGAGTCGGGTGCCAATACGTGGCTGGTCCAGCCCGCAGACGAGGGTGTCTTCACGGGAGTCGTTTCCGGGGTTGGGCTCCCATACGTAAGTCCGCTACAAGCCTACCTCGACCTGAAGGACCACCCCGAAAGGGCGGAAGAGGCCTCGAACGTGTTGCGTCCTACCATTCTTTCCGGAATGGGGTAGGATGGACAAGCCTGCCACCGCTGCCGGTTATCCCCCGGAATGGGTAGCGCATACTCGTGCCGCATGCCTCTATGTCGCGACGATTCTCGGAGATTTGCTTATAGAGGACCTCGTCCGTGTCGGGGGATTGGTGCCCAGCTTGTTGATCGTCCAGGACCCTCTCCCTACCGGGGTTCCTCTACATGCAGGGACAATGGATCTGGACCTAGGGTTGCACTGATTCGTCGACATACAATGCGGCATTCTCTTGACGGTCGCCTGCCATGTGCGAACACTGGGCGCTCCTCCCGATCTATCCTATGGCAAGCGCTGTCTTGAGTGCGATGCCGACCGCGAGTGCTACCAGGAGGCTGGCTAGAGTACCAATGATAAAGTACTCCGCGAAGTCTCGGTTCTGGAATTCCTTCGCGCGGATCAAGCCCTTCGCGGCGATCAAGAAGGCTAGGCCCTCGTAGCTTCCGGCGACGACCATGACGAGGAGCAATAGACGCTCAATGTTCCCGATCGTCTGGCCTCTCCCGTATTCGATCTCGTCCAACTTTTTGCTAGTCGACGCGTCCGTGCCTTGCTCTCGAGGCAGGGTGTCGGCCTTGTCTAGAATTCCGCGAACGAGGTGGGTCCCACCTCGAGAAATGAAGATCACGGCGGCGAACGCAAAGCTCGTTGCAGTGAGTTGGGTAGCGCTCAAGGGCAGCACGACAAGCGGGTTGGCGATTTCCAAGCGAGTCCCGACCAAGAGGCCGGAGCTGACCAAGAAAAGGCCATTCCCAAGGATCTCCCACTCGGCCAAATAGCGGCATGCCGTCGGGCTATTGGCCATCTTCCACCGTATGCTCGGTAGAGCCAGGCAAAGCACCAGGGTCAAGAGGGCTAGCGCAAGGCGCGTCCCGAGTTCTGAGAGGCTTATTCCTGGCAGCAATGTCATCACAACTGCGCCTGTCACACCTCGTACCACTACGGACTTGCCCTGACGTCGCAGATCTGACGGCGATATTCTACGCAGTTCGTCGCGCCCCACCGGCTCGGCAAGGCGGAGGTAGTTCACCAGAGTCCAAACGAAGACACACTGACTCCAAAGCAGCAGAGGCGATCCTTGGACGGGCCACGCGAGCTCGATCATTTGGTACTCCACTCCCGTGAGGTGTTGAACGGCATCAGGGCGGCACGCCATCCGGCCTCGCCGTCGCTATGAGCCGTCCAGCCAGCGGCTTTCACCTGCTTCGATACGACCTGTTTGGATATCGCAAGAACCCGACTCACCTCCACCTGGGTCGCTCCTCGACGCAGATGATCCACAATTTCCATCTGTCGGTCACTCATACTGCTTCGCAGGTGGTGGTGTAGGCGAGCGAACCCGTTCAAGACTGTCTCATTGGTCGGACCAAAGCCAAGAAACACACCTCCCGCTCTCCGGGTCGCTTTGGCCGATTCGATGGCCTCTCGAGCATAGTGCCAGACGGGTCCGTCCATGCCGAGGGCGTGTTCCTTCAGTTCTGTGTCGAGGGGCCCAAATCCAACTCCGACCCTAAGCTCGACTCTGGGTAGTGCTCGCTCGATAGTCCAGAGAAGGTCCGGGAGGATTGTCGGGTCCTTCAAGAGCCCTTGGAATTCGTCACCGACAGTGACGAGGAATTTCGCCAGGATCTCCTTTCTGTAAACACGGTTCACGTGTTCCAATACTGCTTCGAGAATCGACTGAGTGACGCTTCGGCGCGACGGATCAAGGCGCCGAGACTGGACAATGTCTGCGATGACGGCAACGCAAGCGGGCCGTTTGAGCGTATCGGAGTAGGTCTGTGTAGCCACTGCCGAGTCCGGAATCGAGTTTGTTGGTCGGGCGTTCATGAGTCAACCTATAATGGGTGTTCAAGGGCTTGTCAACCTATTTCGCCTGACTCTAGCCACGTCAGTGGTTTTAGGGTGTCCTGCCCCTAGTCATGCCAATTGGGATGACGCAGGAACTCCTAACCGGGCCACGCTCCGAACGGCGTATAACGCCGCTCTCCCGCTCGGGCCCTCAGAAAGCGCTATCGCGCCGGCCTGATGTGGCACTATCGTGAAGACCACCGGGCCCGGTCCTTCGGGACACTGCGGCGAGCACTGAGATGCTCACCTCCGCGTCGGGAGCCCATTAGCCCGT
>JACZXQ010000033.1 GCA_022571515.1 Gemmatimonadota bacterium
CGTCAGGTGTCTCGTTCAGAACAGCCGTGTCCATGACTTCATCCTTGGTTGCGTTCATCGGTCATCGTGTCTTTCCGTCTCATGCGCAGCGCCGTGCCGTGGCCAGGAACAGGAGGGGTCCCTCCGCATCGGGCCTCGGGGGCAGCGGCCGGTAGCGGAACTCCTCGAGTCCCGCACTCATCATCCATTCCTCCAACTGAGTCTCGGTGAAGCCGGGCCACAGATGGCCCATCTCTTCGCGGTACCCGTCGCGCGTGTGCGCCCGCATATCCACGATCACGAGGCGGCCACCCGGGCACAGGGCCCTGCATGCCTCGGCGAGAACGCTCGGAGGGTCCACGATGTAGTGGAGCACCAGCAGCAGCATCGCCACGTCCAGCTCGCTGTCCGCTACCGGGAGCCGTTCGAGCTCACCCTGGCGCAGATCGACGTTACACAGGTCCGCCACCCGGTCCTTGGCGGCCGCCAACATCTCGACCGACGCGTCCACCGCGACGACCTTGGCGACGAACGGCGCGATCGCCTCGGCCAGCTGGCCGGTGCCGGCACCCAGATCGCCGACGGTCCACTCGCTGTCGAGTAGGCCGAACAGCGGCAGGACCTCGGCCTCGGCGCCGAACAACTCGCCGCGGAGTGTGTCCCAGCGGCCGGCGGCCGTCGCGAAGAACTCACGCGATCGATCACGCCTGCGCCCCAGGACGGCCTTCGCTCGTTCCGCGTCTTCTTCGCCGATCGGGGCGTGGCGCACTTCGTCGCGCACGAGCCCCCACAACTCTCTGGCCGTGGCGTCCAACCCGGACGTCATCCGGTAGTGCCGGCTGGTTCCGTCCGCTCGTGAAACCACCCATCCGTCGTCTGCCAGGACTTTGAGGTGGCGGCTGACGGTGGACTGCGGGAGCTGAAGGACCGCGATCAGCTCCGAGACCGTGAATTCGCCCTCTTCCAACAACAACAGGAGGCGGCTCCGTGCGGAGTCACCTAGAGAGGTCATCCGCTCGAAAACGCTCGGCTCGACTATCATATCCATATATCCGAATATAATGATATACTGTGGCGGGGGAAGTCCACACCGTTGACGGCCCACCTTGCGTAGGGTGGATAGGAAGAGTAATTGCCACCATTCCTCTCTGTGGTGGAGGCCACCATGGCGCTCAACATCAAGAGTCCCGCAGCCCACGCACTCGCAAGGGAGCTTGCCGTCGAGACGGGCGAGAGTATCACCGAGGCGGTGACGGAGGCCGTGCGAGAGCGGTTGGCCGCCGTGCGAGCGACGGGCTCACCCGACGTGCTGTTGGCCGAGGTGGCGGCGATCCAGGAGTTCGTTGCCTCGTTGCCGGACATAGAGGGCCGCAGTCTCGACGCTGACTCGGGCTACGACGAGTTCGGGCTGCCGGAGTAGCGCCGCTTTGGTGATCGACACCTCCGCGCTCGTAGCCATCCTGCTGAATGAAGCTGAGGCGTCACGGCTCGTAGAGGCGATCGCGTCAGCGCAGGCTCGCCCGCCTGGCTTACAGCCGCTTCGGGAAGGGGATCGGATCACCCGGGGTGCTCAACTACGGAGACTGCCTGGCCTACGGTGCCGCTATGGCGGTCGCACAGCCGCTGCTCTTCAAGGGTGACGGCTTCGGTCGGACCGACGTGATGGTTGCCGCCTACTAGCGCAGGGACACTACGCCCGCTAGGCCGCCTCCGCGCAACGGAACGTGTCGAGGATGGTTTCGAGCTGGATCATGTACTGGTACTTGTCCTTGCCCGGGGCGTAGAGCCAGGCGTCGACGAAATACGTGCGGCCCAGGGCCGGGCAGCCGATCGCGCGGGTGATGAAGGGGCCTGCGGCGGGGAACGCCTCGGGTGGATTCTCCCAGATCGCACGGAGTTCGAAGATCTCCAGGTCGCCGAGTTGCATGCGGCGTCCTCGCATGGCCGTGGTGTCCACCACCTGCGGGTAACTGAAATAGCTCGCCTGTACCTCCTCACGCCACGCAACGATATCCTGCTCATCGATCTCGCTCAGGTCCACATCGCGCCAGCTGACGGTCACCTGCCGGATGAGTTCGGACGGGTCGGGGTTGTCGTTGCGGAAGATGTAGACATCGCCGGCCCGTCTCCAATAGTAGACCTCGGGCACCAGCAGCTTGAATCCTGCCTCGGCCACGAGGGAGTCGCCCAAAGCCGTGTCGGGGGGGGTCATGAACATGCGCTTGAGAACCCACTGGCGGTACTGTCCGTCGAGCACCTCGAACAGCGGCTCGAGCAGCGTGGCGACCTCCTCCTCTCCGCCCGTGGGAGAGAGAAGGATGATGCTCACGCGCTGGCCCCTGGCCCACACATTATCTACCTGCAGGAGTTCGGGTGGGTCGAACGTGTCCTGATCGAGCTTGGCCAGCGCTTGGGCCACCCACGGATCGTCGGCGCTACCGATCACTAGTAGCTGGCGGAAGCGCTGGAGCTGATTCCAGGCTTCTTCGCGCGGATCCTGCTGCGTGACCCTGAACATCTTCTCGGGGCGAACCGTGAAGATTCTGGGCTCCAACGCGCTGTAGACGATGTCCTGAATCTCGGACCAGCGTTCGTTGCTGACGCCCGCGATGATGCTGTTCCACTCGCCCCAGGCCCGCGGCTTTTCACAGGCCGAAGCGACGACGGTGGTAGCGATGAGAGCGCTCAGGAGGAGAGAGGATCTGCGCATGGTCCGTGTGCGTCCGCCGTGGTGGGCGAGGCGGGGTGGACCCCACGCCTCCACGTGCCCTACCACGCCTGTACGGTGAGCGTTCCCCTGGGCTAATCCCCCAGCCAGACGAGCCATGACCGATCCACAGGGTGGCCCGGCCTCAACCCCATGAGGCATTCCCGTGTCCTCTCCTTGGCAGGCCGGCGCGTGCCCCACATGTTGGCCTCCACGCCACCGTCGACCCGAGTAGGCCCATCGTGCACTCCAGGCCGAGTGCAACCGTAGAAACGGAGCCCACCATGATCCATCAACGTTCGCATCCGACCGCATCCACACGGGCACACGCCTGTAGACCCGCGACCATCGTGGTCTTCGCTCTGCTGATCTTGGCGCTCGCGCTCCGGCCTGCCCCGGCCGCCGCGCAGGGCTTCGGATTCGGTCCACAGGGCCCGCAGGAACAGATCGACATGGCCGCCATCGACAGGATCAAGGAGGAGGGCTTCGAGCGCTCCCAGATCATGGACATCATGAGCTGGCTCACCGACGTGCACGGCCCCCGCCTCACGGGCTCGCCGATCACCAAAGCGGCCGGCGACTGGTCGATGGAGCAGTTCGAGAAGTGGGGCCTCTCCAACGCGCACTACGAGTGGTGGGGCCCCTTCGGCCGTGGCTGGGTCAACGACCGCATGGTGGCTCAGGTCACGGCGCCGGTGCCGTTCCCGGTGGTCGCCTACCCGGCGGCCTGGAGTGACGGGACGGACGGCAAGCTGGAGACAGAAGTCGTGATCGTACCGAACACGGTTCGCACCGCAGCCCAGTTCGCTCCATACCGGGGTACGCTCAAAGGCAAGATCGTGCTGAGCCAACCGCCCAGGGACGTGCCGGCGCTCTTCGCCGCCCCGGCTCAGCGGCTCACTCAGGACCAGCTCAATGCGCGCGCCAACCCGTTCCCGGTCGGCGGGCGAGGTGGCCGAGGGCGCGGTGGCCGGGGTCGTTTCGGCGGTCCCCCGCAGGCTTCGCCGGATGGCAGCCCACTGGTCAACCTTGCGCAGTGCTTGGCCGACGAGGGGGTCGCGGCCGTGCTGCGGCCGGGGAGCGGTAACTCGACGGGTGGGAACGTGTTCGTCAGCGCCAACGGCAGCCGGGCAGCCGACGCGCCACGCGCCGTGCCGCAGGTCAGCCTGACGCCGGAACACTACGGCCGGATCTACAGGATTCTCGAGAAGGACATTCCGGTGCGCATGGAGCTGGACGTCAAGAACACCTTCTACACCGACGAACTCAACTCCTTCAACCTCATGGCCGAGATCCCGGGCACCGACAAGGCCGACGAGATCGTCATGCTGGGCGCCCACTTCGACTCCTGGCACGCCGGCACCGGCGCGACGGACAACGCCGCGGGCTCGGCCGTGATGATGGAAGCCATGCGGATCCTCAAGGCCACCGGCCTCCCGCTTCGCCGCACCGTGCGGATCGGCCTTTGGACCGGCGAAGAGCAGGGCCTGATCGGGAGCCGCGCGTACATCGCCGAGCACTTCGGAGACCGGGCCACCATGGAACTCCTGCCGGACCACGAGAAGTTCTCGGCGTATTACAACGTGGACAACGGCACCGGCGCCATCCGAGGGATCTACCTCCAGGGCAACAGCGCGGTGGGCCCGATCTTCTCGCAGTGGATGACCGCGCTCACCAGCGACAGCATCAGCGTCGGCCACATCGCCCCCGGCAACACGGGCGGCACCGACCACCTGTCGTTCGACGCGGTGGGCCTTCCGGGCTTCCAGTTCATCCAGGACCCCGTGGAGTACGGCTCTCGCACGCACCACTCCAGCCAGGACGTCTACGAGCGCATCCAGGAAGTGGACATGAAGCACAACGCGGTCGCCGTGGCGGCGTTCGTCTACCTGACGGCGAACCGTGACGAGCTGTTGCCGCGCAAGGCGCTGCCGGACGTTCGGGCGGCCGGAGGCCGCGGTGGGTTCCGCGGCCGCAGAGGTGGGGCTCAGGTGGAAGGGTGCCCGGTAGGATGATTCGACGGAGAAGGCAACGATGACCGAGCGGTACCGGGCCGACGGCCGGATAACGAAGACCTTCTACGAGAAGGAGCTCGCCCGGCTCCAGGAAGAGCTCGTCGCCCTCCAAGATTGGATCAAACACAAGGGGCTCAGGGTGGCCGTCATCTTCGAGGGCCGCGATACGGCGGGGAAGGGGGGTGTCATCAAGCGTATCACCCAGACCCTGAATCCCCGCATCGCGCGGGTGGTGGCGCTGGGCATCCCGACGGAGCGCGAGAAGAGCCAGTGGTACTTCCAACGCTACGTGCCGCACCTGCCTGCGGCGGGCGAGATGGTGCTCTTCGATCGGAGTTGGTACAACCGCGCGGGCGTCGAAAGGGTGATGGATTTTTGCACCGACGACGAGTATCGCGAGTTTCTCCGGTCATGCCCGCAGTTCGAGAGGATGCTGGTGCAATCCGGCATGATCCTGGTCAAGTACTGGTTTTCGATCAGCGCCGAGGAGCAGGAGCGGCGCTTCCTGAAGCGGATCGACGATCCCAAGAAGCGCTGGAAGATCAGCCCCATGGACGTGGCCTCACGGGCGAAGTGGACCGAGTACTCGCGTGCCAAGGACGCGGTGTTCATGTACACCGACATCGACGAGTGCCCTTGGTATGTGGTCAACGCGGACGTGAAGCGTCACGCGCGGCTGAACTGCATCCATCACCTGCTCGAGACCGTGGAGTACACGGATCTGCCCGACGAGCCGATCGAACTGCCGCCTTTGCAGAAGGATCCCAATTACAGGCGGCCCGATATGGACAGCATGACCTGGGTACCGGAGGTGTACGGCGGCGAGGCTTCTGGGGAGGCCGGGGTGGCCGAGTAGGCACGAAGGGCTGCGCGGGAAACCGTATACGTGTATTGCTGGATGAAGAAGAAACTTACTATTACGGTTGATGCAGCGCTCCTGCCCAAGGCCAAACGGTATGCCCGGTCCCAGGGTGTCTCTCTATCGTCGCTCATCGAGGATGGCCTTCGCCGCCTAGCTTCCGCCGAGTCTCCCTCGTTTTCCGCACGCTGGCGCGGAGGATTTTGCCCTGCTGAGCGGGATGATATTCGGTACGAGGCGTTGGCCAAGAAGCTCCTGTGATCCTACTGGACACCGATGTGCTCATCGACTTGGCATTGGACCGGCACCCCCATGCCGGCCCTGCGGCCGAGTTGGTCGATCATCTCGAACGACACCCGCGCATGGCTTTCGTGGCGTGGCACTCGCTCTCGAACTTCTACTACTTGGTGTCCCCGACTCGAGGACGGCAGGACACGCGCGAGTTCCTCCTGGATCTCACGCGGTTCGTCACGGTGGCGCCCTCCGATACCGAGGTTCTCCGGTTCGCGGCTACCCTGCCGTTGGCCGACTTCGAGGATGCCCTTCAGGTAGCCGCGGCGCGGGCGTGTGGCGCTTCATTTATCGCGACGCGGAACACACGCGACTACGCGCGTTCTCCTATTCCGGCCTTGACTCCGGCGGCGCTCTTGGCGGAGCTGACAGGGTAGGATCCGAGCCTGGGCTGAACCGACCCAGGGTAGCGACTTCCACGCGTTCACGCGTTCACGCGTCGACCGGGACGTCGACATCCTGATCGAGGAGGTCGCCATGGACCTCGGTGATGTGCATGGCGAACCCTCCGGTGAAGCCAGAATGTGGGTCGGACGTACGTTGCTCCCCCGGAGGGACGGGGTCAACAATTCCGTGAGCGTGGCTGCTCTGATGCTCGAGGGGCGCCGTCCTTGCCTTCACATCCCACGAGCCACCAATTCCAGGCTCTCCGCGTGGGCCGGCCCGGGGGCTGGTCGTCGGGCCGGAGCGCATTGCTGACGAGGAGGGCTCATGTCTACGAGCGCGTACGTGAGGGTGGTGTTGGTGGGACTCCTCTTTCTTCTGCCCCTGGGCGCTGAAGCTCAACGGAGGGGTGGTGGAGGCGGAGGCAAGGACAAGGGCCTGCCCCTCGACTCGGTTACCACCACCACCATCGAGTTCACGACCGACGAGGCCACCTGGCTCTCGCTGGACGTGATGCCTGACGGCGAGTCCATCGTCTTCGAGTTGCTGGGCGACCTCTACACGCTCCCGATGGCGGGCGGCGAGGCGACGCGCATCACCGACGGCATGGGCTTCGACAGCCAGCCCCGTGTCTCGCCCGACGGAGAGTGGATCGCATTCATCTCCGATCGCGACGGGTCGGACAACCTGTGGATCGCCAAGGCGGACGGGTCGGAGCCGCGCAAGTTGTCACGCGAGCAGCAAGCGGGAATGACGTCACCCGAGTGGACGTCCGACAGTGAGTACGTGCTCGTCTCCAAGTCCGAGCGGGGCACGCGCCTGTTCATGTACCATGTGGACGGGGGTTCGGGCCTGTCCATCGGCTCGGCTCCGCGGCCCCAGACCGGCACGCCTCCGGGCGGGAGGGGCGGCACCACCGCCAGCGAGCTCGGGGCCAGCCTCAGTTCCGACGGACGGTACCTCTACTATGCGACCCGCCGAGGCAACGGCCGCGGTGGCTTGGCTCAGTGGCAGATCGCGCGGCGGGACATGCGCACCGGCGACGTGGACAACATCACGCAGACGGAGGGCAGCGCGATCCGCCCGGAGGTCTCGCCCGACGGCCGGCTGCTCGTCTACGGCACGCGCCACGAGACCCAGACCGGACTTCGTGTCCGTGATCTCGAGACCGGCGCGGACCGTTGGCTGGTGTACCCCGTGCAGCGCGACCAGATCGAGACCGGTACGAGCCCGGCCCGGGATCTCTACCCGAACTATTCGTTCACGCCGGACGGCGAGTGGGTGCTCTTCACAGAGGGCGGCAAGATCCGCAAAGTGAGCGTCTCCACCGGCCAGGTGGAGGAGATCCCGTTCGAGGCGCACGTGTCCATCGCGGTGGGTCCGGACCTCACGGCGCCGTACGCGGTGCCCCAAGGCCCCGTGCGGGCGCGGCTGGTTCAAGACCCGCGGCTGTCGCCCGACGGGAAGCGGCTGGCGTTCTCCGTGCTCACCAAGAACTACGTGATGGACATGCCGGATGGCGAGCCCCGCCGCCTCACCGAAGGCGACGCGTGGGAGTTCAAGCCTACCTGGTCGCCGGACGGCGAGTGGATCGCGTACGTCACGTGGACCACGGACGGTGGGCATGTCTGGAAGATGCGCTCGAACGGGCGGGGCGATCCGCAGCGCCTAACCTCCCTGCCGGCCTTCTACACCGACCTCACGTTCTCTCCCGACGGCGATCGTATCGTCGGACTTCGAGGCAACGCCTACCAACGGAACCAGACCGACAGCGAGTTCGGGGGGCTCCGCATCCCGCTGGACCTCGTGTGGCTGCCGGCCGACGGTGGCGACGTGTCACTCATCGTGCCCGCCAGGGGCGTGGGTGCCCCGCATTTCGCGGGCGATCCCGAGCGCATCTACGTCTATTCCCGTGACGGCCTCATCTCGCTGCGCTACGACGGCACGGACCGGCGCACGCACCTCAAGGTGACGGGGCGGAAAAACCCGCGCTCTCCGGAGGCGCCGGCTGCCGAGGAGGTGCTCGTGAGGCCCGACGGGAGGTGGGCGCTGGCCGCTTCGGCCAACCAGCTCTGGGTCGTCGCGGTGCCGCCCTCCACAGGGACGACGCCCACGGTCAGCCTCACCGGGCCGTCCGTGCCCGTGAAGAAGATCACGGACATCGGCGCCGACTATTTCGCGTGGGCCGACGGTGGTGAGACGATCACGTGGGCCATCGGCTCGACCTTCTTCCAACGCCCGTTCGACTCCATCGAGTTCACTTCCGACGACGAGTCCGACGACGAGGAAGCCGAGGGTGAAGACGCTGGTGACGAGGAGGAAGAGGACGAGCCCAAGCCCCCCCTCGACGAGGACGAGTCCGTCGAGTTCGTGGAAATCGTCATGGAGTTTCCGCGCGCGCAGCCCACGGGCACGATCGCGCTCCGCGGAGCCACCGTGATCACCATGGAGGGCGATCAGGTCATCGAGAACGCCGACATCGTGGTCACGGACAACCGGATCGCCGCGTTGGGACCGAGAGGCAGCGTGTCCATCCCCTCGGGCGCTCGTGAGATGGACGTCAGCGGCATGTACATCACGCCGGGGTTCATCGACACGCACGCGCACTGGGAGTTCAGGACGCACGACGTACTGGAGCCGCACAACTGGACCCTGTTGGCCAACCTGGCCTACGGCGTCACGGCGGGCCTCGACGTGCAGACGTCCACCAACGACTACTTCGCCTACCAGGATCTGGTGGAGACGGGCCAGGCGATCGGGCAGCGGGCGTTCATGACGGGCCCAGGGGTGTTTTCCAGCAACAACTTCCAGTCCTACGACGAGGTGCTGAGCTACCTCAAGCGCTACAAGCACCATTACCGCACGCCCAACATCAAGTCGTACATGGTGGGCAACCGCAAGCAGCGGCAGTGGGTGGTGAAGGCCGCCAAGGAGTTGGGCCTGATGCCCACCACCGAGGGTGGCCGCAACCTCAGACTGGACATGACGCACGCCCTGGACGGATTCCACGGCAACGAGCACACGCTCCCGGTGGTGCCCCTATATAAGGATGTGGTGGAGCTGTTCGCTCAGACCCGCACGGCCTACACACCGACGCTGCTCGTGCTCTACGGTGGCACCGCGGCCGAGGAGTATTTCTACACGTCCATGGAGGTTCACGACGACGAGAAACTCAACCGGTTCACGCCTCATGTGGTGATCGACCGCAACACACGGCGCCGAAACCGGTGGGTCCGCGAGGACGAGAACGTGTTCGACGAGGCGGCGGCGCAGGCCGCGAAGATCCAGCGGGCGGGCGGCCTGATTGGAGTCGGCGGCCATGGGCAGCTACAAGGCTTGGGCTATCACTGGGAGATGTGGGCCCTGGCCATGGGTGGCATGACGCCCCGCGAAGTCCTGCAGGCCGCGACCATCGACGGCGCTCGCATCATCGGCTTCGACCAGGACTTGGGCAGCCTCACCACCGGCAAGCTGGCCGACCTGGTCATCCTCGAGGAGAACCCGCTCGACGACATCCGCAACACCAACACGGTGCGCTGGGTGATGAAGAACGGTGAGCTCTACGAGGGCGACACGCTGACGAGGATCTGGCCCACGCGGCGGGAGCTTCCGCCGCTGTGGTGGTGGGAGGCGGAGGCCGGTGGGGTGGTCACGGGTGGGAAGGAGCGGTAGGCGGGGGGGGAGGTAGTCTCGGTATCGTCACGATATTCGTGTAAGAGCGGCAACGTGTTCCCCTGGGGGTGATCAGGGGGCTGGTGTTGACGCTCGGCGAATAACCCCGTGCTCCACCCAGGTGAAAGGCGTTTTGATGTGTCTCGCTTGGGTTGCGGCGAGGCACGATCTCGACCCCAAGAGGGTGCCACAAGGAGGTTAGCCGCTGCGGTGTTCGGCCACTACGGGACTTGTGGTGTTGGCTTTAGGATTCCGGTGCTATGGTCGGCCGCCGGTGAGCGACCAACCGTACGCCATTCCCTGCGCTGAGGTGCGTCAATGAAACAGTTTCTCGCGATCGATTTTGAAACTGCGAACCCAAAGCGTGTAAGCGCCTGTGCCCTCGGATACACCATCGTAAGAGACGGCGTAATCGTAGAGAGCAAAGGCTTCCTCATGAAGCCGATTGGCGGGCACGCTCCGTTCCAGACCAAGATTCACGGTATCAGCGAAACGGACACCGCCGGCGAATCCGACTTCCGGTCGAAGTTTGCTTCAGTTGCGCACCTGTTCGACTTGCCGATCGTTGGCCACAGCATGTTCGACAAACAGGTGCTTAACGCTCTCTCTGATCATTTCGAGCTTCGAATTCGCTTGGAGTACACTGACTCTTGTGCCCTTGCCAAAGAGAGACTTCCCAATCTAAAGAATCACAAGCTCAAGACGCTCGCAAAGCACTTTCAACTGCCAAGCTTCAAGCATCACGACGCAGCCGAGGACGCGAAGGTTTGTGCTGAGATTTTCTTACGGCTTCAAGACACACATATGCCACAACCCCTGGACTCCCGCGAAGAATTCGAGTTGTTGGCAACAGCCATTCTGGACGATGAGCAGGTTGACTACAAAGAGGCATGCCAGCTCATGTACTGGCTCGAAGATCACCGTGGCAGATCGGCTGAAATGGATTCTCTTTTGTCTCTCATCAGATCGGCTCTCGACGATGATGTCTGGGAAAAAATAGAAGGCGAAGCCATTCACGCTATGTTGAAGCTAGTCCTGCATAATCGTGGTAAATGACTTGCACCGACCCGTGCGAACAATGCGGGGGGGGATTCGGCGCGGCCGAATCAAGGGCAGACAACACAACCACCACACAGAAATGACGTTGCCTTACGGTAAACGTAAGTATGCGTCCGCAGTTTGTGCCGGTTGACTATATCAGGGACGGTAACTTACATTAAATGTAAGATAGTGTCTTCGAAGTGTGGACACCGTTTCTGCAACGGAGGACTTCGATGCCCGCGACAACCTTCAGCCGACTGTGGGACAGACTGCTCTCAGAGGGAGTCGTCTCGATCACCGCCTCCGAGCTTGCTGGGCGGGCCAACGCCAGTGCGGAAGCGACGTTTCGGGCCGTACACCATGCGAAGGCCGCAGGGCTCCTGTTCAGCCCGGCCAAGGGTCTCTACGTGCTCGTCCCTCCTCATTACCGTTCGTGGGGCACTGTCCCCGCCGATTGGTATGTCGACGACATGATGCGCCATATGGGCCGAAAATACTACGTCAGTTTCCTCACGGCTGCCGCACGACATGGCGCCAGCCATCAGGCTTCGCAGCTGTTCCAGGTCGTGGTAGACGTAAAAACCCGCCATCGCGACATCGGTGGTGTGCGCCTGCGTTTCTACCGATCGGCGGCCATCGACAGCCGGCCCACCCAACAGGTGATAGCCTCCACTGGTCTCCTGACCGTCGCGACCCCAGAAACCTGCCTTCTCGACCTGGCGGAACGACCTGACGTTGGTGGTGGACTGAACGTGATTCTGGAGGTTGTGCCGGAGTTGCAGATCAGGAGCGACGCATTGGTCGTGGCCGCGAGAGAGCGCCCGCGGGCCGTGGTTCGGCGGTGCGGCTGGATCTTGTCCCGCACACACCCGAGCCTGAAGCTCGCCGGTCTTCGGGAGTTGGCCGCACCAGACCTTCACAATCCAACTCCGCTCCTGCCAACCGCAGATTGGGAGCGTGGCGAGACCGACCCTGAATGGGGGATACTCGTAAACACCCTTGCGGTGGGTGGAGCATGATACCGGCTCCGGTCCTGACGGCCTGGCGCGGCCAGGCACCGTGGCGGGAGGATCGCCAAGTCGCCCAGGATCTCATCCTCTCAATACTCGCTATTCGCGTCGCGGTGCATCCTCACCTCGCGACCCGGCTCGCTTGGCGCGGGGGCACGTGCCTCCACAAGCTGCACTTGGATCGTCCTCGGCGGTACAGCGAGGATCTCGATTATGTGCTGGTCGGGGATGTGCCTCACGGATCCATTCGGGACGGCCTGCGGGAGATTGTCACTGATCTCGGAATGCGGTGCGAACGCGAGGAAGTCTCACCTACTCGTGTCAACATGTGGGGTACGATTCACGTGCCTTCGGCCGATGCCTCGGTCAGGGTCAAGTTTGAGGTCAACTGCGCGGACATCGACCCGGTCTTTGATCTCGTGCGTCTCCGTCATGGCGTAAACACGCGGGTGTGGAAGGAAGAAGCAGAGATCCTCACCTTTCAGTCTCCAGAACTGTTGGGTACGAAGTTCAGGGCCCTTGCCCAACGCCGTAAGGGGCGGGATCTGTCCGATCTGTGGCTTGCACGCCGAGAACTGCGAATCGTGGATGGGGACTTGGCCGTCGCCGCGGATCGTTACCTCCAAGATGCCGCCGTTTCCCCGGCGCAACTGCGAGAGCGGCTGGCGGGACATGGGCGAGATCCCGAGTTCGGCAGTGACCTCGAGGCGTTGACCCTCTCTCCATACGAGGGCTTCGAATTGGCAGAGGCCACTCGAGAGTTGATTCAGTGGACGGACGCCCACCTCGATCCGCTGCACAACGCTCGGCGAAACCCGAATGCGATCAGGCGCGAGCAGCAGCGCTGGGAGCAGGAGGGCGGCTGGGCTGCCGGGAAGGTCCGGTGCCCCGAGTACGCCCACCAAGAAGGCAACCTCAGAAGGTGCCTACACTGGTACAACGAAGATGAGTCGTGTCCTCTGCATGGGTGACCGGCTCGAATTGACCCGCCTCCCGGTCGCCCAAGTCCACGCCTGCGTGCATATTGCCGCCCATGGGCGAGACACGCGTTGATCTGCTTCACCTGCTCGAGGACCTGCGGGACGCATACCCGGGATCCGTGGAGGAGACGATTCTCACCGAGATCGTGGCCAACTCGCTCGACTCCCAAGCGGCCGAGATCGTGGTTCACACCGACCCGGTGGCGAGCACTCTCACGGTGAGCGACGACGGATCGGGGATGAGCCGTCAGGCCCTCTCGCGCTACCACGACCTTGCATACACGAGCAAGCGGCGGGGGCAAAGCATCGGGTTCGCCGGAGTGGGAATCAAGTTGGGCCTGCTCATATCGGACGAGGTCGTGACCGAGACCCGGCGCGCACGCACGCACTTGGCCACGTCTTGGCGGCTCTCCTCGAAGAGCCGGGCACCCTGGCGATGGATCGAGCCGCCCGGGCTCCAGGAAGCGCCCGGGACCACCCTGCGCATGTACCTGAGCAACCCGCTCTCCGAGTTGCTCGAGCCCGGATTCGTGGAGACCGTTCTTCTCCGTCACTTCCAGCCGCTCTTCGATTCGGATTTCGACCAGCTTCTCAGCGCAACCTATCCCAGGGGAGTCCGCTTCACAGTAAACGGGCGGCCGCTCCGGCGCTTCGATCGGGACCCGGACCGGGTGGCCGTTCTTCTGAAGATCGGCAGGCAACGGAAAGCGTCCGCTGTCGGGTACCTCCTTCGGAGCGACGTGCTGGCCGAGGACGAGAGGGGAATCGCCATCAGCACTCGGGGCAAGGTCATCAAGCGCGGATGGGATTGGTTGGGGCTCACGCCGGAGGACGCGGACCGAATCTCGGGCGTCTTGGAGGTGCCTGCGCTCGTGGAGTCGCTGACGCTCAACAAGGCGGATTTCGTGCGCACCGGCCCACGGGGGGCCACGTACCTGGCCTACCGCAAGGCGCTCCAGGAGGCCGTCGCCGGACAGCTCGGGGCGTGGGGTGACGCGCCCCGTCCTCCGGATCGGCGTCCGCGAAAAGTCCGTGCGCTGGAACGGGACCTCCAATCGGTACTCGCGGGGCTGTCCGACGACTATCCCATCCTGGCGACGCTGGTCGAGCGGCGCCCCGGGGGACAGCATAAGCTGCCGTTCGGGGGCCCAGCGCCGGTCCCCACAAGGGCTGTCGCGGTGGGCGGCGCGCTCGAGCTCGAAGACGCGAACCCGCGCCACGACGCGCGTACGGATGGCTCGCCCGAGCCGACCGCGTCCGAGCCACGGGAGGCTCCTCAGCAGATTGCCGCCGTCGTGACTCCGTCCGGAAAGCGTGGGCCGAGGAAACCTGCCCGGCTGGGTCTGAGCGTGCGGTTCGACAGCCGTCCTGAAGATCCTGCGCTCGGAGTCCTCATCGAGACGACGTTGTGGGTGAACGACGCGCATCCGGCGTTCAAGAGGGCGGCCGCTTCCCGTTCCGAGGGATATCACATCGCCATCACGATGGCGATGACGCTCGCCCCGCTGGCGGTCGAGGCCCACGACACTCACACATTCATCAACGCGTTCCTGTCCGAGTGGGGCGGTCGCGGTTGAGTGTCGAATTGACATCGAGGCATCCCTCCATGATCGTGCGGTCGAGTGGCTCGAGGATCGGCTCAATGGGGTCGGGGGTGTCGGGATTCCTTGGGCGAGTCTGCTGGGCTTCGTGCGGCTCGTGACCAATCCGCGGATCTTCGGCACGGCCGTGCCTGTGGAGGCCGCCTGGGCTCAAGTCGACGAATGGCTCGCTCTTCCCATCGTGTTCACCCCCGAGCCTGCTCAACGTCACGCCGAGATTCTTCGAAGGCTGATGCCCTACGTGGGCCGCTCGGGACACGTCCCCGATGCGCACCTCGCGGCACTCGCCATCGAATACGGGCTGACGCTGCAGACGACCGACCGGGACTTCGCGCGCTTCAGCGATCTGAAGTGGAAGAATCCGCTGGCGGCGTAGATCGCGCCGGGTTTGCGGTGACGGTTGGCCGAACGCGCTCCTCGCGATACCATAGGGGGTCCGCCCCCCGCCGAACCCCTGACCAGGACCCGGCGGTGGCCTTCGAGCGCTGTTGCCGCGCGCTTTCGCAACCAGAACCCGACCCCACATGACACGCACTCGCATCCTGATCCTGGGCGCCGCAGGGCGCGACTTCCACCTGTTCAACGCGCGCTACCGGGGCAACCCGGACGTCGAGGTGGTGGGATTCACGGCTCAGCAGATCCCCAACATCGAGGACCGGCGCTACCCGGCGGCGATCGCCGGCGAGGACCTCTATCCGGATGGGATCCAGATACATCCCGAGGACGACTTGGAGCGGTTGATAGGGGAACTCCATGTGGATCGGTGCGTCATGGCGTACTCCGACGTCTCGCACGAGTACGTGGGGCACCTGGCCAGCCGGGTCAATGCCGCGGGCGCGGACTTCGAGCTTCCGGACAGCACGGTGACGATGCTGGAGTCCAAGCTGCCGGTGGTAGCGGTTTGCGCGGCACGTACGGGGGTGGGGAAGAGTCAGACGAGCCGGGCGGTGGCCAACGTGCTCCGGGAGGCGGGCCTCAAGGTCGGCGTGGTGAGGCACCCCATGCCGTACGGCGATTTGCTCGCGCAACGCGTCCAACGGTTCGCGACGGTCGAAGACCTCGTGGAGCAGGACGTCACCATCGAGGAGCGCGAGGAGTACGAGCCGCACATCGCGAACGGCTCCGTGGTGTTCGCGGGAGTGGACTACCACGCGATCCTGGAGGCGGTCGAGGCCGAGTCCGACGTGATTCTTTGGGACGGCGGCAACAACGACACCGCGTTCTTCAAGCCCACTGTGTACATCACGCTGGTGGATCCGCATCGCGCCGGGCACGAGTTGCTCTACTACCCTGGCGAGACGAACCTCAGGCTCGCCGACGTCGTGATCATCAACAAGGTGCGCACGGCCAGGCCGGAGGATGTGGCCACGGTGAAGGCCAATGTGGCGGCGGTGAATCCGGGCGCCATGGTCATCGAGGCCGCCTCACCGGTCCGGCCGGACGACCCCTCGATCTTCGCGGGCAAGAGGGTCCTCGCGGTGGAGGACGGACCCACGTGCACGCACGGCGGCATGGCCTACGGCGCGGCCGTGATCGGGGCGCGCGAAGCCGGTGCGAGCGAGATCGTCGATCCTCGGCCGTTCCTGGTGGGCGAGCTTAAGGCGACGTTCGAGAAGTATCCGGATGTGGGTCCGATCCTCCCTGCCATGGGCTACGGAGACCAGCAGATCGCCGATCTCGAAGCGACCATTCAGAAGGCGGTGGAGGGTGGGGTGGAGGCCGTCGCGATCGGCACGCCGATCGATCTTGCCGGCTTGGTGAACATCTCGGTGCCGCATACCCGCGTGCGCTACGAGCTGGAGCCGATCGGCAAGCCCGACCTGTGGGACGCGCTGGCGCCGATGCTGCCCGAGGGGGCTGGAATAGAAAGATGAGGCGGGTGGACTAGGCACCGGCCTGGCCCTCCGTTTCTTCCGGATCCCACTCGAACCGTTCCCGATCGATACGACCCGAATCGGTGAACTCGACACCCTCGTCCTCCAGCAGGGCACGTTGGATCTGCGCCGTGTGGTGGATGCGAGGGGTGGAGATCCGTCCCGAGCCGCTGATCACCCGCCACCACGGCAACTCCAGATCGTCCGGCGTGAGCGACAGCGCTCCGCCGACCGCACGCGCCGAGCGCGGCCGGCCGAGTAGGGCGGCCACCGCACCATAGCTGAGCACTCGGCCGCGCGGGATCTCGGCCACGAGAGCGTAGACCTGTCGCTGGAACGGTGTCATCGGGCCACTTATGTTGCCGTGGTTCGGGCGGGCGCTCGCGATTGGGGACTCCCAGTCGGGGGCACGCCCCACACTATCCCGCACGGCTGCGGTCAGCCAGTACGGCCGGAGCCCCCGTGGTTGAGGGTTTGTGATGGCACACATCCACGCCGGCCACACCCACGCGCATGGCGGCGCCCATGGGGGGCTCGTCCAGCGCACCGTCCAGTCGAACAAGCTCAGGATCGTGCTGGTCATGACCGCGGCTTTCATGGTCGCGGAGATCGTGGGCGGGGTTCTCTCCAACTCGCTGGCCCTGCTCGCCGACGCCGGCCACATGTTCACCGACGTAGGTGCGCTGGCCCTCTCCATGTTCGCGATGAGGATGGCCCAACGGCCGCCGAGCCGCGAGCGCACGTTCGGATACGTGCGCCTGGAGATCCTGGCGGCGCTGGTGAACGGCGCCGCTCTGTTGGTGATCAGCGGCCTCATCGCCTGGGAGGCCTGGGCGCGTTTGAGTGTGCCCCAGGACGTGAACGGGCCCGTGATGCTTTCTGTGGCGGTGGTGGGTCTGGGCGTGAATGTCGTGGGAGCTTTCCTGCTTCACTCCCACTCCGGCTCCAACCTGAACATGCGTGGGGCCTACCTGCATGTGTTGGGCGATCTGCTGGGTTCGGTGGGTGCCATCGTGGCCGGCTTGGTCATTCTGTTCACCGGCTGGACGCCGGCCGATCCGATCATCTCGGTGTTCATTGCGTTGCTGATTCTTGTGGGAGCGTGGCGCTTGGTCCGCGAGGCGGCCGAGGTCCTCCTGGAGATGGCGCCTCGCCACATCGAGATGGAGAAGGTGGAGGAGGACCTCGAGACCATTCCGGAGTTGCACGACGTCCACGATCTGCACGTATGGACCCTCACGA
The DNA here is from genome assembly GCA_022571515.1 of Gemmatimonadota bacterium. Lineage (GTDB taxonomy): Bacteria > Gemmatimonadota > Gemmatimonadetes > Longimicrobiales > Gaopeijiaceae > JACZXQ01. The sequence continues at coordinate 17,656 of JACZXQ010000033.1, forward strand.
GCGGGTTCGTCGCGCTGAGCGGCCATGGGGTGATCGACGATCCTGCGCACCACCAGGTGGTGCTCGACGAGATCCAGACGCGCATCGAGCGGCATGGGATCTCCCACATCACGTTCCAATTGGAGCCCCGCCGGCTGCATCAGATCACGACTAACTCCAAGGAAGAGGTCGGGTGAGCGTAGCAGCGCTCCTGGCGGCGGTACTCGTAACCCAGGTGACGGAGGGTCCGGCTGCCGCGTGCGACGCGTTCGGCGGGCCGATGTCGCCGAGCCGCGACATCTACTGTGTGGAACTCGTGCGCAGCCCCTCGGTGCCGGTGGGTGAGGGCGTCCTGGAGCTCATGATGTCGGGGTCGCCGTTCAGTGTGGGGGTCCGGCGCGACGGCCGCCTCGCCTTTGGGGCCCGCCTGACTCTCTCGGACCTACCCGACCCATCGACGCTCGGTGACTACACGACCTATGTGGCCTGGGTGGCGCCGCCCGTCGTGTTTCCGATGCGGAAGCTCGGCGAGGTGAGCAACGGCACGAACACGCTTCCGGCCATCGACCTGAACAAGTTCATGGTGCTCATATCCGCCGAGCGGTCGGCCGACGTGGACGAGAGAGAAGGCCGGATCGTGCTCCGCGCTCTGTCGCCCGCGACGCGGATGCGGCCTGCCGACCTCATGGAGTTCATGGTGGCGGGGCCCGGCCTCGACCATGACGCGCGGCGGGCGGATGGTGATCCCTGGCCCCGGCCGCCCATCCCCGCACAGATCTCCATGCTGCCTTCCCTCATGGAGCTCGAGCCGAACGCGCGGCCCTACCTCCCGTCGGTGACGGACCCGTCGGGGCTGCCCCAGGCCCGCCCCCGTGAGATCGTCGACCTGGCCGACGGCGACACCCTGAGGCTCACCGCGGGCATGGTTCGCCGCGAACTGGACGGCCGCTCGTTGGTGATGTTCGCCTTCAACGAACAGATCCCGGGGCCGCTCCTGCGCGTGCCGCAGTACGCGACGATCACGGTGCTGCTGGAGAACCGAATCGACTGGCCGCTCATCGTGCATTGGCATGGTATCCGAATCGAGAACCGCTACGACGGCACGCCGGTCACGCAGGACGCGGTGCCACCCGGTGGCGCCTTCGAGTACAGGGTGTTCTTCCGGGACGCCGGCATCTACTGGTACCACCCCCACGTTCGGGAGGACGTCACGCAGGACCTCGGCCTGTACGGCAACATGCGCGTGCTGTCCGAGCGCGAGGATTTCTACGGACCGGCCCACCGTGAGGAGATCCTGACGCTCGACGACATCCTGGTGGGTGAAGACGGCCTCATGCCGTACGGCGCGGAGGTGGCCACGCACGCGCTCATGGGCCGCTTCGGCAATGTCTTTCTGGTGAATGGTGAGCCGGAGTGGACCACCGAGGCGGCGCGCGGTGAGGTGATCCGTTTCTTCTTCACCAACGTCTCGAACACGCGTACCTACAACCTCTCGTTCAGTGGCGCGCCCATGAAGCTGGTGGGCTCCGACGTGGGCAACTTCGAGCGGGAGGAGTGGGTGGAGAGCGTGGTCATCGCTCCGGCCGAGCGCTACGTGGTCCACGTGCGCTTTCCGGAGGCCGGCGACTACCCGCTCGTGAACAACGTGCAGGGCATCGATCACCTCTATGGAACGTACTTCTCGGCGAGCGACACCCTGGGGATCGTCAGTGTGACGGCGGCGGCGGTTGGCGAGGATCTGTCGGCTGCCTTCGGGGAGCTACGCGAGGATCACGCGACCATCGAGGAGATCGAGCGGTACCGCCCGCACTTCGATCGCCCCGTCGACCACGAGCTCGAACTCACCATGGAGGCACCCGGGCTCCCGAGACTCGTGCAACGCCTGATGCAGCTAGACTCCGCCTACTTCAGCCCGATAGAGTGGTCCGGCACCATGCCCATGATGAATTGGGCCGCCACGGCTTCGGACGTGCGATGGATTCTGCGCGATCCTCGGACCGGTGCCGAGAACATGGACATCGACTGGTCGTTCGCAGTGGGGGATGTGGTGAAGCTCCGCTTGCACAATCAGCGGCGGGTTCTGCACGCCATGCAGCATCCGATCCATCTGCATGGCCAGCGGTTTCTGTTGCTGGAGATGAACGGCGTCCCCAGCCGCAACCGAGTGTGGAAGGACACGCTGATGTTGCCTGTAGGCGCCACGGCCGACATCCTCCTCGAGTTATCCAACCCGGGTCTTTGGATGCTGCATTGCCATATCGCAGAGCATTTGGAGGCCGGCATGATGATGGTGTTCAACGTTCGGTGACACACGCGCCGGTCCGGCGCCGCGAGGGAGCAATACTATGAGACGATTCATCCTTGTTCTGGCGATGCTCGGCCTGGTCCTTCCGGGCACGGTGGTCGGCCAGCTCGCCACCGAGCTGTCGAGCCAGGTTCGCGACCGATACGTGAAGGTGTCCGCGTCCGCCTACGTCCTTCGCAACGTGACCCTGATCGACGGCACCGGCGGCCCGGCCCGGGCGAACCAGTCGGTGGTGATCGAAGAAGGTCGTATCACGCAGATCGGCTCGCAGGTCGATATTCCGCCCGATGCGGAGATGCTGAACCTTTCCGGCCACACATTGATCCCGGGCATGGTTGGGCTCCACGACCACCTCTTCTACATGGCCGCGGGTGGGCGGGCAGCCCCGCTCATGTTCAGTGGGCCGCGGCTCTACCTGGGCGCAGGGGTGACCACCGTGCGCACCACCGGAAGTGAGGCGCCGTACTCCGAGCTCAACCTCAAGGCGGAGATCGAGCGTGGTAGGGTGCCGGGCCCGCGCATCCACGTCACCGCGCCCTACATCACGGGTGGCCAGGGCAATACCACCATGACACTGCTGAACTCACCCGAGCAGGCGCGCCGCTTCGTGGCGTACTGGGGTGAGGAGGGCGCGACCTGGCTCAAGGCCTACACAAACATCCGGCGGGCTGAACTGAAGGCCGCGATCGAGGAGGCCCACGCCCGGGGCATGAAGGTCACGGGGCACATCTGCTCGATCAGCTTCACCGAGGCGGTGGATCTCGGCATCGACAACATCGAGCACGGTCTGCTGACCAACACGGACTATCATCCCGACAAGGAGCCGGACCGCTGCCCCAGAAACAACCTGGCGGTCGCGGGCGCCATCGACGTGAGCGGGCCCGAGGTGGCCGCCACCTTCCGCAAGATGATCGACGCGGGCGTGGCGATGACTTCCACGCTGGCCGTCTATGAGCTGTTCGTCCCGAACCGCCCCACCAAGGACCCGCGCGCTCTGGAGGCCATGTCCGACGATGTGCGCCAGGTCTACCTGGCCGATCGCGAGCGCATCGACAACTCCGCCAATCCGCGCTATTCGCCTGTCATGCTCCAGAATGCCATGGCGTACGAGCGGCGCTTCGTGGAGATGGGCGGTCTGTTGGCGGCGGGAGTGGATCCCACCGGGAACGGCGGAGCGCTTCCGGGCTACGGCGATCAACGCAACGTGGAGCTCCTTTCCGAGGCAGGGTTCTCGATCGAGGAGGTCGTGCGGATCGTGAGCCTGAACGGTGCCAAGATCCTCGGCGTAGACGATGAGTTGGGCAGCATCGAGGTCGGCAAGATCGCCGACATGGTTCTGCTGCGGGGTGATCTCACACAGAACCCGGCGATCATCAAGAACACGGTGACGGTGTTCAAGGACGGCGTGGGATACGACTCCCGCACCATGCTCCAGGAGGTGCGGGGCTTGGTGGGGATCAGGTGATGGGCAGGGTGATCGTTGCCCTCGTGATAGGCGTCGGCCTCGCTCTTCCGGGGCAGACGACGGGGCAGCAGTCCGCGGAAGAGGCGGTGATCGCGGTGGTCAACGCCCTGTTCGAGGGCATGGCGTCGGGAGACACCGAGGCGCTGCGCGCTATCATGCTCCCGGAGAGCCAAGTCCTGGCCATGGGAGAGAGAGGCCCTCGCTGGAGTGCCGGAACCAGCTTCGCGGAGGGTTTCGAGGGACGTGAGGTTGCCGTGATCGAGCGCATGTGGGACCCGGTGGTGTTGATCGACGGACCCATCGCGTCGTTGTGGGCCCCCTACGACCTGTATATCGGGGACAGCTGGAGCCACTGCGGCACGGACTCCTTCCAGTTGGTGCTGACTGAGGGGGGCTGGAAGGTGGCGTTCATCGGCTATACGGTGGCGCAGCCGCCCGCGTGCGAGCGCCATCCAGGGGGGCCACCCGGCGCGCGGTGACTTCCGCATCGATCGAGCGGCTGCGTGAGCATGTGTGCCGCATCGAGGGTGAGCGCCATCCCCGGTCCTCTCCCGAGGCGCTCAAGGCGGCGGGCCGGTACATCCTCGAGTCCTTCGAGGGCTTCGGCCTGGAGGCGGGGGCCGAAAGCTTCGCCTTCAGGGGAGCTTCCTACGACAACATCGTTGCGGTCAAGGAGGGGGAGGATCCGTCCGCGCCCCGTGTCCTGATCGGGGCACACTACGACTCGGTTCGTGGGACGCCCGGAGCGGACGACAACGCGAGCGGCGTAGCCGCGCTGCTCGAGGCGGCGCGCCTGCTTGCGCCCGAATCGTCCACGGCCACCATCGAGTTCGTGGCATTCAACCTGGAAGAGAGTCAGGGCACGACCTACAGGGTCGGGAGCCGCCACCACGCCGCCCAGGCCCGCCGGAAGGGGATTCGCTACGCCGGTGCGCTCGTGCTCGAGATGGTCGGCTACACCGACGCTCGGCCCGACGCTCAGCGCGTGCCCAAGTTGATCGCATGGAAGAGGGTCCCCAAGACCGGCGACTTCCTGGCGGTCACGGCGGACGGGCAGTCCAAGCGGCTGTTGAACGTCATGCGGAACGCCGCGGCGGACGTCGCGCCGGACCTGAAGGTGGTGCTGTTCCGTACACCGTTCAGGGGCTGGCTCGTGTGGCAGACCCGCCTCAGCGACAACGCCTCGTTTTGGTCGGAATCGTACCCATCGGTGATGATCACCGACACGGCGTTCCTCAGGAACCCGCACTATCATAGGGGGTCGGACACGCACGACACGCTGGACTATGCGTTCATGGCCGCGGTGACGGACACCACGGTGGAGGCCGCTCGCAGGTTGGCGAACGGACTGTCCTGAAGCCCGACGCAACCCTCCTTCCGGGCGTACTACGCATCGGTGATCGAGCGTGTGCGAGCGCTTCCGGGCGTGGAATCGGTAGGCGCGATCAACATCCTGCCCGGGACGAGCAACAACTGGAGCTTTCCAACACACATCGAGGGAGTCGAAGTCCGTGAAGGCGGAGGTGTGCCGTCCGTAAACTTCCGCGCGGTTTGGCCGGGCTACTTCGAGACGGTTGGGATTCCTCTGAGATCATGTTGTACGAGGTTCAACCCTCGGACCCGCTTACCTACGTGGGCGTAGCACTCCTGTTGGCTGGGATCGCGACCATTGTGTCGATCATCCCGGCGTGGCATGCCAGCAAGGTGGATCCCATGGAGGTGCTGAACGGAGAGTAGGGGAGTCCGACGGCTCCCGCGCCTCCGTGGAGCATCATGTTGACCTGTTCATGACCCCATCCTCTCAATCGATGGAGTCTTCGAGAATCCCGGGGTGATCGCCGTTCGCTCGGAGTGAGTTTCGATTCCCGTGTCTTCGTGCCAAATTAGAGGCATGGGTAACGTTCACGGTAATCCTCCCGCCCATAGCCGACCCTTCATTTTCATCAGCGCTGTCCTGCTCGTGCTGGCCTGCGATTCCAGTCACCAGGCAATCACGCCCACCTCGCCCGAGGAAGACCCCGTCACCGAGGAGGCGTCGGTTCCGGACACAGTAGGCCTTGGAGCCGCCTCGGTCCTGCACGACAGTGTCAGCTTCAGGCTATTCGTAGCCGCGATAGATACCCTCGCGTCTTTCGGGGATCGAAGAGGGAGTTCGACTAGCTACGAGGCTGCCGAGGCGTGGGTCATCGCTCGCCTGGAGTCGTACGGCTACGCGGTGGGTCTTCATGAGTACACCTGGGGCACCCGTTCGAGAGTGAACCTCTATGCAACCAAGATCGGCAGCGCTTTCCCCGACGAGATGCTCATCATCAGTGCCCATCTCGACGGGAGGGGTGGCGGCGGCGCCGTGGACGACGACGCCTCGGGAGTCGCTCTCGTGCTCGAGGCCGCCAGACTCCTCGCGCCCGCAAATGTCGTAACGGAGAGGTCAGTGCGGTTCATCCTCTGGAATAACGAAGAGGATGGGCTCGTGGGCAGCAGCGCCTACGTCCGGGATCGCGCAGCTCTCCAGGGAACAGAGACACCTCCCGGGTCAGGGCTGTATCCTGAGCCAAATTGGATCGGCATTCTGCAGCACGACATGATCCTCTTCGATCACGGCGTGCCTGCGGGACCTTCGCAATCAGACGATGCGGATATCCAGGTGACCTACCAGGCGGCATCCACGCAGGCCGATGCGTCCCTGGATCTCGCACTCTCGTTCTTCGACTTCAATATGACGGCCGGGGGAGAATACCCGGTGGTGGTCGAAGCCGGGATGCGAAGTACGGACTCGTGGCCGTTCAAGGACCACACGGCGGCGCTCAGCCTCCAGGAGAACTCTGCCTCCGCCATCTCCGCGCTGGGTGCCAATCCCCACTGGCATCAGTCATCCGATGTCATGGAGACGTATGAGGAAGCCGACTTCAGACTGGGACTTCACACAGCGAAGTTGACGCTGCGTGCGGTTGTGGAAATCGCCGGGGTGCGGGTTTTGGGTGGCTAGAACTCTGTCCGCCATGAGATCATTGACGTTTCTCGGTGTTGTTCCACGGCTCCGAGCTGAGAACAACTCCAAGCCATCAAATTCAAATCGTCCCATCCACCCGTCTCAAAGCCCAACCACAGGCACTAGCTGGAGCTTTCCCCTCGCCTGGCGATCCCACCAAGCCGATGACGCGCCATCTTGCAGACAAATGGCGGATAAGCTCGCAGGGCTAGGATTGCCGAAGGGCATTCGGTTGTCTGCGTATCGCCGAAGGTGGGGCTCAGAGCGCAAACACCTGCCGGATGTATACGTACCTGTGGCGGGAGGATGGAGGAATACAGCGAGCCTCGAGACTGCCTACCAGCAGGCCGACAGTGATACTATCTTACGTGTCGTTCTCGGCGGCGGTGAGCTTAGGGAGCGGAAGGCATGAACAAGCCATTCTTGCACAGAACATTGCGCACCGAAGTCGAAAGTTGTTGTGGGGCCTGTAGCTCAGCTGGTTAGAGCGCACGCCTGATAAGCGTGAGGTCGGTGGTTCGAGTCCACCCAGGCCCATTGGTACGAAACCCTTGCCCCACGTGGCCTTTCGGCTGCGTGGGGCTCTCCTTTTCCTGCCTCGCTCCCCCCTCGGT
>JACZXQ010000018.1 GCA_022571515.1 Gemmatimonadota bacterium
GCATTTCGGGCAGCGGGCCCCGACCGACCCGCCGCGGCCAGGGATTCTCGAGCGAGAGACGAACCACGTGAGTGAAGCGATCCGCTACTTGTTGTTGCAGGTCCGGAACCCGGACGACGGCATGCGGGAGAACGAGATCGATTGCTTCTCGAGGACGCTCGATTGTTCGCGGGAGTCGATTCGGGTCCTCGATCTGCTGAGCGGCGTGCCCTCGCAGGAGAAGCTCGACGCCGCCGACGTCGTGCTGCTCGGAGGTAGCGGGGATTACTCCGTCGCGGAAGGTGGACCGTGGCTCGAATCCGCGCTCGAGGCGATGCGTGGTCTCTACGAGTCCTCCAAGCCGACGTTCGCCTCGTGCTGGGGGTTCCAGGCGATGGCCCGTGCCATGGGGGGTGAGGTGGTCACGGATCGTTCTCTCGCCGAGGTGGGCACGATCTGGCTGAGATCGACGCCGGAGGGCCGGGAAGATCCGGTCTTCGGGCCGCTCGGTGAGCGCTTCCAGGTACACATCGGCCACCAGGACATCGTGACTCGGTTGCCCGAAGGAGCCACACTGCTGGCCTCCAGCGAGCGGGTGGAGAATGAGGCGTTCCGGTTCGACGGAAAGCCGATCTACGCCACGCAGTTCCACCCGGAGTTGGGACGCGAGGACCTCATCCTCCGCATCGGGACCTACCCCCCGTATCTGCCTCTGGCCGGGTACTCCACCATGGAGGAGTTCGCGGCAGCCACGCCCGACATTCCTGAAACCGAGGCGATCCTGGGCCGGTTCGTGCGTGAGGTCATGCTCGGATCCGGATAGGTTGTCGGCTCATGCTCGAAGCGGCGGGTGCGCCTTATGCGCGCGGCCCATCCAGGTGAGGTGGGACCGCCAGGGTGACATCATCCCGAAGAACGGAAAGGGAATCGCCTGGAGGTGAGCGACGGGTCGGTAGCAGTCTGACGCCCAAGCAGGAACCGGCCGGAACGCACAACACACTCTGCGAACTGAACGGGAAGCCTCGGAGTCCGGTCGAACCCACGGTTCCAGTCGATCGTGACCTGGATGGGGTTCGGCCAGCGGATGCGCAGCGCATTCCACAGGGCGCCCGGACGAGGCACCGTGAGACCCATCGGTGAGGTGTGCATGTAAGGTGTGCCGCCGCCCCACGACCCGAGCAGGGCGGGGGCCAACCACCTGGGGAGGCGTGCGTTGGCGATCGCGGTCGGCAATCCCCCCGGCGACGCTCCCAGCACATCCGTGGCGAGTCCGATGGCGGTCGTCAGCCAGTTCGCCCGGCGCTTGCCACCACTCAGGCAGTAGTCCCAGTCGAAGTCCTCGGGCAGGGACTCCAGGGCCGCCGCGACGTCGCACAGCCACAGTGGACGCCAGGCCCCGTGCGCGAGCATGTGGACGCTCAGCAGGTACAGATGGTCCTCGGCGCCGAGCGCCTGGACGCTCACCCCACCCACCTCCTCCGGTCGTGCCCGGGCGTAGAGTTCATCCCAGGATCGATCCCGGGCCGGAGAATTTCCGTGCAGGTCCACGGGGTACTGCTGTCCGGGTGGATAGCCCAACGCTTCCAGCGCCGCGCCGTGCTCCTCAGGGCGAACCCACAGGTCGATGTCGCCGTACGGGCGTAGCCCGCGCTGGGCGTAGAGGCCTGCGGCCAACCATCCTTTGGCCAGCAGGGGCTGGAGGCCCGCTGAGCACAGCTTGCCCACGGCCTCCTCGAGGACGCGCGCGTGGAGGCCGGACTGAAGGGTTTGGGCGCGGAAGGCCTGCTGGAGGTCGACGCCGACCGGCGATTCCGCGAGCTCGGTGTCGCGTACCCGCCACCAGGCCAGGCCTCCGGCGCCCGTCTCGAGCACGAGCGGGGCGAGCTCTTCGAGGGTGCGTGGAGCAACGTCGAGGGGTGGGGGATCGGCACGCCACGAGCCTTCCAGCGCGCGCGCGATCGTTTCGCCGTGAGACTTCAGACCAGAATTCCGTCGGCTTCCCTGCGCTCCATGATGTCCGCTCCGAGGTTCAACGGCCGGCTCAGCAGGCTTTGGGCGTGCACTGGGTGGCGTTCTTGGTCAAACAGCACTTGGTCGGCTGCTCGCAGATCGGGAGTCCGGTGCAATTCGGTGGCACCAGAACGAACTTGCAGGTGCTCCTGGGGATGCAGGATGCCTGCATGGCGGCCAATGGCGCGGTGATCGAGCTGACCGCGGGAAGCAACAACGTGAGTCCCGCCACACGACTGAGCGTCCGCATGATCTCGCGCCTGGAATATCGAGCCGCTTCTCCGGGAAGCGTCACGGGCTCTTCGAGGAGGCGGGCCTTGCCGAGCCGGTCGAGAGCCATCCAGACCAGGGACTCGTCGGCGGGTAGATCCAGCTCCTGCTCGAGCAGCGCCGCCATGTCCGCGACCGAAGTCTGCCCGTCACACCGGTTCCATACCATAGCGGCCGTGGGGTTCAGGCAGTGCGCTTTGTCCCGCTCCAGATCGTAGACGAGGGTCTCGTCGGGCAACTCTTCCACCACGAGATCCTTCTGTCTCGCTTTCGGAAACGAGCTCTCGGTTGCGCTCATCGTGCTCTCCTGCACCCGGTCGTACGGATCCAAGCCGCCGTGCCACGCTCGACGGGCTTCCCCATGATACAAGGTTTCGGCGGCGGATGTGCCATCATTCAACCTGGCTTGCGCTACCCAGATGGGCTGAAAGTCGCTCCAGCAGGGCCTTTGCGGCGTCATCGGCCTCGCCCCTCACGCCCTTGAGGATCGGCACTTCCCGCACCGCGCGGCCCAGCGTGGCGAGCGCGGTCTTCGGCCGTCGGCGCACCGGAACGGTATTCGCCAACAGTTCGAGAATGCCCCTGCCTTCCGATAGTCTTCGAGGCCGGAACCGCGCGCCTTCCTTGTAGCTCGTGACCGCAACCAGGCCTACCGGGATTGGCTTGGTCCCTGTCCGTGCACCGAACTCCACCGCCGCCCGCTTCACCGACAGGGCTCCCTCCTTCTCGCGAATCGACAACGGACGGGGGAACGGGTGCACGCGCCCGCGCTCATCCAGGACCGCGTACTCGTCCGAGTAGTACGTCGCTCCGGCCCTCAGGAGGGCGGACACCAGCGACGTCTTGCCACTCAAGGTGCTGCCCGGAATGAGGATCGCCTGGCCCTCCCAACCCACGACCCCGGCGTGCACGAAGATTCGGCGAGGCGCCCTTTCCGCGACGTACAGGGCCAGGTCCGACTCCAGGATGGCGAGGACCTCATCCAGGCTCAGCGCACGGGACACCCGCACCGTGTTGGCGTAGAGCATGCTGTAACGCCGCACGCCGGGACGGTTTCCGGGGCCCCCTTCGATGACCGAATACAGGCGCTTCACGTCGGCGGTCGCGGCCGGCTTCGACCCCGGCGGGAGCAGCGCCGGTATGCGCTCGAACAGCCCGGCCGTGTCGGTGCGCACGCCGACACGAACGCCATAAGAGACCAGGCTGATGCCTTCCGCCCACCCGAGGCGGTCGAGGTCGTCCTGTCAGGAAGAGGTCTTCTTGAGGCGAGGCATAAGGCCCGCCTCACGCGCGATCGGGTCGATGATCGTGGTCGTCATTCACTGCTCGATCTTGGCGAGCGTCGGATCAGAGAATGGTCCGGTGCCCTCGAAGGCGGCCAAGACGATACCCTCCAGGAGATCTCCCAAGGACATGTCGAGGTAGGCCGCGAGGCCCTTCAGCACCTTCAACATCCGCTTTTCGATCCGGACGCCCGTCTGGACGCGCTCCACCTGCATGGCCCTTCCTCCCGCAGCGATACATGGACCCTGTAGTACCACGATCGCGACGCCCGTCGGCCGGGGCAACGCTCGGGGACGAGAGAAAGGGGCCGCGGCGGTCATGCCGGGCCCCTTTCAGTTGCGGACTCGAGAGCGCTCGCGATAGCGGCCGTCCCTACATGCCGCCGTCCAGAACGATGGAGAGGTCCCGCCTGAGACGAGCGATCTGGGTCTCCTCCGAGACTATGGAGGAGGTGATCTGCTCAACGATCTCGGCGAACCCGTCTTCGCCGTACTTCTCGGTCATGATCTCGTTCATCGTGGGATCTTCTTCCGCGAAGCCTGCCCAGTTCTTCTCGAAGATGACGAGAGTCATCGACGGGCCGGTCGAGCCTGCAACCGGATTGATGAACACGTAATACATGGGAGCGTCGACTTCGGTGATCGCCGCGTGGTACTTGTCGATGGCCTCATTGAACGCACCTTCACGGCCGGGCACCAGCGTCCAGGTGACCACGTTCAGCAGGTTGTACTCGTCCAGATCATCGGGCAGGCGCATTCTGGTCGTGTCGCTGGCGGTGATCGTCATGCTGGCGGCAGCCGTAAGCGACATGACCGTGGCCCCGTAGGCGAGTCCACCCACCGGACCGAATCCGGCATCGTATTCGTCGAAGTCGGCCCACGTGTGGTTGCCGGAACGAATGACGTAATCGCCCTGATCCGGGCCGGTGACGACCTGGTACGTGGTCCAGTTCCACGTCTCACCGTTGGCCTTACGCCACTCGATGTGGTCTCTCAGGGCGGACTCGAAGGCGGCGCCGGAGCCCAGTGCGGGCTTCAGCGTCCAGGTCTGCGCGAGGTTCTGAGCTTGGAGTTGGCCCGGGGCCAGGGTCAGGCTGATCGCCAGAACAGCGGCGGCCAGTGGTCGTACGAGTCGCATGGGTTCCTCCTATTCGTGAGACGCGGCCGCTCCCCGGGCGGCCCGGTCCACCGGATCCTGGTGGGGGGAAGCAAGATAGGCGTGTGGGATGCGCACTGTCGAGCGTTATTTCACCGATCAGGTCTTGACAGGTGAGCCGCCGAGAACGGATTTAGGCCAGCAAGTGTTCGTTCCGTTCCGTTGCGGGGGATGACCTACAATGCGCCGCCTATCGTTCGTCGTGATCGTCCTGAGTGTCGTGTTGTCGGCTGCCTGCGCGGCCGGCTCGCCGGGTGAGTCGAGAGGAGGGTCTCGCGGGAGTGGCACCATCACCCGCGAAGCGGCGGTCGGCGGGCACGAGGCGTCAACCCTTTGGGCGGTCCAGCTTGCCCCACTCTTCCGGCCGCGCTCCGGGGCCCTCGCCCGTCACGTCCTCGAGCAGGTGGAGCAGCTCGACGCGATCCTCGGGACCCAACTCGCCGCTCCCGAAGATTTCGCTGAGTCTGCGCGTCAGCGTATCCACCGGCCACACGCCCGCCATGTCGGGATTGGTCTCCAGCCAGTACTGGAACGCGGTGGCCTCGTGAGACGTGACCACACCGTCCGCGATGACCCGCCGGGCTAGCCGCAAGAGTTCTGCGAGCGCCCGGTTACGCCGCAGCATTCCGCCGCCGAATGTTTCCGTCATCGAACCTACTCGCCGAGGGGGATGGGATCCTTCTGCATCGGTCGAGGTGTACACGGATATCTCAAAGCTTGTGCTCCTGCCCGCTGACCGCGCAAGGGAGCGGGCCCGGAACCGAGGAAACCGATTGATGAAGTGTGCGCGCCAGTTGGTAGTTCTGATGGCTGGGATGGTCGTGATGGTGCCTGCCGGTCTGGCGGCCCAGGAACAGCCGCGGGCGTTCGAACTGTCGCTGTTCAGCCCGGTCCAGATCGTGGGCCCCGAGGCCGATATCGCCGGTATCCGGCTCAGCCTTTACGGACGGAACGCCTCCATGCAGGGCCTCGACATCGGTATAATCAGCCACACGACCGGAGTCACCAGGGGCGTCCAGTTCGGGTTCGTCGGACTGGCCGAGGGCGGCTTCCAGGGCTTCCAGAACACCTTCGTCAACATCTCGGAGGGACCAACCACGGGCTTTCAACTGGGGTTGTACAACGATGCCGCCTCGGGCGAGGTGCTTCAGGTGGGCTTCTTCAACAGGCTCGGCTCCGGTAGGGGCTTCATGTTGGGGATCGTGAACTGGGCCGACGACTTCGTGGGGCTCCAGATCGGGATTCTGAACTTCATCAAGGTGGCCGAGGGCCACGCCTTTCTCCCGATCGTGAACTGGCGCTTCTAGAAGGGAGGGCGGCGGCCGCTCAAAACGCCAACAGGAGCTCGAAGCCCCAAAAGCGCTCGTCCGTAAGAAAGAACTGCCCCATCGGCGACGGGCCGTCGTGGAAGAGAGCGCGCAGGGTCGCCGACCGACCCCCGTCCTGTACGGTCACGCCGGCGACAGCGGAGATGCGTCCTCGCCAGTCGGCCCGATCGGTGGCCTGCCAGTCGAGGGCCGTCTCCACTCCGAGCTTGCCGTCCCCCCACGGGAGCCAGCGTCCCTCGGCACCGGCCTGCACGAAGCCGTTGTCGGAGAAGTTCGGCCCTAGCTGCTCCTCATTTTCCAGACTGGAGCGGGTGACGAGGCCCCCTCCGCCATAAAGTCTGACGGTACCGAGGTCGTAGGCCGCCATTCCGTCGAAGGTCTCCGACGTGAAGTCCAGCCGCTGGGCACCGGTGGTCTCCACGAGTTCATCCCCTATGTGCGCGCTCCAGTGGGTGAAGCGGACCCGTCCGGACCAGCGGCCCCACGCGAGCTCCGCAGGAAAGGACACGACCCAGTCGGAGGACACCAGGTCGCTGCTGCTAACCTCGAGTCGGAAGCGCCCGAACACCCCGGTCTGGATGCCCAGGATCAAGCCGCCACCAGCCCATTGTGCGGGTTGCCAAATGCGGACATGGCCACCCATGGCGGCTTCTCCCTGGAGTTCCCTGGGCAGTCCGTCCGCTCCGTCGAAGCTGAAGGGCTCTCGCTCACCGGGAGCGGTCGTCTTCGCGAACACGTCGGTCCAGATCCCGCGAAGCGCGAACGTGGGCTCCCGCGGAGCGGCCATAGGCGCGGAGAAATACGACTCTTCGGGGAACCAGCGATCGTTGCCGACGGACTGGCCGTCGGCATGGTAGGGGAGGACCCACCCGAACATCACCCACCATGAGAGCGGCATCAGCGATGCCGACTTGCTTCGTTTGACCGAGTCCTCCATTCCACTCCCTTCGTCGTACGAGGTCCGCCATTCTACTCTGATCCGATCGGTTGGCGAAACCGCTGGGGGGGGATCCCGTAGGGTCTTTAGGCGTAGCAGAACCCTTCATGCGGCGTGCGCACGAAAGCGCGAGAGGAAGTATGGACGAGGTTCGAATCCCGAATCAGGCGACCTATTCACCCGTGGCCCTCACGGATGTGTTCGTGTTGGCTCCGCTGGCGTCACGGGTGTTGTTGGGCGCGACGCTGCCGGGGCGGGTGCTCCAAGCAGTCGCCTTGGGTGCCTATGCCGGGAGCGCGTTGAGCGATTGGATCTCTCGTAAGGAGGCCCGTCCGATCGATTTCGAGAAGACCTTCGGTGCGGACGTGGACAACCTGACGTCGATGACCGATGACGAGCGGGAGGCGGAGGTCAAGGAACTCGTAGTTCAGCTGAATGCCAACTACGAGCCGATGAGCATGGACCGCGAGGAGCTCGCGGAGCTCGTGAACGAGTACCTCACCGACTACATCGCCTCGATCACCGGGCAGCGTGTCGAGACCAGTTCCGAAATCCGGAGTTTCTCGATCAGCAGGGTGATCTTCCCCTTCGCGCTCGGTGCGTGCGACATGCTGACCGGCGACGTGACGATCTTCCGTGACACCGGCGTGTTCGAGCCGCACATCATTGCCCACGAGTTATGCCACCGGAAGGGCTACATGAAAGAACTCCAGGCGCAGGCCCTGGCCTATATGACGCTCGCCGAGTCGGGGGAGAACATCCTGGTCCAAGCGGCGTTATGCGAGCGCGTGCATCGCAATCTGCGCGTGCTGGCGGACGCGGACCTGGACCGGTACCACGAGTTGGTGGATGAATCCGGCTTGCGTGAGGAGCTTGTCGAGGCGTTCCACGGCATCCGTCCGCCGCCCTCGGCCTACGAGCGTGGAGTCTGGATGGTGATGAAGCCGATCTTCGAGGAACGCATGCGAATGACCGGCCAGAATGGCATCTCGGACTACGACGTGGGGTTCACAGACTTCATCCACTCGAAGAAGTAATGTGACCGGTGCGCAGCCTGCGCTGCGCACCGACGTCCGCGGCGCAGCGGGATCCTCGCGGCAGCCGCCCACCAACCCCCTTCTTTCGCCAAATTTGCGCGAGACCGATCTCCGCGTCAGAATGCAGCCCGGACCAAGTGATTCGTTGCCACGGGTGAGTGCATGAGACTTCCATGAGGCTGTTGCTGCGCTTTTCCGCCGCGATCGATCGGGCGAACGACCGAATCGGGGCAGCAATTCCGTGGCTCGTACTCCTCATGGTGCTCGTGGGCGCCTTCAACGCGCTTGCCCGGTACGCGACCCGCCGGTACCCCGGGGTGTCACTCAGCTCAAACGCCTTCTTCGATCTCCAGTGGTACATGTTCTCCATGATTTTTCTGCTCGGGGCGGCGTATGGCCTCAACAGGGACGTGCACGTCCGGGTGGACGTGCTCTATTCGCGACTGTCGGTTCGGGGGCGGGCGTGGATCGACCTTGTGGGCTCGGTCCTGTTCCTGCTGCCCTTCTGCGTCATGATGCTTTGGGTCTCGTGGCCGGCCGTTCGGAACTCCTGGGCCGTTCTAGAGGGTTCGCCCGATCCCGGCGGCTTGCCGCGATATCCCATCAAGACGCTCATTCTGGTCTCGTTTTTCCTGCTCCTCCTGCAGGGGGTCAGCCAGGCCATCAAGCAGATTGAGCGCATCCGGACGGGTCGCGCTCCGGGGGGCGGCCAGCCATGAGTGGCCTTTGGGGGCCGGCGATGTTCGGGGGTGCGCTCCTCCTGATCTTCACGGGCTACCCGGTGGCATTCGCACTCGCCGGCACCGCGCTCCTTTTTGCCTTTCTCGGCGCGCTGACGGGTGACTTCGACCTGATCCTCATGACTGCGATGTCGGGACGGACGTTCGGCACGATGTCCAACTACACGCTTCTGGCCGTGCCCTTCTTCATCTTCATGGGCACGATTCTCGAGAAGTCACGTCTGGCCGAGGCTCTGCTCGAGACGATCGGAATTCTGTTCGGGCGCTTCCGCGGAGGCTTGGCGATCGGCGTGATCTTCGTCGGAGCCCTCCTCGCGGCGGCGACCGGCGTCGTGGGCGCCTCGGTCACCGCTATGGGACTGATCTCCGTGCCGGTGATGCGCAGAAACGGCTACGAGGACGAGCTCACGCTCGGCGTGGTCGCGGCCTCTGGCACACTCGGGCAGATCATTCCGCCGAGCCTGGTCTTGATCATCCTTGGCGATCAGATGGGGGTTTCCGTCGGTGCGCTCTTCCGGGCCGCGCTGGTCCCCGGGCTGATCCTCACAGGTTCCTACGCGGCCTACGTCCTGATCGTTGCGTGGGTCAAGCCCCAGGCGGCGCCGGCCATGCCCGCCGAGGCTCGGGCGATCAAAGGCGCGGCGCTGGCTCGTCGTGTTGTCGTATCGCTTCTGCCGCCGCTCGCACTGATCTTGGTGGTCCTTGGGAGCATCTTCGCCGGGGTGGCTACCCCGACCGAGGCGGGTGCGCTCGGATCCATCGGCGCGATGGGGCTGGCGGCTATGAACCGCAAGTTGTCCATGGAGGCGCTCAAGGCGGCGATGAGCACTACCGCCGATCTCACCATCATGGTGATCTTCCTGCTCATCGGGTCCACGGCCTTCGCGCTGGTGTTCAGGGGACTCGAGGGCGACCTGTGGATCTCGAACACGCTGAGCAACCTTCCCGGCGGCACCATCGGCTTCCTGCTGGTGGTGAACGCGTTCGTTTTCTTCCTGGGGTTCTTCCTCGACTTCTTCGAGATCGCGTTCATCATCGTGCCGCTGATCACGGCGCCGGCCGTGATCCTCGGAATCGACCTCACATGGCTCGGCATCGTGCTGGCCGTAAACCTCCAGACCTCGTTTCTGACTCCCCCGTTTGGGTTCTCGCTCTTCTACCTGCGCGGGGTGACGCCGAAAGAAATCCCCACGACAAGCATCTACCGCGGTGTGGTGCCGTTCATCGTGATCCAGCTCGTGGTGCTGGCGGGAGTCATCCTCTGGGCAGCGCGTTAGCCAGAGCCAGGGCCCGCTCACTATCCCCCGATCTTGCCGAACGCGAAGTTGGCGTAGGCGGCCTCGTTCCCGGCGAAGTACGGAAAGCTCTGCGCTCTGAACGCCTTCCACGGCTCGTAGATTCGGCGGAAGGTGGCGTCGGCCGCCGCCTGCTCTTCGAGGAAGGCGTTCGACTCTCTCCATGCGGCTTCCATGATATCTGTGGAGAAATGTCTCAGCGTCACACCGTGCTCCCCCGTCAGTCGGGCGAGGGCCTTCGGGTTCTCGACGTCGTACCGTGCGAGCGTGGTGAGGGTGGTCTCGCGGCACGCGCCTTCGAGCACCTGTTGGTAGGTCTCCGGCAGGTCGTTCCAGGCGTCGAGGCCGACCTGTAGCGTGGCCGACAGCCCCGGTTCCCACCAGCCCGGGATGTAGTAGTTGGGCGCGATGGCGTAGAAGCCGAGCTTCTCGTCGTCATACGGCCCGACAAACTCGGTGGCGTCGATCGCGCCTCTTTCGAGCGCGGGATAGATGTCGGCGCCGGCAAGTACCTGGACCGTTACGCCCATCCGCGTCATGATCTCGCCTGCGAGTCCTGGGATGCGCATGCGCAGACCCCTCAGTTCCGAGAGCGAACCGATAGGCTCACGGAACCAGCCGCCGAACTGCGCGCCCGTGTTTCCGCATGGGAACGGGATGATCCCGAAGTCGGAGTAAACCTCCCGCAGCAGGTCCAGGCCGCCCCCCTCATGGAGCCAGGCGGTCTGCTGCCGTGAGTTCAGACCGAACGGAATCGTGCTGCCGAACGCCAGCGCGGGGCTTTTGCCGATGTAGTAGTAGTCCGCGGTATAGCCGGCATGGACCGTGCGCTGCATCACCCCGTCCATCACCTGGAGTGCGGGCACGATCTCTCCCGCCGCGAAGACCCTCATCGTGAACCGGCCGCCTGTCATGGCGCTCACGCGGTCGGCGACCTCTATGGCCGCCCCATGCAGAATGTCCAGGCTCGGCGGGAAGCTCGACGCCAGGCGCCAGCGTACCTCCGGACCGCAGACGATGCCCTGGTCGTTCGATGCCACCGATCCGGACTCACTCGAACAAGAGGCCAATGCTCCCGTCCCCGCCATGCCGAGCGCGGCCTTCTTCACGAAATTCCGGCGATTCAGTCGGTGCATGAAACCTTCCCGTGGATGGTTGTCGGTGCCCACTGGGTAACGAGTGATTCACTCCCCGGCAATCGCTTCGGCGGATCGCCGGTGCGCGCTTCACCATAGATGAGGAGGCATGTCGACATGGCCCGAAGAGACAGCGCTCTGGCGCCGGCCGCAACCCAGGGATCTCGATGCCCGAATGCTCCCGTGGTTTCGGTGGTCGGTGGCCTGTCGGTATACTCTCGCCTGTGTGCATTTGCCTTACCAGGGAGAACGAGCGAATGGAGACAACCGGAGCGGATACGGTCGTCCTGGTTGACGCCGATGACCGCGAGATCGGCGTTGCCGAGAAGCTGGAGGCGCACCGGCGGGGGCTCCTGCACCGGGCCTTCTCGGTTTTCATCCTCAACGACGCCGGTGAGCTGCTACTCCAGCGCAGGTCCAGTACCAAGTATCACTCCGGTGGACTCTGGACCAACACGTGCTGTAGCCACCCCAGACCCGGCGAGGACGTGAAGCACGCCGCCCGCAGGCGGCTGCGGGAGGAGATGGGTATCGATGCCGAGCTTTCGCCTGTCTTTACTTTCCTGTATGAAGCGGACCTCGACGCCGGACTGACCGAACATGAGTTGGATCATGTCCTCGTGGGCCGTTACCAGGGTGATCCAAGCCCGAATCCAGCCGAGGTCGAAGGCTGGTGGTGGGCCGCGTTGGGGGAGGTCGAGGAGGACGTCGAGCGCCGCCCTGAGGCCTACACAGTTTGGTTCAAGCTGGCCCTGCCAAAGCTGATTGCGGAGCTTCGCGCCCACGGCGGCGGCTGATCTAAATCTGAGGGGCTCGCCGAGATCTGGGGAGAATCACCTCCCCGCTAGGGCGAGTTCGAGGTGGTGTCCGGCTCCGAAGGCGATTCGGCATCTTGCGTCTCTCCGGATTCGGCTGTCCTGAACAGGTCACTGAGAGCAGGCTTGGTAACCTTCCCCATGGCATTCCTCGGCAACTCATCGAGCACCATCATGCGGCGGGGCACCTTGTAGGGAGCGAGCAGGTCTTTGGACCAGCGGCGAAGCTCGAAGGGATCGAGCGAGGATCCAGGCTCGAGGACCACTGCCGCGCATACCAGATCACCCCACTCCGGATCGTCGATGGCGACTACCGCGCAGTCGCACACCTGTGGATGCTCCCGGAACAGTTCCTCGATCTCCAGCGCCGACACCTTGTAGCCGCCACTCTTCAAGATGTCGATGGACGTCCTCCCCAGCAGGCGGAACTGACCCTCGTGAACCACAGCCATGTCTCCGGTGCGGAACCAGCCCTCGTTGAAGGCGGCGGCCGTCTCGTCGGGGCGCCTCCAGTATTCGAGGAACACACCGGGACCTCTGACCTCGAGCTCGCCCGGACCTCGTGGAGAATCCTGCACCTGACCGGCCTCGTCCACTTGCCGAACCTCCACGCCCGGCAGTGGCGTGCCGACGTGCCCCGGTACACGTTTACCGCGAAGCGGATTCGAGAGCGCCATGCCGATCTCGGTCATGCCGTAGCGCTCCAGCAGGGTGTGGCCTGTAATCTCCCTCCAACGCTCCAGTGTTCGCACCGGCAGCGCAGCGGATCCAGAGACCATGAGCCTGAGTTTCTTCGCCCCCTCGGACCATCGAACCTTGTCTTCGTCCGACCCTTCTTGCCATGCGCCGATCAGCTTCGTGTAGATCGTCGGTACGGCCATGAACAGGCTCAGGTCGTCCTCGGCGAATCGCTCCCATACATCGTGCGCATCGAAGTCTGGTAGAACGTGGCAGCTTGCGCCCGACCAGAGTGCGCAGGAGAGCGCGTTCACAATTCCATGAACGTGGTGAAGGGGCAGGACGTGCAGGATCCGGTCCTCCGCCGTCCATTCCCACGCCTCGACCAGAGATCGCACCTGTGCCTCGATATTCGCGTGCGTCGTGACCACGCCCTTGGGCTTTCCGGTCGTTCCACTCGTGTAGACCATCAGAGCCCGGTCATCCACACCGACGTCCGGGTCCCGCCAACCATCGTCGTGGTGGTGCCTCACGAGCTCCTGGGCTGTGAACACCGGGACACCGCGATTCGTCGCGAGTCGCTTGACGGTGTCCTGGAAGCTGGAGTGAGCGATGATCGCCACCGGGTCTGCATCGTCGAGGATGTACGCCAATTCTCTCACCGGATCGGATGGGGCCATGGGTACGCCCATTCCGCCCGCCCGCCAAACGCCCCATTGAACGGCGGCGTAGATGCAGCCCGGGGGAACCAAGTAGGCCACTCTCCCTTGCTCCAACTGACCGCACTCGGCCGTCAAAGTGGCCGCGACGTTTGCCGAAGCGGTCAGGAGGTCACCGTAGGTGAACCGTCCCTTCGGCTCGACGATGGCATGCCGCTCCACGTGATTGAGCGCGCGCTGGACGATCGGGAGCAGAGGTTTGGTCGTCATAATCCTTGTGCTGGACTCATAGCACTTCTTAGATTGCAATATCGCTGGTTCGCCCGGCTCGCGGCGCCTTCCCAGGCGCCAAGCGTTGTCGGAGGCTGCGTAGGGAAGAGTCTCTTCCTAGCCGGCGCCAAACCGCTGTAGTTCCTGGAAAACATGCCCCGACTCATTGGCTTGACCACAAGGCCGTTATGCGGCTGCGTGATGTAAATAGCGCGCTAAACCGGGGGAATACAGCCTCACTACGAGGCTGAGGATGGCATATCGATATCTCGATGGCCAGGGGAACGAGGTCTCATTAGCAGACTGACGAGCCCTGGATCATCGAATCCAGGGCGGCGAGATCGCGGCTTCCACCCTGATCTTGAGCGAAGATCGGGAGAGATGGGTCCGCGCCACGCAGCTTGCTGCATATGTGGAGTTGGTAGAGGGTGCATCGGGGGATGGGATTCGCCCCACGGATATTGCCGTTGGGGTCCCCTCTACCAATTCCGTCTTTCACAAGCCATCGGACGCGGAGATGCGTCTCGCCTACCGCGGCGGAGAGGCTCGATCCAAAGTGGATTCGAGTGCGTCACCGGAGTCGGTTCGGGCCACGGGGACTTTGTCCGCGGATCCGGCTTCGGTGGCCTCTCGATCCACAGCCTGGCGGCCTGACCCTACCACGATTCGGTGCGTCGCGCCCGACGTGGGTTGGATCGGAAGCGGGCCGCTCGACGGGTAGCGGCCGCCGCTGCCGCGCCGGCCTCCTGCTAGGCCGGCGCCAACGCTATCACACGCAGTGGACTTCCGCTTCCGTCCACGATCTTGAGCGGCGCGGCGATCACGATGGCGCCGGTGGCGGGCAGGCGATCGAGATTGCAGAGACTGGCCAGTCCGAGTTTCCCCGCGCCGTGCATGATCGAGTGGTTCGGGAACGGGGGATCGAAGCCTCCAGCTTGGCCGGCGTCTGTCCCGACTGTTTCGACGCCCACTCCCGTGACGTCGCGGTCGTGGGCCAGCATCTCGGAGGCGGCCGTGTCGAAGCCAGGCGAGTGCGGCCCGTCTTCGGCCACGTTCAGGAACTCCTCGGCCGTCGTTCGCCGGCTCCAACCTGTGCGGAGTAGCACCCAGGCTCCGGAGGGAATACGTCCGTGCTCGGCTTCCCAACCCTCGATACGCTCGGGCGTGAGCAAAAAATCGGGATCGGCATCGACGTCGGCTGTGACGTCGATGACGCACGCCGGCCCCACGAAGCGGCCAGGCGGAAGCGTGTTGCAGGAGTTGTTCGGTAGATCCTTGCCGGTGATCCAGTGGACCGGCGCATCGAAGTGTGTTCCCGTGTGTTCTCCGAAGCTCAGCGTGTTCCAGTACCAGGCGGGTCCTGCGTCGTCGTAGCGGGAGATCTGTTCTATGGTGACGCCCGGCGAGGACGCGAATATCTCAGGCAGTCCGATGATCGGCGTATCCGGACCCAGCGGCTGCGTGAGGTCGACTACCGTGACGCGGCCGGCGGCGAGTTCTTCGACGAGTTGGCTCAATACGGAAGACATGATGGCTGATCCGGGTTGCGAGTAAGGTCCTTTCCGCGTGCACGGTTTCCCGCACGTGGTCCTGTGAGTCCAAACGCCATGGGCCTCTCACCGTATCGCACCCGAATCAAATGTCAAGGAACCGGCCTGGAGTATGTGGGGAGAATCCCCACAGAAGAATCCTCCTCCTCCCCACTGTCTCAAGACGGACGAGGTCACAACTTGAGGATGTCGATATAGAGCACTAGCTACTCTTGAGCTCTCGACGGCCGAACACTGAGGGAGCCAGCCTCTTGTTCGTGTCCCCCATGGCCCCTGTCGGATCGACCTGTTCGGGTGGTCGCGGAGAAAGGCGGGTCGTCAGACCCGCGGAACGTCAAGTTCCAACCTCCGATGATCGTTGGACCGAGCAATCCTCGAAACTGGTCCGACAGGGGCATCCTTCCCCAGTGGGGTCGGTCCTCGCCCATGCTACATCGTCGGCCCTTCAAAGTAGGGATTCTCACCGCTCGAATGGTCGGTCACGTCGTGGATCTCGGTGATCTCGGGCACCGCCTGGCGTACCATGCGCTCGACTCCCTGCCGAAGCGTCATACGAGACATGGCACAGCCCTGGCACCCGCCGCTCATCTCCAGATAAACCTCGGTGCCCTCGACCTCCACGAGTTCGATGAATCCACCATGGGATGCGATGGCCGGATTGATCTGTTCGTCGAGAACCTGCCTGATGCGATCGGCCATCGGGCCGGTCGGTGAACCGACCCGTGGCTTCGCGTCGGCGCTGCTCGCGTCGAGGCGAACCTCGAACCCACTCTCGTTGACGTGCTCCACAAAATCGATGGTCGCGCCCTCGAGCGTGCTCGTCTGGGCTGGGTCCACCAGAACCGTGAGGCCGTCCACGGCTACGTGGCTCTCGTTCTCTTTCGCCTCGGAGGCCTCCACGAGCGTGAGCGCGAAGTCCGGCTTCCCGGGGCTTCCCTCGAGCGTGATACGCAGCGCAATAAGGTCGCCGTCGCTCGCGTCGATGTACGTCTGCACCATCGCGCGAGCCCTCTCAGTGAACGTCAGCATGACATGTTCCTCAGGGGTCGTCCTCTATCGACACCGGGCCGCCAGAGACCCGCCAAGGCGCTCATACCCTCCATTCGGTCGGTTGCTCCCTCTCCTGGCCTCTTCTACCTTCCTGCCTTCCTGCTTCCACTCAATCGACATTCGGGATCGAATGGACAAGCTCACTTCCCTGGCCAAGCGCCGGGGTTTCATCTTTCAGTCCTCCGAGATCTACGGCGGCACCGGGTCCGTGTGGGACTACGGACCCCTTGGAGTCGAGCTCAAACGCAACGTCAAAGATCTCTGGTGGAGCACCATGGTCCACCAGAGGGATGATGTCGAGGGCCTAGACACCGCTATCCTGATGCACCCCAAGGTTTGGGAGGCATCCGGTCACGTCGAAGAGTTCACCGACCCGCTGGTCGAGTGCAAGAGCTGCAATCGGCGCTTTCGCGCGGATCTCCCTGAGGTGGAAGGCGGGCAGTGTCCCGTCTGTGGCACTAGGGAGGCGTTTTCCGAACCGCGCCTCTTCAACCTCATGTTCAAGACCTACATGGGGCCCGTGGAGGAAGACGCGTCCGTGGTCTACCTGCGGCCGGAGACGGCCCAGGGGAGCTACGTGAATTTCTTGAACGTACAGACCGCCGCGCGCCAGAAGGTCCCGTTCGGGATCGCCCAGATCGGAAAGGCGTTCCGGAACGAGATCACGCCCGGGAACTTCATATTCCGCACGCGCGAGTTCGAGCAGATGGAGATGCAATTCTTCGTCGAACCCGGCACCGACGAGGAGTGGTTCGAGTACTGGAAGGCCCAGCGGTTCGACTGGCACTTGTCTTTGGGGATCAACAGGGAAAAGCTCCGATTCCATGACCATGGTCCCGACGAGTTGGCCCATTACGCCAAGACCGCGGTCGACATCGAGTACGAGTTCCCATTCGGTTGGAAGGAATTCGAGGGAATCCACAACCGCACCGACTTCGACCTGTCCCGGCACCAGGAGTTTTCCGGCAAGCGGCTCGAATACATCGATCCCGTTGGTGGCAAGCGCTTCCTGCCCTTTGTGGTCGAGACCGCGGTGGGCGTCGATCGCACGGTCTTGGTCCTCTTGGCGGATGCCTACCACGAAGAGGAGATCGACGGCGAGGAGCGAGTCGTCCTTCGGCTGAACCCACGCCTTGCGCCCATCAAGGTGGCCGTCTTCCCCCTGGTCAAGAAGGACGGGCTGCCCGAGCTGGCCACCAAGCTACAGAAGGATCTGCGCTCCTCCGCCATCCCGTCGTTCTATGACGCCGCGGGCTCCATCGGACGCCGTTACCGCCGGCAGGACGAAGCGGGCACGCCCTGGTGTGTCACGGTGGACGGCCAAACGAACGAGGATGCCACGGTCACCATCCGGGACCGTGACACCCTCGAGCAGGTTCGCGTGGCGGTCGACCAGGTCGAGACCTGGGTGCGCGAGCGTCTATGAGTTCCTAGCTCGCGATTGTCAGTGAGCGAGCGCCGACTATCTTCTCCTCGTCGAAGACGCGGTGCATCTCGACGGCCCTAAACCGCTCATCCCGCAGGAGGTGCTCCACGTGGCATCCAGGTCCGAGGTGTTCAGCTCGCGGTGGGGGATGCTCCTGGTCATGCTGGGCATGGCTGTCGGAACCGGGAATATCTGGCGATTCCCCCGCATCGCGGCCTCGAACGGAGGCGGGTCGTTTCTGGTGGCTTGGGTCGTCTTCCTCCTCCTTTGGTCGGTACCCCTGCTCATTCTCGAGTTCTCGATGGGCAAGGGGACACGAAAGGGTGCGATCGGGTCCTTCATCAAGACGATCGGCCCCGGTTTTGCCTGGATGGGTGCCTGGGTGGCCTTCGTGGCCACCGCGATCATGTTCTACTACAGCGTGGTCATGGGTTGGACGATCAGGTTCTTCGTGGCCACACTCACCGGTGATGTTCCTGGGGCGACGCCGGGCGCGTTCTGGGAGGGTTTCGCGGGCTCTCCGGGGGCGGTTGTCACCCACGTGGTTGCGATGTCCCTGGGCATATTCGTGGTTTCCAAGGGCGTCAAGGGGATCGAGACGGCCGCTCGCATCTTGATTCCAAGCCTCATCATCCTGTTGGTCGTGCTCGCCATCAGGGCGGTCACCCTTCCTGGCGCGAGCGCAGGGCTGGCGTTTCTGTTCACGCCCAACCTGGCCGACCTCGCCGACGTCAATATCTGGCTGGAGGCGCTGACACAGAACGCCTGGGACACGGGTGCGGGGTGGGGGTTGGTGCTGACGTACGCCATCTACATGCGGCAGAACGAGGATACCGCCCTGAACGCGTTCGTGATCGGGTTCGGGAACAACGCGATGTCACTGTTGGCCGGGATCATGGTGCTGGCCACGGTCTTCTCCATCATGCCAGATGCGGCGAGTGAGATCGTGGGCGCCGGGAACGAGGGACTGACATTCATCTGGGTTCCCCAACTGTTTGCGCTCATGCCCGGCGGGCGCTTCTTCATGGCGCTGTTCTTCATGGCGCTGGTATTCGCGGCGTGGACGTCGCTGGTCGCGATGATCGAGCTGGCGAGCCGGATCCTCATGGATTTGGGGTTGCCCCGTGGTCGCGCGATCGGAATGGTGGGCGCGGCGGGCCTCCTCTTCGGCATCCCGAGCGCGCTCAACATGGACGTATTCGCCAACCAGGACTGGGTCTGGGGCGTCGGGTTGATGCTTTCGGGCTTCTTCTTCGCGTTCGCCGTTCTCAAGTTCGGAGTGACCAAATGGCGTGAAACCTTCATCAACACAGGTCATTCCGACATTCACATCGGGGCGTGGTGGGACTGGGCGATCCGCCTGATCGTGGTCGAGGCCGTCGTGCTGATGGTCTGGTGGTTGCTGCAAGCCAGGGGCGAGACCTTTGCGGAGACCTGGACGCTGTTCTCGGCGTTCAACGTGGGCACCGTGTTGATCCAGTGGGCGATCGTGCTGGTATTGTTGTTGGCGCTGAACAGGTGGTTGGGCACTCGAACATCGCAGAGTCCGGACACGGCCGAGGCCTGACCATGCCCAGAGAATCGAAGACCGGGAAGCGGGAGCGTGCCGGGGAGGTCTACGATCTCCTGAGCGAGGAGTACCCGGACGCGACCTGCGAGTTGGAGCATGTGGACGCCTACCAACTCGCCGTGGCCACGATCCTGTCCGCGCAGACCACGGATGTGCGGGTGAACATGGTCACTCCGGGCCTCTTCGAGCGGTATGCGACCGCCACAGACTTGGCTGGGGCCCGCCAGGAAGACGTGGAAGCGATGGTCAAGTCCACGGGCTTCTTCCGAAACAAGACAAGAAACATCATCGCCTTTGCCCAGGGCGTGGTGGAAGACCACGGGGGCGAGGTTCCACGGACCATGGCCGAGCTCACTGCTCTCCCGGGCATCGGGCGCAAAACGGCGAACGTGGTGCTTGGAAATGCGTTCGGGGTCGAGGAGGGCGTGGTGGTCGATACCCACGTCAAGCGCTTGTCGAGACTTCTGGACTTCAGCGCGGAAAAGGCGCCGGAAAAGATCGAGCGGGACCTCATGGCGCTCTTCCCGAACGAGCGTTGGACGATGCTCGCTCACCTCTTGATCTTCCACGGACGCCGGGTGTGTGATGCGCGCAAGCCGCGCTGCGAGGCATGTGTGGCCTCGCACCTCTGTCCGTCGTCCCGGGTATGATGGACATCCTTTCACACCGCACAGCCTTGAAAGCATGGGGGGCATTCGAGTATGGCGCTTCCGGATAGGGCCGAGGGGCTCGCTCTTCTCGAGTCGTGGGTCGAGAACGAGGGACTCAGAAAGCACATGTTCGCGGTCGAGGCGGTGATGCGGCATTACGCGCGACTACTGGGTGAGGAAGAGGAGCTTTGGGGCCAGGTGGGCCTGCTCCACGACTTGGATTGGGAAAAGCACCCTGACGAGCATCCGAACCGCGCCATCGCAGAGTTCGAAAGCCGAGGATATCCGCCGGAGTTCGTGCGTGCGGTTCAGGCCCATGCACCGGAGCGTACCGGGGTGGAGCCCGAGGCAAGGCTCGAAAAGGTGCTCTTCGCCTGCGACGAGCTTTCGGGGTTGGTCTACGCGTGCTGCCTCGTGCGACCCAACGGGATCGACGATCTGAGCCCGAAGTCGGTGACCAAGAAGCTCAAGGACAAGGCGTTTGCCGCCGGGGTCAACCGCGACGACGTCGCGCGCGGCGTCGAGCTCATGGAGATGGAACGGGCGGAACACATTCAGAACGTGATCGACGGAATGCGCGAGGTCGCGGACACGCTTGCCATTCGAGCGGAGGACCGGAGCTGAATCGATGATCTTCTCAGCCCGTATCGTATTGTTGACCGCCGCGTTCGCGGGAGTATCCCCACGTCCCGGCATGGCCCAGACGGACGTCGAGATCCTTGCGGCGATGTACGGAACCCGGGTTCCGGACGGTTACTACGAGGTTCTGCGGCAGAATCCCGACGCGTTTCGGTTCCAGCATGGATGGAGAAGCCCACTGCGCACCCGTGAGCCTTCCGGGTTGAGTAACCGGTTGGGTGGTCCGGCCCTGGTTCTTGGACCCCGTCCGTTGCCCGCGCTCGGCACCTTCAGATTCCCGGTGATCCTTGGGCTCTATGCGGACTCGGATCCGCTCCTCGGCGAGCCCCCCTTCACGCGGGAAGCGGTCCAGGCCCACTTTTTCGACGGTCCGAACCAGCAGGGGCTGTCGATCGCTGAGTACTACACGGAGATCTCGGGTGGCCGCGCCACTCTGGTCGGCGAGACGCAAGATTGGGTGAAGACCAGCCGCTCGGCGGCCGACGTCACCGGGAACTCCAACGGCCTCGACTCCTCAGGTGACGTGACCGGCTTCATCCTGGAGATCCTCGGGGTCGTTGACGACGGTTCCATCGATTGGGGCACCTACGACAACGACGGGCCGGACGGCGAACCGAACTCGGGTGACGACGACGGTTTCGTGGATGTGCTCTCCGTCCTACACCCTACCGCCGGGGCAGAGTGCACCAGCAACGCGCTGCACGTTTGGTCACACCTGTGGAGCCTCCAGAGCCGGAGCGGCGTCACGTATACGACCACCTCACCTTCGGCCAACGGCGGGCAGATCGTCGTGAACGACTACACGATCACGCCTGCGCGTGCTTGCAACCAGGTGACGATCAACGAGATCGGGGTGTTCTCACACGAGTTGGGGCACGGGTTCGGGCTGCCGGATCTCTACGCGGTAGGAGGCCAGCACGCGGGAATCGGCCAGTGGGGCCTCATGGGGTCGGGCAGCTTCGGTTGCAACCAGGAAGCGATCAACACGGCCCGGCCTTGCCACATGTCCGCGTGGAGCAAGGAGGCGCTGGGGTGGGCCGACATCGAGGTCCTCGCACCGGATATGGATCATGGTGTGCTCACGCTTGACCCGGTGGAGACCGGTGGCAAGGTCTATCGGGTGGACGCCAATGACGGCTCTGGCGACTACTATCTGCTCGAGAACCGCCAGCGGCTGGGAAGCGACATCGACTTGCCGTCGCCTGGGTTGCTGATCTGGCGGATCGATCCGGCTGTGGCTGTCGGCCAGTGGGCGGTCAACCGCGTCAACTCGGATGAGGACCGCATGGGAGTATGGCTCCAACAGGCGGATGGAGAGAACGATCTGGGCCAAGCGGGCCGTGGACGCGGCGATCCGGGCGATCCCTTTCCGGGTTCTACATCCAACCAGGTCTTCCATGCCGCCTCGAGTCCCGCATCCGTGACGCACGAGGGCGCAACGGCAGGTGTCACGGTCACGGAGATCACGACCGTCGGCCAGCAGATTCAGTTTCGTCTGCTCACCCGATTCCAGTCGATCAGCGTTCAATCGGTGGGGACAACCGGGGGTGGGAGTCTTTTCACGATCGATGGTGTGCCCCAGTCGGCCGACCCGTTCGTCTTCCAGTCGGCGCCCTTCCAGGCGCACTCGATCGAGGCCGCAGGCGGCGACCCTCCCGTGAATGGCATCCGCAATGGTTTCTCGTCGTGGGACGACGCCTCGCCGCGCTCACGGGATTGGGTGACGGGCATCGCCGATGCCATCCTGATCGCGTCGTATAGTACTCCGGAGGTGCAATTCGATGTCGAACTCGTCACCCCGTCCGAAGGGGTGTCGCCCGGAGCCATTGTGAAGTCGCCGCCGTCCGAGCCCGGATGGATCTTGCTGGGTGCCCCCGTGAGCGTTCTAGCCGATGCGCGTACGGGGTTCGCATTCGACTCCTGGACGGGGGAACTCGCCGGAATGCCCAACCCGGCCGTGGTGACGCTCAACACGCCAACCACCGCCGGGGCCGTGTTCGGTTTGACCTACGGGTTTGGCGAAGCCACACCATCTGAGCTCAGCCTGAACGCGGTGGATGCCGTCGACGTGACCTTCGAGGTCGTGAACGGCAACGCGCCCGTGCGCTGGATCGCCCAAGGCACGTTCCCAACCGGCCTCGGGTTCGATACGGATGCCGGGACGCTGTCGGGCGTACCCATCGTCGACGGTGACTTCCCGGTTACGCTGAGGGCGATCGACGCGATCGGCCTCCAGGCGGTGCTCGACCTCACGATCCGTATCGGACCGCCGGCCGCGACCCTTCAGGATATGGCGGCGCCCTTCCTCCAGACAGGGCAGGTTGATCCCAACCTGGCGCTCTTCCTGGATGGAAAGGGCAATCAGGACGGCACATACGACCTGGGAGATTTCCGGGCCTACGTCCTCGTTGCCCCGCCGAGCGCGTCCCTGCTGCGATCACCTGGGCCGGTCGAGATGGTGATCCCTATCAGGCTCTCGAAAGACGGGGGGGGCCGATGAGGCGGCCAGCAGCGCTGCTACTCCTCCTGGCGGCTTTTGGGCTCCAGGGCTGTGGCGATTCAGGGCCTCAGGGTCCGGGTGCGCTTTCGGCGGTCGTGGAGAGCCGGGACGCATCCGTCGGCGCCGTTGTTCTCAGCGTCTCGGGCCCGGGTGTCACCGGCTTCCAGGCGGTGGGGTCCACCCGGTTATTCAGTTCGGGTACGCAGCGCCTCGTGCTCGTAGGGGCGGGGAGCGGGCCGCTACAGTTCAACATCTTGGTGAGCGACCGAGCGGCAAGCGCTCCTACGGTTGGGGTGGTCGAGGCCGTCGATGTGACCAATGCGAGGTTGGGCGTCGCCGGATTGAGCGTAAGGGTGGAGCGCTGAGGATTCTTGGAAGGGAGATCAGGTGACGACAAAAACCATCGTGACCATGGTGGCAATCATGGCGTTCGTCTGGGGTGGGTTCGCTCTGGCGCTGCTGACCGCGATTCGAAAGGAAGCCGGCAAGGGAGAGTAGGGGACCTCGGCTGCGTCGCGGGCGGTTGTTCCTCGGGTCGTACCCGCGCTCTAAAGCGTCTTGCCGGTGTGCGCAGAATCAGTAGGTTCTTCCTCAATGCGCATGACCTGGATCTCCCGGCTCCGGCGACCCATTGCCTAGACGCTCCGACCTCGATTCCATCCTCATCCTGGGCTCTGGCCCTATCGTCATCGGTCAGGGCTGCGAGTTCGACTATTCCGGCACTCAGGCCGTGCGAGCGCTCAAGGAGGAGGGATACCGGGTCGTCCTGGTGAACTCCAATCCAGCCACGATCATGACGGACCCGGATCTGGCGGACCGCACCTACATCGAGCCGCTCACCGCCGATTGGGTCGAGCGGGTCATCGAGCGCGAGAAGCCCGACGCGCTGCTGCCGACCATGGGTGGGCAGACGGCCCTCAACCTCGCGATGGAGTTGCATGAGCGTGGCACGCTCGAGAAGCACGGCGTCGAACTGATCGGTGCCGACGCCCGCTCGATCAGAATGGCGGAAAACCGTGAGGAATTCGCCGCCGCGATGGCACGCATCGGCCTGGCGGTTCCCAGCGGCGGGTTCGCCAAGACCGTGGACGAGGCCATGGAGATCGTCGATGATACCGGCTACCCGGCCATCATCCGATCATCGTTCACACTCGGAGGCACGGGTGGCGGCATCGCGTACAACCGTGACGAGTTCCGGGTGATGGTGCGGAAGGGCCTCGACGCCTCGCCGACCACGGAAGTCCAGATCGACCGCAGCGTGATCGGCTGGAAGGAATTCGAGCTCGAGGTCGTGCGGGACAGATCGGATAACGTGATCATCGTCTGCTCCATCGAGAACTTCGACCCGATGGGCGTGCACACGGGCGACTCGATCACCGTCGCCCCCGTACAGACGCTCACGGACGTGGAGTACCAGGAGCTACGGAACGCATCCATCGCGATCATTCGCGAGATCGGTGTGGAGGCCGGAGGGTGCAACATCCAGTTTGCGGTCAACCCCCAGACCGGCGAGATCCTGGTGATCGAGATGAATCCGCGGGTCTCTCGGTCCTCGGCGCTGGCGTCCAAGGCGACCGGATTCCCGATCGCGCGCGTGGGGGCCAAGCTTGCTGTGGGATACCTGCTCCACGAGTTGCCCAATGACATCACCAAGACCACCCCGGCCTCGTTCGAACCCACCCTGGACTACGTGGTTGTCAAGTTCCCCCGCTTCGCGTTCGAGAAGTTTCCCGAGGTCGATCGGACCCTAGGTGTGCAGATGAAGGCGGTTGGCGAGACCATGGCCATCGGTCGGACCTTTCGGGCCGCCTGGCAAAAGGGCCTGCGCGGCCTGGAGATCGACCGAGAGGGTTGGGTGACCGCCGAGCGTCCGATCGACGACGGGCTCACGGACGAGGAGCCGGAGACCTTGCTGGCCGCCCTACGAAGGCCCACTGCCGAACGGCCCTTTCAGATCAAGCGCGCCCTGTTGAGCGGGCTCGGCGTGGAGGAGATCCACGATGCCACCAGCATCGATCTGTGGTTCCTGAGGCAGCTCGAGGAGATCGTCGAGCTGGAGGGCTGGTACGCCGGACTGTCCGACCCGGGATTCGCCGAGGTGCGTGAGATGAAGCGCAACGGCTTCAGCGACTGCCAGATGGCGGGGTTGAGGGGCGAGAGGGAAGACGCCGTGCGCCAGAGGCGCTGGGACCTGGGCATCCGGCCGACCTACAACGTCGTGGATACCTGCGCGGGCGAGTTTCCCGCGGCGACCCCCTACTTCTATTCCTCGTATGAGGACGAGGATGAATCGACCCGGTCGGACCGCAAGAAGGTCATCATCCTCGGCAGCGGCCCGAACCGAATAGGGCAGGGAATCGAGTTCGACTATTGCTGCGTGCAGGCCGTGCTCGCTCTCCGCGAGGCCGGGTTCGAGACCATCATGATCAACTCGAATCCGGAAACCGTCTCCACCGACTTCGACATCAGCGACAAGCTCTACTTCGAATCGCTCACGCTCGAGGATGTGCTCGAGATCATCCACAAGGAGGACCCCGAGGGCGTGATCGTGCAACTCGGCGGCCAGACCCCCCTCAAGTTGGCGAAGCCGCTCGCGGCGCTAGGGACGACTATCCTGGGCACGTCGGTCGACGCGATCGACCGCGCCGAGGATCGCGAGCGCTTCAGCGAGGTGTGCAGGAAGATCAAGGCCCGCGTCCCAGAGAACGGCACCGCCACCAGTGTGGAGCAGGCGATCGGGGTCGCCGAAGGCATCGGGTACCCGGTGCTCGTGCGCCCCAGTTACGTGCTCGGCGGCAGGGCCATGGAGATCGTCTACGACGAACCCTCCTTGAGGGATTACTTCGACCGCGCCGTGCGCGCGTCACCCGATCATCCGGTGCTGGTCGATCGCTTTATCGAGGATGCCTTCGAGGCCGACGTCGACGCGCTCTCGGACGGGACCAATGTGGTGATCGGTGGGATCATGCAGCACATCGAAGATGCCGGGGTGCACTCGGGTGACTCGGCGTGCGTGTTGCCGCCGTATCTCCTGGGCGCAGACGAAATCGAGGAGATCAAGACGCTTACACGGCGGTTCGCGTTGGAGTTGGGTGTGGTCGGGCTGCTGAACGTGCAGTTCGCGATCCGCGATGGGGTCGTGTACGTGCTGGAGGTGAACCCGCGAGCCAGCCGCACGATACCCTTCGTCAGCAAGGCTACCGGTGTGCCACTGGCCCGGCTGGCCGCGCGCGTGATAATGGGCGAGAGCCTGGTCGATCTCGATGTGCCCGAGGAGCCGCCGGTGGCCGGCGTGGCGGTCAAGGAGGCCGTTTTCCCGTTCAACCGCTTCGAGGTGGACATCTTGCTCGGGCCCGAGATGCGGTCGACGGGCGAAGTCATGGGCTTCGACGACTCATTCGGTATGGCGATCGCCAAAGCACAGGTGGCGTCCGGCAACGCGCTGCCGGTCAAAGGCGGGACGCTGGCGGTCACAGTCAACGATCGCGACAAGCCGACGGTGACACCGATCCTCCGCCGCTTCCACGACATGGATTTCAAGATCCTGGCGACTCGGGGGACCCATGCCTACCTGACCCGCCTAGGAATTCCCTCGAAGTTGATCTACAAGGTTGGTGAGGGCCGCCCCCACATCGTCGATGCGATCGTGAGTGGGGAGGTGGACCTGCTGATCAACACGCCGATGGGCAAGAAATCCCAGTACGATGACTACGCCATGCGGCGTGCGGCGATCACGCACGGCACGCCGTACTTCACGACGATGTCCGCGACGAGCGCCGCGTGCGACGCCCTCATCGCGTTGCGGTCGCGCACCTATCAGGTGCGCACTGTGCAGGAGCGCATCGAGGACGCGAGGCAACGGGCCGCCTTGGTCTCCGCGGACCAACGGATCTAGCGGGGTGCCCCCGACCGGCTTCCTGCTCCATCCCGCCTCCGCACTTCACGACACCGGGTGGAATCACCCCGAGCACCAGGGGCGCCTCCGAGCGCTGTCGTCGACGGTCGGCAAGGACCTGCTGACGCTCCACCAGGCGGTGGTACAGGTCGACTGCCGGGATGCCTTGGAAGAGGACCTCCTGCGCGTCCACACGTCCGACCACGTGGAGTTGGTACGGGCGGCGGTCGAGCTGGCCAAAGCCGACGACATCCGGACGTTACTCACCGAGGACACGCCCGTCTCCGCGGCGTCGTGGGACGCCGCAGTGGGAAGCGCAGGAGCCGTGATCACGGCGGCGGAGCGTGTGAGCGACGGTAGTCTGAGGAACGCCTTCGTGGCCACTCGTCCTCCAGGCCATCACGCCACCCCGAGCCGACCCATGGGGTTCTGCCTGTTCAACAATATCGCCGTGGCGGCTCGCTGGATGCAGGACAAGGGCCTCGCCGAGCGGGTGCTGATCGTGGACTGGGATGTGCACCACGGCAACGGTACCCAGGACATCTTCTACGCGGACCCCACCGTCGTCTACGTCTCGTTGCACCAGTATCCCCATTACCCGGGTACGGGCGCCGCGGAGGAGACGGGAGAGGGGGAGGGTGTTGGAGCCACCATCAACGTCCCGCTGCCGGCGGCCACCCCACCCGATCGTTACCGCGAGCAATTCATCGCGGCGTTGGACCGTGCGTGGGCCTTCAGCCGCCCGGACTTCGTGTTCGTGTCGGCGGGGTTCGACGTGATGGCGGGCGATCCACTGGGCGGGCAACTCCTCGAGCCTGCGGACCTCCATGCGCTCACGCGAAACCTCGTCGAACGGGTCGAGGCGGACGGCATTGGCCTCGTGGCGGCGCTCGAGGGAGGCTACGACCCCGCGCGCACGGGGCAGGGGGCAGTGGCGGTCATCAGAGCTTTGGCTGGGCTAGAAGGCCCATCCGGGTGACGTCCGTGGCTCAACGATCGGCGGCTGGGGTATTCGGCCCTGAGCGCAATTTCGCGCAGGCACGACCAAGAACGTGAGGCAGGGCGGATCATGAAACGTAGTAGTCCGCTGGAGAAATCCAGCGCTCTTATCGCGCTCGTCATTTTGGCGGCGTTGGTTCCGGTCGGGCTGGCCGGCCAGACCACCGCGCGCACAGCCGTCGAGGCCTTTGTACCACAACCCGCGGCCGAGAGGGCGATTTCTGTTCTGAAATCGCCATACTGCCCCGGCCTCATGTTGGAAGTGTGTTCGGCCTACGCGAGTGCGCTGCTGCGAGACAGCCTCCAGGACATGGCGGAAGAGGGGTGGAGCGCCGACAGTCTGGTCGATTGGGTGCTCGAAACCCACGGCGATAGCCTGCTTGCCCTGCCGCGTGCGTCGGGACGTGGATTGGTGGCCTGGGTCGTACCTCCGGCGGCTATCTTGTTTGGACTGGGGATGGTCACCCTCTTCCTGCGCGCCGTAATGGCCCGCAGAGTGGCCGTCGCGGGCGAGTCGGAGAACCTTTCCGAGGAAGAAGAAGCCGCCCTCCAGGATGCGCTCCGAAAGTTGGACGCCGCCGAGGAACCCATCTTTTAGGATCGTCGCCCTGATTGACCCCCCAGCGACGTCGAGTCTAAGTTCTCGCATGCCTCCAGACCCCCAGCGTCGGGAACCGCGCACGGCGGACGTACCGTCGATGCTTGACCTCGTCCGTCTGAGTCGCCGACCTCTTTTTCCTCCCGGTGGCGCCGAACTCTGCCGCCAGATCGCGCTCCTTACGGACCTCGCTGAGGGCCATGAGGTGCTCGTGGCGTCCTGCGGCTTGGGCATGATGCTGGAGTTTTTCGTGCGGGAGTATGCGGTTCTCGGTTCGGGAGTGGATGAAGACCCGCGTATGATCGAGCGAGCGGAGGACCGGGTACGCGTCGAGGGTCTAGCCGATCGGCTGCACTTCCAGCATGGGCCCATGGACGACCTTCCTTACCGCGACGAGATCTTCGATGTAGCGGTGGGGGCGCTGGGCCTGACAGCCCATGCCGACCCTTGGGAGGCGGTGCGTGAGCTGGTGCGGGTCACCAAGCTGGGTGGCACCGTGGTGTTGGTGCAACCAGTATGGAAAGCCCCGGTGGATCAGGTGCGGCGGGACGTGCTTGCCGAGCATCTCGGCGCCCGGCCGTTGATGCTCGTCGAGTGGAAGCGAATGATGCGGGAGGAAGGGTTGGACAACCTCTATACGGAAGCTTGGTCCGACGAGGAGACCGCGTTCCGCCCCCACGTGAGCAAGCCGTTCCCAGACTTCGCCGAGTTGTTCACGGTAACCGAGAAGCTTGGGATTCTGCGACGGGCCTGGAAGGAATGGGGTTGGCGTGGTGTTTGGACCGCCTTGGCCCGGGAACGCGAGGTTCACAACCTCCTGACACGAGAGCGCATACTGGGCCTGGATCTGGTGAAGGGCGTCAAAGGCGTTCTCTCCGGCCAGGGGGCGCTCATGAAGGCGACGGCCGACGACGCAGGCCATGCGGACGACGAGGCTGAGGGCGCGCCGGAGTCTGCCGGCCAACTCAGGGGTCTTCCGCTGTTCCGCGGCGGGGAGAAGAATCCAAGATCATGAAAGAAGGGTGGTTGCGTGGGTGCTGACGCGCTGTTGACCGTGGCAGACCGGGTTTCCGAGGTGCAGGCTGCACTCGCGGACTCGGACCTCGATGGATGGCTGCTGTACGAATTTCACGGGCAAAACCGGGTCGCGGGTGCGCTCCTCGGGCTCGAGTCGACGATGCGGCGCTCTTTTACCATGGTGCCCGTCGAAGGCGAACCCGTCGCCTTGATCCACGCCGTGGAGCCTTCTTCGTGGCGGCACTGGCCCTGGCGCAAGATCGTCTATTCTGGCTGGCGTGAGATGGAAGCGCGCTTGGCCGAATTACTCGAGGGCAAGGCGCGGGTGGCCATGGAGGTCTCTCGACGCTCGAGCGTGCCGACGATGGACATGGTGCCTTCGGGGGTGGTAGACCTGGTCCTCGAGTCAGGCGTCGAGATCGTCAGCTCGGGGAACCTGATTTCGACCTTCTATTCGGCCTGGTCGGAGGAACAACTCGAAGAGCACAAGAACAGCGCCGAGGTCGTCAAGACTGTAGCGCGTGACGCGTTCGAGCGGGCGGCGGAGGCAGTGCGGTCGGGCAGCCCGCTGAGCGAGGGCGATCTAACGCGGTGGATCGAGGCAGAGTTACCGGCACGCGGACTCGGTCTGGGCGTCGGCTGCATCGTGGCGATCGGGCCGCGCGCGGCGGATCCGCATTACGAGCCTGGACCGACCGGCGAGGTCATCGGCCAGGGAGAACTCCTGCTCATCGACCTCTGGGGCAAGGCCACTGAGGAGGGCGTGCCCGCCGACCAGACCTGGATGGGAATCTTGGATGACCATGTGCCGGAGCGGGCGCAGGAGATCTGGGAGGCGGTGCGCGACGCGCGCGACGCCGCGGTCGAGTTCCTGCGCGAGCGTTTCGAGGAGGGCTCCGAGGTGAAGGCGTTGGAGATCGACGATGTCGTTCGGCGTGTCATTCAGGAGCGAGGGTACGGTGAGTGGTTCGTCCACCGCACCGGGCATTCCATCGACAGGGAGTTGCATGGAAGCGGCCCCAACCTCGACAACCTCGAGACCCGTGACGACCGGTTGCTCGTGCCGGGCGTGGGTTTCTCGATCGAGCCGGGCATCTACCTTGCGGACGACATTGGGATTCGCAGCGAGATCAACGTGAACTGGGGTGTCAACGGCCCCGAGGTGACGCCGGGTGAGCCCCAGATGGAGATCTTCACACTTCTTTAGATACCGTCCAGCCGGCACGGGCTTCGGTGCGCGGAGATCTGTTCGGGGCCGAGCTCGGCACGTGAGGCTTCCGTGACACAGGAACGATGCTTCGTGAGGGTCGCGCTCCCGTTGCCCTTGGACCGCACCTTCACGTACTCCATTCCCGGCCGTCACGTCCCCGCTGCCGGCACGAGAGTGCTGGTGCCCTTCCGCAGAGAGCAGCGGATCGGTTGGGTGGTCGGCCCGAGTGACGCAGCTGGGCTCGCCAATGTCCGCCCGGTCCTCAGTATACTGGATCAAGAGCCGTCGGTCCCCCAAGAGCTCGTCGCCCTGGCCCGATGGCTGTCGGACTACTACCTGACTTCGCTCGGTATCGCGCTTCGGGCCATCGTTCCCGCAGTCCTTTGCGACGTGTCACGCCACAGTCTCACGCGTATCAGCGACCCGCCTTCCCAGTTGCGGGCGCGTGAGGCGCGCCTGGTGGAGGCCCTGGATGCGCGCGGCGGAAGCGCTGCGGTACGTACTCTACGAAGGACGTTGGGCATGGGCTCGATCTGGCCGGAGATCAGGAGCCTCGAGGCGCTCGGCGTGGTTTCGCACACGCTGAGTCCTCCCAAGCCACCTTCCGTAAAAATCCGGAAGATCGTGACCCTGGAGCGCTGGATTTCGTCGCTCCAGGAGCTTGAAGAGTTGTTCGCGAGGGCGCCGCGCCAGCGCGAGGCCTACGATAGGTTGGCTGCGATGGGTGGGTCGGCGGAGCTGAGTGGCCTTCTCGGCGCTCATGGCTTCTCACGAGCGGTGATCGGGGGCCTCGAAGAAAAGCGTGTGGCCCGCGTCGAATCACGCGAAATGCTACGCGACCCGTTTGCGGGGGAGCAGGCACCTCCTCCGGTGCCGATGACTCCCACGGAGGCACAGGCCACT
Source organism: Gemmatimonadota bacterium (assembly GCA_022571515.1). Taxonomy (GTDB): domain Bacteria; phylum Gemmatimonadota; class Gemmatimonadetes; order Longimicrobiales; family Gaopeijiaceae; genus JACZXQ01. Next base: position 31,601 of record JACZXQ010000018.1, read on the forward strand.
GCCATCCGTGCTTTGGTCTCGGCACTGGATGCCAGCAAGCCTAAGCCGTTCCTGCTGCACGGCGTGACCGGATCCGGAAAGACGCTCGTCTATATCGAGCTGCTGCGAGCTGTGCTCGAGCGGGGCAAGAGCGGGATCGTGCTCGTGCCCGAGATCGCTCTTACGCCCCAGGCTGTGTCCCGCTTCCGGACCCATTTCGGTTCCCAGGTCGCCGTGCTTCACTCCGGCTTGTCGGAGGGAGAACGGTACGACGCGTGGCGCCAACTCAAGGACGGAGAGCGGCGTATCGCCGTGGGGGCTCGATCTGCCTTGTTCGCACCGCTTTCGAACCTGGGCGCGATCGTGGTGGACGAGGAGCACGATGGCAGCTACAAGCAGGGTGAGACCCCGCGGTACCAGGGGAGGGATCTGGCCGTCGTACGTGCGTCGCTCTCGGGTGCGGTGTGCGTACTGGGGAGTGCCACGCCCTCACTAGAGAGTTGGGCCAACGCCCAGAGCGGGAAGTTCGACCTGCTTACGCTCCCGGATCGCGTCGGGGGTGCCAGTCTGCCCACTATCAAGGTCATCGACCTCAGAGAGGTGAAGAAGGCGGCACGTTCCGGCGACCGACCGGCCGCAACCAGCGAGGGGGGCACGGTGCTCTCCCCCCAGCTCTTTGACGCGGTCACCATACGGCTCGAGCGGGGCGAGCAGACGATCCTCCTCCTCAACCGGCGCGGTTATTCGTCGTTCATACAATGCCGGGATTGTGGAGATGTGGCCTCGTGTGTGCGCTGCTCGGTCTCGCTCACCTACCATCGGACGCATCGACGGCTGCTCTGCCATCATTGCCGGCACGAGGAGCCGGCGCTCACTCGGTGTCCGCGGTGTGGGTCCACGGATCTGTCGCTCCGGGGATTGGGCACCGAGCAGGTGGAGCGCGTCGTGGCCGAGACCTTCCCGCACGCGCGTCTTGCCCGCATGGATGTGGACACGACCTCGGGCAAGTGGTCTCACCGCGAGATCTTGGGGCGGGTCGAGCGGGGCGAAGTGGACATCCTGCTCGGCACCCAGATGATCGCGAAGGGGCTCGACTTTCCGAGGGTTACGCTTGTGGGCGTGGTGAACGCCGACGTTGGGTTGCATCTGCCGGATTTTCGCGCCAGCGAGCGTACGTTCCAGTTGCTCAGCCAAGTAGCGGGGCGAGCGGGGCGGGGCGCGCTCGGCGGCGAGGTTCTCATTCAGACATCCGTTCCGGACCACTACGCCGTCAAGGCGGCGGTGGCCCACGACTACGAGGCCTTCGCGCGCCGGGAGCTTCAAGGCCGGGTCGATCCGCCCTACCCGCCGAACGTCAGGCTCATCAACGTGATCATCAGCAGCCCGGACCAAGAGATCGCCGCGCGAGAAGCCGAGAGCGCGGCGCGCTGGGTCGAGCGCGAAGCCATCGAGGGGCCCACCACCGTGGTCGTGGGCCCGGCACCCTCGCCCATCGAGCGCCTCCATGGCCGCTGGCGCTGGCATTTTCTTCTGCGTGGGAAGCGCCCGCGCGAGCTTGGCGAGGTGGCGCGCCGATTCGTTGACGGATTCCGGCCCCGCGGCAGGGACGTACGGATCATTCTGGATCGAGATCCCACCACGCTCATGTAGGCTGCTCCCGAGCTGGGGTCCCCCTCATAGGTCATTGCAAGACGCCCTCGGGGAAGGGTAGGTTCGAGTATGGGATGCTTGACTCTTAACGCCTCGTTTGAGCCGTTGACGATCCTCACGGCTCGGCGCGCGGTCCGGCTGGTGTTGGACCGTAAGGCAGAGATTCTCGAAACAGACGACGCTCGTTCGTTTCGCTCCGAGTGCCGGAGCATTCCCTATCCGACCGTTATCCGCCTGGTGCGGTTCGTCCGCGTGCCTCGACGGTTTCGCCGGCAGGTCACGAATACATTCCTCTTCGCCCGCGACGGGTATTGCTGCCAGTATTGTGGCCGGCATCGTAGCCTGTTGAAAGGGCGGCAGTTCCTGACCCGGGACCACATCATTCCGATTTCGAGAGGTGGCGGAAACACGTGGGACAACGTGGTGACCTCGTGTTCGCCATGTAACAACCGCAAGGGTGACGGGGTGCCCTCGGAAGTGGGTATGAAGCTGCTATGCACGCCAGGAGAACCCAACCACGTACAACTGGTTTGGGCCGTGCGCCGGGTGACACCGGTGCAGGTGAAGTACATCCGGATGTTTTATGGAGAGGATGTACTGCGGGCACTCACCGGCGGTGACGATAGCGTAGCAGAGTTGCTGCTTCAGTCCTCCAACCAGGCGTAGGGTCGTTCGTAAAACTGGCCGGAGCCGCGCACGGTGCCCCACTCGGTGTGTTCCTTCCAGCGAATGATCCAACCGCGGTTTTCGTCCTGGATCACTTTGTAGGAGAACCCCGGAAACTCGGAGCGTTCTGCAAGGAATCGTGCAAGGGTTGCGGGGAGGTTGTCCGCACCCTCGACCGAAACCTGGCCCAAGTTGTCGAGAGGGTCATTGCGAAGGTCCGCCTCACTCATCTTGCAGGCTCGAATGGCCTCCTCGACGGCGGTTGTGACCTCGCCAATCGCCTCGGCAGGAGTCGATCCGGTCCGTTGCTTGATGGCCTGCAAGATCTTGGTGGTGCTCGGAGTCCGCAACTCGCCAAGCACCATCTGCAACTGCTTCAGGATGCTCGCGTGAAGGCGGAGTAGCTGGGCGTACTCGCGCTTGGCCTTGTTGTCGCTAACGGTTGGGCCCGTCATTTGGCCTCCGGGCGAACGTGGTCTTCGAGCTCGCGCGTGGTCCCCGATCTGTCATGATTCCACCGCTGCCTTCGCTCCCGAGGCCCCTCGTCACCTGGAGTCAGCCCGGGGGATGGCGCTTGAATCCATCCGAAAGATTGCCCCTGTGCGCGACTCTCGTCGAGGCTTTCGTTTTCTGATTGGTCGGATAACAGCGATCAGCGTAACGCCTTTTCAACGTGAACACCATCGTATGTGCTACGAGTTGTGGTTTACGGCAGGGCCGTTGTCCGTTAGAACTGGGGGTGAGATTCCCGGCGCCCAAGAGCGGGATCTCGAGCCGCTCGGGTCTTGCGAGGAGAACCGTAACGTGAACGATCATGCCTGACGAGACACCTCGGGATGAGAGTGCAAAGAGGCCGACCCCCATCAGGGAAGCTGTCGGAGGCGCGGGCGAGGCTCAGGCTGGATCCGGCGACCGAAGGCGGGACGGCCGGGGAAAGATACCGAGGCAGACGGGGGATCATGCTCCCTTGGACGGTCGGGCTTCTTCGTCTCCAGGGCTCAGGGGGCAGAAAGAGCGGCCCGCGGGTCCGAAGCCGACGGGTGGGGCTCGGAAGGACCGGAAGCCGAAGCGCCCGGTCTCGACCCGTGGCTCGGTGGAGAGGACCGGCTCGCAGCGCACGCTTCCTGAAGACATGCCGTCCAGGACGTTCTCGGCCAATGGAGTTGAATGGATCGTCCGGCTCTCCGGCAAGGCCTTCGCAGGCGTGACGCCTCGGTTGGGGGCGCCGTTGCTCGAACTCACCTTCTATCATCCTGAGGCTCCCACCTCGGCGGTCAGCCGAACGCTGACCGTCGGTCGGTCCCTCGACGGAGTGGCTGAGGAGTCCTTCCCGGGGCTCCTGGAAGCGGCGCGGCCGGTATCAGACACGTCTGACCGGGCGTAGGCCCTACCAGACTAGTCCTGTTTGGCCGAGATTTCCGTGCGATTCTCAACAGCGCGGACCCACTGAGTGTCTCATGGTTGCAATGGGAAGACCCGACGACAGCGAACTCGTCCGCCGAGCCCGTGGCGGTGATGGCGACGCGTTCGGCGTTCTCGTCGATCGGTACATGCGGGCCGCATATGCCGTCGCGCTCTCGGTTACAGGATCGCACGAAGACGCGGAGGACGCCGCCCAGGAGTCGTTTATGGTAGCGCTCCAGAAGCTCGAGGAGTGCCGGAGTCCCGAGCGGTTCGCCGGATGGCTGCTGACGATCGTGCGGAACCGGTCGAGGAACCTCGTGCGAAGGGAGTCGCTCAGAGATACGGACCAGGTGCCCGCAAGCGCACGCTCGCGGGCTCCGACGCCGGAGCTGGAAACCGAGCGCTCCGAACTGAGGGGCCGGCTCGCGGAGGCCCTCGACGTATTACCGCAAGCACAACGGGAGATCGTGTTGCTGCATGACCTCGAGGGATGGAAGCACAGGGAAATCGCCGAGCGACTGGAGATTCCGGCAGGAACCGTTCGCTCGCACCTTCATTTCGCCCGGATGGCTCTCCGAGATGCACTCGATGAGAGCCCTGTCCGGGAGGTAGGTGAGGAAAGGGCATGAGCAAGGTCGAGACAGGCGGCCCCGATGGCCGCGAGGACCACGATGACGGTTTGACTTCGCACATCCTGATGGCGGAGCTGGATCCGGGGATTTCGGACTCGGGGTACTGGGATCGCTTCCGCTTCCACGTCATGTCTGAGGCCGAGGCGGAATTGGCCAGGAGGCGTGCGGCTGGAGTCACTATCGGCGAGGTGCTCGAAAAGTGGTCGAGGACACTCGTGCCGCTTGCGGCGGCGGCGGCGGCGGTAGCCTTGATCTTGATTTGGAGGGGGCCCCCCAACGACGCGCCGCCCACGATGGGAATCGAGGAGGCCCTCACGTGGGATCTCGAGGACGAGGTCTTGCCGACGTTGTTCGGCGGTGAAGCGCCGGGTGAGGCGAGTGCGTTCATCTTTGCGTCGGAGGCGTTCTAGTCATGGCTATGGAGAGTAGACTGAAGGCTCGGCTCGTGACGGTGGTCGTGCTGGCACTGGTGTTCGGCACCGGTGTTACCACTGGCTTGGCGTGGGACAGTACGCCGGAGGTGGCACAGGCCGAGCACGAGGGTGGAGAGAGAGAGGTCCGGGACCGCGGCGGCCGATCAGACCGGGGCCGGCGCCCACTCCTGGTCGAGCGGGTGGGGCTGACCGCTGAGCAGAAGGCTCAGGTCGATGAGATCGTAAAGAAGAGCAGGCAGCGGATGAGGAGCCTCGAGAAAGACACGAGACCTCAGTATCACGCGATCATCGAGGAGACTCGCACCGCCATCATGGAAGTGTTGACGACTGAACAGCGTGCCGAGTACGAGATGCTCCTGTCGGAGCATGACCGTGAGCGTGAGGAACATCGGCGCGGACGATCGAACTCGAGCAGGGATTCTGAAAGATAAGATGATGATGAAGATGATGACGCTGTGGCTGGGCGCCATGCTGGTGCTCGGCGGAACTTTGACCGCACAAATCGGCCCTCCGCCCACGGAGCCGATGGCGAGCATCTCGCTCGAGGAGGCCATTCGGATAGCGCTCCGGCGCAGTCCGGCTTTGGCTCAGTCGGATCAGGCCGTAGGTAATGCGGAGGAGTCGCGACGCACCTCGTGGGGTGCGTTCCTGCCGAGTCTGAGCATGAGTTCGGGCGCCTCGCTCCGCAGTGTCGAGCGCTTCGACACGAACACCGACCGCATCGTCTCGGGAAGTTCCGACTCGTACAACGCCGGTCTCTCGGCCTCGATGGACGTGTTCCAGGGTGGCGCTCGTTTCGACGAGATGGCGCGAAGCCGCGCCGACATCGTGGCCGCGCAGGCGAGACGGGAGACGCAGCGCTTCAACGTCACGCTTCAGACCAAGAACTTCTTCTTTCAGGCGCTCGAACAGCAGGACCTGCTCGAGGTGGCGACCCGGCGAATCGACCAGGCCGAGCAGAGCCTGGAGTTGACGCGACGTCGGGCACTGGCTGGCGTGGCCACACGCTCGGACACGCTGCGCGCGCGGCTGGAGTTGATCAATGCGCGCCAGAATGTGCTCACGTCCGAGGTTCGGACTCGGGCGGCCCGTTTCGCGCTCGGACGCCACGTCGGCCTTTCCGAGCCCGTCGCGCCCGAGGTGCCAGACGACCTGGATCCCCGGCCACTCCGCCTCAGTGAGGAGGAGATACTCGCATCCGCCGAGAATCAGGCCCCGACAGTCATCGCCGCTGAGGAGGGAGCTCGGGCCTCAAGGGCCGGCCTGAAGGCCGCCCAATCGGCCTTTCTGCCCAGTCTGCGCATCCGCGGTGGGTACACGTGGGCCAATCAGGGCGCGTCGTTCTCGGGGGGCTCCCTCAGTTGGAATACGAACCTCACGATGTCGTACAACATCTTCAATCGCTTCACTCGTGGAGCGAGCATCGCGAGGGCCGAGTACTCGGATCGCGTGGCGCGCTTCCAGGCTGAAGATGCGAGGCTGGCGGCACGTCAGAACGCCGATGGCGCCCTCAGGGCGGTCACAACCGCAGAACGGGCCATCGCGATCCAGCATGAGGCTGTGGCGGTATCCGATGAAGACCTGAGGGTGGTACGCGAGCGCTACAGGCTGGGTGTGGCGATCATACTCGATGTGATTACCAGTCAGATCTCGTCCGACCAGGCCAGGGTCGATCTCGTGCGGGCGCGGTATGACTATCTTGTCGCACGTGCGGAGTTGGAGTCGATCCTCGGGAGGGAATTGTGAGCGACTTGATCATTAGGACGGAGGGCCTCACCAAGGACTACGTCCTCGGAGCGGAGACGGTGCACGCGCTATGCGAGGTGGATCTTCAGATCGAGCAGGGCGAGTTCGTCGCGATGATGGGGCCCTCAGGGAGCGGCAAGTCCACGTTCATGAACCTGATCGGCTGCCTCGACACGCCCACGGCCGGTGAGTATTGGCTGAACGGAAGCCTGGTGAGCCAACTCTCAGACGACGAGTTGGCCCGAATACGGAACCGCGAGATCGGATTCGTCTTCCAGACGTTCAACCTGCTGCCTCGGGCCACGGCGCTGCATAACGTGGAGCTTCCACTGATCTATGCGGGGGTCGGCGCAAAGGAGCGTCGGGCACGCGCGGAGGCGAAGCTCGACTTGGTGGGTTTGGCGGACCGCATGGGCCATCGGCCGCCGGAGCTTTCGGGGGGTGAGCGGCAGCGCGTGGCCGTTGCCCGTGCCCTGGTGAACAATCCGGCACTCCTGCTCGCCGACGAGCCGACCGGCAACCTGGACTCGGTGACGGGCGCTGAGATCATGCGTGCGCTCGTGGATCTCAACGCTGACGGCCAGACCATTGTCGTAGTGACGCACGAACATGACATCGCCGAGTACGCCAAGCGTCAGGTTCACCTGCGCGACGGCTTCATCGAGAAGGATTTCATGAAAGAACACGCGGGGGTGGAGGCATGACGTCGGTGAAGAGATTCCTTGGGGCGGCGCTGATCCTCCCCGTTCTGGTTGCCTGCACGGAGGGCGAGGCGGACGAAAGACCCTCGGTTCCCTCCGCGCCGGTGGAGTTGGGTAATCTGATCATAATGGCGGAGGCGACCGGGTCCGTGGAGCCGATCAGGCGCGTCGAGGTGAAGTCGAAGGCCTCCGGCGAGATCCTGCGCCTGTATGTCGATGTCGGCGACCGCGTAGAGCCCGGGGCGTTGCTGGCCAATATCGATCCTCGTGACGTTCGCAACGGCTTCGAGCAGGCGGAGGCCGACCTCGATGTCGCGAAGGCTCGGCTGGAGATCTCGCTGGCCCAGTTTACGCGGGCTGAGGACCTCATCGCCGCGGACGTGATCACGACCCAGGAGTTGGAAACGCGTAAGCTGGATTACGCCAACGCCCGGGCGGCGCTGGTACGGGCGGAGGCCAACTTTGAATTGAATGAGCTCAGGCTTTCGGACGTGACGATCCGGGCTCCCATGGCCGGCACGATCATCCAGCGTTCGGTGGAGGAGGGTATGGTGATCCAGTCGGCGTCGCAGAACGTCTCGGGCGGCACCACACTGATGATCATGGCCAACCTGGACGACATGCAGGTCCGCACGCTCGTCGACGAGACCGACATGGGCGAGATTCGCAAGGGCATGGAAGCGACGGTGCACGTCGAGGCCTTCCCCGATCGGACGTTCACAGGTGTCGTAGACAAGATCGAGCCACAGGCTGTCGTGCAGCAGAACGTGACCATGTTCCCCGTGATCGTGCTGCTGGGCAACGCCGATGGGCTGCTCAGGCCGGGCATGAACGCCGAGGTCGAGATCCTGATCGCCCAGGCGCCCAACGTCGTCCTGGTGCCCAACAACGCGGTCGTGAAACCGCAGGACGCGGTGCCGGCCGCCATGGTGTTGGGACTCGACCCCGAGGACTTCGACTTCAGGAGCATGTTGCCGCAGCGCGGTGGTCGCAGGGGGGATTTCGCGGGCCGGGGAGGTGGAGGGAGAGACGGTGCGGGAGCTCGCGGCGAGGGTGGCGCCCGCAGAGACAACGCCGACGGAAATCGGCGGGGCGGCAATGGTGGTGGCCGACCCGGCAATGCCCGTCTCGACTCACTTCGTGCGCTCGTGGAGTCGGGTGAGATCTCCCAGGACTCGCTCCAGACGCTCATGCGGGGCGGACGCCGTGGCGGCCCTGGCGCCGCCGGCGCGAGTCGAATCGAGGGCAGGCAGGCATTGGTATTCCTGATTGCCGAGGATGGCACGATCGAGCCTCGCGCGATCACGGTAGGCCTGAGCGACTGGGACCGGTCGCAGGTCTTGAGCGGACTGGAGGGAGGTGAACAGGTCGCGCTCATCGGCGCCGCGCAGCTACAACGGTCGCAGCAGGAGTTCCTGGAGCGAATACGCTCGCGCGCCGGCGGCCCGTTCAGTGGAAGTGGTGGACGGGGACGGGGACGGGGCAGATAGATGCTCGCGCTCGAAATCTTCATGGTGGCTCTGGGCGCCATCCGGGCCAACCTGATGCGCTCGGCGCTCACCACGCTGGGCATCGTGATCGGCGTGTCTGCGGTGATTGCCATGGTGGCTCTGGGAGAGGGCGCCCAACGGCAGGTCCAGGAGCAGATAGAGCGTATGGGCACCAACGTGCTCACAATCCGCGGGGGCCAGCGATTCTTCGGCGGTGTGTCTACCGGTGACTCACAGGACCTCACGGTGAAAGACGCCGAAGCTCTACGCGACAAACCGGGTGGGGTCCTGACGATCTCGCCGGAGGTCAGTTCGCGCGTGCAGCTCGCCTACCTTCGCTGGAACTCCAGCAACGACGTCAAGGGAGTCTGGCCCGAGTACTTCGGCATCTACAACCACACGTTGGAGTACGGACGGTTTTTCACTCAGGGTGAGGTAAAAGGTCGCAGGCGGGTCGTGGTGCTCGGTCATGGCATTCCGGAAGAACTGGGCACTCCCGCCGAGATCCTGGTGGGTAACACGATTCAGATCAGCGGCCAGTCCTTCGAGGTAATCGGGATTCTGGCGGAAAAGGGCGAGACCTCTTTCTACTTCCGGCCGGACGCCTGGGCTTTCATTCCCACCAGTACCGCGCAGTTCCGCGTGTTCGGGGGACGTGGCCGGCGGCTATCGAGCATCTACGCTCAAGTGCCCAGTGCCGAGTTCATGGACCAGGCGTTCGCCGATATCGACCAGGTGCTGCGGCGCGAGCACAGGATCCGGCCGGGCGAGGATGTCGACTTCAGTATCAGGAACTCCAGCGACCTTGTGGCCACGTTCAACGAGACCACGCAGACGTTCACGCTGCTGCTGGCAGGCATCGCGGGCATAAGCCTTCTTGTCGGCGGGATTGGCATCATGAACATCATGCTCGTGAGCGTCACCGAGCGCACCCGGGAGATCGGCATACGAAAGGCGCTCGGAGCGACCCGCCGCGCGATCATGCTCCAGTTCCTGATCGAGGCGCTCGTGTTATGTGCGCTCGGGGGCCTTCTGGGGGTGATCGCTGGATTCGCCGGGGCCCGCCTGATGACCGAGGTGGCGAACTGGCAGACGGTCGTTGCGCCCTCTGCGGTCATTATGGCGCTCGGATTCTCAGTAGGGATTGGGCTGTTCTTTGGAATCTGGCCCGCCCGCCGCGCTGCCAGGATGGATCCGATCGACGCCCTGAGGTACGAGTAGGGGGGAGTCCCCTAGCGCGGCAGCGTCAGTCGAACACGATTGCCGTTTCGAACCACGGTGATGGTGGTTTCGCCGCGCCGCCCGGACGTGGCGAGCGCGGCGCGCAGTTCGTTCATCGAACCGACATCTATGCGATCGACCTGGATGATCACGTCCCCGGGCGTGAGATTGGCTTGTGCGGCCAACGACCCTCTGAGCACGTCCATTACGAGCACCCCGTCCCGCACCTCAAAATACTCGGCGAGGCCTGCGTTGAGATTCGCTAGCTGCGCACCCGCCACGAAGTTCCGTCCCACCAGGCGTGCGGAGAACGTGGACGTACGTGACGCCGGAAGAGCCGGGAAAACCGCCACCGGCGCCCGCTCGCGCAGGGTGATGCCTTGGTCCTCTCGCTCATCGTTACCGATCTTCCTGAGGCGGCCGGTGAGCGTACTGATCTCGGACTCCAGCCGGACCCCCTCGATGCGGAGGTGGATGAGCTCGTCGTCGCGAACGGTGGCTTCTCCGGTTGTTTCTGCTTCCCGGGCCTGCCGCAACCGCAACACCGCCAACACTTCCTGCCGCCGTCGCTGGGCAGCCCCGTTCTGTGCGAGCTTCACCTGAATGTCCACCAGGACCGTCTTGACCGACTCGGCCTCGGGCGTGGTGAGCACGTAAAACTCGAACGGAAGGGCGGCAGCCGACTCGATCATCTCGGAAGGGGACGCCGTGCGCGGACTCGAAAGAACCAGCACTCGCTGGGATGCCTCTCGGCGCTCATCGGATTCCGGGCCAAAGGTGAACCTGAAACCGGAAGAATCCGCAACGACGGCAAACCCCGACCCGGTCCAGCCCACGCCCTCGCTCACGGCCCGCCCGATGCGCTCGATAATCGAGACCTGCGTTCGGGAGGTCGAGTCGCCGTTGACCACGATCGTGAAACCGGGTTCGTTCTCGTAGCGGTCTCGTACGGCGGCGATCCGGGCCGTGATCGAGTTCTGCACCGCCTCCCACCCATAGGAGTACCCTCCCGAACCCTCGGCCGACGGGTGGCGGGCGGGAGCGCTGGCGGGTCGCAGTCCGACGTGAACCACCACATCAAGGGGGTGCCCGTCACGCTGGACGGAAAAGCGGATGTCGTCGCCGGGCGTCAGTCGCGATGTCAGGCGATCCCACCCCCGCAAAGTGAGTCTGCGTCCGTCCACCCGGTAGATGGTGTCACCGGGCAGGAGCCCCGCGACATCCGCTGGGCTACCGGCGAGCGTCGCGGCGATGATGATGAAGACCGTTTCTCTGCCGTCCCTGATGCTCGCGTCGATGCTCGTACTGATCCCGAACCAGCCCCTGCCGGCCGACTGCGATCGGCGGACGCCAAAGCCCTGGGCATCCACAGAGGTCGCCAGGAAGGCGAGCGCGAGAAGGCCTGGCGTCAGGCCACGGAACAGGGACTTGAACATGCTCAGAACCAGCCACCGTCCCGCGTGGACGAAATCTGCCGCAGCATATGCTCACGCTCGGCGAGTGTATTGACCAGCAATCCGTTGAAGAAGGGATCGGATGGTGCGATGCGTACCGCTTCTTGCGTTGCTGCGAGCAGGGCGTCGAGCGTTGCCGCGCGGCCAAGAAGCTCGCCGTAATTCCGCGTGCGCCCACCGCGCTCGATTTGTCCGTACTGGACCAGCGCGAGCTGGTAGGCCTGCTCCGCGCTATACACGGCCTCAGCGGCGTCCTCCACCGACTGGGGTACACTCGCCAGCCGGGCATCGGCCGTGTCCTCTAAGGCTGTCTGTACATCTCCGGACATCGCCGCGCCGAAACTGGTGCCGCCGAGGAACAGAATCACTGCTGCCGCCGCCTGCATCCATCCGGTGCGGAAGAGCACGCTGAAGCCCTTGGAGCGGATTCCGCCACCGACCAGGCCCTCGGACATCAAGCGCGCCTCGAGTCCCACCCAATCCCCGGGCGGCGGTCTCAGGTCCGGCAAGGACCCGAGTGCCTCGGTCTGCTGGCGAAGATCGCGAAGCTCCAGCGCGCACACGGTGCACGAAGAGAGGTGTTCGCGCTGCGCCGGATTCGGCCGCTCATCCACCAAGCGGGCCAGCGTCTCGTTCGTCAAATGCTCCATGCTTCTACTTCCTTTTGGCCGTTGGGCGCCGTGAGCGCCTGCAGCAGGGTCCTCATCTTGCCTCTTGCTTTGAAGAGCTGGGATTTCGACGTACCCGGCGCCACTCCCAGCAACTCACCGATCTCGTCATGCGTATAGCCCTCCACGTCGTGGAGGATCAGCACCTTTCGCATCCTAACGGGCAACTGATCCAGCGCCCGCTCCAGCCGGTCGCCCAAAAGCACGTCGCCGGACTTCGGGGTGATGGCGATCGTTTCGGGCATGGGGCCCTCGTGCTTCTGACGTGTTTCAGCCTTCCTGAGCGCCTGCAGCGCCGAGTTGACCGCGATTCGGTGCAGCCACGTGGAAAACCGTGCGTCGCCCCGGAACGTCGGGAGGGCCCGTATGGCCCTGATCCACGCCTCCTGGGCATAGTCCTGGGCCAGATCGTCGTCACCCGCGATACGTCGTACCACGGCGTAAACCCGGGGGGCATAGCGCTCGTATAACGAACGGATCGCTGGCCCGTCGCCCTGACAGGCTCTTCTTATGAGTTTCGCTTCGGTCATTCTACGTTGGCTCGAGTCACCTTCTCGGATGCCCAAACCCCAAACAGGGTTGCCCCTACTACTGGTGTAGTGGTCGTAGCCTTCCGCAGGTCTATGCAAGATAAGAAGCTCAGGGGGTAGGCGTCAGCGCCGTGGGGTTGGGGAGGTTGGGCCAGGGGCCTATTGTTCTGTTGCCCGGGCACATGTGTAACGGGCGGGATGTTGCGTCAAGACGATCCATAGGAAGGCCGATGACCGATTCTCCGAGGCTCCCCGGAGCGACCCACCTCGAATGCACCCAAACGGGTGAACACGCCGAGAGTGAGACGCTCCAGACCCTTTCTCCAGCGGGTAAGCCCTATTTCGCCTGCTACGACCTAGATGCGATCAAGACCGAATTCACGCCCGGCAACCTTCTCGGGCGCAGCGCGGATCTGTGGCGTTACGAGGAAGTCCTACCGGTTCGTGACCCGGCGTGCCAGATCAAGCTCGGGGAAGGATGGACGCCACTGCTGGACGTACCGAACGTCGCTCTCCGCATGGGCGTAGGGCGGGTGTGGATCAAGGACGAGGGGCAGAATCCTACCGGAAGCTTCAAGGCACGGGGCCTTTGTCTGGCGGTGTCTCGCGCCAAGGAGTTGGGCGCCAAGGAGTTGGCCCTACCCTCGGCGGGCAACGCGGGCAGTGCCGCCGCTGCCTATGGGGCTGCCGCCGGTCTGCCGGTACACGTCGTGGTCCCAACCGACACGCCGGCGCCGATCATCGAGGAGATCCGTGCCCTAGGGGCTGACCTCCAACTGCTCGATGGCCTCATCACGGATTGTGGCAAGGTGGTCCGAAAGGGAGTGGAGGAGCACGGCTGGTTCGACCTCTCGACCCTGAAGGAGCCCTACCGCGTAGAGGGCAAGAAAACCATGGGGTACGAGATCTTCGAGCAGCTCGGGGGTCGCCTTCCTGACGCGATCCTTTATCCCACCGGAGGCGGGACGGGCCTGATCGGGATGTGGAAAGCGTTCGACGAGATGCAGGCCTTGGGCTGGATTTCTGATGAACGGCCGAAGATGTTCTCTGTCCAGGCGTCGGGATGCGCGCCCATCGTGCGGGCGTGGGAGGCCGGCAAGGATGAAGCGGAGCCGTGGACAGACTCGGCGACCTATGCGGCGGGGCTTCGCGTGCCGCAGGCGGTGGGTGACTTTCTCATCCTCGATGCAGTACGCCAATCCGGGGGAGCAGCCGTGGCCGTGAGCGATTCCGAAATGCACGAATGGGTTCACCTGTTGGGAGCGGATACGGGAGTGTTCGTGTGCCCGGAGGGAGGCGCCGTGGCTGCCGCTGTGTCCCGGCTTCTCGAGCGGGGATTCCTGTTGCCTCAGGATGAAGTCGTGCTCTTCAACACCGGAAGCGGCCTCAAGTACGTTGGAATGACGCCGCTGTCATGATCGCCGGGGGTGTTTCTTTGGTGCTGGTTTGGTTCGGACTCGGGCTTCTGGCGGCGGTGGCTTGGTATTCGGTTCGATCCCGCCTCCGGGCTAGTATGCGCTCCCAGACCGTGGAGGTGGACGACGAGGCGATCGCCCAGATTCTCGAGGAGGGCGTGTTGGCCACCGACGAAGACGACCCGCTGGACCTCGAGCACATTCGACAAGAAGAAGAGAACTTCTGGAAAAAAACCTGGGACGAGGCCGAGGAACTGTAGAGGCCTCGAGCCTTCAGTTCTGCCAGCGGTAGTAGAAACCCGGCAGAGGGATCAGACGCCCGCTCACAGGCGTATCGTCGTCGGGATCGGAGCGCTTCACGGCCAGGGCCTTGTTGATGCTGATGGCGCCGCCCAGAAAGTGATCGCCGGTGACGCGCCAGTCGAGTCCGACCGGCACCCTGAGCAACAGCACCTTGCCACTGCTGGCTTCCTGCCTCCCGAGCACGCCCCAAAGCCCGGCGCCCACGAAGGGCCGAGCATCCCCCGCCCCGAAGTAGTGCTTTCCAACCACAGAGACACTCACATCGTGGAACGTGAATGTGGCCACGTTTACATCGATGCTGTGATCGCCGGAACGGAACTCGACGGCAACGCCGAAAAGCCCGATTCCGCCCAGCGTCACGCCGATCCGGATCTGGTTGGAATCGGAGCCGGACTGTGCAAGAGCCGAGCCCGGAATGCCGGCCGCGACGAGTGCCGACAACACGATTTTCCGGAGCAGCTTGCGCGATCTGGGGTTTGGCGATGCGGTGCTCATGGGCCGGGAGTATAGAAGAATCGGCTAGGCGGGGCTATCCTGCCGGTTCGGGTGCCGTGTGAGACCTGGTCTTGGCCGGCGGCACATCGTGGCACGAATCACGGAGGAGCGACAGCGTGACGCGAGGACGGCCGGTCGCCGGCCACAGACTCCTGTGCCCGTGTGTGGCGTTCGGGCTGATCCTGGCGGCGGCGTGTGCTCCTCCGGACCGGCCCATCCAGCTCTTGCCTTCGGCGACCGCCGCTCTTGCAGCGCCCGACACCGCCAGGTCCCTACGGGTCAGCGAAGGGCTCCGATACCGCTTCTTGTGGATGCATGAGGGGCCTTGGGCCATTCACTTGCTGGAGATCGATCTCGGTCGCTGCGAGCTTGGGCTCAGCGTGCTCCGCGGCGCGGCATCGCCCTCCACCGGCCCTGGACTCGCACGCGTGTCAGAGATGGTGGAGCGGGCTGGTCCGTCGGTGCTGGCCGCGGTCAACGGCGATTTCTTCACCCCCGAGGGCTGGCCCCTGGGAACCGATATCTCCGCGGGCTCGGTGCGGCGAGCCCGGGCACGCCCTGCGCTCGCGTGGGCGCCGGGTGGCGATCCCTGGATCGGGTCGGCGGAGGTCGATGAGGACACGGTCCATGTTGGGCGCGCCGTGGCAGTCGGTGCACCGCCTGTAGAACTCGAAGTGATCGGTGGTTTTCCCGAACTGTTGGATGACGGCGGGCCGCTCGCCGACAACGAGGATGTGGCCCGATCCTCATTCGCCACGACACGCCACCCCCGCACTGCGGTCGCCTTCGACGCGGATGCGCGGGTGATGTGGATGATCGTGGTCGATGGTCGGCAGGGTTCCTATTCGTCGGGGATGACGCTGGCCGAGCTCACCGAGGTGCTGCTTGCCCTCGGTGCCGACGAGGCCATCAACATGGATGGCGGCGGATCGTCGGTCATGGTAATCGGTCGACGCCCCACGAGCCGTCCCTCCGATGCCGAGGGCGAGCGCCGCGTAGCCAACGCGCTAGCGGTGACGCACGACCGGGGGCGCTGCGGCTCGTAAGTACTAGTAGGCGGCACCGAGCCCGATGTAGAAGGCCCTGCCCGGGCCGGGCTCGAAGAACCTTCCACCGAATGCGTTCACCGACACCGAGGCGGAGTACTCCGTGTCGAACAGGTTCGTCACCCCCCCGAAGGGGGAGATGGCCAGCCGCCCGACGCTGAACCGGTCGAGACCCGTGCGTAGATCGATGAGCCCGTAGGAGTCGGCAAAGGCCGAATTTCCGTTGTCGACCGGAACGCGGTCCACGTAGTCGCCTCGGATCTCGCCGTACCAGGAGTTTCTCGAGATGCGCAGAAGGGCGTCGAGCCTGTGTGGCGCCAATCCGGGGATCCTATTGTCGTCGAAGACATCCCCGTCGACCCGGAACTCGTCGAACTCGGCGGCCACGTAGGTATACGCCACCCTGCCCGAAACGCCGCCGGCAAGGGTCGTGCGCAGTGCCGCCTCGAATCCGGCGTAACGCGAAGAGCCGGCATTCCGGAAGAAGGTTCGGCCTTCCTGAACCGGATCCTCAAAGGCGATGAGCTCGTCATCGAGCGCCGTGTAGAAGGCGGCCACCTCATACCCGACACGATCACCTGCCACGCCACGAGCCCCCACTTCGAACGTAATCGACCGTACCGGATCGAGTTCCGGATTGAATCCTCCCTGACCGCTTGGCCGGTTCACCAACTCCGTGGTCGTGGGGGTCGTGATCGCCGTGCCGAGGTTGCCGTAGACGGAGAAGGACTCCGAAAGTCGAACGTGCAGGCCTAGACTCGGGCTCAATGCGGACATGATGCGGTCGCCCGAATCATCGGGATTACCGTTCGCGATCAGGGCATCATCGACGGCGAACCGAAACCGGTCGTAGCGAAGGGCGCCCACCACCGACAGTCGCTCGGTAAGCCGCCCACGGGTCTGGAGAAACACGCCGATGGCTCGAACGGTCTCGAACTGATCGAGTGTGAGCGCCCCCCGCTCACCCCCGTCGTTGTCGAAGTTGAGGCGGTCGTCCCGCTGGAAGTCGGCATCGAATCCGCCCAACCACTGGACTTCTCCAGGGCGTTCCGCGGCATCTGTAAAGAACAACGCCCGGGCGCCCCAGGCGGTGCGATCGAGATCCACGACGCGTGGTGGAATGGGGTTGTCCAACTCGCGAAACAGGCCCCACCCCACGAGTTGGCCGTTGATGCTTCCAATAGATCCGGTCCAGGAAGCCCCGAGTTGTCCCTGGCGCACATCCTTGCGGGTGTTTTGCGCGACGTTGAATCCCCACGCCTGCAGGTTGCCCTCATCGAGGAAGCTCTGCGGCAACTGCCCCGGGTTCTCCGAGCTCAGATCGAAATAGTTGGCGGTGACCTTGAGCGTTCCGGTGCCGACCGACGACGACACCTGCGCGTTGATCGTCACGCGATCCGTAAGGCCGTACAACGCTCCGGGGATGTTCGGATGGGTGCGGAACCCATCGTAGTCCAGCGTGGACACGCTGACGAGGTAGCCCGTCCCGCCTGCCGTGCCACTCGTCGTGGACTGGAAGCGGAAGAGCCCATTCTCACCCGCCACGGCCCTGGCTTCCTGGCGAATGCCCACGGTCGGCGGAGGACGTGTCTCGAAGCTCAGGACACCGCCCGCGCCGTTGCCGTAGAGGGCGGAAGAAGGTCCGCGGAGGACTTCGACCCGTCCGAGCGAGCCCACATCGAGATGGTCGAGGGTGCCCTGACCGTCGGCCAGAGTGGCAGGAATCCCATCGACCAGGATCTTGACACCACGCACCCCGAACTGCGACCGGGCGCCAAACCCTCGGATGGAGATCTTTTCGCCGACTGAGTAGTTGTATCGATTCTGAATCTGTACGCCCGGAAGAGCCTGCACGGCCTCCTCGAGCGAAAAGCCACTGTTGCCCAGTTGCAGCTCGCGACCGCTCAGCACCGAGATTGCGTACGGGGAGCGACCCACCCGGGTGGGCCCTCGGGTGATGTTCACCGTCACCGAGTCGATGGCTACGATCGAACCGGGCGGTTCCTGGGCCGCAGCCGGCGGGGCGCCGACGCTGGCCAGCAGCGTGGTGATGGTCATGAGTGGCAGCGCGACGGCGTAGGCCGACGGGAGCGTGCGCTGTGAAATGATCATCGGGTTGGATTCCTATCCTTGAGGCGTCAAGCGATGAGTATAGGTGGTCTGGCGGCCCAACGTCGAGACACGTGGGCGATCGCGTGTCGCTGGCTGGGCTAGGCTCGTGTTCCACGACTCCGCTGTGCGAGCGGGCTCGTTTCTTGAGGCAATACCCTGTCAGCCATAGATTTACTCGCTCCTATGCACAAATCTCAGCGAACCGAAGGTTGATTGGTTTGACCAAAGTGACGATGTCAGCAGCAAGACCGGGCCGGAACGTGGCGCGCGGAGTCATCTTCACGGCCGTGATGCTCACAATAACGGCCGGTTCGCTCTCAGCTCAGCAGCGTGGTCTGCGGCCCGAGGATTACTACGATCTCGTCACGGTGAGTGACGTCGCGGTCTCACCGCTGGGGGACCTCGTGGCCTTCACCGTCACAAGCGTCCAGGAAGCCGAGAACCGGCGACGCCAAGAGGTCTGGATGCAGGTGCTCCAGAACGGCCGGCCCGATGGTGCCCCCTATCGGTTCACGGATCCGACCGAGGATTCGCATTCTCCCCGGTGGGCTCCTGACGGTTCGATCCTGGCGTTCACGTCTCGCAGAGGCGAAGACCCGAACACGTCATGGTTCGTTCGCGTGAGCGGTCCTGGCGGGGAGGCCTTTCACATCGAAGGCGTCCGGGGCGCCCCGATCTGGTCGGAAGACGGACGATGGATCGCGTATACGTTCAGCGAGGCCCGAGAGGATGACGATACGGTGGAGGATCGCGAGGGGTGGGTGGCACCCGACGCGGTCTCTCGGACTCTGAGCGACGAGCGCTTCGACGGTCGTGTCGTGACGTCCACCCGATACAAGGAAGACGGCGAGCTCACGCTTCGGACTCACTTCTCGGTGACCCCAAAGGCGCAGCTTTATGTCGTGTCTTCCTCCGGCGGGAGCCCGCGGCAACTGACAGACGTCGGATTCAACGTGGAGGACGCAAGTTGGGCCTCCGACGCCCGCCTGATCTACTTCACGGGTGATGAAAGAGAGGACGACGAACAGGACCGAGAGGTGCGCTCGGACCTTTGGGTGGCCCGCCTGACCGACGGATCCGTCACGAAGCTGACCCCGTCGGTTGGGGCAAGCTCCTCTCCGGCGGTATCCCCAGACGGGGGTCGAATCATGTTTCTGTTCGCAGGTGGCCGTGGCGAACCGGTAGACCTCGTGGTGGTCAACGTGGCCTCCGACGGAAGTTTCCTTGGCGTTCCTGAGAACCTCACCTCCTCGTGGGATCTCGAGCCCATGTCGCCCCAATGGAGCGCGGATGGCACCGGCGTTCTCTTCTTGGCGCGGATCGGTGGGGGTGAGCACCTTTTCAGGGTGCCTGCGGCGGGCGGAACCGTTGCGCAGATCACGAAGGGTCCGAGGACGCTGCGAAGCGTCTCCTTCTCAGACCGCGGCCACGTGATGGCCTACGTCTCGTCCGACGCCGTGAGTCCGACGGAGCTCTACGTTTCCCGGGGGGACGGCTCGACGGAGCGGCGGGCAACCGGGTTCAACGATGACTGGCTCGACGAAGTGACGCTCATGGCGCCCGAGCGGCTGACCTGGACGGTCGGCGATGGAACCGAGATCGAAGGGTGGGTGATCAAGCCGGTCGGTTATGTGTCCGGAAACAGCTACCCGCTGATTCTGAAGATCCACGGTGGCCCCCATAGCGCCTACGGGCACACGTTCTTCCCGACGTTCCACGTGCTGTCCGCAGCGGGCTTCTTCGTGCTTTACTCCAATCCTCGTGGTTCGGCCGGATACGGGCACGACTTCAAATACGCCACTCGCGGTCAGTGGGGGGTGCTGGACTCGGAGGACTACATCGGGGGCGTCGACGCGGCACTCAGAAAGTATCCCGATGCCGACCGCGGGCGGGTGGGTGTTTCGGGGGGAAGCTACGGTGGGTTCATGACGAACTGGCTGACGGCGACCACCGACCGTTTCCACGCTGCCGTGACCTCACGATCGATTGCGAATTGGGAGAGTTGGTGGGGGAGTTCCGACGCGCAGGGCCTGACCGAGTACGAGTTCTTCGGGCCGCCCTGGGAGCGGCGCGACCTCTACCGTCGCCTATCGCCGATCTCGTACGTGGAGAACGTCACCGCACCCACGCTGATCATCCACAGCGAGAACGACTATCGTACGCCGATCGGGGATGGCGAGCAGTGGTTCATGGCCCTGAAGGGCTTGGGCGTCCCGGTCGAAATGGTACGCTACCCGCGCTCCTCCCACGGTCTGTCACGTACGGGAGAGCCTTGGTTGCTGGTCGATCGCCTCGAGCGGATCCGGAGTTGGTTCGTTCACTGGCTTATCAACGGACCCCCGGTGGCCGCCGGCGGCTAGTAGGGGCGGCATCTCCGGTCCGAGGCACACCTCCCACCACCGCACGCTGGGACTCGGTGCGCCTTGCGTCGCGTGCCGGCCGGGAGCCGGGAGGCACCGGGCGGGGCCGATGCGTCAGTAGATCCAGCCTTGGAGGCCGGTGGTGGAGCCGCCGAAGCGGGGTGCCCCGGCGAATTGCATTGAGTACGTCCCGCGCAGCATCCTGAGGCCGGGCTCCCTGCCGTACGAGGCGCCGGATTGTGGCCGGCACGTCCCTTAGCGCGTCTTCGCCACGAGTGCTGGCCAGAGCCTCGCGCAGGACTTCGAGAGCGCGGTCGGCGGGAATACCGGCTTCGACCAGATCGCCGATCATAAGCAGTGCGATCGGTGCCCTGTCTGCCGCATCACGGCCAAGCGAGGCAACCAGCTCGGGCGCTACGCCCCGGCTCAACGCGTCGGCACCGGCGACCACCCATGGAGCTTGGGCGGTTGGGCCGAGCAGCTCTCGAGCCCGGCCCATACGGCCGGCAAACTCGGAGAGGGCGGCGACGACGAGGTCGGCGGGAACGCCCTTGGCGGCTCCTTCGAGGGCTTTGTTGTAGATGGGACCTATGGGCACGCCGGCCTGTCTTGCTTGGGTCACGATGGACTCGATCCGAGCCATCGCCTCGACGGAATAGGCCTCGCGCAGTCGCGCTAGGCGATCCTGCTGCGCACTCGCGGTCGTGGGCAAGGCAAGGAGCAGCGACAGCCCCACAAGGGCAAGGGCCCGTGTTCCGCGTCTCGTGAAGCGGTCGAGCATCGAAGTCCACTCTAACGGTTTCATGTCCGTCTCACAGTCTATGGTACTAGCAGGGTCGCGTTGACACGGCCCCATTCGTCGCTTACTCGCCCAGTCGCCGTCTCCGGCACGAACCACTCACCATCCACCAGGAACCCGAAGTGGTGGGCCCCTGATTCCACAGGGATCTCGACCACCCAGTGCCCCCCCTCGTTGCGCATTTCCACCGGCTCCCAGGAGGAGAAGTCGCCCATCACCTGCACCCGGGTCACCCCGGGGCTATCCAGCATGAAGCGCGCAACAGTCCCCACAGGGTCTTCTTCCAGCGTCACTAACTCAGACGAGGGACCAGGGCCGAAGGTCACCAGCTTTCGGGCCAACACCACCCCACCCTGGGCCCCCGGCTGCGTATCGATCAGTGGGTCGGGGTCCGTACGGCCTCCGATCGCCTGGGTCAGCCACCCGCCGCCGAGTGGGATCGTGATACTGAGTCCGCCGGTGGTTTCCATGCCCAGCGGTGTGTCCCACACTTTGATGCTCGCTTCCCATGCGGGCCCTGATCCGTTGCTTACCACGCGCAGCACCCCGCGGCGGTACGTACCGGCGTCGGATCGCAGTATGCCGGCGCCGAGGCTCGCGAGCGCGCGGCTCAGGTACACGCGCAGTTCCGGTCCGCCGCCGTAGTGCCACAGGTCCGACTCGAATATTCTGGAGAGGTCGCCACGCCTCAGTTCGACCGTGGTCTCGCCCACCCCAGCCTCTCCCTGAAGGACCAGCGTCACGTCCGGTGAGACCTTGAAGCGGAGCTCAGGATTAGCTTGCCCTGTGAGGGCGGTGTATGTAAAGGGTTCGCCTACACGGAAGCCGTATCCTGTGACCATCAATGCCAACTCGACGGGCGCGGAGGCTCCGAGGATGGCTTCTCCTCCGATAACCAGACTGCCCCAATCGCCGCCCACCGAGTCCGAGCTGATCCCTCCGAGGACGCCCGCGAACACTCCCCCGTGCCGAGTCCAGCGATCGACACGCAGTCCAATCGTCAGGTACGTGGAGGCGAGCACGTCGGAGCCCGTGGGCGCGAACGCCCGGGCGGCGCCGATCTCGAGCCGTGCGTCACCCGCCTGCCCGTGGGCTGCGCTCGTTGGTGCCAATAAGGCCACAGCCAGCCCGATCGCCGCTGCAATGGGCCACGATCCGCTCCGACTCGAGAGATCGCACATCAGATCCTCACGTGACCGGCGTTACGGCGAGGACGGCATTTCGATTGCCGAAGCCATCGTCTGAGTAGCGCTCCGCGTCCGGGTCGGTCACCCATTCGGTTCCGTCGATTACGAACATGTACTTGTGAACGCCCGGCTTGATCGGCACGCGCCCCGTCCAGACTCCGTCCCCATCACGATCTTCCAGCACCATGTCGGCTTCCCAGTCGTTGAAGTCACCCGCGAGTGCGACGCTGGTGGCGCCGGGCGCCTCGAGCCTGAACTCGACCAGGATGGCCGTTGCGGTCACGGCCGGATCGGTTCTTACGCTCTGCTGTTCGCGCGCAAGCAGGAGCACCACCAAGATCGCCGCCGCCGCGAGCGCGCCCGTCAGAGGCGACATGTGGATCGTCCTCGAACGAAGCAGCCACTGGAGTGCCGTTTCCTTGCTCGCCGGAGCCGGCTTCACAGCGACCTCGGTCATCACGGCGCCCTCGAGCCACGGCGGCGCGCTCGCCGGCTCACTCTGCTTCATTTCATCGACCAGCCCGTCCCAGGCGGCCGCCTCGGTCCTCAACTCCGGTGAGAGTTTTTCGTAACTCAACTCTCCGTCCAGATAGGCCCTCAAGTCCGGATTCATTGGTACACCTTCAACATGAACTGTAGCTCCTCGCGAGCCCGGAGAACGCGCATCTTGAGCGCCGGCTTCGAGACCCCGAGCAACTCGGACATTTCGTCATAGGACCGCCCCTCGAGATGTTTGAGCACGAAGGCCTCCCGCTGCTCGGCGTTGAGCTTTTCCAGCGCTTGTCGGACAGAGGCCCGCATTTCTCCTCGTTCGAGATCATCCGAGGGGTTGGATCGGTCGATGACCGTAGCCGACGCGCCGTCGATCGAGAGGTCGTCGCGCCTGGGGCTCTTGAGGAAGTCCTTACACAGGTTCGACATGATCCGAAAGAGCCATCCACCGACTTTTTCCGGGTCCGCAGGTTGTCGATCCGCGCGATGCGGTCGTCGATACCGTCGGTCCCGCGCTCAGACATGAGCGACCGGCTGAGGGCCATGCGCGCTGCTTCGCCCAGCACCTGGACCTGCTGGTAGTTGCCGTTCGAGTATTCCACCTGAGCCATCTGGAACAGGCCGACGGCATCCTGAATCTCGTTCAGTGCCACCGCCGAGGGATTCGGGCCCAGCTCGGCCTCGACGTCGGCGATCACCGCCATCACGATGTCTGGATCGATGGTCAGTTCGAGGTCCCCCAGCTCCACCGTGGGACTCGGAAGCTCTTCGACTTCTTCGAACTCGTCGAAGGCGGGGCTGGTGGCCATGTCGGCGCAGCCGCTCAGATAGAACGCTCCCCACAAGAGGAAGAGCAGCATGAGGAAGCCGGAGCCTCCACCACTTGGTTTCGGTGACTTGTACATCGATTTTCTCCTGTCGAAAGAGTCGCAGCCTTCTCGGGGCTGGGTACTAGACGAGCGATTCCCACGGCAGGTCACATCCGTGTTGCGAAACAGGGTGACTATCCTGTGACGGTGAGGTTTTTTACCTTTCCGCGGACGGCGTTTCGGATGTCGTTGCGTGCGAGATCCCATCCACTGAGCGCGGAGGGGCGCGTGAGCGAGACGGACCCGAAAATGCTGGGCTTCCCGCCCGAAGTCTTCGCACAGCGCCGCGAGCGCGTTCTGGGGAGCCTGGGAAAGGGCGTAATGGTGCTCCCGGCGGCCCCCACGCTGTACCGATCCAGGGACGTCGAGCTGCGCTATCGGCCCGACAGTGAGCTCTTCTACCTCTCGGGACTGACCGAACCAGAGGCCGTCGCTGTGCTGAGTGGAGAAGGTGAAACCGAGCGATTCACCCTCTTCGTAAGTCCTCGGGACCCCGACGCCGAACTGTGGAGCGGTGCCCGGCTAGGCCCGGAGAGGGCCAAGGAGATCTTCGGCGCAGATGCCGCCTACCCGATCGACGATCTGGAGACGCGACTTCCCGCCCTGTTGGATGACCCGGATCGCGTGTTCTTTCGGTTGGGGCATCGGGGCCCGGCGCAGGCGCTCGTTCTTGCAGCCTTGCAGCGCGCACGGCTGAAGGGCCCTCGGCGTGGGACGGGACCGCGAGCGATCGTCGACCCCGGTGTCGTCCTGGACGATCTCAGGCTGGTGAAGGACGAGCACGAGGTCGATCGAATCCGCCGGGCGGCCGCGTTGAGCGTGGAAGCGTTCCGTGCCGCGCTGGCCGCCGTGCGCCCCGGCCTGGGCGAATGGGAGCTGGAGAGCTTGATCGATCACGCCTTCCGCGCCGGTGGGGGAGCAGGGCCGGCATACCCTACGATCGTCGCGTCCGGGGCGAACGCATGTGTGCTCCATTATGTGGACAATGACCGCTCCATTGGGGACGGAGACCTCGTTCTGGTGGATGCCGGCGCCGAGGTCGGCATGTATGCCGCGGACATCACGCGCACATTCCCGGCGTCCGGCAGCTTCTCAGGGGTTCAACGAGCCGTCTACGAGATCGTGGCTCGGGCCAACCGGGCGGCCGTGGAGGCCGTCGCGCCGGGATCGACCATTGGGGACGTCCACGCGGCCGGGCTCTATGTTCTCGTGGAGGGGCTGGCCGAGCTGAACGTACTCGAGGGTGAGGTCGCCATGCTGATCGAGGAGGGGGCCCACAAGCCGTATTTCCCGCATCAGACATCACACTGGTTGGGGCTGGATGTTCACGACGTCGGTGATTATGCGTGCGACGCCGAGCCGCGGCTTCTCGAGCCGGGCATGGTGCTCACGGTGGAACCCGGCCTCTATTTCCGGTCGGACCTCACCGGAACGTCGACCAGTGGCGCCGAGTTGTCAGGCATCGGCGTCCGCGTAGAAGATGACGTCCTCGTGACCGTGGACGGCCATGAGATTCTCACAGGTGACCTGCCGGTGGCGGCCGGGGAGATTGAGGAGTTGATCGGGTGACGAGGCAGGCAACTTTGTGAGCCGCCCACCCCCGGGCGCCTGGAAGCCCTTCAGGTGGAATGCTGGCGACGACTTGATGAGCCGACTTCGCGGGCCCGGCCCACTAGTCACGGTCGAGCTTCGTCCACCGCCCAGTGACTTGAGGTACGCGAGCGGCGTCGATGCATGGATCGACCTGCACCACTCCATATCGCGCCTGGCAAAGAGCGACGTGTTCGTCTTCCTGACGGACGACGCTGTTGGAGCGCGAGAGGAGGAGAACCTCGGCCACCTCGCGTCCAACCTCGGACATGACGTGCCGTTCTCGCAACTGGTGCCGTTCCTGACCAGCAAGCACGAGTTGGAGTACTGTCTCAAGTATGCGGAACGCGCGGACGCGCTGGGATTCAGAGCCCTCACCGTGCTGGGAGGGGATCAGAACGTGGGCCTTCCACGGTGCTTCCCCCACGCTTATCAACTTCGGCAGCGGATTCGCCAGCACCTGCCCAGGATGCTTCTCGGCGGCTGGGCCAACCCCCATAGGGACGCATCGGAGCAGCTCGGGTTCGTAGCGGATCAAGGGTTCTGTGCAGATTTCTATCTGACGCAGGTGGTCTCGCACCACAGCGCCCGGGCGGTGGAGGCCTTTCTCCAAGAGGCCGGGCGCCAAGGGGTCGAGATTCCCGGAATCTTCGGCGTGTTCTATTACCGGAGTGCGCGCCCGGAAACGCTCGAATGGCTCGGGCGGTTCTTCCCGGTGCCGTCAGCCGAGATCACCCGTGACTTCGATGCCGGGCTGTCACCGGAGGATATTTGTGCGCGCACGATCAAGGCTCTCAGGAAGGTGGGGGCCGAGAAGATCTATGTGAGCAACCTGGGCCAAAAGGGCGTCGAGGCCCGGCTAGAGCGGATTCTTCAACGGGTCGGGTTGTGACCAGGAAAGCGCTCGTGGCTGGGCTGCTAGAGCGGCCTGCGGTTGCGGGCGGGAGGGCCTTTAGGCCGGACCACGAGCCGCCTGCACCACCCTAAGCGCCGCATCCACGTCGCCGTGGGGCGCGGTCACGTGAATCCCTTGGACGAGTCCGCGCACGGCCTCCAAAACCTCGAGGGCGATGCCGATGCCCTCCTCACGGGCGGATTCGCCATCATGCGCCTCGGCTTCCGCCATGCGCTGCAGCACGGCGTCGGGCACGGCCACTCCGGGCACTTCGTTGGCGAGGAACTCCGCGTCGCGTAGGGACGTGAGTGGCCACAGTCCCGCGATGATCGGAATGGTCCGCGCAGCCGTGCGCGCCAGGAAACGCTCGAGAGCTTCGACGTCGAATACTGGCTGAGTTATCGCGAAGTCGGCGCCGGCGTCGACCTTCCAGGCGAAACGACCGGCCTCTCGGTCCGGGTCCACTGCGGCTTGGTTGACCGCGACACCCACGACGAAACGTGTGGGCTCACCGATCGAGTTTCCGCCGGGATCTACTCCGCTGTTGAGACCGCGAACCACGTTGGTGAGGCCGATGGAGTCGATGTCGAATACCGAGGTGGCGTCCCGGTACGGGCCCATGGGTGGCGGATCGCCGGTGATCAACAGAACGTTTCGGATGCCGCCTGCCGTCGCACCCAGGAGATCGCTGATCATGCTCAGCATGTTGCGGTCGCGGCAGCGGTAGTGGACGAGGGTTTCGATTCCCGCCCGTTCTTGGATGATCAACGCAGCGGGGATTGCGCTCATACGGCTCTTCGAGCGGTTGCTGTCGAGGACGCTCACCACATCGACGCCCGCATCGCGAATGCGCTCCGCGTCGGCGACGAGGTCACGGGAGTCCCATCCTCGGGGGGGCAGGATCTCCACGCTGGTGACCATGTCGCCATTGGCTAGCTTCGCTCCCCACTTGGAGCGGTCGCCGAGCGGAACCTGCGGGGACGAATCCACAGTGGTGCTCTTGGTCGGCCCCGGAGCGTCCACCGAGGCCGGTGGCTGAGCGCTTTCCACGAACTCCCTGATGCGTCGTGTGTGCTCGGGTGTGGTCCCGCAGCATCCGCCAACGAAGCGGGCGCCTGCCTCGATCATGCGGCGGGCGTACTGAGCCATGTATTCCGGACTGGCCAGGTAGATTTTCCGGTCGCCGACTTCGCGTGGCAGGCCGGCGTTCGGCTGCGCGGAAAGTGGCGTGTCGGTCACCCGCGCCATCTGGTCAACGGCGTCCAGGAGGATGGCGGGACCCACCGAGCAGTTTACGCCGATGACGTCCGCTCCCCAGCTTGTGACCTCCGCGGCAACCGCGTCGGGCGCCGTGCCGTAGGATGTGCGCCCGTCCTCTCCGATCGTGATTTGGCAGAAGATCGGGGTCCCAGAGAGTTGCCGGGTGGCGAGAAAGGCCTGATGCAACTCGTTCAGGTCGCTGAATGTCTCGAGGATGATCCCGTCCACTCCACCCTCGACCAACCCCGTGAGTTGGCGCTCGAAGAGGCTTTGAGCCTCGCCGCGCGAGGTCGGGCCGAAGGGCTCGATACGAAGCCCCAGGGGACCGACCGCCCCCAGGACATGGGCCCGAACACCTGCGGCTCGCCGCGCAATCGCGACGGCAACCCGGTTGATCTCTTCCGTCTTGGCCTCCAGGCCGAAGCTGGACAGTTTGACCGGGTTCGCCCCGAAGGTGTTGGTCTCGATGATCTCGGCGCCGGCTTGCACGTATTCGCGATGGACGGACTCGACGAGGTCTGCATCTTTGAGATTCAACTCGTCGTAACACACGTTGACGAACACGCCCTTGGCGTACAGCAGCGTGCCCATCGCTCCGTCCAGGACATGCACGCGCCTGTCCTGGATGAGTTCGAGCAGTGAGCCGGGTTCCCGGCGAGAGACATCGCTCATCGATCGTGCTCCGGATCATATGCGAGGTTGGGTGCCAGCCAACGCTCGACTTCATGTACGGGCACCCCTCTTCGGTCGGCGTAGTCCGCGACCTGGTCCTCCCCGATCCGACCCACACCGAAGTAGTGTGCATCAGGATGCGAGAAATACCACCCGGCCACCGACGCGGCCGGGGTCATCGCGAACGATTCGGTGAGAGCGACGCCGGTAGCCTGTGTCGCGTCCAGTAGCTCGAACAGGGTCGCTTTCTCCGAGTGGTCGGGGCAGGCCGGATACCCCGGCGCGGGGCGAATCCCACGATACCGCTCGGCCAAGAGGCCCCCTTTGTCGAGCTTCTCGTCGGATGAATAGGCCCAGAACTCGGTCCGAACTCGCTGGTGCATCCTCTCGGCCATTGCTTCGGCAAGCCGGTCCGCCAACGCCTTGGCCAGGATGGCCGAATAGTCATCGCCTGAAGCCTCCATCCCGGCTACCAGCGTGTCGAGTCCGTGGCCGGCGGTCACCACGAACGCTCCGACATGGTCTTCCTTACCAGAACCCTCCGGCGCCACGAAGTCCGACAGGCAGACGTTGGCCCTTCCTTCGGTCTTCCGGAACTGCTGGCGCAGCCCGCGCAGGACCGCGGTGGGACTCCCACCGTGACCGTTCCCGTAGACCGCGATGTCGTCTTGGCCAAGCCGGCCGGCAGGGAAAATGCCCACCACGGCCCGCGCGGTTATCAGCCCTTCCGAGACGATGAGTTCGAGCAGTTCATTCGCGTCGGCCCAGAGGCTTCTCGCGGCTTCGCCGGTGACTTCGTCCTCGAGTATCGAGGGGTAGCTTCCCTTCAACTCCCAGGCATGGAAGAACGGCGTCCAGTCGATGTACTCGACCAATTCCGCGAGCGGGTACTCGTCGAACACCTGTACCCCCAGGCGGGCGGGGCGCGGGGGGTCGTAGGCGTCCCAGTCGAACGGGACGCCGTTGTCGCGGGCCTCTCGGAGTGTGATGAGGGAGCTCTTCTCACGGCGAAGGGAGTGGGCGGCGCGTTCCCGCTCGTACTCGGCCTCGACGCCGGCGATGAACTCCTCGTACTTGCCTGTGTCGAGAAGGCTGCGCACCACACCGACGCATCGCGAGGCGTCGGGCACGTAGACCGTCGGCCCGCCATAGTTGCCGGCGATCTTCACCGCCGTGTGGCGCCGTGAGGTCGTGGCGCCACCGATCAGTAGCGGAATCCGAAAGTTGTTGCGCTCCATCTCCGAAGCGACGTGCACCATGTGTCCGAGAGAGGGCGTGATGAGGCCGGACAGCCCTATCATATCGACCTTCTCGGCCAACGCCGTTTCGAGGATGCGCTCCGTGGGGACCATGACTCCGAGGTCCACCACCTCGAAGCCGTTACACTGGAGCACGACCCCCACGATGTTCTTGCCGATGTCGTGTACGTCACCCTTTACGGTCGCCATCAGCACCTTTGGGGCCGACCCCGCGCCCTCGCTCTTCTCGGCCTCGAGGAACGGGGTCAGATAGGCTACGGCTCGCTTCATCACGCGCGCGCTCTTGACCACCTGCGGCAGGAACATACGGCCCGACCCGAACCGGTCCCCCACCACGTTCATCCCGTCCATGAGCGGGCCTTCGATGACGTCCAGCGCCCGCTCACGCGCGGCCCGAGCCTCCTCGACATCCTCATCGATGAAGTCGGTGACGCCTTCTACGAGCGCGTATTCGAGACGCTTCTCGACTGGCTCGTCGCGCCATTCCATGCTCGCTTCCAGGCGCTCCTCGGCTCCCGCCAGTGCCTCCGCGCGGGCCGTCAGCCGCTCCGTCGCGTCCGGCCGACGATCGAAGAGTACGTCCTCGACCGCTTCGAGGAGCCCCGGCTCGATGTCGTCGTAGACGGGCAGCGCCCCGGCATTGATGATCCCCATGTCCAGCCCGGCCTGGATGGCGTGGTAGAGGAAGGCCGCGTGCATGGCTTCCCTCACGATGGGGCTTCCCCGGAAGGAGAACGAGATATTGCTGACCCCGCCGCTCACGCGCGTGAGCGGCAGCTCGGCCTTGATGCGGCGCGTAGCCTCGATGAACGCGATCGCATACCCCCGGTGCTCCTCGATGCCGGTGGCTACCGCAAAGATGTTGGGGTCGAAGATGATGTCGGTGGGGTCGAATCCGACCTCCTCGGTCAGGATTCGGTAAGCCCGTTTGCAGATGGCGAGCTTTCGGTCCATCGTGTCGGCTTGCCCCTCCTCATCGAAGGCCATCACGATGGCTGCCGCGCCGTAGCGCCGGACCAGGTCGGCCCGGTGGCGGAAGGCCTCCTCGCCATCCTTGAGGCTGATCGAGTTGACGATGCACTTGCCCTGCACGCAGCGCAGCCCGGCCTCGATCACGTCCCAATCGGACGAATCGATTACGATCGGAATGCGGGAGATGTCGGGCTCCGACGCGATCAGGTTGAGGAAACGCGTCATCGCGGCGGCGGAGTCGAGAAGCCCTTCGTCCATGTTGACGTCGAGCATTTGGGCGCCGCCCGTTACCTGATCACGCGCCACGCCGAGCGCTTCCTCGTACTGGTCGTCGGTGATCAGGCGGCGAAACCGCTTCGATCCCGTGACGTTCGTGCGCTCGCCGATGTTGGTGAACAGCGAATCAGGGCCGAGTTCGAGAGGCTCGAGCCCCGAGAGTCTCAGACGGGGAGGCGCCTTGGGTACGTCTCTCGGAGCCAGCCCTGCAACGGCATGCGCGATGGCCTCCACATGCTCCGGAGTGGTGCCGCAGCATCCCCCGACTATGTTCACGAAGCCGTTCTCCGCGAACTCTCGAATGATTCCGGACGTGATGTCGGCGGTCTCGTCGTACTCACCGAAGGCGTTCGGAAGACCTGCATTCGGATAACAGCTCACAGGAAGCTCCGCCACGCGTGCCAACTCCTCCAGATAGGGTCGGAGTTGCTCAGCGCCTAGAGCGCAGTTCAGCCCCACGCTCAAGAGCCCGGCGTGCCGCACGGAGTTGTAGAATGCCTCGGGCGTCTGTCCGCTGAGTGTGCGGCCGCTCGCATCCGTGATGGTGCCTGAGACCATGATCGGCACGGGATGCCCGGTTTCCGCGCGAAGGCCAGTGAGGGCGAACAGTGCGGCCTTGGCGTTGAGCGAGTCGAAGACCGTTTCGACGAGGAGCACGTCCGCTCCTCCGTCGAGTAGTCCTTGGGCCTGAACGCGGTACGCCGCCGCGAGGGCTTCGAACGTGATGTTCCTGAACGCCGGGTCGGCCACGTCGGGCGAGATTGAGCACGTACGATTCGTCGGGCCGATGGACCCGCATACCCACCGTGGCTTGCTGGGGTCGGCCGCGGTGAACTCGTCGGCGGCTGCACGCGCGATTTCGGCCGCCGCGCGGTTCATTTCGTAGACGTCGTCGCTCAACCCATAATCCTCGAGCGAGATAGCTTGCGCGTTGAACGTGTTGGTCTCGATCAGGTCGGCGCCGGCCTCCAGGTACGCTCGATGCACCTCCTCGATGATGTCCGGGCGGGTGAGGCAGAGCACGTCGCTGGCGCCCACTAGCGGGAGCTCGTGGTCGGCATACCGTTCACCGCGGAAGTCCGACTCGGACAGCTCGTACGCCTGTAGCATGGTCCCGGTGGCTCCGTCGAGCACCAGGATCCGCTCGCGCAGGGCTGCCGTTAACGCTTCCAGACGAACACGCACTGAGTCGGACATACCGGTTGCTCCGGTTGCTTGCCTCGAGCGATTAGGGTCGCAGGACCGGGAGAGGCGACGGCGGAGAGCGCGTCCGAAGGAAAAGGCCTCGTCGCAAGCATCGTGCGCCGAGGCTGGCTTTTTAGCGGTTCATTCGGAGTACACCGTCCGAGGGGCCGCAATACGCCGTAAATCGCCCCGTTCCGATTCTTCAGGTCAAAGTTAGCATGCGTGCCAAGTGGGGCCAACCCTATATGTTGGATGCCACGCCACGCCTCAACTCGACAGATCGGAAACCACATGAGAGATCGACCGCGCGCGGCGGCTGGGTTCTTCAAGGGGCACGGTCTCGGGAACGACTACATCGTGGTGGAGGAGGGAGACGCCTGGCCGCTGTCCGACGCGGCGATCCGAGCCGTCTGCGACCGTTGGCGAGGGCCTGGAAGCGATGGGATCGTCGTCTTGCTCAGGTCCGCTGGGCCGCCCTACCTCCTCCGAATGTTCAACCCCGACGGCTCGGAGTTCGAGCGAAGCGGCAACGGTCTCCGCATTCTCGCAGCGTATCTCGCGTCTCGTGGCCGAGCGGGCAGCGAGACGTTCGAGGTAAGGGTGGGCGGCGACTCGGTGGAGCTCACGGTGAATTCTGTGGCATCCAACGGCGTGTACGACGTCACGGTGGATATGGGCCGGGCGGGCTTTTCGCCCGACGAAGTCGGTCTGAATGACGCAGAGCTGGAGGAGCCCGGCCGCATCCTTGGACCCGAGGGTTCGCTCGCGTTCACTGGAGTCTCGATTGGAAATCCCCATTGCGTCGTATTCCGGGACAGCCTGAGTGAGGATGATTTGGCCCGCATTGGGCCTCATCTCACGAGACATCCTGCGTTCAAGGGCGGTACCAACGTCCAACTCGCTCACATCGTTGGCGCGAACGCGGTGGAGGCCTTGATCTGGGAGCGTGGAGTGGGCCCTACGGCGTCCTCGGGAACGAGCGCCTGTGCCGTAGCCGCGGCGGCAGTGTGGTCAGAGTCGATCGCTCCCGGTCTGGTCGAGGTCCGAATGTTGGGCGGGACGCTCCAGGTCGATGTTGGCGAGGACATGGAATTGACCCTGCGTGGCCCGGTCCAGGAGGTCTACACGGGAGAGCTGACCGCCGGTTTCGTCGAGGAACTGAACGGTCCCGCATAGCTTGGAGACCGCGGGTCAGGTACGCACCCTTCTCAGGAGCACGAGCGAGGCCAGCAGGAAGATGGCGTTCGGTGACCACGCAGCCATCATTGGCTCCATCATCCCGCTCTCGCCGGCGGCCTTGGTCAGGTTGAAGAGGAGCAAGTACAGCAGGGTCGTTGCGAGCGCGACGCCGATGCCGTAGGTGGCGCCACCCCTTTGTGTGCTCGTCGCCAGCGGCGCGCCGAACAGGACGATGATCAAGGTGGCGATCGCGATCGCGGTGCGCTGGTACTTCTCCACGTAGAGTTGGCTGGCGTCGCCGCCCGAGCGTTCGATGTTGGCCGCGAGCCGGTTGATGTCGGCTCGGGTCATTTCATCTTCATCGCGGAAGTCGGTCAGCAGGTCGTGCGGAGGCGGCGAAAAGTGGGAGGTGCGCATCTCCGAGAACTTGTACGTGGGAAAGTCGATGTCCGAGGTGAGCACCCTGACGAAGCCGTCCTGAAACGTCCAACCGACGTTGCTATCCCAGTAAGCCCTCTTGGCGAAAACGTGCTCGGCGGGTTCGCCGTTCGGGCCCGGCGGAATCTCCATGACCACGCCGGTTATTTCGCCTTCTGACGCCATTAGTCGCCGGATGCTCACGCTTACCCCGGCGTCGGTCTTGAACACGAAGTTCTGGCGCCACTGGAGGCCTGGATCTTCGCTTTGCAGCAATCTAGCTGCGTGCCGGTTGCTCAAGGGTACCACCTCTGCAAGCAACAACCCGGCCCCGGCCAAGCCGGCGCCGGCGACCAGGATCGGAAGAATGAGCCGGTGGAACGAAATGCCGCAGGCCTTTGCCGCCATGATCTCGCGGTGCACCGTCATCCCGTGCACGGTGAACACGGCGGCGATCAGCGCCGCGATCGGGAATGCCCAGCTGACGAACAGGGGAAACTTGTACATGTAGGCCAGTGCGATATCGCCGAAGCTGAGGCCCCTGGCGAAGTAGTGGTCGATCTCTTGGACGATGTCGCCCACCACGAACAGCACGGGAGCCCCCAGCACGAAGCCCAAGAAGAGCTTGAGGAAGGTGCGGAACAGGAGCCGGTCCAGGATGCGGATCACGCGGCGGCCTTTTTCCCGGCCATCAGCCCCTTGGCCGCCCGGGCGAGGGGAGCGACCAGGTCTTCCCAGCCACTGCCGCGGCTGGTGGCAGCCTGCCTGCCCATGCGCATTACCAACCCGACCCCGAAGATCGTGAAGAGAATGTCGGGAGCCCACATGGCGACCAACGGGGAGACCATGTTATCGTCGGCCAGATGTTCGCCCCCGATCAATCCGGCCCAGTAGATCGTGAAGATCGCGATCGAGACCGCAATCACCATGCCCGCACCGCCGCGCGGGAAACGCATGGCCAGTGGAGCGCCCAGCAGCACGAACACGATGCAGGCCACCGCGATCGCCCACTTCTTGTGCACTTCCACGGAGAGCACATCGATACGCCGCTCGTGAGCCCGGATCTGGCTGAGGTTCTGCCGTGCGTTCTGGGCAACGCCGCGCGTCATGTCGTCCGTGTCGGCCGTGAAGCCCGCCGTACGCAGCGTCGGCATGCGGGTGATGCCCGGCTCGGGGTCGGCTTCAGCGTCACCGGCGGTCGGAAGGGCGAGTGCCGACTCGATCGCGGCGATCGACCGCCTGTGGTTGGATGACTTTACCCGCTCGGTGTCCGCAACGTGTTCATCGCTCTCGGCCCGGAGCTGACGAATGGTCATCTCGCGATCGCCCCGGGCGAGGCCTCCGGCCTGCCTCTGCATCACGTTACCGACACCCCGAAGCGGCTGGATTTCTTTGTCGAACCGGGATTTGCTGAAACCACCCTCGCGGTTCCCCGTGATCTCGTAGACGACTCCTTCGTACAGGGTCAAGTACAGATCCGTACGATCCCTGTTGAACATCATGGTGGCGCGCTTGGCGTATGTCGTACGGTAGGAAAGAGGATCCGTGAGATCGTAGATGACGACGTCCGTGAGCTCGTTCGTTGCCCGGTCGATCTCGCGAAACTCGAGGTACACCTGCCCGGTCGGAGCCGCCGTCTCGAGCCGGTTCACGATGTGCTCTCGCAGGTCCAACGTCGGGCTCTTGGTCGAAACGTCGATCAATAAGTTCCTGAGGCGATGGTTTGAGTAAGGCAGCAGTTGATCGTTGAAGTAGAGCATGACGCCCGCGAGGATGGCGCCCACCACCAACATCGGCGCCATGACCCGCAATGGCCGTATGCCCCCTGCGGCCATGGCGGTGATCTCATTGGAGGCGGTAAGCTCACTGAAGGTGTAGAGGGTGGCCACCAGAACGGCCATCGGAAGGGTGAGGGCGATCGTGTGAGGAAGCGAAAGGAGCATGAACTCGCCAATCACTGTCCATGGGAGCCCTTTGCCCACCAGATTACTCATCCGTTGGATTACGGCGTTGAGAAACAAGAGACCCGTGACGGCGGCGAGTGCGAAAAAGAACGGCCCCACGTGGGCACGGATCAGGTATCGAGTGAGAATCCTCATCTACAGACCGAATACTTGGGAACGGGAAGGCCGGGCTTCTTGGATCCCACGCCTCGACGAACGCCAAACGAAGTCCCTACACCGCAACACACGCTCCGGTCCCCGCCATTGAGTTCGTCGATCGCCGGGCGGATCGTTGCGGTCATGGCCGTTCTGGCGGCCGTATCGGTAGGCCGGGTTGGTGCGGCGGAGACCGTTCCAACTCCGGTGGCCGATACGGTTCGCTTTCGGGTACCGCCCGTCCCGCTTCCGTCCTTCCTCGATCGCCTGGCCGGGCCTGAGCGGCAGGCAACGGGTTCGGCCCCCCTCGCGCCGGTCGTGCCTAGCCGTCCCCTCAGCTTCATGCTCCAAACTCCGGAGGCGTGGCTGCTCGCCCCTGGAGCGACCTACCTCAGGCACAGATTGGCGGCTCATCGCCTTCGCCTGATCAGCCTCCTTGCTCTGCAGCCTCCGAGCCTCGAGGTCCCTGCGGGCGCCGTGGCCCCGGGGGAAGGGGTGGCCGGTCCGGTAGGGTTCGTGAGCGAGGTCTCGAATCTCGACCTCCAGATCACGGGGCGGGTCGAACTCGGGGGTGATTGGACGCGTTTCCGACCCTGTGACACTCGGGTCCAGTTCACGTGCGACGTGGGAATCATCCCGCAGATCAACCCCGACATTCAGTTCGGGGTTCGCTTGCAAGGCACCATCGCTGAACGGCTGACGCTGGATGTCGACTTCGATCAGGCCCGCGAGTTCTCGGCCGCGAACAGGATCAACATCGTCTATGAGGGCCGGGAGGATGAGGTGCTCCAGCGCATCGAGATCGGCGACGTCACATTCGCCTTGCCCTCGTCGCGCTTCCTGTCCGGTGGGATTCCGGCTGGGAATTTCGGACTTCAGGCGACTGGACAACTGGGGCCTATCGACTTCCAAGGTGTGTGGGCGCAGCAGCGGGGAGATTTGTCCAGCCGTGAATTCCGCCTCAGTGGAGCGCCTGGGCAGGAGAACTTCGTTCAGGTCGACACGCTCGTGCTCGACGACGCCGACTACGTCCGGGGCCAGTTCTTCTTCGTTGTGGACCCCGCACTCATCGACGACAACCCTCACATCGACATTCTCGGACTAGATCCGTCGGCTGCCCCGTCCAGGGTGGTGCCGGGTATAGATCCCATTCAGGTCTACCGGTTCGAGGACGACCCCGTCACACGGCAGCAGGTCGAGGGACTGATCCAGGCCGACGCATTCGCGGGCTCGGTCGGTGACCGGGTCCAGGAGTCCGGATGGTTCCGCTACCTACGGCCGGGCGTGGATTATTCCGTTCACTCCAGCGGGCTCTGGCTGGCACTCAGACGGCCACTGCGGCGGGACGAGATGTTGGCTATCACGTTCATCACCGCCCTCGGTGATACCGTTGGGACCTACAATCCGGAGCGGGTCTACAATGCCGGTGGCCGCCCCACCCTCCGGCTTCTCAAAGCTTCGAACGCGAACCACCGACCGGGCCGCCCGACGTGGGATCAGGAGATGCACCAGGTCTACCGCGTGTCGTCCTCTCCGGATGTGGACCCGGCCTCCGTGGAGTTGACCATCTCGCTCGGCGAGTTGTCGGGCGGTCAGACGTTCAAACGTGACCTGGCGGGTCGGGACATCACGCTGCTGAGGCTGTTCGGGCTCGATGAAGAGTCGCCTGTGGATGTGGTTGACCAGGCCGGCATCTACAAGCCGGCCCAGGAGTTCTTCCAGGACCAGCCTCCGGTGCCCGGCGTGTTCATCGTTTTCCCAACGCTGAGGCCTTTTCAGGTGCCGCCGCCCCTCGAGTCGCTCGGACTCGATGCGACCCAGACCTCTGCCATTCTCGGGTCGGACGTCAACGCGACGATCTACGAGGCCGGTGACCCGTTCGACCGTGACAATGGAGGTCTCTACAGGCTCACGATACCGTTCGAGCTGCGGAGCCGCGGGGTCATCTCGACCTTTTCGTTGGGGGCGCTGGGCATCCGGGACGGGAGTGAGAGGGTGTTTCTCGGTGATCGGCTGCTGGTCAGAGGCCAGGACTACCACATCGACTACGATATCGGACAGGTCACGCTGATTCGCCCGGAAGCCCTGTTCGCTGCGATCAGCGAGCCGGTCGTGAGGGCGTCCTGGGAGCAGAAGTCCCTCTTCCAGATTGCGCCGACCACGGTTTTCGGACTCAGCGCTCGGTACGATGCGGGGCCGGCGGGCTCCATCGACCTCTTGGCCCTTCATCAGAGCGAGCAGTCGCTGGTCAAACGACCGCAGTTGGGCGTAGAGCCCGCCTCCATCACATTGGGCGGCCTCAACGGAAGCTTCGTATTCGGAGCGGAGCGGCTCGACCGATTGCTGGAGAGCGTTCCCGGGCTACGCCTGGGGGGCCCGTCGTCCATTGGTGTCAGCGGCGAGCTCGCGGTCTCGCTTCCGAACCCCAACACCCGAACGGACGTTTTCCTGGACGATTTCGATTCCGCCAACGAACTCCCGTTGTCCCTGTTTGCGTCCGACTGGAATCGGGGCAGCGCCCCCGGTTTCCGGAACGGAGCCGAGGCCGTGCTACCTCTGGCTGTCGATCAGAGCGATGTGGGTGAGATGACGTGGCAGCACACGTGGGTCCGGGAGGGAAACCAAAGCGATAGCGTGGGGATCTTCGAGGGATTCCTGCCACAGGTGGACATCGACAGGCAGATCCGCTTTACCGGGAGTCAGGCCCGTGAGATCGGCATGCTGCTCGAGTTCATCCCGATGCCGGGGAGGAGCGGCGGACGTTCCTGGCGCTCGATCACCACGGCGCTCAGTCCAACGGGCCTCGATCTGAGCAAGACCGAGTTTCTCGAGTTCTACGTGGCGGATGGAGATTCGCTCACGCTCATTCTCGACCTCGGCATCGTCAGTGAGGATGCCATGTTCCTCAACCGCGCGGGTGAGGCCAACGGGGTCAAGGGGACAGGTGTGCCCTGGGGTCTGGGGTGGCTCGATCAGGAGGCCGATCCACGCCGAGGAGAGATCTGGAGCGACGTGTTGGATGAGGTGGGCGTCTGGGGCGAGAACTGCATCGCGGAACGCGCAGCCGTCTACCGGATCGGGGACGCGCGGGCGAATTGCACGCGCGGGAACGGTCGCCGCGATACCGAAGATCTCAACGGCGACGGCAACCTCGACACCCTCGAGCGCTATTTGCGTTTTGTGGTCCGGTTGGACGGCACCTCACCCTTCCTGGCGCGTGACCGCTCCGAAACGGGCACCGCGTTTCGGCTCTACCGGATTCCGCTTCGAGGTGCCGACCTGTTCCAAGTGCCCGGTCCGTTCACGGAGGCGGACTTCCGCGCGGTGCGGCACCTACGGATGACCGTGACCGGCGCTCGGCGTCAACGTCTAACCCTCGCCCGCATGAGGCTGATAGGCTCACGGTGGGTCAAGCGTGCACAGGCCGGCGTGCTGCGTGGGATCGTCGGAGACACGGCCAGCGGCTTCGGGCGCGCGGAGGTCGGCCCGGTGAGCCGCCTTACCGACGGAGCCGCCTATCAGCCTCCACCCGGTGTGCTGGAAGAACTCGACGACCCAACGGCCACGTTCGGTGGGCAGGGATTCGAGTTCAACGAAAAGGGGCTCAAGCTCGAGTACGAGGACGTGCCCGGCGGAGACCGGGCCGAGGTGTTCAATCGGTTCCCGCAGCGGCCGCGGGACTTCCTCACATACAGGCAGCTCCGCGTCTGGGCCGTGGCCCGCCGTGGAGATTGGGGAAGCGACAGGCCGATGTCCTTCTTCGTCAAGGTTGGTGAGGACGCAGAGAACTTCTACCTGTTCAGGACGTCCTTGGAGCCCGTCCTGAACCCCGATGCGATCAACCCAGAAGAATGGTTGCCTGAGATCCTGGTCGACTTCGACGAGTGGATCGACCTGCGACAGCGTGCAGAGCAAGAGTTGATCCTGCGCCCCCGGAGCCCGAACGGACCGCCCCTTGAACTTTGGTCTGCGGACTCGACGTACGCCATCGTGCTGAAGGATCGAGCGCGGGCGCCCAACCTGGCCGCTGTCCGCGAGCTCTCATTGGGCGTTTGGAACCAGAGTGGCCTTCCTACCACGGGTGAGGTGTGGATCAACGAGATCCGGCTGTCGGAGGCTCTTAGGGACGTTGGTCTCGCCGGGCGAGTCGCCGTGGATTTGCAGGCGTCTGACGTGCTCGACGCCCGCATTACCTTCACTCGCAGAGGGGCGTTGTTCAGGCAACTCAAGGGCGGGCCCACCTTCCAAAACGAGAGTTCGTTCAGCCTCAACTCCACGCTTCGGCTCGAGCGCATCATGCCTGCCGAGTGGGGTGTCGAGATCCCGGTGACGTTGAGCTATGTGGGGAGCGGCCAGACTCCGACCTTCCTATCCAGGAGCGATGTCCGGGTGGACAGGCTAGCCAAGCTACGGCGACCCGAAGTGAACAGGACTCGTGTGGACGTTACTTTCCGCAAGAGCACTCCCACGTCGAACCCCATTGTAGGACTCCTCCTGGACGGGCTGGAGGCCCGCGCGGGGTATTTCACCGTCAGCACGCAAAGCGTCACGTCTGAAAGCGAGGCGGATGGGATCGACGCCCGCCTCGACTGGGGGCGCCGTGTCGGCCGGCGCGATCTGGCCGTGGTTCCCGGCTTCCTCCACCCGGTGCTCCGGGCCATCCTCCCGGGTTTCTTGGAGGAGCGGCTCATGAACAGCCGAATCCGATGGACCCCGGAGCGTTTTTCGATGGCCAGTTCATACGCGCGGTCGGACAGCCGGGCGTTCCGTTTCGATCAGCTCGTGTCCTTGTCCGGAGACACCCTGCTCTTGCCCACGCTGTCTCCACGGGAATCGTTGGAGAGCGCAGCCGAGATCGAATTCCGCCCCTTCCGCTCCCTGTCCGCGCAGGCCAGCATCATTTCCACGCGTGATCTCATCGATCCCGGCAGCGCCGTGGCCGACACAGAGGTACAATCGCTGCTGGAGGTAGAGCGCGCCGCGCTGGCAGGGTTGGATCTCGGTTGGGAGACCAATCGCCGGCTACGCACGAACGTCAGGTACACACCGATCCAGCAGCCCTGGCTCCGCACCGACTTCAACATCCAGACGTTCTACGCGTCGGACCGCAATGCGAACTTCGTCGATCGGAGGGCTGAAGGGGCCGATACGGTCGTCGCGCTGGAGCGGAACGTGAATGGCCGACGGGACGT
Organism: Gemmatimonadota bacterium; assembly: GCA_022571515.1. Taxonomy (GTDB): domain Bacteria; phylum Gemmatimonadota; class Gemmatimonadetes; order Longimicrobiales; family Gaopeijiaceae; genus JACZXQ01. The sequence goes on from JACZXQ010000018.1 coordinate 72,250, forward strand.
GACCGGCCGCGTCCTGCTCACACCTGGCGCGATCCTCTCCGCACTGGCCACGACGGCCGACGGTGAGGTGGCCCGGCGTTCGCCACTTCGTCGCGTCCTGAGCGGGCTCGACCCGATCAACCTCACGTGGGCCGACGGTGTTACGTCACGCTTCAACCGTGACACCGTCGATCCGGGACTCGGTTTCCAGCTCGGCTTCGGCGGTATCGACGGCTTCCGCATCGTCGGGGGTGACACGGCCACCACCTTTACGGACCGCACCACCTGGTCTGCCCGGGGTGGGGCGGGCCTGCCGCTAGGGCTGCGCCTGGGGGTAGCGTATCAGCGCGCGAACGCGAGCACGCTCGACACACGCAGCGACCGGGCCGAGGTCCTGGAGCAATGGCCCGACCTCACGGCTCGGATCACCCAGCTGAGGATGCCGGATGGGCTCCAGCGCGTGTTACGTCAGATTTCGCTCAGTTCAGGTTACCGTCGGATTCGCCGCGAGATCACCTTTGGAGGCGCGGGGCAGCAAAGGCGGTTCCAAGAGGACCGACAGATTCCTCTCACAGTGGGGCTCACGTGGGGTGGTTCGCTCACGACCACGTACCGCGGAACGTTCCGAAGCGGAGAGGGCATCGATCCGACCGGCGACACCGAGCGTTCACGCGTCGAGCATCAAGTGGCGGTGACGTCTGCGTTCGTGCCTCCTGGAGGGTTGGCGCCATATCTGGACCGTCCGATTACGGTCTCAGTGCTCTACCGCTACACGCTGGAGACGAATTGTAGATTGACGGCGGGCCAGGCCGACTGCGTGCCATTCCTCGACGAACTCATCAGGAGCCTCAACGTTCAGCTGGACACGTCCGTTCGAAGTATGGAGCTCCGCCTCCAGCTTTCCTACACAGACCGCCAGTCCTTCGTCGGACTGAAGTCGGGTTCTACACAATTCCAGTTCGGGCTGTTCGGGACCTTCGTCATCGCGGGTGGCGCCTTTCCCGGCTGAGCATTCCATCGCCCGCCTCCCGCGAATAAGGTGAATCCATGACGCGGGCTGAAACACGGGCATTGTCGCGGGCGGCAGCTGTGCTCGTCCTGATCAGCGCGGCGCGGTTTGGAGTGGAGTCACGCCGCGGCGTGCCGCTCTTCGAGTCCGACTCCGCCAGCGTACTCCCCGCGCTCTCGGAAGCGGTGGCCGAGGCCCGGGCGGACCTGGAGCGGCGGGGCAAGCCGCTTGGGCCGTCCGAGCGGCTGGACCCGAATACCGCTTCGGATATTGATCTTGACCGGCTTCCGGGCGTGGGCGCCGCCACCGCGCTCGCGATTGTCCGGGAGCGAACGTTGAACGGCGGATTCCGCTCGCTCGACGAACTTCTTCGGGTTCGAGGCATAGGTCCTTCTACGCTCGAGCGGATCAGGCCCCACCTCGAGGTGACCGTGATCCCACGGGGATTGGCACGCCGAGCGCCAGCCAGTCGGGCCCGCCCGACGGGGATCATGAGACCGGTCGACATCAATCGAGCCGACTCGGTGTCCCTTCTGGATTTGCCTGGAATCGGACCATCATTGGCCGGGCGTATCCTCGCGTATCGGAAGCGGCACGGGCCATTCGAACGGGTCGAGCAATTGGTGAACGTGCGTGGGATCGGTCCCGCGACCATGGCAAAACTTGCCGGCCACATGACGGTTCGGCGCTGATCCGGGTGGGGAGACCCCGTCGAATCTTGGCAGCCGCGGAAAACATGTGTCTTGTACCACGGCCCGGTGTAAAGGTATTCTATTAAGTTGGTTCGGCACGCGGTTTTCCCTTTCCGCAGGCAGAAATGGCAACGAACGTAGCTGAGGTACGACTCGGCGATCTCTTCGTTCGCGAAGGACTGATCAACGAAGAGCAGCTCCAGGACTCTCTCAAAGACGCCAAAGACAACGGCACGCGGGTCGGGTTCTCCCTCGTCAAGCTTGGATTCGTGGCTGAGGAAGAGCTGACGCGCATGCTGTCGAGGCAGTATCGCGTCCCGGCCGTGGACCTCGACAAGGTCAAGGTCGATGACAAGGTCATCAAAGTCATCGACGGTGACATAGCGTACAAGCACCTGGTTCTCCCCCTCCGAAAAGTGGGGCGAACCCTCACCGTGGCGATGGCCAACCCGACTGATGTAGGTGCCCTCGAGGACCTCAAGTTCATCACCCGCTTCGACATCGAACCGGTCATCGTCGGCGAGTACACCCTCAGGAAGCACCTCGAGGATTACTACGGCGCCGACGAAGACCGGATGGGTGACCTTCTCGGCGACTTTCTCGAAGAGGATTTGGAGTTCGTCGAAGAGGAGGAGGAGGACATCTCGGTCGCGGCGCTACAGGAGCAAGTCGAGCAGGCTCCGGTCGTCAGGTTCATCAACGGGCTGTTGACCGACGCCGTGATGAAGGGTGCCTCCGACATCCACATCGAGCCCTACGAGAAGGAGATCAGGGTCCGGTATCGGATCGACGGGGCGCTCCAAGAAGTCATGAAGCCGCCCTACAAGATGAAGGCGGCGTTGACGTCACGGATCAAGATCCTATCCGACCTGAACATCGCGGAGAGGCGAATTCCGCAGGACGGGCGCATCAAGCTGCGTATGAAGCGCAAGGTCGTCGACTTCCGTGTCTCGACCTTGCCGGTGATCTTCGGCGAGAAGATCGTGCTTCGTATCCTGGACCAGGCCAACCTCACCTTCGACCTGGCGTCCTTCGGATTCGAGCCCAAGGCCGAAAAGGATTTTTTCGAGGCCATTGCGCAGCCGTACGGAATGGTGCTGGTGACTGGGCCCACGGGCTCGGGCAAGACGACCACGCTCTACTCCGCGCTGTCCAAGATCAATACCGAAGAAACGAACATCATGACCGTGGAGGATCCGGTCGAGTACAACCTACACGGGATCAACCAGGTCCTCGTTCGAACCCAGATCGGGATGACCTTCGCAGCGGCACTGAGGGCCTTCCTCAGGCAGGACCCGAACATCATCATGGTTGGTGAGATTCGTGATCTGGAAACCGGAGGCATCGCGATCAAGGCCGCTCTCACGGGTCACCTCGTGCTGTCGACGCTCCATACCAACGACACTCCGTCCACGATTACCCGTCTCATGGACATGGGCCTCGAGCCGTTCAACGTGGCCTCTGCGCTCAACCTCGTGACGGCTCAGCGCCTTCTCCGGTGCATTTGCACGAATTGCAAGGTGGAGGCCACGTACGAGGACGAGGTCATCGAAGCGGCTCGCCTGCCCGACGGCTTCGTCGACAAGGTGACCTTTTACAAGGGCGAGGGTTGCGATCAATGTGGGAAAACCGGCTACAAGGGCCGACAGGGCCTCTACGAAGTCATGGACGTCACCTCGGCCATCCGCAGGGCGATCATGTCCTCTGCCGGAACCGACGAGTTGCGCGACATCGCGATCGAAGAAGGCATGTTGACTCTTCGCATGGACGGGCTCAAGAAGGTCGAGCGCGGCGTCACCACGCTCGACGAGGTGCTCAAGGAGACCTCGGCAATAGGCGGTTAACCCCATCAAAGGACTGTGAACCCAAAGAATGAACCAACCGCAAGCACCCGCTGAGGCTCCCCGGCAACAAGAGGTGAGCCTCAGAGGCCTCCTTCAAGAGATGATCCAGAAGGGTGCCTCCGATCTTCACATAACCGTGGGAGAGCGCCCAAAGATCCGTATTGACGGGGCGCTGCGAGATTCAGCCGTCAATCACGTCCTGGCCCCCCGGGACTCGTTGCAGCTCGCTTACTCGATACTCACCGAGAACCAGAAGAAGCGTTTCGAGACCGAAGATGAGTTGGATTTCTCCTTCGGCGTCCAGAACCTCTCCCGCTTCCGTGGCAACGTATACAAGCAGCGCGGCTGTGTGGCGATGGCCATCAGGCAGATTCCCTACGAAATCATGAATCTGGAACAGCTCGGCCTGCCACCCGTGCTCAACAAACTGTCGGAGCGTCCGCGTGGCTTGGTGCTGGTCACCGGACCGACGGGTTCCGGAAAGTCGACCACGCTCGCGGCCATGGTGGACAAGATCAACACCGAGCGGCGTGAGCACATCATCACGGTCGAGGACCCCATCGAGTTCATTCACCGACATAAGAATTGCATGGTGAACCAGCGCGAGGTGGGCGCCGACACGAAGAGCTTCGCCACCGCGCTCAAGTACGCGCTGCGTCAGGACCCCGACGTGATCCTCATCGGGGAGATGCGGGATCTGGAGACCATTTCGGCGGCACTGACCATTGCCGAGACCGGACACTTGGTCCTTGCGACGTTGCACACGAACTCCTGCGCCGAGTCCATCAACCGGATCATCGACGCCTTCCCGGGGCATCAGCAGTCCCAAGTCAGGGCGCAGTTGGCGTTTGTCCTCGAGGGAGTTATCACCCAGACGCTCCTGCCCAAGGCAAAGGGAAAGGGCCGCGTGGTGGCCACCGAGGTCATGGTGTGTACACCTGCCATTCGCGCGGTCATCAGGGACGAGAAGATCCACCAGATCTACTCACTCATGCAGGCGGGTAAGAAGCACGGCATGCAGACGATGAACGATTCCCTGCAGGTTTTGTACATGCAGGGTACGATCACCCTTGAAGAGGCCTTGAAGCGATCCGGCGATCCCAACGAGTTGTTGAGGGCCGTAGGCGAGACTGTACCGACCGACGATTAGGGAGGGCCAATGCCGACCTTTAGTTACAGTGCCAGACCCGCCGGTGGCGGAGACATCAAGCAGGGGGAGATAGAGCTTCCCTCGAAGGACGCGGTGTTCGCCTACCTCCACAAGCAGAGGATGATTCCCGTCTCGGTTCGCGAGAAGGAGAAGGGAATCGAGATCAGGTTCGGAACCGGGATAACCACCCGGGACATCGTGATCTTCACTCGGCAGTTCGCCACGATGATCAACGCCGGCCTTCCTCTGGTACAGAGCCTGGACATACTCGCGGAGCAGACCGATAACTCGGCCCTTCGGAAGACGATCCGGGACGTGCTCTACGATGTGGAGTCTGGCCACACCCTGGCCGACGCCCTGGGCAAGCACCCGAAGGTCTTCACGGAGTTGTTCGTGAACATGGTAGCCGCCGGTGAGGCCGGCGGTATCTTGGATACCATCCTGCTGCGCCTGGCAACCTTCTTGGAGAAGAACGACGCCCTCATCCGCAAGATCAAGGGCGCCATGATCTATCCGGCCGTAATCTTCACGGTGGCCGGTTTGGCGGTCATCACCCTGCTCATCTTCGTGATCCCCACCTTCCAGCAAATGTTCGAGTCTGCAGGCGTCCCGTTGCCGCTACCGACCCGGATCGTCATTGGAATGTCGCAGGTCCTTCAGGATTGGTGGTGGGCGTTGGGCGGGGGCGTGATCGCTGCGGTGTTCCTGATACGGTACGCCTACTCGACGGACGGCGGCAGGCTCAACATCGACAGGCTGCTCCTGGTCTTACCCGTCCTGGGCGACCTGCAGCGCAAGTCTGCCGTGGCGCGCTTCACGCGCACCCTGGGCACGCTGGTTTCGTCCGGCGTCTCGATCCTCGAGGGCCTTGAGATCACTGCCAAGACCGCCGGCAATCGCGTGATCCACGATGCCGTCATGAATTCTCGAGCGTCGATCGCGGGCGGTGAAACCATCGCGGGGCCCCTCAAGGAATCGGGCGTGTTCCCGCCCATGGTCGTCCAGATGATCAACGTGGGTGAGCAGACCGGTGGCCTGGATGAGATGCTCACCAAGATCGCCGACTTCTACGACGATGAGGTCGACACGGCGGTCGAGGCGCTCCTCTCTGCGATGGAACCCATCATGATCGTGGTGCTCGGTGTGGTCGTCGGCGGCATGATCGTCGCGATGTACCTGCCGATCTTCGACATGATCAACGCGGTGGATTAGAAGCGGATTTATTGAGCGAAATCGATTCTGTCGCACGAACGAAATCAATTCTGTCGCGAACGAAATCGGGTTTTGTCGCACTTCGGAATGCTACCGGTGTCGAGGCTTGTTGGTGCGTTCCGCCCGGGGTCGATTGAGCTGACCGGAAGCAGTCGCTGGAACCAAGCTCGTCGAGTACCGAGCGGCTGTCGTCCCGTGGCGACTTCTCTTTACTAGGTCGTCTCCATCTGCCGATAGCCGTGGCCTGCTTTGGGAGCAGGAGGTCCCCGGTTCGAATCCGGGCGCCCCGACTAGGCGGAAGGTCATTAAACACAAGGCCTTCCGCTTTTTTGCGTCTGGTGCGGAGAAGTGGGAAAGAGGGCTGGGTGCGCAGTGGGTGCGCAGGTGGGTGCGCATTTCGACGTTACTCCGGGGGGTCGGAAGGGGGAGCTTTTGGCGCTACTGTCGGCAACTGTGGATGCCGAATTCTTTGCCGGACCTTGGCGGCCTGCCTGCGGGCCTCCTCGGGCCGCTTCTTTACGTAGCGGCGCGCGCGCACCGATCCCGCGCCCTTCCAGCCACCGAGCGCGTTAGCGACCCCTTCGTGGATCTCGTGCGACTCGACGAGATCCTCAGCCGCCGTGGCGAGTCCGCGCCTCAGTCCGTGCATGCCGCGGCCCTTCACATGCGGAATGCCGAGCGAGGTCTCGAGTTGTCCGAGCCAGTCGTTCAGGGTGCGGCGGTGGAGCGGCTTTCGTTCCTCACGCACCGGCACCTGGCCCCCCACCAGCCGATTTGCGGGGAAGAGCGGGTAGTCGGTGAACGCACCCGCCCTGTGGGCGGCCTCGAGCGGGCCGAGTACGCCTTCGCCCGAGAGCGCCTGATCGAGAGCCTCGCGCTGGTGGGCGTCGAGTACGATGACGCCGCCCGGTTTGCGATGACCACCCCCTGGGACGCTAAGCGTGCCATGGGGCTCGGCCGCAGTGGCCTCGAGTCTGAGATGCGAGCGGAAGCATCGGATCACTTGACCTCCACGGTATTCGGCTCCGAGTTCAAGCAAGGCTCCGGCACCAGGTCATCGCGCTCGGGCGTGAGCAGGGTAGCGTAGAGGGGTCGATCTCGGGGCAGCTCGACGCTCAGTCCGTCGCGGGTTCGTCAGGCGACGCGCCGGGCCGCCGCACCTCCTCGCTCTGGGCCTCCCTCATCGCTCGTATCTACGATGTCCTGCCGCTCGTCTGCCCGTGGGCACCGCGCGAAGCGTGGTCCGGTGCCTCGATGAGCATCATCGCGTTCATTACGGATCCCGTTCCCGTACGCTCCATTCTGTCCTATCTCGATCTCCCTACCCGACCCCCTCCACTGTCTCCATCCCTAATGCCTATCCCTCCCACCGGTTTCAAAAACACAGAGCTGTGGACCTTGGAAGCCCGCCCCCCCCGGAACAGGGCGGAGCTCACACTCATCCTCAATGATCGGTAGCCGGATCTCCTCACTCCGCCCCGACGCGATTATGTCGCATTGGCCCTCCACGGAGTTACGCAGCCTGCAGCGCAGCATGCCCTAGCAACGTCGCAGGGCGCACGAAGTGCTATAACTCTGTCGTTACCCGCCGCTGCCTCGCATGTTATCCCCCATGGACATCGTCACCCGCCTGAATGCAGCACTGGAAGGCCGCTACCGCATCGAGTCCGAACTCGGTGAGGGCGGCATGGCAACCGTCTATCTGGCCGCCGACATCAAGCACGAGCGGAATGTGGCCCTCAAGGTGCTCCGGCCCGAGCTGGCCGCGACGCTGGGGCCCGACCGGTTCCTGCAGGAAGTCCGAGTCACGGCGAACCTTCAACACCCGCACATTCTTCCGCTTTTCGACTCGGGCGAGGCGGATGGCTTCCTCTACTACGTGATGCCGTTCGTGGAGGGTGAAACGCTCGGTGCGCGGCTGGAGCGCGAGGGCGAACTGCCCGTCCCCGAAGCCGCACGGATCCTGCGCGACGTTGTGGATGGCCTCGCGGCAGCGCATCGCATGGGCGTGGTGCACAGGGACATCAAGCCGGACAACATCATGCTCTCGGGTCGCCACGCGATGATCACGGACTTCGGGGTGGCCAAGGCGGTCAGCGAGGCGACCGGGCGGAACTTGGTGACTACGGTCGGCCTGGCTATGGGAACGCCGACCTACATGGCCCCCGAGCAGGCCGCAGCCGACACCAACATCGACCACCGTGCGGACATCTACGCGGTGGGTGTGGTTGCCTATCAGTTGCTCACGGGTCGACCGCCCTTCCAGGGTAGGACACCGCAGCAGGTGTTGGTCGCCCATATGACGCAACAGGCCAGGCCGGTCACGGAGCTGCGCGCCGCCGTGCCGCCCGGACTCGCCACGCTGATCGCTCGCTGCCTGGAGAAGAGGCCCGCCGACCGGTGGCAGAGTGCGGAGGAGATGCTGCCGCACCTGGAGGCTGTGGCCACGCCGAGTGGTGGGGTGACGCCCACGCAGATGCAGCCTGTCACGATGGGGGTGCCTGCGCAGAAGAAGTCGTGGTTACCCTGGGCAGGGGTGGCCGCGGTCGCGGTGGTGGCTGGACTGGCCACGGTGATGATTCCACGCATGTCGGGTGGGGATGACGACCTGGCGGCGGTTACGACGGATGTCGACGAACGGGAGCGCCTGATCGTGGTTCCCTTACAGCCCATCGTAGCCGACGAGGAGCTGCGACTCTGGGGGCAACTTGCCGCCGACCAGATCGCGCGCACGATCGACAGACCCCACCTCATCGACGTGATTCCCGCCTCCGTGATCCGAGATGCCATGGGCCGGCTCGGCGAGGGCGCCTCCACGGCCGCTCTCGCGCAAGAGACGGAGGCCACTCACGCGGTGGCTGGCACGGTGTCTCGCATCGGTGGCCGCGTGCGTTTCGAGATCGAGTTTCTGGATCAGCGCAGCGGGGAGCTGATCCGAGCGTTGGACCCCGTGACGGGCCCCGTCGACTCGGTGGAGGTAGTCATCGGTCGGCTGGCGCGAATGGCCGCGGCGGCTGCCGTGGTGCTCCTGGACCCCGGGGCTCCCCCCTACGCTTCCGATGTGTCGATGCCTCCTTCGGCGGATGTGTTCCGTGACGTCCAAGCGATGGTGACGCTCTTCTCGACAGGTGACTTCCGCGGAGCGATTACGGCGGGTAATCGCCTTCTGATACGAGCGCCGGATTACGTTCCGGTGCTTATGCAATTGTACATGTCGCACGACCTCCTTGGTCAAAACCGGCAGGCGGACTCCCTCCGCGCTCTTCTCTCGCCACTGCGGGATCGCATGACTACCGAGGAACGGAGCAGTTTTGACTATATATCCGCCTTCCGCGATGGAGACCCGGAGGCCGAAAGGCGAGCCGTTGAGGAGGTGTATCGGCTCAATCCCCGGGCGTGGGGCTGCAGGGCAGGGTATACGGCGCGCAAATCTGGGCGGTTAGAAGACGCAGTGGAGCGCTTTCTCGCGTACGATTCTAAGGATCCAGGGTTCGCTCTCACCTGGTTCCCCTGGCGACGTGACCTGGCAATGGCCTACCACCTCCTAGGGCGATACGAAGAGGAGCTGGCCCTGGCCCGAGCGGAATTCGCGAACTTCCCGGGAGATCAACGACTGCACGACTACGAGGCGAGGGCGCTCGTGGCGCTCGGCAGGCTCGAGGAGGCCGACTCAGTACGCCGGCATGTGGCCAACCTTCCTCCGCAGGGTGACCCTCGCGCACGCCCCATGTGGCTCGCCCTGGAGCTTCGCGCTCACGGGTATGAGGATGAATCGGTCGCGTTGTTCGAGCGGGTCATTACCCAATACGTCGAAGGCGAGCCCGACAACCAGCTCTTCCGTGGCAGAGCGTATTACCTCGCAAAGCGGTGGGAGGACGCCGATACGGTTTTCGCCTCGTACCGTACATCAAACCCCGAGAACGTGAATGGCATGGGATTCCACGGTGTCATCCTAAGCAAGCTGGGCCGTCGGGAAGAGGCGCTATTGATTTCCGATCAATTGGGCCAGATCGAACGATCCGATCTAAGGGGTGCCAACATCGGTTGGCAGGCACAAATCGCCGCGGCCCTGGGGGACCGTGATGCGGCCGTGCGCCTCATGCGGCTGGCCTTCGACAACGGTTGGGCCCGCGGCCTTAACATACATTGGGATCCCTCCTTCGACAGCATGCGTGGCTACCCGCCCTGGGACGCACTAGTGGCCCCCCGGTAGACCCGCTGGCGCTTGAGCTCAGCGAACCATAACGGTACTGTCAAGTTATCTGGTCCGGTGCGAAGCTGTAGCAGAGGATCCGTCAGGTTTGCTCAGGCTGCTGTGGCCGCATTCCAGTCTTTGAAAGCACGGGCTCGCAGCCATCGGTAATTCTCTGATCGCATCCGGTGGCGTGAGAATCTGAAGAAGTTCAGAATAACCCCGTGGACCGACAGGAACCGCTGTGCTTGACCCGCTGACTTGAACCGCCGCATCTGACGCTCTCGTTGTCGCGTGGGTTGATGCGATACCTCTGCCAGATTTTTCGCATAGCGTTCCGTGTTGTGATTCACTGCAGGCATCACGTTTCGGTGAGCCGTCCCGTAGCTCTTCAGCTTGTCCGTAACCAGTTGCCACGGCGTGCACCCCTGGCTCTTCAGCAGCTTGCGAAAGAATCGTTTCGCCGCGCGGGCGTTACGCTTTTTCTGAACTAGGATCTCGATCACGTCTCCATCCTGGTCGACGGCCCGCCACAGATAATGGCGTTCGCCGTTGATCTTTACGAAGACCTCGTCGAGGTGCCATATATCGCCGAGCCGTCCCTGGCGCCGCTTGAGTTTGTGTGCGTACTCGGGCCCGAATGTTCGGCACCAGTGCCTGATCGTCTCGTAGGTGACGAGGATTCCGCGCTTCGCGAGCATCTCTTCAACATCGCGGAGGCTCAAGCAAAACCGATGATACAGCCACACCCCGTGGCTGATGACTTCAGGCGGAAACCGGTAGCCGCGGTATGTCCCTCGATTCATTTTCATCCGCAGAGTTTGGCGAGATCGTCGCAACTTGACAGTACCCACCGCGGGGCTATTGGGCAAAGCTCACCGCTGGGAAACACGTACGGCGACCTCGGTTGCCTCAGCTTGGAGCCGGCGAGGCAGAAGAAATCACTATATGGATTTCGGACTAACCCCCCTCAGTCACGAGCAGTTACTACGGGGAGCGGGAAAAGGGTTAAGCCGCAGCATAGAGGACATGGGACTCGTGGAAGTAGCGTCGGACGATATGGGGCTGGCGCTGGCGGCGGTGGAGATAGGAGCGCACAGAGCCCTTCAGG
>JACZXQ010000034.1 GCA_022571515.1 Gemmatimonadota bacterium
GCTTTTAATTGGCTTACAGTGCCTAGCGGTATAGCTGGATTAACTTATTCGGCTGGCGCAGTACCTGCATTGTTCCAAAGCTTAGCAGCTGGTGATCCGATTACTGCAGGTATTATGGTTGCCACGTTGCTCTTTACGGCTTTAATTTTTGTGATGGTGGTTTTTGCTCAAGCAATGAAAGTGGAGATACCATTATCATTCGGCATGGTCCGAGGTCATGGTGTCCGTTGGCCACTATCATTTTTTTACACTAGTGTTATTCCGGTCATTTTAGTTTCTGCGCTCATTGCGAATTTTCAGCTATTGGGAAGTTTTCTTAATAACCGGGGAATTTCTTTATTGGGAACCTTTAATAGTTTAGGGCAACCTAGTAGCGGATTTATATATTAGGTTCAGCCAATTCGTTACCTATTCAAAAAAGAAAGATAGATATATTGTGCTATTTTGGAGGATTGCATCACACAGAAAGGAAAGCTGAAATGAAAGGTCATAAAGCTGGCTGGGCGCCCCATTTAAAAATCCCAGCGCGGTCAAGGCCAGGATATGCATCCGCGATCCCCGCAAACCCAAGCTGTTGCCCCATAGCAGCAAGGTGCCCATGATGGTGGCCCGCAGGGCGGGCACGTAGGAAGCCAGCAGGCCGATGCCGGCCAGGAGCAGCCCCACCGCGACAATGTGGCGGGATCCGTCGCGCTCACTCCGTAGAGCAAGGAGCCTACGAAGCGGCCAAGGCCGAGCGTTCCACCGACACCGAGCACCAGACCAAACGCCGTGAGGCCGAATCCCCGACCTGCGACCATCTTCAGGATGTGCCTCTTCTCCGCTCCGAACGCCATCCGGACCCCGATCTCGGCCGTGCGCTGGCGTACGGTATACGAGATCACGCCATAGAGCCCTACCGCGGTGAGGATCATGGCCACGGCCGCGAAGATGCCCAGGAGCAGCAGCACGAAGCGCGTGGGCGCAAGCTGCTCATCGATCAAGCCTTCGAGGGTGGTCACGTGATGGAGGGCGATGTAAGGTATTGGAGGGAGCGGCCCGGCTCGGGCAATTTCAAGTCGACAAAGCCGTGCCGCCCCCCCCGAAACCCATCCCACCCAGAGCTCTGGGTCCGAGTGCGACGAGACCCGTTCCAGCCTCCCCTTCTTACCCTCAGCCCTGAGCGCCGTCCCGCCAGCGTCGCATCTGTTCAGCGGCGATGTCCCGGCTGCCGAGCCCGAAGGCGAGCGCGACCGCGACTGCGACGGCGCCGAGCGAGAGACCGAACGCAAGCTCGATGATCCGCTCGCCCAGCCCCATCTGCCTGAGAGCCATTGCGCCGGCAAGCACCACGATCGAGACCCGCGATACGATCGCGAGCGTCTCGGCCTGCCCGACGCCGCTGTCCCGTACGGTCGTGGCCGCCAAGCCGGCGAGCCAAAGGCCGATCCCGAAGATCAGAAGGCCAAGCAGCACTTGGCCGCCGAACTCGATCAAACCCCTCAGAACCTCGCTCAAAGACACGAGGCCGATCATGTTGGCCGCTTCGACGGCGGCGAAGACCATGATGGCCACCAGCGTCAGCGAGCCGGCGATCTCCGAGAGCGAACGTCCGTCCGCCCGGTCCGCGCCCTTGAAACCGAGCTTTGCCAAGACGCCGTCGAATCCAGCACCGGCCAGCACATTCGTGATGAGCGCGCTCACGAGCTTGCCTGCTGCGTAAGCGATGAGGAGCAACAGAGTCGCTGCAAACAGGCCTGGAACCGTGTTCAAGATGCTGCCCAGCATGACGCTCGCCGGGTTCGTGATCGCGTCGAGCTGAAGCGCGTCGAGAGACGAGATCACGACCGGGATCAGAATCACAACGTAGAGCACGAGTCCGACGAGGTTCGAGACCTTCGAGTCCCCCATGCCCTTGATACCGAGGCGCTCGGGCAGCGAGTCCGCCCCAACGGTGGCGAGCAGGTTTGTGACGATGCGCTGCACCAGACGGGCGACGAGCCAACCGAAAGCGAAGATCAGGCCAGCGGCCATGAGATTCGGCAGGAAAGACAGAAGTCGATCTGTGAGCCCCTGTACGGGCGCGAGGAGCCCCTCAATGGCCAGCACACCCAGAACCGCCGGAAGGAAGAGGAGAAAAACCAGCCAATACACGGCGTCTGCGATAGTACGGCTGAGGGGTAGGCTGCTGCCTTCCTCGAGCGTTCTCTCGCCCAACCTCTCGTCGAGGTTCGTGGCCGACATGGCTCCGGACACGATGCGACGGAGCGCGGTGGCGACCACCCATGCCAGGACCAGGAGACCTGCCGCGCCGAGTACCCGCGGCGCGAACTCGGAGACTTGCGTCAGCAGCGCGTTCAGCGGCTCGGTGATGAGGTCCAGGTTCAACTGCTGAAAGAACGCGACCAACACGAAGAGCATGACGAGATAAAAGACTGCCTTCCCGAACATGTTCTCGATCGGGAGCGCGTCTCCACGTCCTCCCGTGATCCAGGCCGCCAGGCGGTTGTCCACCTCCGTGCGCTTCAAGCCCCGGCGAACGACCGCAGCCAGAATACGGGCGACCAGCCAGCCGACGACGAGAATGGCTGTCGCGGCTGCCAGGTTCGGCAAATAAGTCTGAGCGGTGGCGAGCATCTGATTGAGAATGTCCTGCATGGGTGGGCTCCTTTTGGCTAACGGCTTGATCGACGAGTCGCACGACACGACGGACAAGAGCCCGGCCCAAAAGTCACATGGCGAGGGCTCGCGACCACCGGAGTATCCCGTACCGGGCCGATGTGACTTCAGTCCTCAAGCCCAGTTTATCGTGTGAGTCACCCGTGGGCGAACCGTTGCGCTCGCACTGACAGGAGATCCCCCCTACGGTTGGTCTTGCTCTAGCTTTTGTGAGACGCTTGCACCCTCGCGCGCATTAGTGAATCGCCCCGGATTCATCGGAGACTTGGTGACGTGAGTGTCGCCAGTTCGGCTTGAGCCAGCTGACGACGGTAGTAAGGGATCGTCAAGTAATAACTGACTAATATGACCTGGCCTTGGCCGGTCGGATCGTGTAGTTCCAGTCGCCGTGGAAGGCATGAGGCTCGAGCCTGATCTTGGCCATCTGCTCGGCTGTGACGCCGACGCCCTTGGCGTAGCTGCGGGGGTCGATCTGGGAACGAACCCTGAGTCCCTGGTGGGTCTTCGTCGATCCAATGAGGCTCACGATCGTGGCCAGGCTCGTGAGGGGCCTACCTCGCCAGTTCAGGGCGATGTGTGAGAAGAGCCGGTGCTCGATCTTGTTCCACTTGCTGGTGCCGGGCGGCAAGTGACAGACGGTCACCGGGAGCCCCGTTCGGTTGGCGAAGCGCTGCAGCTCCCACTTCCACAGGCGAACACGCGGTCCGTTGCTGCCGCCCGCGTCCGCCGTGATCAACAGCGCGTTCGCGTTCGGATAGGACGAGCGCCCCATGCGCTTCCACCAGCTACGGATCGCGTTCACGGCAAAGCTCGCCGTGTCATGGGTAATCCCCACGCTGACCCATCCCTGGTTGCGCGTCAGATCGTAGACCCCATAGGGGATCGCCTTGCCCTGCTCGGGGATGAGGAAATCGTGCACCCTCACGGTCTCGGGCTGCCCCTTCGGTCGCCAGTCCCGCCCAGGATTCTTGAAGTCGCCGATGAGCTCCTTCTTCTTCGTATCGACCGATATCGCCGGCTGCTTCTCCTGCTGGAACCGGCGTACCGCGTCGTTGACGTAGCGGAACTGAGCGTCACGGTCCGCATGCTGTGGCCCTTCGCGCGTCTTGCGGTTGGCCTGCAGGCTGTAGCCCAATTCGTGAAGCAGATCGGCGGCGAGTTGGTGAGAGGCCTCGTGCCCCATCACCCTGAGTTCGTCTGCCAGGTTGCGCACGCTCTTCGAGGTCCAGCGCAGCGGTGAGTCCGGATCGCCCGAAGCCGTGGGCTCCACCAACGCTTCCAGGTCGATGAGCAGGCCAGGGTCCTTCTCCGTCGCCTTCTTGCGGCCCCCACCCCCCCGCCTCGTCCGCCCCGGACCCAGCGTCACGCCCGACTCCAACTCCCGTAGCCCTCTCGCGATCGTCGAGCGCGACACCCCGGTCGCTCGCTCGACCTTCGCAATCCCGCCGTGGCCCAACGCCCGCGCTTCCGTCGCCGCCCAAAGTCGTCTCGTCCTCTCGGTCAGCTCCGGCGCCAGCACCGCATACTTTGCCCGTACAGTCTCGATGTCCACGCACCCAACGTACACGCATAGATCGCCGCTATCAAGCAGTTATTTATTGACAGCCCCTAAGCCTCTTCGTACTCGACCGGGGGAACATACCCGATCGGCTCCAGGAGGCGATGGTGATTGAACCACCAGACCCACTGGAGTGTGGCGAACTCGACATCCTCGAGGGTGCGCCACGGCCCGCGCTGCCGGATGACCTCGGTCTTGAAGAGTCCGATGAAGTCGCCCGGCCGGCTGCCTAGCGGCTCTGCCCATGAGCTGCGGCGCTACTAGCCTGCGGGCGATACTCTGCAGCTCTTTCAAGAGTGGTGCCCTGCGCACAAACACAATGCCCTTCCTTGAAAACACGCGCCGACAGCTTGGGCTTGTTAGGCGCCAAGTGACACCGCCTACGATTGGTTCCCCGGCGTTGGCGGTTGAGGGTCACAGGCAGGAATTCCTGTCGTCTCGGGGAAATGCCGATATGCCTCTTCCGGCAAGCCAGTATAAGGAACCCTCGTGTAGCTTTCGATGACATGCCGGATGTCGTCATAGATATATCCAACCGCACGCGCCTCGGTGTTGAGCCTGTCGCCGAGCTCGAGCAACTCGGCATAGAGCGTGAGGGCTTTATCACGCTCTCCTTGCACGTCGTACACAAACGCAAGATTGAGCTTGGATTTGTCCCGCACTGAAGTCCACGGTGGGCGGATCCACTTGCCGTTCAGCGGAAAGGTGAAGCGTGCATCTCCAGCATCCTCAACTAGCCTGGCCAAGATAGATTCGGCGCCTTCCCAGTCCCGATTTCGCATAAGCCAACGCGCCTCAGTGAACTGCGTGGTGGGGTCGTCCGGGGCGAGTTCCTTCAGCCGTCCTAGGAGTCTTGCTATACGCTCTCCGGGAAATATTTGTGGGGCCCACATGCCGTACCATTCATCCAGGACCCCCGACAGAACCCATGCGAGGTGTTTCGCGTCGGTTCGGTTCTCGAAGGCTCGATCGGTCCCTGCGAGGAACTGGCTCACGGCTCGATATCGCACCTTCTGGCTGCGGCGAAGCAACTCCTCAACCTCGAGCGTGCCTTGCCACTGTAAGATCACAGCCCACCTGCGATGCTGAGGGTTGGACGTGATGATCTGGATCAGGGAGTCGACGGTCTGGTGCGCCGCAGACGCGATGGCGTCACGCTGCGCCGAGGTCCATTCTGCAGCGCGCGCTGCGAAACCCGATTCAATCAGTCGTTCCAGCGTTTGCGGTTGGGGATTAAACGTATACTCACGTGCGATCCTCGCAGTGTTGCGGTCCAACTGTGTGCGGGCATCTTGGCGGAAAGCCTCAACATCGGGATACATCTCGTGGTACCGCCTCGCCCACTCGACGGACTGGTCGTATGCTGCGGTTGGGGGCCGCGTCACCGTGCCCCAGATCGGGACGGCCTTCTCCCTCGCAAAGGCAAGGGCCGCGTGGCGCTCAGGCTGGGTGGCCCCCCAGATGCAATCAGCATGCAACCACTCGGTGTAATCGGCCATGACCAAAGCATCGGGCGAAATGGCGTCCAATACCACCATCAGGTGAACCACCGTGTAGTCCAGATTGAACTGATGGTCGTTGCCAAGCGTCGGGATGATCACGACTTCCGGAGCGGTGGAAGGCGCATGTGGTGGATCGCGTTCCTGGCTCGCCGCACCCGTGACTCCAACGAGCGCAAAAACCAACGCGACAAATACAGAAGTCAGTCCGTGCATCGTACGGTTCCTGGCTTGGCGCTTAACGGATCGGCCCATAAGCTGCGACGCTATCATTTGCCACGCAGAACAGTGCTGAATGTTCATTGCTCTCGCCAGCCTTACAACTCAGCGACTTCCCTATAAACGAAAGGCGCCGATACCATACTGCGGCCGGCCTCGAATTACCCCACCGCCTCCACCACCTGAAGCTGTGTAGCAGCGTCCGCCTGCTGGTAGGAGACCTTCATCGCGCGGGTGTCTCTCCAGCCTCCAGCGGCGGCTACGTCCACGTCGGGCAGGTGCTTCCGCTCACTGGCCCAAAGGCGCCTATACGGATGCCAACAGCCGCCTTGTAAAGGGAAGGCATTCCAAGAGGTACTGTCAACTTAAGCCGATTCTTGCCCGGTTAGACGTCAGGCCGAGAAAGAAAACGCCAGAATACCGCCATTTCCCGTCCTGTGGATCACGCGGTTTGCCGCAGATTTCACTCAAGTTGACAATACCTGGCCATCTCATGGTCGAATTCGCTGAGCAGCATGGCACCGTTCATCGTCGTCATCCTCGTCGTGGTGGGTGGCGGAAGGGCCCGAAAAGAGACCGAACATAGAGTACCTCTTCCCGGTCCGCTAGGCCCAAGGCCGATGGCGCCCCCGGGGTTGGACGCCGTCCCTTGCCCAGCGACGTTCGCCTCCGTCTCTTGTGAGTACTCGATTCCCGATAGCCCGGAGGTATCATGCGTGCTTCGCGCCTCGCGTTCTCCCTGGTGTTCCTCGCGTCCGCCTGTACACCTGCGGCTTCGCCGGAGGGCGGCGGCTTCCGCATAGCCGTCGCTAAGTTCCAGCACGAGACGTGTACCTTCTGTCCGGGCGAGGAGGTCACGGTCGATGATTGGCAGAGGCTCCTGCAGGGCGACGAGGTGCTCCGCTCCGGCGGCTACGTGCGGGGCTTCGTCCGGCAGGCTGAGGACTACGGAGACCTGGAGCTGGTCGGGCTCACGTCGCCTGACGGCGTCTACGGCGGCTCCTCCCGGAGCTGGAACACGGAGGAGACGTTCAACCACTTCCTCGGTCTGATGATCGAGGATCTGGAAGCCGCCATGCCGGTGGATGGCGTCTACCTGGCGCTCCACGGCGCGATGGCCGTCAGGGGGGTGCCGCGGCCGGAAGCCGAGATCGCCCGGCGCTTCCGTGAGGTTGTGGGGCCCGACGTGCCTATCGCCGCGAGCTTCGACCTCCACGGCAACGAGGACGGCGAGTTCCTGCGGTGGGCGAACTTCGCCTTCGTCACGAAGCGGTATCCCCACTACGACGCGGGACTGCAGGGCGCCCGCGCCGCTCGAGCCATCCACAGGGTGGTCACGGGCACCTACGAAGCCACCACCGCCACGCGGAAGCCGGGTGTCATCACCGCCACCGTGCTCCAGTGGACGGGCCAGTCGCCCTCCATGGACATCATGGAGCGTGCGCGCCGCTGGGAGGCACGTGAGCGCGATGCCTTCGTGAGCGTATTCTACGGATATCCCTGGTCCGATGTCCCCGACGTGGGGGCGACCGTACATGTCATGACCAATGATGACCAGGAGCTCGCGGACCGCATCGCGGACGACATGGAGAGCTTCATCTGGCGGGTCCGGGAGGACTTCGCCGTCGGTGGGTATCCGGAGCCGTCGGAGGCCGCTCGCACGGTCGCGCAGGCCATCGCCGAAGGTCGGACACCGGTGGCTGTCGGCGACCACAGTGACCGGCCCGGAGACGCTACGCACATCCTGAAAGCCTTCGAGCGGGCAGGGATCTCCAGGGTGCTCTACGGCGGCATCTCCTCGCCGGCTACGTTGGACGCGCTCATGGAGGCCGGCGCCGTTCCCGGCGACGCCTTCGATATGGAGATCGGAGGCTTCACGCCGTCCGGAGGTACGCCTGCCCGAATCCAGGGCACTCTGGAGTATCTGGGGGAGTGGGCAGGGTACGACGTGGCCGCCATCGTCTCATTCGGTGACGGAAACGTGGTATTCATCACGCCGGCCTACACCCAGATCCTGTATCCCGAGGCGTTCCGGGTGGGACCGGTGGACCCGGCGGACTTCGACGTCTTCATGGTGAAGTCTCGTGTCCACTTCCGCAGAGGCTTCGACGAGACGGGATTCGCGCCTACGATCGTGGTGGTGGAGGCACCGGGCCCCTTCGTGGGCACGACCTTCTTGGATGCGCTGCCCTACGAGAACGTGGACCTCTCGAAGCTCTATCCCTTCGGCACTCCCGACGGGAGGTAGACAGTCCATGCCTGCCCTCGCACCCGACACCGCCGCATGCTTCCACGGTCTCAACCGGATCATCGGCAACACGCCACTTCTCGCCATCGACTATTCCTACGAGGGGAAGCCCCGCCGGTTATTCGCCAAGAGTGAGAACCTGAACATGACCGGGAGCGTCAAGGACCGGATGGGGTACTGGCAAGTTGTCTGGCGCGGAGTGGAGCCGTAGCAGCGGATCCGTCAGATTTACTCAGGCAGCAATGGCCGCATTCCAGTCTTTGAAGGCGCGCGCCCGCAACCAACGGTAATTCTCCGAGCCCATCCGGTGACGAGAGAACCTGAAGAAGTTCAGGATGACCCCGTGCACCGAAAGGAAGCGCTGAGCTTGGCCGGCTGACTTGAAGCGTCGCATCTGACGCTCTCGTTGTCGCGTCGGCTGGTGCGATACCTCGGCTCGATTGTTCTCGTAGCGTGCCGTGTGGTGATCCACGGAAGGCATCGTGACGCGGTGCGCGGCCCCGTAGCTTTTAAGCTTGTCGGTAACCAGTTGCCACGGTGTGCTCCCCTGACCCTTCAGCAGCTTGCGAAAGAACCGTTTCGCCGCCCGGGCGTTACGATGTCGCTGGACCAAGATGTCGATCACATCCCCGTCCTGATCCACGGCCCGCCACAAATAGTGACGCTCACCTCGAATCTTCACGAACACTTCGTCTAGGTGCCAGATATCGCCGAGCCGTCCCTGGCGGCGCTTGAGATTCCGCGCGCGTACTCGGGTCCGAATTTCCGGCACCACTGCCTGATCGTCTCGTAGGTGACAAGGATGCCACGCTTTGCGAGCAGTTCCTCGACATCACGGAGGCTCAAGCAGAATCGATGATACATCCACACGCTGTGGCTGATAATCTCAGGCGGGAACCGATAGCCGCGGTACGTCGTCAGATTCATTTTCATCGCAGAGTCTGGCGAGATCGTCGTCAACTTGACAGTACCATGACAGGGGGTCGGGTGGAGGTGCGGCGCCCTACCCCTTCGGGCGAATCAATTCCTGAAACGGCGGATAATCCCACAACGACTCGAGGTTGCGGTTCGAGTGGAACGCTAAGCTGCGGTTGACCTCGCTGCCGGCGATCGTTTCCCGCAGCGGTACTGTCAACTTAAGCCGATTCTTGCCCGGTTAGACGTCAGGCCGAGAAAGAAAACGCCCGAATACCGCCATTTCCCGTCCTGTGGATCACGCGGTTTGCCGCAGATTTCACTCAAGTTGACAATACCATCCCGAGGGCTGGATCGGAAGACACATTAGAAAGGACGTGGTGATCCGCACGCGCGGCGACGGGCCGGGCTATGCTGCCCTTCAGCAGGCCGTTGCCGCCATCGACAGAGACCAGCTAGTCACTCGAATCTCGAGCGTGCGCGAACACCTTGGGGCGAACGCCATAGAAGAGCGCTTCTGGATGCGGGTACTCAGTATCTTCGCGGCGCTGGCCGGTCTGCTGGCCGCCGTCGGAATCTACGGCGTCGTTTCCTTCTCCGTTGCACAGCGCACGCACGAGCTCGGTATCCGCATGGCGCTCGGGGCCGGGCAAGAGGAGATCCTGATGCTCGTGACACGGAGGGGCCTGTGGCTGGCTTTGGTCGGTGTCGGGCTGGGCGTGATCGGCGCGCTGGTATTGACCGATTTGATCGAGGCGCAGCTCTTCGGCGTGACGGCGACGGACCCGCTCACCTTCGCTGCCACGGCTCTCGTGCTGCTGGGCGTGGCGCTACTCGCCAGCTACATTCCGGCACGGAGGGCGACGCGGGTGGACCTCATTTCCGCGTTGAGCGTCGAGTAGCCCGAGGCCTCCGCAGGCGAGCGTTGAATCGACACAACGCCGTCCGTTTGGGTAACGAAGCGCCCCGCCTGATCTCATAAGATCAGACGGGGCAATCACTTCCCGTAATGGGCCTGGGTGGACTCGAACCACCGACCTCACGCTTATCAGGGTCGCGTTCAACCCCCCTCCTCAGAGCATCCTGCTCGACAAACCAACGTACACACTGAACAGCTCGCGCAACCTGCTCTCCCTCTTGGTCTGTTGAGAGCAGCCTGCAGCCTCCAATTGACACCACAATTGACACCAGGATTCGTCTCTGGAGGCACACCACATTTCTGACTCTCACGATGCTCCCGTGGCGGAGCTGCTCGGCCATCTCTCCCACAGAGCCCGAAGCAGAACGCCCACGAGTAGCGGTGCGAACCTATCCCCAGTTCGCTTGATAAGCATGACGATGAGCCCGAAAGCCAAGCCGGCTCCTGTGATCAAGGTCATCTTCTCGCCCCACTCAAACAGCTTCACCAGCCCGACGTGTCCGATAAGGAACACCACCGCAATGAACAGCACGTTCGAGGAGACGAACGTTGGCTTCGAAGTCGGTATCGGAGGGAAAAACAATGGTTGTTCCAAGGGCTCTCCAGGGCACCGGAGCCCTCTAGCTTATCCTTTAGGCGAGGTAGCGGTTGATCCCTCTCGACTCGAGGATATCCTGTCCCTTGGTCACGACGACTCCCTCCACACCATCCAGCTGGCTCAGAAGCGTCAATCCCTGCTCTGGACCCAGGACGAAGATCGCCGTAGAAAGTGCATCGGCGCTCATGGCCCTGGAGGTCACGATCGTGACGGAGCTGACCTCGTCAGCCGGTGTCCCAGTCCGCGGATCGAGAATGTGATGGAATCGCCGGTCCTGCGTGAAGGATTGGAGATAGTCGCCCGAGGTGGCCACACATTCGCCATCGAGTCGCAGGACGCCGATGTGCCTTCCGGGATCCCGAGGGTCCTGGATCGCCACCCGCCATCCGTCACCCCAAAGCCCATCACCCACCGACGCCATGTCGCCGCCGGCGTCCACCAGAACCTGGTCCGCACCCCTCTCTCGTAGCACCTCGATGGCCTGGTCGATGATGTACCCTTTTGCGATGCCGTCCAGGGTGATGGACATCCCGCTCTTTCCCAACGCGATTCTGTCGTCGTCCAATAGGACCTGCCGGTAGTCCACTCGCGAGAGGGCCTCCCGCACTTGCGATTCGGTGGGAGGGATCCCCCTTCGGGAAAAACTGGATGCGTAGACGTTCAGCAGGGGTGCGATCGTGATATCGAAGGCCCCGTCACTCAGGGACGAGTACTCGAGGGCCCGCTGCACGACGTGAACCAGCTCCGCGGGGGGGTCACGAACGACCCGTTCGCGGTTGAGTCGGGAGACCGGAGTCCCCTCCCTGTGGCGGCTGAGCAGGCCTTCCAGGCGCTCCATGACCGCGAAGGTCTCGCCCACCATCGCTCGTGCGACCACCGCATCGGGATGCACGACGGAAATCGTGACCAGCGTCCCCATCTGTGTGCGAGTTTCCCGCAGCTCGCGAAGGCCCGCCCTCCGTAAGAAGGCCCTCGTCAGGCCTCCCCCCAGGGCGAGCGACACCCCTGCAACGGCCGTAATCCTGAGGGCCTGGCGCCGGGAAGGCCCGCGGTCAAGGGCGGCCAATAGACACTCCTGCCACGGTCCGGGTGTTCAGTCGCACCAGCCTCGGCCGAATCTCGTCCATGCTGTGTCCGCACGTTCCGGCGCGGGCCAGAAGCTTGATCTCACAGATGTTGCACCGCACGCACTCCTTGAAATTAATGCTCGGTCCCTCGATGGCCCCGGTGGGGCAGCTCTGCTCGCACACCTTGCACACGTCACACTGCTCGACCCGGCTGATGCGGAAGAGCGAGAGAAGCGACGCGAGTCCCAGAGCGGCACCCAGGGGACAGGCGTACCGACAGTAGAATCGGGGGACGATAGCCGAGACCACGAGAGTCCCGATCGCGATGGCCCACAGGAGCAACGAAGGACTCAGATAGAACACCGTCCCGAAGGGCTCGAAGTATTGCATGACGCTGCCATCGGTCCAGACCAAGGCGAGACCCAGGATAAGAGCCAGGATACCGTATTTGATGTAGAGTGCCCGCTCGTGAATCCTCTGAGGCATCTTGAATTGGAAGCGGCGAGGCACCGCCGCCTCGAGAAAGTCCTGTAGCGCGCCGAAGGGACACATGAACCCGCAGAAGATCCGCCCCCAGAGTAGCGTGGTCACCACGGTGAATCCGACGACGAGCAGCACCGTGACGTTCTCGAGGTAGACCGCGGGACCTCGGGTCAACCCGCTCGTGAGGTGCGAAACCGAAAGAAAGCTTCCGTCGACGAAGCCCATGTACACGAGGGTAGTCCCCAGAGCCACCCAGCGCACCCCCGTGCTCTTTCTGAAGAAGGCGTACATGACCAGGCCGAACAACGAGAGCAGCATGCCAACCCGGTACCACGGGACCCCGGTGAACATCCGAGCGAGGACCGTCTCCTCTTCGAGCAACGAGAAGCTCAACCCGAGCGGATCGTCGTCGCGGGGGGAAAACGCCGCCGTGGCCAATTCCTCCAAAGACTCCGATTCCACTCCCGAAGCTCGTTGGGCGGTAGCGGAGGCCGCCTCGGGGCCGACGGGCTCCCGGACTGACTCAGCCTCGGGATTCGAAGCCGGTTCCACGGTCGTTGCAGTGGGGCGTTCCGGTACAAGCCTTTCCTCCGTCACTCCTTCGGCCTCGGCGGTGGGCTGGGTCAGTGAAGGGGCAGTTTGCTCTCGTATCAGGGCCAGCACACCAGCAGGGAGGGAGTACTCCTGGGAGAAGGGCTCCATTCCGAGACGGACGTCGTAGCGGATGATGAAGGGCTGCGTGATGTCCACCGCGCGGGAGATCAGCAGCAACCCTACGTACTGTACCTGTCCCCCGATCTTTCCCTCCCAAGGCTCACCCAGGACGATGACATCCTCGCGGGACAGCGGAAACACTTCCGCTCCCTGGAGAACCGCGAACGCCTCGGGCCGGAACCAGTTCAGCATGGTGCCGTCAATCCCGAGCAGCATGAGATGGTGGTCCTCTGGGCTGCGGCCGGCCTCCTCCAGGGCCACGGCATAACCATCCGAACCCAACAGGATGCTCCCGACCGCTTCGTCGCCGAGATAGGCGAAGGAGAGTTCCAAACCGGTCTCGTCCTCGGTGCCGATCACCATCTCCGTAACGAGACCACTGGAGATCATCTGCGGCCACGACATTCGCGCCAACTCCGCCACGGCATTACCGGCCCCAACGGTCGAAAGGTCGGCCAATAGGACCGGTTCCTCCGCACGCAGATAGGCCTCGGCGACCCGTCTCGCGCTGTTCCGGATGCCACGCGACAGGGCGTTGACGGTGATCGTGGCACGGGTAATCCCGGCGACATCCCTGCCCACCATGAACGGTTCGGCAATGTGTTTGCCCGTGAACTGTTCCTGAAATCCGCGAGCGCTCAGAAAGTCGCCACGGAAGCGGCGGAGAGTCTCTCGATAGCGCATCACCTTGATGCCGGTGATGCTTCCCTCCAGGTCCATCCCGACGAGCGCTTCAATGGTGCCGCTGTATCCGTATGGCTCGGGCGGCAGATCAGACGTCAGAAAGACGTACCCCACCAGCGTCCGCTCCCCATCTTCCCCATCGATGCGGTAAGCCTTGAAGACGGACGGCTCACCTTCCTTTTCGGAGAACGCATCGGCGCCAGGCAGCACGTCTGCCAGCAAGGTTGGATCAACTTCCGACGAACTTTGAGCAGCGGTTGCGTTCGGCCCAAGAGCGAGCATGCCTACCACGAGAAGCACTCTGGTCACGGTCAACCTCAGCCGCTGCCCATACTGCAGTTGCGGCCGTGCAACAATGCACGCGATTGGCGTACGGACTTCGCCCGAACACGGGAAATCGGACCGCTCGATCCGGCATCGCGGGAGTGCCTCCGGCTCATTTGCGCTGAAGCGCGTTGCTCAGGTCGATGCGGGTCGCCCTTTGAGCAGGGATGCTAGCCGCAGCAGCAGCCGCTGCTGCGAGCACGGCCACAACTCCGACGAGCGTCAAGGGGTCGAGCGGACTCACCTCGAATAGCAGACCGCGAACAAGCTGACTCGCGAAGAAGGAGCCCGCTACCCCTAAGAGGCCGCCCACAAGCACGTAGGCCAGCGTTTGACCGACGACAAGGCGGAACGTCCGGCGTGCATCGGAGCCGAGCGCCATCCTGATCGCAATCTCGCCGGTGCGCTGCACCACGGAATAGGAGATCACGCCGTAGATCCCCACCGTGGCCAAGACCAGGGCACAGAGCGCGAAGCTCAAGAGGAGAGCCATGTTGAAGCGGGGCTGCGCCAGGGAGTCGGAAACGAGCTCCTCCATCGTCGCAATGCGGGTCACCAGGAGAGCTGGAGCGAGCGCCGCGATCTCTGCTCGGATCGCCTGGGCGAGCTCCGCCTCGTCCCCCTCGCTATGGACCACCAGGTGCATGTCCCGGAGCGGGAAGTTCTGATACGCCACGAAGAGCTCGGGGCTCGGCGGTGCGTCGAGGCCGTTGTGACGCACGTCTCCCACGACGCCCACGATCTCGATCTGGCCCGCCATGGGCACGCCCAGAATCCGGCCCAAGGGATCCTCACCGGGGAAGAGCAGCCGCTCAGCGCTCTCGTTGAGCACCATCACGGGGCGTCCTTCTTCGCGGTCGAAGCGGTCCAGCATACGTCCTCGGATGAGCGGTATCCCCAGGGCTTCGAAGTACCCAGGAAGAACGGAGCGGTACTGGGCTCTCGGCTGCTCCGCGGAGCTGGGGGCCTCGCGGCCTTCGACGCGGATGGGCAGATCGAACTCAATGCCAAGTGGGCTCATGGGAAGCGCGGACACCGCGCCTGCCGCCTCCACACCGGGAAGCGCACTCACTCCGTCCACCAACTGGTTCCAGAACTGCACCTGGCTGTCCCGGTCCCGGTACTCGTTGCTGGGAAGGGAGAGAGCCGTGACCATCACGTCCCCAGTGCGGAAGCCCGGGTCGACCTGGAGGAGGCGGGAGAAGCTACGGATCATCAC
This sequence comes from Gemmatimonadota bacterium, assembly GCA_022571515.1. Taxonomy (GTDB): domain Bacteria; phylum Gemmatimonadota; class Gemmatimonadetes; order Longimicrobiales; family Gaopeijiaceae; genus JACZXQ01. Next base: position 15,106 of record JACZXQ010000034.1, read on the forward strand.
GCCCGCGCTGAGCAGAAGCAGGAGCGCGAGCGCCACCTGAACCGCGACCATGCCGTTGAGCAGGCGACGGGCGAAACGGCGGCCGGAGCCACCGGCACCCGCTTCCTGAAGAACCTCGGCCAGGCGGGGGCGCATGGCGCGGATAGCCGGGTAGAGGCCGAAGAAGACACCGGCGAAGATGGAGGCTGCCGCTGCGAAGGCGAGCACTGTCGCGTCGATCCCGATCTCGTCGATACGAGGCATCTCAGGCGGCAGCACGCGCTTCAGGAGAGTGACGCCCAGGAAGGCGAGGAGCAGCCCGAAACCGCCGCCCAGAACAACCAACGTGAAGCTCTCCGCGAGGGACCTGCGAAGCAGCCTGCCGCGACCGGCACCCAGAGTGGCCTGGATCGCGAAGTCTCGCTGGCTCACCGAGGCCCGCGCGAGCATCAAATTGGCGATGTTCACACACCCGATCAGCAGCACGAGCGCTGCTGCGGCTGCCAGCATCCTAACGAGCGTCGTGAAATCGCCCACGACCTGTTCCAGCGCTGGGGTGACGTTGGAGCCCCAGCCTCGGTTGGTCTCGGGGTACTCTTCGGCGATGCCGAGCGAGATCGCGGCCATCTCGGAGCGGGCCTGGCTCACCGACACGCCGGACTCCAACCGGCCCACAACGTTGTAGACGCGCATCGCACGGACGTCAAAGAGCCGCGAATTGATGGCCAGCGGCCTCCAGAGCCGGACAGCGTCGGCGTCGGGTGGGAACTCGAAGCGTGGTGGCATCACCCCCACGACGGTAAAGGGCTGATCGTCGAGAACGATCGCGGTGCCGAGTATCTCAGGATCGGCACCGAAGCGCTGCGTCCAGAATCCGTGCGAAAGGATCACCACGAAATTGTTGCCGGGTGTGGCCTCCTCCTCCCGGAAGGACCGGCCTAGGACGGGCTGCACGCCAACCACGTCGAATACCGACGGTGAGATCGCGGCTCCCGAGAGCCGCTCGAGCTCAGCGGTGCCCCCCATGATGAACGTCTCGAAGCGGTATGCTCCAAGCGCGGCGAACGACTCGGAGCGCTCCGTCCAGTCTCGGTACGTGCCGGCCGAGACCTGGTCCTGAGGAATGTCGAGCTGCGGGTTGGCCTCCCACACCGTCATCACGCGCTCGGGCTCAGTATAGGGTAGCGGCCGCAAAAGGACACCGTTGACCAGGCTAAAGATCGCGGTGTTGATACCGATCCCCAGCCCTAGGGTCGCCATCACGACCAAAGTGAAGCCGGGGCTGCTTCGCAGCGTCCTCAGTGCGAAGCGGAGATCTTGTAACACGCGCTACCTCCTAGGCCAGTGAGTATCCCGGGGCGCGGCTTGGTCCGGAAGGCCGTCACGCTCGACCCAGGTCGGCATTCTCATGGTTCCCGTCCCGGACCCATCCTCCCATTGGACCCATGCTGCTCTCTGATCCAGGTTCTGAACCGCTCACGCTGCTCCGGGGCCAGAACAGCCTCGATCTCCGCCCCGGCCGAGTCCATAGCCGCTCGAAGACCGGGCCTCATTCCCTCCCAGCTCTGAGTCACGTGCTCCTGATATCGCCGCAGGATGGCCGCGATTTCACCGGCCTGGGTGGGGGTCAGCCCCAGCTCGGTCTGGAGGGACGCGACCATCTCCGCCTGAGCATCCACCGGCCCATCACTGTCCATCGAAGCTGGCAGGAACCACACTCGGTCGAGCGTGACCCCAAGAACCCCACCGAGCACAATCAGCGAGACGGCTGCCAGGGTGGCTCGCCATCGCGGACCGGACATCCTAGCGCCCCTCCCCGTCCAGAATCTGGGGCAGCAAGTCTGTGATGGACGGCGACGACGACCCGATGACGACACGCTCCGCCAGTGCATCGCTCGGAGCGATGGCGCGCTCCAGGACGGAGGCAGCCCGAAGCCCGGGCGTGTTTGTGGGAGCGGGCAAGAGGGCCATAGCTGCCGCAACGCCCAGGACTGTGCCTACGAGCAGACTATTACTGACCCACGCCGGAGGGTCCCACCACGCGCTCCGTTGTCCCAACAAGGGGGGTGCGCTCTCAAGGATTCGCTTGGCAAGCGCATCCCAATAGGCGGCATCCGCCGGAAGTCGTGACCTTGGACCACGTGGCCTGCTACTTCTCATCGTTTTCCTCCCTGCGATCGTCTCCACCAGTGGGTGGGAGGATCTCGCGAAGTGCCCGTCGGGCCCGGTGCACATGCGTCCGGACCGTCCCGGGAGTTATGCCGAGCATTTCAGCGACCTCCACAGTGTTGAATCCCTCGACGTCGAAGAGCCTGACGCACGCTCGCTGCATTTCCGGCAGCTTCTCGATCGCCGCAGACAATCGTTCAGACGTCTCGCCCCATTCTGCATCGTCATGGGGACTCCGCTGCTCTGCAGCAAGTGTCTCGGGCACGTGTACGCTCTGCCACCGCCTTTGCCGCGCCACCAGGTTTCGTCCGACGTTACGGAGGATCGTGAAAAACCACGGCCGGAAGGAGAGGCGTTCATCAAAGTGTTCCATTCCCCTGAGGGCGCGGTGGAACGCCTCCTGGACGAGATCCTCCGCGTCGTCCCTCGCGTCGACAAACTCCAACGCGACCGCCAAAGCGGGACGCAGATACCTGCGCACCAGAGCATCGAACGCATGGGCATCTCCACCCTTCGCGCGCCGTGCAAGCTCTTCGTCCGAAAGGGACGAGAAATCATGGCTCACAGGCTCCTGCGCATGTCCACCACACCCAATCGTCCAACGGCTTACTCCGTCGTCGTTCAGCGACGTGTCATCGGTTTGCCCGCCCGCTTCCTCCGGCCCTTGATGGGGCCTCGGATCGCCAGCCGCCTATCCAGTATGATGTTGAGAGATAGTCGGTCCACGTCCTGCGAGGCTAAGCATCACGGCCGGACCCATGATCGTGCGCAACCAGGCCCGAAGAGTAGTCGCCCCATAGTCAGTACAGCCGGAACGCTCAAACGTTGACTAAAGAGGTCAATGCCACTGCAGGATGAGCCGACCCCTCAACCTCCCTGCCTCGTCCGTTAGGTCCAGCGCTTCTCGAGCCTGAGACCCAGCTTGACTTCACGGCCTTCTCGAAGGCCCTGTCCACTCGACTGCATCGCGCAGTCGTTGTCAACGCACTCCTCCATCCTCTATCTGCCACCCGAACACGCTCCCATCTGCCAGGCTCTCACTTCGACATCAAACTTGCATGGAGAATAGAAGCCGACTCAGATCCTCGACGGGAACTCGGCTAGATACATCAGCATGCCGCTTCGCGCTTCTGTTTTCTCTGACCAAGGAAACAGAGGCTTCACGAAATGCTCAAATTCGCTGTCGAACGCGTCGTAAAATGGGGACTGGGCGTCCCCTGGCAAGAAAGTCATGCGGCTCTCTTGAACTCATCCCGCAGTACCACATCCACTCTGGTCGGGATAAGCAGCCCTGCCCTTGCCAGCTGCCTTTCGACCTTTGCTCGGGAAGCTTCATCTGTCGCTACGACGAGCACATTGCTGAAGCCAGAAATGAGGTTTTGCTTCACGTTCCAAACCACATCGCTTTTTCCGGTCTCGATCTCGACGACAAGGTTGATTGTTCCCCTCCTCGCCAAGGCATCCACCCTTCCGACGCCACCTGGCCGTGGGGCCTCCAGTTGGACTTCATACCCTTGCGACCTGAGCATCGCAGCGTAGAAGCGCTTCCAATACTCATGCGTCAAGGAGCCACGCCCAAGATGCTTCTTCAGTCCAAGTTTCTCTCTGGCTCGAGGTGTGACTCGCAGGAGGAGCCGATACGTCCTTCCTGTCTTGACCTCCTGCTCATCCAAAACTCCATTCTCCACGAGTTGGTTCTTCAGCCGATTTCCCTTATCTCCGCTAAGGCCCAGCCGCTTGTACCTCGTCCGGACGCCATCGTCCTCATGCTGCATGACATCGTGGACGAAAGTCAGGGCCTCGCCGGCGAGTGGCTGGTCACAGGTCAGGTCGCGTGGGGCACTTCCATATGCTCGGTTCACCGCCCTTCTCAGGCCTCGAACCGTTAAGGAACCTCTGAGGAACTTCGAAAGCAGATCGTCGGTTACCAGTCCCTCCCTCACGCTGACCGGCGGCACTTGAATGAGAAACGGCCTCTGCCAGCGGCCCCGCAGCTTCACGATGGCCTGGCCAACGGGGAGCAGAAAGCCCCACTCGGCCGGAAAGCCAAGCAGGGCTTCAACTTTATCAGGAGTGGGCCTGGGTGGACTCGAACCACCGACCTCACGCTTATCAGGCCCGAGAAGGTCGAACGGGAAACCGGAAAAGCCTGAATGGAAGGGGCTTTCTAGCGGCTGACCTTTCCGGTTCTTCCGGTTTCAATCGCCTTTCTTTCCGCTTTTTCAGCCCAAACGACACCCAGGAACGGCACCCAGCGGAAACGCACGCCATAACCCAAATCGATGAGTGCAGATGTTCCGTAAAGTCAGTGATTTCCGGCCGAATCGGGTTCCTCCACGCACCTCCCACGGTCCGCGGCCGAACGGCAAGGAGTCAACAAGCGCGCGGCCGATGAGATTTTCCAGGAGCACTGGCCCGGATTTTCAACGATGCGGGCAAGCATGGTTCCGACCTCATCCAAGAAACGACCAGCCGCATCCGGAGACTGTTCGGAGTACCAGAGGTGGGCTTGTTCGATCTCGGCCTCGGCCAGAGACCGGACGATGAGCCGTCGCACTCAGCCGCTACGACCCTCGAGGTCTGAACGGATCGCTTCCCACGACCGACCCTCTTCCGGGTTTCGGTGCGCTTGTTCCACGCGACGATCCAGTTCCCGTCCGAGCGACGGCGAAATCGGGAGCGCCACCTCGTCGGACAAGCTCTCCCAGAGATCGTCGATTAGCGAGAGCCGCTCTGCGGGTGTAAGCTCGGACAGGTATTGTCAACTTAAGCGAAATCTGCGGCAAAACGCATTATCCCCACGACGGGAAACCGCGTCATTAGGGCCTTTTCCTTCTTCGCCTGACGTCCAAGCGGGCAAGAATCGGCTTAAGTTGACAATACCCAGGTGGAGAGCCGCGTATCTGACGTCGCCTCGACAACCTGACGTAAAATACCATAAACGCATACATATATTGCCACATGGTGCTTCTTTTGGGACTTACTATTGACTATAGATCTAACAATCGCCAATATATATCGTACGTTATCTGCGATAATAAGATATGGAGTTCATGCTTTTCATTCCACGAAACGCCCACGAAAGCCTTGCGCTCAACAAAGCGTACCAGCGTGGAGCCGTCCTCCGTGTGGCGAGACGCATCTACACCAACGATTTCGATACGCCACCTGCGGAGATCGTGGGCGAGCAACTCCTCGCCATCCTTGGCGCTGCGTACCCGCATTGGTACGTGTCACACAGCACGGCGGCCCTTCGTAGGGCCGTATCCGGAGTTGCCTTCTTGTCTGGGCCCAAGCGGACTCGGACCTCGATAGGGCTTCCGGGTGTGGAAGTGAAGCGACTGCCGGCGCTTCGGCATCCCGAGACGGTTGTAGTGCGCCTCGGCCAACGCATCGCTCGTGGGCTGAGTGCGGAACCATCCGAGGCCGAGATGCGGGTGAGTTCGCCTCTTCAGACCGTATTCGAGGTCTTGAATCGAGATGCTCGTCAACCGGAGCGAAGTCTGCGGGACGACGTCGTACGCGAGTTGATCGGGGAGCTATCCGAGACAGACCGCCTGAGGGCAGAGTCCTTCGCGCGTCGAAACGGACTCGAGCAAGAGTTCGACAGATTCGAGTCGTTATGCCTTCCTGGCCCTCGAGCCGTGGCTCGAGGCAGCGAAGGACTCGACGTCTACTTCTATCACTATGAAGTGGGGCGCCTCGAGGCACTTCCCCACGGAGAGTTTCGCTTCAATTACCACCCGGAGTGGAACATCGAGCTCAGTGGTCTTCCGCTCGGAACGGAGGGACCCGCTTACGAGCGCGCTGCCCTACCGGCCTTTTTCGAGAACCTGCTTCCCGAAGGGTGGTCGGAGGAGAAACTCCGGGCGGTGCACAAGATCGACCGTGAGGACACGTTCGCTCTCCTCCGCACGACTCCCAAGTACCTCAGCAACGTGACGCTGCGACCCGCGGGATTCTCGGCGGCCAGGATCGTTCTGGATTACCGGGAGACGGAGCTCGGCAAGATCTCGATCGATCCAGCCGAGGTGATCTCAGTCGTCGAGACGATCGGAGAGGATCCCGACACACGCCAACTGTGGGAGGGGTTGCACGAGCGGGGGGCGACCCGCCTTTCCGGGGTTCAACCAAAGCTGCCGGTTCATCTGGAGGAGATGAACGGGCGACTCGAGGTGGGTCTCGGAGGCCTGGGCAATACCACGACACATATTCTCAAGCTGGCGTCACCCATCTATCCGGAGCTCGTCGAAAACGAATGGGCCACCATGGAGTTGGCCCGGCGAATCGGGTTGCCTGTCGCTACGGTGAGACGTGTATGCTTCCAAGAAGGAAGCAAGCTGAGGGGTCGAGGACTCTTGATCGAGCGGTTCGACCTGCCCCGGTCGTTGGAGGACCTTACGCCACTTCCGCTTCTCGAGGACGGAGCCTCACTTCTCGGCCTCTCGAGGATCGAGAAGTACCAAACCTCACTGGAGAAGGTTGCGTCGATGCTGCTCGGAGTGGGCCTCGACGCAGAGGGCATGGGGCGGTTCTTGGACCACGTGTCCTTCTCCTGGCTGGCCGGGAACGGTGACCTCCATGCCAAAAACTTGAGTGTCTTACACGAGATTCAGCCGGACCAATTCGGGCGCCCGCCTTCCCTCGTGGGTGTGCGGTACAGCCCGCTCTACGACTTGGTCAATACCCGGGTGTTCCTTCCCGGCGACCTGTTTGCTCTTTCGTTGAACGGGAAGCAGAACAATCTGCGCTTACGTGACTTTGCAACACTGGCCGACCGGTGTGGCCTGAGTCGGGCGGTCGTCAGGGAGCGCGTAATGGACGTTGCGGGCCGCATGTCGGATCATGTCGACGACGTGCTGGAAAGCTCCTCCCTGAGCAACGAGAAGGCGGAGTCGTTTCGCAGAATAGTCGAGGAAAACGTGCGGGGGCTGTGAACCGTCAGCCGGGTACTGTCAAGTTGACGACGATCTCGCCAGACTCTGCGGATGAAAATGAATCCCGACGTACCGCGGCTACCGGTTTCCGCCTGAGATTATCAGCCACAGCGTGTGGCTATATCACCGGTTTTGCTTGAGCCTGCGCGATGTTGAGGAACTGCTCGCGAAGCGCGGAATCATCGTCACCTACGAGACGATCCGGCAATGGTGTTCTAAATTCGGACCCGAGTACGCGCGAAATCTCAAGCGTCGCCAGGGTCGGTTGGGCGATATCTGGTACCTCGACGAGGTCTTCGTGAAGATTCGGGGTGAGCGACACTATTTGTGGCGGGCCGTGGATCAGGACGGGGATGTGATCGACATCTTGGTCCAGCGACATCGTAACGCCCGCGCGGCGAAACGGTTCTTTCGCAAGCTACTGAAGGGTCAGGGGAGCACACCGTGGCAACTGGTCACCGACAAGCTTAAAAGCTACGTAGCCGCCCACCGCGTCACGATGCCTTCGGTTCACCATACCACTGCTCACTACGAGAACAATCGAGCAGAGGTATCGCATCAACCGACGCGACAACGAGAGCGTCGGATGCGATCGGAGAATTATCGATGGCTGCGGGATCGCGCCTTCAAAGACTGGAATGCGGCCGTCGCCGCCTGAGGCATCCCGGCCGCTTTCCGGCTATGGCTATATCTGCCACTGAATAAGTTGACAGTACCCTACCAGGTAGCGGACGAGGAGACGATGCGACAGGCCCTAGAGGCCCGTAGAACCCGCATGAAACCTACGATCTCGGGTCCGAACTCGGTCTGAATCGACAGTAGCAAGGTCGGCTCACGGGTGGGGCCGTCCTCCATCGCCTCCCTTGCAACACGCAAGAGGCGTTGTTGCATGGCTCGGAGTTGAGGACAGATCCCCCCTCCCCCGAGCCGGGCTCACGCGACTCTGTAACCGTCAGGCATCCCAAGCCGGGTCATCGTATTGAGGATCTTGCTCGCCAGTTGCACCTCGACTCGTTGTCCATCGAAGGTTCGACTTCGCATACTTCGACCGATGATCGTCTTGTATCGGAAGACCGTATTCTCCACCAGGCTGCGCGTGCTGTAGCCTGATCGCGTGTGCCATCGGCGCCGTCCGAGTTCTCGGATCGAGCGGATGTTGCGGTTCCTCTCCTGTAGCGCGGTCGAAGGCTTCGGGCTGAGCTGGGCGTTGCGCCCAGGTGGAATCAGCACCCGGACCCTTCGTCCTTCACCTCGCTCATGGGCGGCTTCGTAAACCGCCTTGCTGTCGTACGCACCGTCCGCCGAGATCGCTGCAACGGGATCACCGATCTGCTCGAGCAGGCCAGGAACCGGGGTACAGTCATGCGTCCGTCGAGGGGTCAGATCCGAGGCAACGATCTCACCGCTATCAGCATCCACAGCGAGGTGCAGCTTCCTCCAAGCCCTGTTCTTTGGCGGTTTCCGCATATGGCCGACGTGAATCCTGAGCCCCGTGCTATCGATGAGCAGATGGATCGGTCGATCCGTGGGGAGCCTCCGGAACTGGATCTCGCCGAGTTTGCGAAGCCGCCGGGACAGGGTCGTGTGATCAGGGATCGGGAGATCCAACTCGAGCAGCTGGGCCAGCGACCGGAGGAAGCCCTCGGTCTGTCGAAGCGGAAGATGAAAGACCATGCCGATCGTCAGCGCAGCCTCGATCGCGAGGTCGGCATAGGTGCGCTGGCCGCCGGGTTTCCCGCTCGCCGGAGCACGCCAGGCATCGAGCGCGGCATCGGAGAGCCAGACGGTCAGGTCGCCACGCTGTTTGAGGCCCGCCTCGTACTCGGCCCAATTCCGCACCCGATATCGAGACTTCGCGTACTTGTATTGGCTGCGCTTCGGATACCTCACAGGTGCTCACTCCAGGTCAGGGGTTTCGTATCAACCATGAAAAATCAGAGAACGCTTCGCTGAAAGAATCGCCGGCGTTCGTTCGCGGCTCAGTGTGGGAGCGGGTCATAACGGCAACGACCCGGTTCCGGCCCGGAATTAGGTGGCTAGGATCTGAACGTGCCGTCCCCGGTTCGTCCAGCGCGACCTAACAAGCGATTGCTGCAGTCGCGGTAGACATCAGGCTCGCGCGCTTCGCTTGCGGTCACCACATTAGCCGCGCAGCAGAATCGCAGATCACTTCATTCTAGAGAGCTTGCCCTAGACGCTACGGAGCCGAGGCGACCATGAGTACCGAGACGGCCCTTCGCGAGCACTTGGTGAGGCTCCTCACGAGCGCATGGGCGCACGTCACAGCGGAAGACGGCATCGCCGGTGTGCCCCCCGACCAGCGTGGCGCCCGCCCACCCGACCACCCGCACACCATCTGGCAGCTTCTGGAGCACCTTCGGATCTGTCAGGACGACCTGGTGGGGTACAGCCGAGATCCGAACCACGTCTCGCCGGACTTCCCGGACGGTTATTGGCCCGAGTCAGACGCCCCCGAGGATGAGGAAGCATGGGAGGCGAGCGTGGCTGCCTTCAACAATGGGCTCCAGGAGATGATCACCCTCGTGTCCGATCCCACGAGGGACCTCTTCGAGACGCTTCCGTGGAGCGAGGAGGGCCACACGTTGCTCCGGGAGGCGATGATCCTGGCGGACCACAACGCCTACCACCTTGGGCAGATCGTACAGTTGAAGAAGGCGCTGGGGGTCGG
>JACZXQ010000058.1 GCA_022571515.1 Gemmatimonadota bacterium
TATCGCCATCACCGCTGACGTACATCTCCGCTCCGGGGTCTCCTCCCGGGAGCGGAGATGTACGTCAGCGGTGATGGCGATCTTCATTGGCGTATCTCTGAGGTCAAGATGACCTGCAGTCACGTATCATTGCTGCGAGTCCCCGATGGATTCCATGTCGTGTGGGCCTGTTCGCAGGGCCGAGTTCAGCGAGTCAATCCCAAAGTTAGTTGAAACTCCAGTGACCTCCTCATCCTCAGGCAGCGGTGGGGGTGATGCAATCGGGACGACTGATCCCGAGTTCCTTCTGAATCGCGGCACGGAGCAGCGGGAGGTGGCGATAGCCGAGTAGCCTCCTGAGCCGCGGCTCGATATCGAGGAGCGCGGCGGCAAGCCAGCGCTGCTTCTGGTTCGAGTTCTTCCAGTGGTCGACGCGACCGCAGCGCTGCTCGGCCTGGGCATTCACGGACTCGACCACGTTGGTGGTCTTGAGCGACCGTCCCACCAGGGGAAACACCCCCAGGCGGTGAAGGGTCAGCGTTTCCTCGAGCCCCTCGTCCAAGCTCGCGACCGCCGACTGGTTGAGCTCCTCCAGCTCCGTGCGGATCGCGTTCAGGTCCCGCTTGGCCTCCTCGTAGGTGGGGCGCTGGTAGGCGCGTTGCAGGCGCCCGCGCCAGAACTGCTGCTCCTTGCGCGGCAGGTACGAGACCACGTTCTCTCGTTTATGCCACTGACAGCGCTGGATCAGCACCTGGCCCGGGAACGCCGCCTCCGCGCCCGCTTTGAGGCCCTTGCTGCCATCGATCACCACGAGGGCCCCGGCCGACAGATCCAGTCCCCGGTCCACCAACCCTCGCAGGAAGATCGTGATGGCCCGAGCGTTCTCCGTGTCCGTCTGCACGAAGCCCAGGAACACCTTGTGCCCGTCGAGCGTCGAGCCCAAAGCAAGGACCATCTGGTCCTCGGCGAAGCTCTTGCCGTCCAAGAACACCGCCACCACGTCGTACTGCGACAGGTCGCGCTCCTGGAACGCCTTCAACTGGCGTGCCGTCGCCTTCTTGAACTCCCGTGACACCGTGGACTTCGACAGCCCGATCGCCCCCGGCACGGCCTCGGCGGCAGCTTCGTAGTCCCTGCACGAGATCCCCAGGAGCACCTTGCGGAACAAGCCTTCGTCCACCTCCCCGGCCGCCCCGTGAAGGCGATCGTAGGACTCCAGCCGTACCTCCCCGTCCGGGCCCCGAACCCGGGGGACCCGCACCGGATGTCGCTGGCCCCCAAGCCGTACCGAGCCCGGGTTGCTCCCGTGCCGGTAGTAGTCCTCGCCTTCTCCCTTCCGCACATGTCGCTGCCCGGCAAGGCGCTCCACTTCCTCACCCAGCGTCCGCCCCACCTCGGCCAGAGCCACTGGGATCAACGCCTGGATCAGTTCGATGCGGGCCTCGCTGTTCATCGCCTCGATTGCCTCCCAGTCGAGCTCACTCGGCTCGCCCATCCTCCGGTCCTTCTTGCCTCGTCGTACAAGCTGTGGCACCCTTCTCATCGGTGGCCTCCTTCCTCTTTCCGGTTCGGTGTTGTGTTCCCACACCCACCTTACCTGAGGTCGGAGGTCACTTCAATTCCAACTAAGTTTAGGACACACTCCAGGAATGGCGGAGGGTGTTCCTGGAGACCGGTCAGCAGGGACTGAAGCGACGGGGTCCGCAATCTGCTCAAGCAAGGCCGGGACTCGGCTACTGTCATGCGTCCGGCGAGCGGTCAGATCCGATGCGAGGATCTCACCTGTATCGGCATCGACAGCGAGGTGCAGCTTCCTCCAAGCCCTTCTCCTTGGCGGTTTCCGTAGATGGCCGACGTGAATCCTGAGCCCCGTGCTATCGATGAGCAGATGGATCGGTTGGTCCGTGGCGAGCCTACGAAATCGAATGTCATGGAGCTTCTTCAGTCGCCTCGACAGAGTCGTGTGGTCGGGGACCGGGAGATCGATCTTGAGGAGCTCTGCCAGGCAACGGAGAAAGCCCTCGGTCTGGCGAAGCGGAAGATGGAAGACCATGCGGATCGTCAGAGCCGCCTCGATCGCGATGTCTGCGTAGGTACGCTGGCCGCCGGGTTTGCCACTGGCCGGAGCTCGCCAGGCATCGAGCGCGTCATCCGACAGCCAGACGGTCAGGTCGCCGCGCCGCCGGAGGCCGGCCTCGTACTCAGCCCAATTCCGCACCCGATACGGAGACTTCGCATGCTTGTACTGGCTTCGCTTCGGATACTTCACAGGTGCTCACTCCAGGGTCAGGGATTTCGCATCACCATGAACCTACAATCAGGAGCCATGCACCAAGGCCCCTGGTCGCTTCCACCAACGCCCCCTTCAATTGACATTGTGTACCATATAAGGTACATTGTATTATGAAAGGTGCTACGTCGGAGCTGAAGAAACTCCCGGCCGCGTTTTACGCCACACCCGGCGGAAACGAGCCCGTGCGGGAGTGGTTGCTTGGTCTCGATGCCGAGAGCCGCCGAATCGTTGGAAAGGACATCGCTACGGCCGAGTTCGGCTGGCCCGTTGGCATGCCGCTCGCGCGGCCACTCAGTGGTGGTCTTTTCGAGGTTCGATCGAAGATCACCGATGGGCGCATTTCCCGAGTGATTTTCGTGAACCACGACGGGTGGATGGTGCTCCTTCATGGCTTCGTAAAGAAGACCCAGAAGACGCCGAAGGCTGACCTGGACCTTGCTAGGAAACGAGCGAAGGAGATCACATCATGAAGAAGAAAAAGGGGCGCATCGGCTCATCCTTCGAGGACCACCTGAAAGAGCAGGGGACTTGGGAAGAGACGACGGCTGTTGCTGTGAAGCGCGTCCTGGCCTGGCAGCTGGAACAGGCCATGGAAAAGGAGCAGCTAAGCAAGAACCAGATGGCCAAGGCGATGAAGACGAGCCGCAGCCAGCTGGACCGAATTCTAGACCCCGATAACGATCATATCCGGCTCGATACGCTCACCGCGGCCGCGCGCGTCCTTGGGCGCGAGCTTCGCCTGGAGTTGGTGTAGGGCTGCGGGGCGTTGGTGCATGGCTCCTCATTCTAGATTGGAGTCTGACTCGAGGCCGTTGCTCCAGAGGTCCATCACTGGAGTATGTGACTGGAGTACGTATTCGACCTCGAAAGGCGCGAAAGCGACTCGCGCATTTGCACGTTGCCCTCTCGAAAACACCCTGAATCCAACGACTTTCAACCTTCCGGCACGCACCGATCCCTCCATGGGGTTCAGGGGGTCGCCGGTTCGAATCCGGCCGTCCCGACTGGTAGAAAGTGAGGCCCGACGCGGAGAATCCGTGGTCGGGCCTCTTTCGTTGGTGGGTCAGGCTAGAAAGTGGCATGAGTTCTTTGGCATGAGTTCTTTTGAGGCATGGCTACAGTCGCAAGGTCTACAGGGCGCTGAGATCGGGCAAGGCTCGGGCGGGTGCTTCCCTAAGACTCCATCCGCACAGATTCTCAGGACATGAGGAGTGGCACACAGCCATGAAGTCATGGCCCCACGGTCCGCGGGCTAAGATCAGGAAACCAGCGCTGGCAAGGCGGATGAGGTTTTCGGGGACCACGCCGGGCAAGACGGGAAGATCGTACCGCTGTTCCCTGGACCTTTGGCTAGGAGAAGTGCTGCACATCAAGGGGATCCCGATCCCGTACGGAGCCCCCAACGCGGCTGCCCACATCGAGCGGTTCATGGGAAGCCTGAAGAGGGAGTGCCTCAACCACTTCATCTTCTTGTCCGAGGATCACCTTCGCCGCACCGTCTCGACTTACATCACCTACTACAACGGCGCTCGACCCCATCAGGGAATCGAAGGGATACCGGAGTGTGGCCCCGGCTTGCCGAGGGTCTCTCGTCCAGCGACAGGGGACGGCCCGATCAAGTTCGTGGCGCACCCGGTGCTCGGCGGCCTTCACCACGACTACCGACTCGCCGCGTAGCTCGGGCTCATGCGAAGTCCCTTAAGGCCGGCCCCATCGGGTCCGGTCGTTCCTGGTCATGCACCCAATGCCTAATTCTGACCTGGACAGGGCACAACGTGTTCCCGTCGGTCGATGCTTGATCTCACTGGAGTCAGGGCAGGGACATCGGTCCCACCGTGAGAGACGAATTGGGCCCCAAGAATCCGCGCGGATGGAGTTTTCGCGGAGGACGGCCATGCAACAACGCCACACAGACGTGGAAATGGAAATGCGCGTTCAAAGAAGATCCGAAGCGATGAAGGAACGAGATCGCCCCGATCTGGGCACTGGGCCCGGCTCCCGGGCTCGCCTGTTGGAGCGTGGTCCGAATGGCGCGTAGAAAGATACGCAGCACCGCGCCGGCGACCCTTGGGTTGTGGTGCAGGAACGGCCGGAGGCGCTTCGGAACTGAGAGCACCCATTACGATACCGGTCTACCTCGATGGGATCCGGAGGGGATCCACAGCCTTGCTGGGACGCATCCGGCCATCCGAGGTGCAGGAAATACGGTACCTGAACCCGAACGACGCCTCCATTCGTTACGGCTCCAGCCATGGGGACGGCGCGATCCAGGTGACCCTGAAGCAGGTCAGGTAGGGCCGACACGGAGGTGGCCCCGGAAAGCCGCTAGTCCAACGGAGCGTTCCCACAAGACGTGGCTTGATGGCCGAGTCGATCGACACGAATGTGGAGGTCATTCTCGTCGTCGTCCTCATCCTCGTCCTCGTCTTCATGCTCATCTTCGTCGTCATCTGAGATTACGACGCCAGACACTTCGACCGTGTGACCAACGTGTGGGGCAAGGTTCACCCCTTCGGCCGGGACGAGCTCGATCTCTTCGGCGGTAACCTCTGCTCCCGACACGTTCTCCAAGAGGAACTTGACCTCGTCACCATCGCCGTCCTCTTGTACGAGACATCCCGTGAGCGTGATGCTCTCACCAACCTCCTGGCCTGCGGTGGGGCCGGCCTCGACAAGGCCGAATACGATCATTCCGAGGACCAACACGTTTGGGCGCATGAGGTCACCTCCTCTTGGGGCTGTCGGACCCGCATCAAAGCCGGGCGATTGCCGTGGATTCGCCGGCTGGCGTACTGATGGGGCGTTAGTTGGTAGAGGGTAACCAGGCCGGTCACCTAGAGCAAGTCGATACCTGACTAAGGCCCGGGATCGATGCGAAGCTCCTCGCCGTGACGGCGGCGATCCTCTTCCGAATTATACCAGATGATGACCCACCACTGGTGTGGGCGACTCAGGGTGATGGTTAGAGAAGCGGGAGTGGCGATCGCTTGTTAGGGAGCATGATCACTAGTGGATCTGAACGTCACGGACGTACCGCCCGTTGCTGAAATCAGTGAAGTAGCGCTCCACCAGGGGATGTTGAATGGGGAGGCCGCTGTGATCTGGCTCGAGGTTTCGTTCGGCTACATACGTTTGATGTTGGGCTCCGTGTGGCAATACGTGATACCAAGGACGGTGCTTGGGTGGTCTCGAACGGGCCACGGTTTCGTACCATTCGTCGGTTCCACGGAAGAGCGTATCGACATCGACGATTACACCTCGGTAATCGAACAGCTTGTGTTGCACCACGTCACCAACTGAAAAGCGCGCACTCGGCATTCTTATCATTGATTCATGTCGATCCGAAGAGATGGCCAGTAACGTCTCGCGATTCCGCTGCGCGACAAGAAGGGTGATCGAAAGCTCGTCGAGACACGCAACTGACGCCTCGAAAAAATGAGCAAACGGTGGATGCTACATCAGGCCGGACTCAGTGGGTCATCGCCCAGATGAGGATGTTGATCCCGAGACCGTAGGCTTGTGGCGAGAAGGTGTAGAAGAAGTGGGGTACGTCGCCCTCGCGCTCCCAGCCGTCCGCGATGTCGGTGTTGAAGCTGACGAGGACGAGGAGTCGCCCGTCGTCATCGAAGATGCCCCGAATGTGGGGAACGGCCGTCTCCGCTCCGAACTCGGAGGTCTGGCCGCCGCTGCGCCGCCAAGACTGGTACGACGGGATCTGGGGGACCTCCTTCACCCCGTAAAGGGCGGAAAAGAGAGGATGCTCGGGCGTGATCTCTTCGATCGAGCGCTCGGGGAAGATCCGGCCCATCTCAGTCTCGAAATAGCTCCAGGCTCGGTTGCCCCAGAGGTCGTCGGCCCAGAGGAAGCCACCCTTTAGGAGATAGTCCCGGAGGGCCTCGATCTCCGCCTCCGAGAAAGTGACCGAGCCGGGATCCGTCATGAAGAGGAACGGACACCTGAAGATGTCGGGATCGGTGGCCCGCACCGCCGCGATCCCCGGGTCCCCGTTCTTCCAGTGCTCGATGTACGTGGGAGTCAGCTCCTCGAAGCGCGTCATGAAGTTATTGTCCGCAGCCGGATAGTCGGTGCTCCATCCGAGGCCCGAGGGCATGTTCCGGGAGGTGTTGTACCAGAGTCGGCAAAACATGAAACCACCGCTGGACTCCGGCAGGCCGGTTCGCATGGGAGAGCTGTAGCGACGCTCGTTTGAACCCCAGATCTGGCCCCAAGTGACCGGG
>JACZXQ010000059.1 GCA_022571515.1 Gemmatimonadota bacterium
TCTCCGAACGGATCGTCCTCGTACAACCCCATCTCCCATGCCAGTTGCTCGGAGTACAGCGCCCATCCCTCCGTGTAGGCGTTCAGCGGCGAGAGCTTCCGCACCAGAGGTTGGTCGCCCGTGGCCAGCGCCGTGGCGATCTGGTGATGGTGGCCGGGCACGGCCTCGTGGTAGGTCAGCGTGTTCAGGGTCCAGCGCGCGATGGCGGACATGTCACGCAGGTTGACGTTGTAGTATCCGGGCCGGGTGCCGTCGAGGGACGGTGGGTCGTAATAGCCACCTGGCGCGGTCGCCTCGCTGAACACGGGCACTCGCCTGACTTCCACCGGCTGGGGCGGGATGGTGTTGAAGTACTGCGGCATGCGCTCGCTGATCTCCACGACCTGCGCGTTCAGGTCGGCGATCAGGCGCTCGCGTCCCTCGTCGGTGTCCGGATAGAGGAAGCGCGGATCTTCCGCCAGAGCTACGAGCCGCTCTCCGACTGTGCCGTCGGTGAGGCCCTCTTCACGAAGGAGCGCGTCGATCTGAGCCGTGATCCGGTCCACCTCGGCCAGCCCGATGTCGTGGATGGCGTCGGCGTCCAGGTCGCTGCCGCCGAGCGCCCGTACGGCCGCGCGGTAGAAGGCCTCGCCGTTCGGAAGGGCCCATACGCCGGACTCGGTCCGGGCCTGTGGCACGAGCGATGCCAGGGTGTCGCGAAGGCGCCCGTACGCGGGCAGGACGGTCTCCTCGATCTGCGTGGCCGCCTCGGACAGGATCCGCTCACGGTCGCTGTCGGGCAGGCCAGCCTCCTCCAGCTTGACCGCCAACGTCGTCACGAGGTCGTGGGCGGCCGGTTCCGTCGCCAGGATCCCATCGACCACCTCGAGCGCACGCTCGAGCAGGATGCGCGGCGGCGTGACGCCGATTTCCGCGTCCGCCCGGATCTTCTCGATGATGCCGTCGAACGCGGGCCCGAACGCCGCCAGGCGGGCCAGGTAGTCGTCGGCCTCGGCCACCGACGTCACGGCCTGCTGATTCGCCATGAGGTTGGGGATGTCGATGTGCGGCCCCGAGATCTGGTTCACCACATAGGGCGTGTGACCGTAGTACCAGAACGGGTACTGGCGGCCGTAGCCGATGTCCGACGAGGCCACCATGGAGCCGTAGATCGAACGGGCCACATCGAGCGTGACCTTCGCGTTGGTGTCGAGGCTCTCAGGGTCCACCGCCTCGAGCTCTGACATGAAGCGGGCGAAGAGGGCGCGGCGGTGCTGCTCCGCGGCCGGCGAGAAATCGACCAACCGGTTCGCGTACGGGCCGCCGGCCTGCTCCACCGGCACGGAGAAGGACGAGGAAAGCTCGGGATCCGTGACCAGGTACTCGGTCATCTGCCGCTCGACCAGCTCCCGCAGCGCCATGCTGTCGTCCCCTTCCGATCCGGTCCCCCCGCATGCGGCCGTCAGAAGGACGGCCGTGCCCGCGTACCAGCGCATCGCTCTCATCTGTGCGTCCCTTCAGAGTCTCGGTGAGTCTACCCCGTGATGCTGTAGTCGTAACGTCCCTGGATGAGCGCCCCGTCGGAGAAACGACTCAGGCGAAAGAGGCTCGGGTCGAACTCGGGGTCGGGCTCGCGCGTGGCCAGTTCGGCCGTCATGAGCCCGACCGCCGGGCCGAGCTTGAAGCCGTGGCCGCTGAACCCGGTACAGAGAAAGTGACCGCTCCCCTCCGGCACCTCGTCGATGACGGGGTGCCAGTCGGGCGTGACTCCGTAAAGGCCCGAATACCCTCGGCGGCGCTCGGCCATCTCCATCGGCGGGCAGCGTTGCACCCAACGTCCGCCGACGTCCAGCGTGAACTCGTCGTCGGCGTGCTCGGGATAGTCGTCCGGATCCACCACGGCGTCGGCCTCGGCCGGGTCGATGAGGCCGACCAACGTCAGCCCTCCGGTCTCGGGCCTGAAGTAGGTCGCGTGAACGAAGTCGAGGACCACCGGGTGTGGCGCGGCGGCCTCGGCGGGCCGCTTGAACACCGCCACCTGGATCCGGCAGGAGGAAACGGGAACATCGAGACCGGCCATGGCGGCGACCCGGGCCCCCCAAGGACCCGCGCAGTTGATCACGATGGGGGCGCCGAGCGGCCCGGCGCTCGTGTCCACGCCGACCACTTTGCCGCCCTCGAAGCGCACGCCGGTGACCTCGGTGCCCAGGAAGAACCGGGCCCCGTTCCGCTTGGCGCCCGCGGCGTAGGCGTTGGTCGTCATGTGCGGGTCGGCGTAGCCGCTCTCGGGCTCGTAGGCCGCAGCGACCAGGTCGGAGGAATCCGCGCCCGGCAGCAACTCACCGAGCGCCTCGGGCTGAAGCACCTGGGTGTTGATGCCCACGCCGCGTTGCAGGGCCACGTTGCTCTCCAGGCCCTCGCGATCCGCCATGGGCACGAGCACCAAGAAGCCGCGCTGCTCGAAGCCGCACTCCCCACCCACACGCTCATCGAAGTTCTGGAACACGCGCAGCCCGTAGAGGGCCATTCGCGCTGTCAGTTCGTTGGAGTAGTGCTGGCGCACGATGGCCGAGGACCGGCCCGTGGAGCCCGTGCAGATCGCGTTCTTCTCCACGACCGCCACGCTGAGGCCGCGCTTCGCCAACTCGAAGGCGGTGCTGCACCCCATGATGCCACCACCGACGATGACGGCGTCGAAGGTGCTGCCTGTCACTGCACCGCCTGACCCGCGGTTTGGACCTTGAAGACCATGGCGGCCGATGCCCCCGCGAGGAACGGGGCTACCAGGTAGATCCACAGGCTCGCCATGGAGCCTTCGCCCGCGAGCGTGTCCATCAGGATCGGCCCGATGCCGACAGCCGGGTTGAAGGCGCCGCCCGACACCGGCCCCACCACGAAGGTGCCGGTCATGACGGTGCATCCGATCGCCAGTCCGTAGTAGTCGTTACCGGCCGTGTCGTCCGCCGTGGCCACGTGGAGCACGACCAGGGCGAGCGCGAACGTGAACAGGAACTCGGAGAGTAGCACGGCCATGAGGCTCGCGTCGGGCGCCGGCGCCGGTGCGAACGTGCTGCCGAGGATCATCAAGACCGCGCCCGCGGCGAGCGTGGCTCCCACGACCTGGGCGATCAGATACGGGACGAAGTCGCGCGAGTCCATCTTGCCGCGCAGCAGGATGGCCAGGCTCACCGCCGGGTTGTAGTGCGCCCCGGAGATATGGCCGCCCATGTATACCATGACCATGAGGACCGAGCCGATCGCGATAGGCGCGAGGGCCGAGCCGGACAGCACCGAGAGGCCGATGGTCAGCACGAGGAAGAAAGTCCCGATGAACTCGGTGAGGTATCGGTTCATTCGATCATTCCCATTCGATGGTGCCGGGGGGTTTGGATGTGATGTCGAGGGCTACGCCCGAGACGCCGGTCAGTGCCATGATGCTGTCACGAAGCTCTGACAAGAGCTCGGAAGGTAGCTGCACGGGCGCTGCCGTCATGGCCCTTTGTGAGTGGATGGGCCTCACCACGATCAATTCCCCCTCGCCACCCGCCATCTCCACCGGAACCATGACGGTCGGGCACTGCCACACCTTCTCGTAGAGACCGTGCCGCTCCAGGCCGGCCATGACCATGTGGTCCGCCTCCCTCAGAAGGTCGAGCCGGACGCGTGTCATGGTCGCCGCCAACGGCCGAGCGCCAGAGGGGTGCGTGGGCGCCAGATTCCAGATGCAGCGGTTGATTCCAGGGATGTCGGCCGTGATCGCCGAAGCGGCGTCCAACAGCCTGTCCCACGGCACGTCCCCGCTCAGCATGATCGGGTGTTCGTACGCGCGCAGGTCGGCCTTCACGCCCACCGAACGGATGGGCAGGGCCAGCGCTTGGAGCCCGAAACCGCTCGCCAACTCCTCCACCTGCGGCACGACCGCGTCCGGCACGGCATCGGGACGCCCGTCTCCGCACAGCAACCGTACTCCGAGTCCGGGACCCGGGAAGGGGTGTCGCCACAAGGCCTCATGCGGAATACCCAGGCGCTCGCCCAACTCGCGAACCTCCACCTTGTACAGGTCCGCCAGCGGCTCGACGACACCTCCTTCGGCGATCATCCGCTGGATGATGGGCACCCGGTTGTGGTGCGTCTTGATCGTGTCGGAGCGCTCGGTGGAGCCCGTCTCGATGGTGTCAGGGTAGATGGTGCCTTGGCCCAGCATGTGGTTCTCGATGCCCAGGCGGCCCGCCTCTTCCTGGAAGACCCGCACGAAGGTGTCTCCAATGATGTGCCGCTTGCGCTCGGGGTCGGTCTCTTGGCCGAGCGCCTCCAAGAACATGTCGCTGGCGTCCACGAAGTGGAGGCTGTCGTCGAGGCCGAGGTCCCGGAACATCTCCAGAACCTGCGCGCTCTCGTTCTTGCGCATGAGGCCGTTGTCGATGTGCAGTAGGCTGAGGCGATCGGGTCCCAATGCCTGGCCGAGCAGCACGGCGGCCACCGTCGAATCGACTCCGCCGGACGCCAGGAGGAATACGGAGCGATCGCCCACGTGCTCGCGAATCGCGTCCCTCTGCCGATCCACGAACCCGTCCATGCTCCACGAGGGCGTACAGCCGCAGATGTCCAGCACGAAGTTGGCGATCATGTCGTCGCCGTGGACCGTGCTATCCACCTCCGGGTGGAACTGGAGGCCGTAGCGACGGAGCGAGTCGGACGCGATGGCCGCGAAGCGATGCTCCGGCTGGCCGTCGCCGGACTTCGTGAAGCCGATCTCCTTGAACTCGGGTCCCACATCCACCACGGAGTCGTAGTGGCTCATCCATACCGGTTCGATCGGCCCCAGGCCCTTGAACAACCGTTGACCAGGGATGATATGAAGATCGGCGCGGCCCCATTGGCGGCCTCCGTGTTCGACGACTCCACCGTAGTGCTTGGCGATCTCCTGGTGGCCGAAGCAGAACCCGATGATCGGAACGTCCAGGTCGTAGATCTCCTTCGTGTAGTCCGAGTCCTCGCCCTGGGAAGCGAGGGACGGGCTGCCGGAGATGATGATGCCCTTGTAGCCCCGGAAGGCGTCGATGGGGTCTTCCGGCTGACGGATCTCAGCGAAGACTCCGCGCCGGCGAACTTTGGTGGCGATGAGGTGGGCATACTGGCCGCCGAAGTCGATGACGGCGATGGTATCGTGCTTCAAGGCAGTTCTCGGATCGGGTGGCCTCCATCGTGTGGTCAGCCCAGGTTACAAACTCTCCGCCGAAGCGGGAAGGGGTAGCCGCCGGGCTGCCCCGAAAACGTTGTTACCTCGAACCACTGGTGCGATGCGCGCGACCCTTTTCGTGACCTGCCTGGGCGACCATTTCTTTGCCGACGCGTGCGCCGACAGCGCCGAACTGCTCCGGTCGTTGGGGATCGACGTGGATGTCGCTCTAGACTCGTTAGAGTCAACGGTGGCGACCTCCTTCGAACCAATGTGCCTCGGCCCAGGAACCACCAGTCCCTGCTGAACATGTTCACGCCGGATGCCTCGATCCAGCGCCCGGGATGCTCCCCTCGTCCCGACGTGCACGCGTCCGGCCCCGGCCGGCTACGCCGCTTCGCCCGCCTACTCAGAATGGTGGCGTTCTCTTGCGCAAGTCGGGGAGTATGTCCGTCGTGTAATGCCCGCCGTATGGTCGAGACCGCCGCCCATCTCGTCGACCATGTCCTGCCGCCGCTTCCGGTGCGGCAATGGGTGCTCTCCGTTCCGAAGCGTCTCCGGCCCTTCCTGCACCACAACCCTGCGATCGCCGGCGCTGTGCTGCACATATTCCTGCGGGGTATTCGCACCACTCTTCGACGGGCGAGCCCAGGAGCCGGTCCCGGTGCCCAGATCGGCGCCATCTCGTTCCTTCATGGGCACCGCGCGAAGCGTGGTC
This sequence comes from Gemmatimonadota bacterium, assembly GCA_022571515.1. Classification (GTDB taxonomy): domain Bacteria; phylum Gemmatimonadota; class Gemmatimonadetes; order Longimicrobiales; family Gaopeijiaceae; genus JACZXQ01. The sequence continues at coordinate 5,877 of JACZXQ010000059.1, forward strand.
CGGCTCATCTTTGAACGCTCACTTCCACTTCCACGTCTGTGTCATCGACGGCGTGTTCTGCGAGGATCCCGAGGGCTCGGTCCAGGTCACCCATCTCACGGCCTCCTACTGTGACCGGCTTCAGCACACCGTACGCCACCGCGTGCTCCGTTACTTCCACGGGGCACCCACCGGAGGTGGGTCGCGGTCTGCTCGAACGCCACGTCACCAATGACATGCTCACCTGGCAAGCCTCCGGTGGGTTCAGCGTCGATGCCTCCATTCGCATCCCGGCTTCGGACCGAGCGGGGCTCGAACGACTCTTGCGGTACTGTGCCCGTCCTCCCTTCTCCCTCGAACGGCTCGAGGTCACCGGGCACGGTGCGACGAGTTATCCTCGAAAGTTGTGGAACGGTCCCTGAGAC
>JACZXQ010000035.1 GCA_022571515.1 Gemmatimonadota bacterium
TGGAGACGGCCAGGCCGTGCGAGTGGGCCACGGCCCATTCGTCCGGATAGAGCAGGTCCATGGCCTCGAGCCCCATGTCGCGGGCTTCACGACAGAAGTCCTCGAGGGGGATACGCTCGAAGGGCCACCGGCACACGGACTGGTGCAGGCGGCCGGGCCAGCGCTCGAAGAACGCCAGTGGATCGCCACCGCCGTGGATGATCCAGAACAGGTCCAGCTCGATCTTGACGAGCTCCGGGTCGCCTCCTCGCACAGCACGTCGAACGGCACCTGCCCACCGATCAATACCATCCAGGCAGATCGTGCAGTCCATCAAGGTTTGTTGGGTTTCGGGACGTGATCCGGGTGCCTCGATAACCGCCTGATAAGCGTGAGGTCGGTGGTGCGAGTCCACCCAGGCATTAGGCCTGCCCAGGCCATGTTCGCGCCACCGCACTTTACTGACCGTCCGGGATGCATCCCACGTCAGGGCGTATACGGGTCAGCTCTCGATCAGGGCCGCCCCTTCGGCCCACCGCACCCAACTGTGGGCCCGTCTACCGCCGGCGCCGTCCCACCCTGACGCCGCTCTATCCGCTGGTCCAGCGCCACCTCGAGACGTTCCTCGCACACACCGCCGAGTCCGATCCCATGGGAGCCGGCGTGTCCTCATGGGTCGAGCGCGACTTCCGGGACCACGCTTCGCGCGGTGCCCTCGAGTTCGATCAGTCGCTGCCAGACTGAGACCTGACCGACGGACCACGGACCTGCCGTCCCCGACGCGGGGCCGGGGCCGTGCTGTATCTCCTGCCCATCCACGCATCCCATCGTCTCATCCTTGCATGGCCGGACGGCGAGTGTTCATCTTAGCCTGAGGCCAGCCTTGCAAGGGGTCGGCGCTCAGCAGCAGCCGCCCGGTGGCGACGTGCATACTCAGCGGAATGTCGAGGTCGCACGCCGACCCTTCCAGACGCGAACCACGATGGAGACATCCATGCGACGCTTGCCCAGCTTCTGTTGGACCACGACTGCCGCTCGAATCCTGGTTACCACCTTCGGCGGCGTCCTCTTGGCGACCCCCGCCAGCGCACAGCTCACCACCGAATCCCTCGCGGGGCTCACGCCACGCAACATCGGGCCCGCCGCCATGAGCGGCCGTATCGTGGACTTGGCCGTTGTGGAGATGGATACGCGGGTGTTCTACGTGGCGTCGGCCACCGGTGGCGTATGGAAGACCACGGACAACGGCATTCGCTTCACGCCCGTCTTCCAGAACGAGGCCGTCCACTCCGTCGGGGACATCGCGGTCCACCAGAGGGACACGTCGGTCGTGTGGGTGGGCACCGGGGAGAGGGCTAACCGCCAGAGCTCGAGTTGGGGGGATGGCGTCTACAAGTCGACCGACGGTGGACAGACATGGCGGAACATGGGCCTCGGGGAGAGCCGTCACATCGGCCGCATCGTCATGCATCCCGACGACTCCGACATCGTGTACGTGGCCGCCATGGGCCACCTCTGGGGCCCCAACGAGGAAAGGGGTGTCTACAAGTCCACGGACGGCGGTGAATCCTGGACTCGGGTGCTCCATGTGGACGAGCGCACCGGCGCGGTGGACGTGGCCATCGATCCGGAGAATCCCCAGATCCTTTACGCTGCCATGTACCAGCGCCAGCGACGGCCATGGGGATTCCACGGAGGCGGTCCCGGAAGCGGACTCTACAAGAGCACGGACGGCGGCGACAGCTGGACCAAGCTCACCAACGCTGGCCTGGACAACGGGCTACCGACGGGTGACATAGGCCGCATAGGCATCACCATCTACCGGGCCGATCCGCGCATCCTGTACATCAGCCTCGAGCAGGGCGAGCGATTCAACGCCTCCACCGCCTACCAGCAACGGTTGGCGGGGATCTTCCGGTCCGAGGATCGGGGAGAGACGTGGACCTTCCAGAGCGACTGGAACCCCCGGCCCATGTACGCGAGCCAGCCCATGGTGGACCCCCAAGACGAACAGCGGCTCTACATGTTGAATTCGTACAGCTACTCGGACGACAGAGGCGTGACGTTCACGGTGCCCCGGGGGCACAATACCCACGGTGACGACCGGTTCGTCTGGGTGGATCCCAACGACTCGAATCACGTGATGAAGGCGGACGATGGTGGGTTGGGCATCAGCTACGACCGAGGGGACCACTTCCTGTACGTGACGAGCCTGGCGCTGAGCCAGTACTATCGGATCTCCGTGGACCTGGCCCATCCCTATAACGTGTACGGTGGCCTCCAGGACAACGGCAGCTGGGCCGGGCCCAGTCAGGTGTACCGATCCGAGGGGATCCTGAACGAGGACTGGGTCCGGTGGGGCGGGGGAGATGGGTTCTTGAGCCTGGTGGACACCACCGAGAACCGAATTCTGTATGCGGAGAGCCAGTATCTCGGGCTCACTCGGACGGACATGGTCACAGGTCAGACCCGAAACATTCGCCCAGCCCAGCCAGAGGGCTTCATCGGCGACCGGAGAAACTGGACGACCTGGCCCGACCTGGACAGCCCGGGGCAACGGCTGGGGAACACCATGGCGCCCGGGAACTGGGACGGGCCATTCATCCTGAGCCCCCACGACAACAACACGCTCTACGCCGGTCTCGACAGGCTCTACAAGAGCACGGACCGCGGGGATACGTGGACCGACCTGGGTGACCTCACCACCGGAACCGACCGACGCAGGCTGAAGATCATGGGAGAGAGGCCCGATTCGTTCGTTCTGTCCCTGGACGATGGAATCCCCTACTGGCCCACCATCACGGCCATCGCCGAGTCGGAGTTCACGGTGGGCGTGCTCTACGCCGGCTCGGACGATGGCAAGGTAAGCGTGACCCTGGACGACGGCAGGAAGTGGACAGACGTCACGGACGCCGTCCCCGGATTCCCGGAGATGGGATGGGTCAACATGCTCCATGCCTCCAAGCACGTGGAAGGGCGCGTCTTTCTGGTGGTGAACAACTACCGGAACGACGACTACGGCAACTACCTGTGGCGCTCCGACGACGACGGCGAATCGTGGACCTCTATCGTGGGCGACCTCCCCGAAGAGCGGGTTTCGCGCACCGTTCGTGAGGACCCGCGCAACCCGGATGTCCTCTGGCTCGGGACAGAGATCGGCCTGTTCTGGTCGTGGAACGGCGGCACCAACTGGGTGGAACTCCGCGGCGGACTCCCCACTGTGGCTGTGAACGACCTCGTGATCCATCCTCGGGACAACGATCTGGTGCTGGGAACCCACGGGCGTGGTGTGTGGATCCTGGACCAGGTCAACGCGCTCCAGGAGCTCACGCCAGAGGTCGCGGCGAGGCCGGCTCACCTCTTTTCCCTGGAGGCTGCCGAACAGGTCCGGTACCGGCGCGAGCGGGCCCACACCGGCAACATGATCTTCCAGGGAGAGAACCCGCCGGCGGGTGCCATCATCGACTATTGGCTCCGGGACGGCGGTGAAGAGGTGTCGGTCACGATCCACGACGCCACGGGAGCCCGGGTAGCGAGTGTGCATGCCTCGGCGGACCGGGGTGTGAACCGAGTCGTCTGGAATTTGCGGCACGGGGAGGCTTCCCTCTCCGGCGCAGGGGACGAGCGGGGCAGGGGCGGCCAGCCGGACCTAGGCCCCTTCGTCGTACCAGGCCTGTACACGGTGCGGCTCACGGCCACTGGCGAGACCATGGAGCAGGTGGTCCGGGTGAGGGAGGATCCACGTCTCCAGATCGATCCACTGGTCCGTAATCAGTGGACGGCCACGCTCCTCCGAATCGGGGAGATGGCGAATCAGGCCCAAACGATCGAGAACCAAGTGGACGAGGTGATCGACCGGCTCGACGAGGGTGATCTGGACCTCGCCGACGATCTGGAGGCCAAGGTACGGGACCTGCGACGGGAGTTCGGGGAGCTTGCGAGCCGGCTGAGCAGGCTCCGTGGTTCAGCCGAGAGTTGGGTAGGCCCCCTGTCTGCCGATCAGAGCTCTCAGGACGTGTTTCTGGTGGACCTCCTGAACACACTCTCGGGAGAGTGGGAGCAGATCCTCGTTGAAGTCTCACGTAACTAGGAGAACCTGGGAGGCGATCATGGACTGCCTGCACTCCCGCGTACCCGGGCCAAATAGTCCCCGACCATGAAGAATCCCGCAATCGGCACGTCCGCCGCCCTCACGGCGCCGCTTGCAGCGCTCCTGCTCTCTTGCGCTCAGGTCGAGGGGCCCATCGAGCTCTTCGACGGGCGCGTGATTCCCGCGATGCCCGAGCTCCTTGGGATGCGGGCCCAGTATGAGCTCCGTCTCGACTGGCTCGAGCAGAAGCACACCATGCTCCTCGATCAGATGCGCGAGCGAGGCATGGACATGTGGATCGTGGTGAGCGAGGAATTCCACCCGGACGCCGTGACCCAGTACGTGGCTCCACCGCTTCACTATACCCGGCGTCGAACTGTCATGGTCTTCCTGGACGCGGGGGAGGAGGGGCTCGCGACGTTCTCCGATTACTGGCGGCCCACAAGCGATTATCGACAGTTCTTCCAGCCGCTTCCGGCCGCCCGTAACGCAAGAGGCATCCAGGACACCCGCACCGGCCTGAAGGCGCTTTGGGACACGTACCACCCTGAGACCATCGGGCTCAACATGGGGGGTGGCCGAGGCCACGACAGCGGCCTCACCCACGACAGTTACCAATTCCTGGTGGACGCCCTCGGTCCCGAGGCCGAATCCAGGTTCGTTTCCGCGGCGGGACTCATCGAGGACGTATTCGATACGCGCCTGCCCGACGAGTTGGAGCCGTACCGGTCCCTCGTCCTTGCCACCGACGTCATCGCCCAGAGGGCCCTGTCCAACGTCGTCATCACTCCGGGCGTGACCCGGGCCGCGGACATCAAGTGGTTCTTCGAGGAGAGCATCGCCGAGCTCGGGGTGGGCGGGAATCCGTGGTTCGAGATCCACGTGGCCGTTCAGCGGTTCGATCCCCAGACCGGCGAGATGATCCCCTACGTCCATCCGGCCCCCGACGACCTGGTCTTTCAGCGGGGCGACATCATCCACCTGGACTGCGGCTTCGACTATCTAGGCTTCGCCAGCGACTGGCAGAAGGTGGCGTATCTCCTGCGCGACGGAGAGGACGACGTGCCCGAAGGCCTGAAGACGGCCCTGGCCAACGCGAACCAAATCCATGAAGCGTTCGCGTCGGAGCCTCGCCCGGGAATGAGCGGATGGGAGGCCACCCTGGCCATTGCGGCCAAGCTCGAGGGAGTGGACTTCCTGCCGAGTTTGTATTCGCATCCCATCGGCTACCACGGCCACGCCCTGGGCCCGTCGATCAACGCACGCAACATGGACCTGTCCTCACCCCCCAGCCGGGATTCGTACCTCCGTGACGGTGCGTATCGATCGATAGAGTTCAGCGCCACTACCGCGATTCCGGAGTACGGCGGCGGCACCGTGACGATCCCGATGGAGGACGACGGCCACCTGACAGCGAACGGTTACGAGTATTTCCGGCCGTATCAGACCGAGTGGTACGTGATACGGTAGTGGGCCCTAGCGATCCTCAGTCCCGCAGATGTTCGTTGAAGAAGGCGATCGTCCGCGCCTGCGCGACACGCGCCGCATCCTCGTCGTACCGTGGTGTCGTGTCGTTGTGGAAGCCGTGATTGGCGCCATCGTACATGTGCCACACATCTCAGCATCTCCAGAAGGCTGACGCCGCGGGCCTTCGCACCCTCCACGAGCGCAATCGAGAGTGGCGCCGATCCCACCGTCGACGAGATCATGTGCGCCAGCTCCACCTGCGCACCGGTTGCGGCGGCCATCGCCACCACCTCCAACGCGGCGAGGCTCATCGTCAGCGGGAAGACATTGCCTTTGTACCGAGCGTGTAAGTGACAGGGCACGCCCTCCGCGGCCGCGACCTCGAACAGCGCGAAGATTTCCTCGTAGGAGGCTCCGGGCGTGTAGTTGATCCCGAAACCGATCCCGACCGCGCCATCGCGAATCGCGCGGACAGCGAGTGGGCGCATCGCCTCGATCTGCTCGGGCGTTGCCGGCGTATACGCATCCGTGGCTCCAACCGCCTCACGTAGTTCCGAGTGACTGACCGTCGCGGCGTAGTTGACCAGCGGGCCAACCTCGGCATGCCGCTCCGCATACCCCGCGACATCGAGGGGCCCTCCGTGCATACCCAGGACCGACGTCACGCCATCGCCGATCTTGAACACGTGCGCATCGCGATTTCGACCGATGCTCGCGAGGATGTCGATGAACCCGGGCGCCACGATCAAGCCACTCGCGTCGATCGTCTCACGACCGCGGATCCCCTCCGTCGTGATCGCCTCGATCCGTCCTCCCCGGATGCCCACGTTGGCGACCCCGTCTCGGCCCGTCTCGGGGTCCATCACCCTTCCCCCGAGAATCACCACGTCGTACAACTCTTGAGCCGGGCCCGGCCCAGGTGCCACCAGGATCATGAACAGGGCACAGACCAGGATGCGGATCTTCATGTCTCATCCTTCTCAGGAGTTTTCATCAGGAGGGATCGACGATCCGACGAGGTTACGGCGGCATCACTCCCAGCGAAACATCCTCGTATAAACCGCGCTGCAGTGGATCGGCATCATAGCGCCTGGTCTCCGATACCGGGCACCTGCGCCTCAGCGCAGAGACTACCATCTTGCGTGAGCCGCGGACCGGCGTGACACCCAGATAGCAGCCTGGTTCGGTGCCAGTTGACATCCCCTGTTCCATCCCAGACGTTCCCCAAAGCACCTCGACCACACCGTCCCCACAAGGAGCACCCGATGTTCCGGTTTCTCGATATCCGCCGCCCGGCCACCCTCATACTCGCCCTCTTGACCCTGGCCACAATCCCGGCCACTGCCCAAGACGCCGGAGAACAAGAGACGGTGAAAAACGCCTCCGACCACCCCTTGCTCAAACCCTTCCGCTGGCGCTCCATCGGCCCCGTGGGCCAGGGCGGTCGCGTGGACGACATCGCCGTGCACCCCAACGACCCACACACCTTCCTCGTGGGCTTCGCCACCGGCGGTCTCTGGAAGACCACCAACAACGGCACCACCTTCAAGCCGGTGTTCGACACCTACGGTACCCATTCCATCGGGGACATCGCCATCGCGCCGTCCAACCCGGACGTGGTCTACGTGGGCACCGGGGAGGCCAACAACCGGCAGAGTTCGTCGTTTGGTGAAGGGATGTACAAGAGCATCGACGGCGGGGAGACCTTCACACACATCGGGCTCCGGGAGACCCAGTCCATCGCCCGGGTCATCGTCCATCCCTTCGACGCCGACGTGGTGTGGGTGGCCGCCAACGGGCACCTCTTCGGCCCCAACAGGGAGCGGGGCGTGTTCAAGAGCAGCGATGGCGGCCAGACCTGGAACAAGGTCCTCTACGTGGACGAGAACACCGGCGCCACCGACTTGACTCTCGATCCCTCGAACCCCAACACCCTCTACGCCGCCACCTACGAGCACCGTCGCACCGCCTGCTGCTTCGTGGGCGGCGGCGAGGGGAACGGCATTTGGCGCTCCGACGACGGAGGCGAGACCTGGACACGGATCGAGGGGAACGGCCTCCCCCGGGGCACCATGGGGCGCATCGCCCTGGCCACCACCGCCGCGAATCCCGACGTGGTCTACGCCCAGATCGAGGTGGCGGCAGACCGGGAGGACGCCCTGACGGAGGAAGAGCTGGAGGAGTGGGAGCGCCTGAATGACGCCGACTCCCTGCCCCCCGACCCCCAGTGGAACGGCGTGTGGCGCTCCATGGACAAGGGCGACACGTGGGAGTTCCGGAGCAACCAGAACGGCCGCCCCATGTACTTCAGTCAGATCCGTGTGTCTCCGGAGGACGCGGACCTGGTGTACGTGGTGGACCAGCGGGTGTGGAAGTCCCGGGACGGTGGCCGGACCTTCGAGCGGCTGACCGGCTACGGCCACTCGGACCAGCACGCCTTCTGGATCGACCCTGCGGATCACGACCACCTCATGATCGGGAACGACGGCTCGGTGGACGTGACCTGGGATCAGGGCGAGACGTGGGAAGCCTTCCGGACGTGGGCCGTGGGCCAACCCTATCACGCGTCGGTGGACATGCGGCGACCCTACTACGTGTGCACGGGACTCCAGGACAACGGGACGTGGTGCGGTCCCAGCGCGGTGCGCCACGACGAGATCCTCGCTCAGGACTGGTACCGCGTGAGCGGCGGGGACGGCTTCTACACGCAGATCGACCCCACCGATCACATGATTCTCTTCTCCGAGTCTCAGAACGGAAACGTGCGTCGCGTCGATCTTCACGCGGGCACGACGCAGAGCATCCGGCCCAGGCCGCCCACGGAGAACAATCTCGAGACCAACATCGTCCCGGAGCCGGAATTCGAGATGCCGATCCGCTGGAACTGGAACACGCCCTTCATCCTCTCGCCCCACAACCCCCGGACCATCCACGTGGGCGGCAGCCGCTTGTTCACCTCCCGGGACCGCGGTGAGCAGTGGACCATGAGTCCCGATCTCACGAAGGACATCGACCGGGATCGCGAGCGGGTCCTGGGACTCGGGAACGACATGCCGCGCTGCCGGCAAAACCAGCGGGGTGAGGAGTGCATCGTGTCGCGGAACGACGGCGTGCGCAACTGGAGCACCATCGTCTCCGTGGCCGAGTCGCCCATCATGCCCGGACTCCTCTGGGTGGGCACCGACGACGGGAACATCCAGGTGAGCCGGGACGGCGGCGCCACCTGGACCGAGGTGAGCCGCAACCTCCCCGGCGGGAGGACGCGTTACTACGTCTCCCGCGTCGAGGCGTCGCACCACGACGCGGCCACGGCGTACGTGTCCATCGACGGGCACAGGAGCGACGACTTGAAACCCTACGTGTACGTCACCCGGGACTACGGCCGGAACTGGACCAGCATCAGCTCCAACCTCCCCGAGTACGGCAACGTGAACACGGTGCGGCAGGACCCCAAGAACCCCAACTTGCTCTACGCCGGCACGGAATTCGGCCTGTTCCTTTCATTAGATGAAGGGGGAAGCTGGCACCGCTTCATGCCCAACCTGCCGGTGGTTCGGATCGACGACATCCTGGTCCATCCCCGGGACAACGACCTCGTGCTGGCCACCCACGGCCGGAGCGTGTGGATCATGGACGACGTGACGGCGCTCCAGGCCGTGACGGACTCCCTGCTGGCCAGCGACGTCCACCTCTTCGTCCCCCGGGACGCGGTGCTCTGGAAGAACGACCTCCGCCTGAGGCGGGCGGTGACGGGGAACAAGAACTGGGTGGGCGAGAACGCGCCCGAGGGCACTGCCATCCATTACCACCTGGGATCCGCCGCCACGAACGTGACGCTCCGTATCGTCGATGCCGTGACGAGAGAGACGGTCCGGGACCTGGAGGCGACCGCCGAAACCGGGTTGAACCGGGTGCAGTGGGACCTCCGGGCCGACCCCCAGAACGAGGATCAAACCCGAGGCCCGCGGGTGGAACCGGGGACGTATCTGGTGGTGTTGGAGGTGGACGGCGAGGAGCAGCGGGCCAAGTTGGAGGTGCTGGCAGACATCTACGGATAGGCAAAACAAAGGCCCTTTGACGGGTCGCGATAACGGGGGGGGGATCGGACCGGTCAACATGAGGTCTCACGCCACCGCTCGACAATCAAGCGTGCGCACAGGCGCATTCACGATGGGCCTTGGTGCATGGCTCCTGGTTGTAGGTTCATGGTGATGCGAAATCCCTGGCCCTGGAGTGAGCACCTGTGAAGTATCCGAAGCGCAGCCAGTACAAGTACGCGAAGTCTCGATATCGGGTGCGCAATTGGTCTGAGTACGAGGCAGGCCTTCAGAAGCGTGGCGACCTGACCGTCTGGCTTTCGGATGACGCGCTCGATGCCTGGCGTGCTCCGGCCAACGGCAAACCCGGCGGCCAGTGCGGCATGGTCGAGAATACCGTCTTCCGACACAAGACGATCATCGGTCGACGTATGCGAAGTCGAGCCTTGGATGGACAACGAATTGAGGTGCGACTGGCGAGCAAAATCCTCAACACAATGACCCTACTCGGGATGCCTGACAGTTACAAAGTGGGGTGACCCCCGCTCGGGGGACGGGGGATCTGTCCTCTGCTCCGAGCCATGCAACAAGGCACCGCCAAGCTTCTAGAACACGAACGCCGCCTTCACGCCGAACAACTCCTCATCGGTGAAGTCGTCTCTGATACCGCGCTGCACGAGAACCGTCGGGCTGATCGTCAACGGGCCCGCTGGAATCCCTACCGACACGGCGAAGTCGACGAAGCTGAAGCCTGAATCGATGGTGTAGTAGTGGTCGTTGTAGTCGAGGCTGCCCGCGAAATCGAGCGTGGCCCCGCTCATACCCAGCGGCACGCTCTGGGAGAGCGTAAGCGTGGCGTGGCTGCCATCCCCCAAGTCGAAGTCGTGCGCGAAGTATACGGTCGGCGTCAGCGGCCCGGTGAACACGAGTCCCCCATACGCCTCAGCCGTCTGGTCCCACTCCCCCGCGATCTTGAAGCTGTAGATCGCGGCGCCCACGAACAGCCCTACCGCTGGGCTCAACTGCCGATAATAATCGCCCCAGATGTCTCCCTCGGTGACCTCGCTCGCGTCGACATCGTAGACCGAGAACGCGTTGAACGTGAACGACCCGCTCGCGACGGTGATTTTAGCCTGCGTCACCTCATCCGCGGCGAAGGGGATTCCGGCAAATAGATACCGCGTCTTGAAGTCCAGCTCTCCAGAAACGGTGACCGGGCTCTGCGCGACGAGTCCGAGCGGCATGGACGCCAGAAGGGTCAAGAGCATAGATATTTCTAGGGGACGTGGCCGTCGCATCGAGAGTCCTTTCCCAAGCATGAGGCGACCCGCCGGAGTGGCAGGCCCGATCGAGAGAAAATTCGTCGGAGGAACACTTAGTCGATAAGATGTCGCCCGCACCCGCGCATGTCGAGATTTTCCGTAGCTGAGACGCGCGGTGCGGCCGCGCGCGGGACTAGTCGTGCTCCAACCGCGTCAGGCCAAGTCCGCTCAGCATGTTCAGGAAGCGGGGCTCCTGCTCGAGGAAGTCGAAGATCGGATCCACGCTGATGGACGGCATGTTGGGCTCTTTCTCGTCGTACGCCATCTGCAGGTACTCCAACGCTCTCTCGCGGTTCTCGGCCCGCGTATAGAGCGTAGTGATCTGCCAGTTTGGCACATACACGAGTGTGTCCCCGGTGGCCTTGCGCGCGATGAACAGCTCGGCGACGGCCTCGTATGCCGCGGCATATCCGTTCTCATCATACTCCCGGACGAGCACGTCCGCTGCCTCGTCGTCCGCCTTTACGCGGTAATACCGCTCCCCGTATTCGATCGCCTTGTCGAAATCCCCCGTCAGGTGGTAAATCGTGCGCGAGCTCCCAAGCGGGTATTGTCAACTTAAGCCCGGCCGCGGCAGACTCTGTTGATGAAAACGACTGCAACCAACTATCGCCGCCACCGGTTCCCTCCCGAAATCATCAGCCACAGCGTTTGGCTGTATCATCGATTTCCCCTGAGCTTCCGCGACGTCGAGGAGCTCCTGGCGGAGCGGGGAGTCATCGTGTCCTACGAGACCATTGGCAGTGGTGCCGGAAGTTCGGACCCGAGTACGCACGCAAGCTCAAGCGCCGCCAGGGTCGGCTGGGTGACGTGTGGCACCTGGATGAGGTGTTCGTGAAGATCAGAGGAGAGCGCCACTACCTGTGGCGAGCTGTGGACCAAGACGGGGATGTCCGCGACATCCTGGTTCAGCGATATCGCAACGCCCGTGCGGCCAAACGGTTCTTTCGTAAGCTGCTGAAGAGCCAGGGAAGTCCGCCGTGGCAGCTGGTGACGGACAAGCTGAAAAGCTACGGCGCTGCTCACCGCGTTACGATGCCTTCCGTGAATCACACCACGGCACGCTACGAGAACAATCGAGCGGAGGTATCGCATCAACCGACACGACAACGAGAGCGTCAGATGCGACGCTTCAAGTCAGCGGGCCAAGCACAGCGGTTTCTTTCGGTCCACGGGGTCATCCTGAATCTCTTCAGATTCTCGCGCCACCGGATGCGCTCGGAGAATTATCGATGGCTGCGGGCACGCTCCTTCAAAGACTGGAGTCCGGCCACCGCCGCCTGAGCAAATCGAACCGATTTCCTGCCTCAGCTTCACCCCGGCCACTCTAAGTTGACAATACCCGACGGCCACATCGCCGCGGTCCGGCGACTGACGGCTGGTCGGTGACGTCTCATCGCGCATACCCTGTCGTGTCACGCCACTTCCGCGCCACGTCGAGCACACGGTCGATATCGGCTTGGTCGTTGTAAACTCCGATCGAAAAGCGCTGGACGCCACTTCGGATCGAAATGCGGACTCGGTGTTCAGTGAGGTGCTCGTGGAGTTGGTTCATCGCCGGGTCGTCCGCAGTGTAGTGGCGGCCGCCTCCGCTTTCGCCCACCGAGACGATGTGCGCGAGGTCCGAGCCGGGCGCTCCGCCTACGACCGGAAGCCCGAGCTCCAGAAGGCCGGACGCGAGGCTCTGGGCGAGCCCCCGGACGTGGCGCTCGATGTCCTGCATCCCGATCTCGGCGATGAGGGCGAGCGCCGCCTGCGCGGCGGTCGCACCGAGGTAGTTGTAGTTCCCCAAGTCGAAGCGGCGGGCCCCCGGTTGGTACGTGAGGTCCCCTTCCTCAAAAGCGGTCTCGTGCGCTTCGCCCAGGTCGATTCCGTAGCGGGCCACATGGATCGGGATGAGCTGCTCGGCCACCGCACGGCGCACGTACAGAAAGCCGAATCCGTACAGGGCCAGCAAGGACTTCTGCGTCGCGACCGTGAGCGCATCGACCCCGAGAGCCCGTACGTCCGTCTGGAGCGCTCCGATCGACTGGGCCGCGTCGACCAACGTGAGCGCACCGACCCTCCGGGCCCCCTCGACGAGCGTGTGAACATCCGTGATGAAGCCCGGCGCGAAGGACACGCTCGGGAAAGTGACCACCCGGGTTCGCTCGTCCATCGCCTCGACCATCCCGGCGACCGGCATGCGCCCACCTTCGGGTGGAATGCTGCGGACCTCGATGCCCCGCAGTCGCTTGAGGTTGTACCAGAGATAGATGTTGTTCGGATGCTCGAGCTGAGGGCACAGAACCACGTTGTCGCCCGCCTCCCATGGGAGACTCGCGGCGAAGAGGTTCAGCCCTTCCGAGACGTTCTTGGTGATGCCGACTTCGTCTGGGTCGGCGCCGATCAGGGCCGCCATGGCCGCCCGGGTCTCCTCGACCCTCCGACGGAGACGATCCTTGTCAGCCGTGCCCAGCACACATTCGTCGAGATACTCGGTGACAGCCTCCCTCACGGGTTCCGGCACGAGTCCCCTTTCGGACACGTTCAGGTAGACCTGATCCGAGGTGCCGGGAAAGAGCCTTCTCAACCCCTCATTCACCTGGGCCCCATCTTTCGCCTTGACTCGGAATGTGCCACGAGGGACGTGCCCACCATGTCACCCATCACGTTTACCGTCGTGTTCCCCATGTCCACGAGCCGGTAGATCCCGCCGACGATGGCCGCAACCTCGATCGGAAGGTTGAAAGCCTGTACGTAGATCAGCGCGATCACGAATCCACCGCCTGGGATCCCGCCGGAGCCCTCGGAAAGGAGGAGTCCGACAAAAAGAATGGTCACGAACGACGCGGGACTGAAGTCGACGCCCGCGGCCTGAGCCGTGAAGAGGAGCACCGCTCCGAGCATGACGGCGGTGCCGTCCTTGTTGAGCTGCGCACCCAGCGGAAGCGTGAACGAGTAGAGCGACCTCGGGAGCCGAATCTTGTCAGCCATCTCGAGAGCGACGGAGAGGGAAGCCAGGCTGGACGTGGTCGCGGCTGTCGTCGCCCACAGGGGGCCGGTGTCCCGGAGGAACCGACCGGGCTTCCGGTCCGTGAACACGCGAAGCAGGAACATGTAGCCCAGGAAAACAATGAGCTGGGCGGAGTACACGCCCAGGAGGAACTTGGTCATCGGGCCGAGCAACGCCGCGCCGTACCGTCCGACCGTCACGGCCATGAGAGCCCCGATGCCGACGGGTGCGACGATGAGGATCAGATCGACGAGCCGCCGAAAGAGGGACGCGAGATCCGAGTAGGCATGGCTGAGGCGATCGCGCGCGGTTCCGCTCAGCATGAGTGTCGCGATGCCCAGGAGGACGGCCACGACGACGAGCTGCACTACGTTGCCCTCCGCGAAGGCCCGAAAGACGTTCGTCGGGACCATCCCCAGGAGCACGTCGCCGATCGAGGGCACGGCTCCGACCGTGCCCTCCACCTGCTCGGTGAGCTGCATCCCCACACCGGGCCGGAGCAGAGCCATCGCGCCGAGCCCGAGCGAAAGAGCCACGAGGTCGGTCACCACGTAGAAGCTCATGATCTTTCCCGCGAGCCGCCCGAACGTGCGTACGTCCGACAGCGCGGTGAGCCCCGCGAGAAGGTTGAAGAAGACGAGCGGAATGGCCGCGAGCACGAGCAGCCGGATGAAGAGGTCACCGATGGGCTGAAGCACGGCAACCCGATCGCCGAGGGCCGCGCCCAGAACGGATCCGACAATCATGCCGATGAAGATTTGGGTTCCCAGACCCATGCCCGAGCGGCGATCCGAGGATGCGGCGGGCGTCGAACCGTCTGTCATCGACTCGGCTTCGGTCGCACTAGCGTCCTGTCTCCATGTGCGCGCGCACCCGCTCGAGCAGCATCGCGTAGTACGTCTGCACGTTCTCGGCCGTGAGCGGGACCCACGCGTCCAGAGCGGCAGGGTTACCCTCCAGCACTTCGCCGTTCGGACGGATCGTGTGCCCGATGGAGTACATGAAGCCGATCACGGGCTGACCGGTGCTCGCGAACGTGAGGACTTCTTCCCACTCCCAGGTGTTGGAGTAGCCGCCCGGTGGCATGCCGACGACCGGTCCGAGGCCGTTGTCGACGACGATCGAGACGAATTGGTCGAGGTGCGAGCCACCGCTCGGCCCGGAGATCACGCCGAACGGACCCCGGAAGTGCACGGGCGCCGGCTCGAGCACGCCGTCCGAGTCCTTCGGGGCGTGGGCAAGCTTGAAGGGCACGTCGTCCGAATACTCGTCGCCGCGCGCGAGCGCCACCAGAACGTCCTCCTCGAGCCACTCCATGAGCCAGGTGCCGTCGTCGATCGTCTCCGGTACGCCGCTGTCGTTGAGGTTGCGGGTGGCAAAGTCCGCGCGCTTGTCCTCCACGAAGGGCTCGATCACGTCGCTCAGGCGGAGGTTGCCGAACGTAGTCTTGAAGGGACGGGGTTGGAGACGCTGGATCGCATAGGCGCCGAGCGACCCTCCCCTGCTCCGGGTTACGTCGACGATCATGGCGTGGTCCAGCAAGCCGTCCCGTTCAGCGAGCTCGATGAGCGCATCAACGTCGGCTACCATCGTCTCACGGAAGCCGCGCCAGACGAGAACCAGGAAGCGGGAGCCGTCGTCGGGAAGGAGCAGGTCGTAGGTGGGCGTCCTTCGTTCGAGCGACAGACCGGGGTATCGGGGCTCGCCGGACCCGGTCCACATGAGGTCGCCGGTGTCGGCAAAGGGGAGCGTGAAGCTCGACTCGCTCCCGTCCGCGGACTCGACCGTCAGCCGGAGGGCGTCCTCGCGGAGCTCTGGCGGAAACGCGGCGGTCGCCTGGGTCATCGCCTCGGCGAGCTTCCACCGAAGGCCGATCTCCGTCGAATGACGCATGAACGGAGTCGCGGCCTCGTTCCACAGTTCGACCGGCCGTTCATTGACGGAGACCACGCGGTCTCCGACCTCAGGCAGCTCCGGCCAACGCGGGTCCGCCGCGACGTCGCCCACGAAGTAGGCTGCGTCGTCCGATGAGTAGTCCGGGAAGACGCGCACGGGTGCCTGCGGCGGTGGGGAGGACTCTAGGTCGGCATCGTCGTCGGCGGGGCTCAGCCCTCCGGGGACCAGGTAGACGTCGAGGTGGCGGTCCCGGCGGGCATGGCTGAGCCGGGCGAGCGCGTAGTAGAGCTCACTCTCGGTGTCCGCCGACACGACGGTCTCGCGCAGCGCGGTCATCGCGTCCAGAGGATCGAAGCCGAGCCGCTCGTTCTTGATCGCCGAGAACGACTCTCGGCGCTCGGTACGGGCCAGGATCGTGTCGAAGAGCGCAGCTCTGAGTTCGGGCGTGCCTACGACGTCGGACCCGCTGTCACGGCACGCGGCCAGACCCAGCGCCAGGGTGGCCACCGCGGTCAGAGACACGAGACTCGATCTGATCATGCAAGCAACTTGCGCGTAGGGTCTCCGGGGGCAAGTGTCGGACCATGGAAGCTCCGGGACTACCGCCAAAGGAGGCAATCGTGAGACAGCACGTGGTGGCGATCTTCCTGACTCTCTTTGTTGTGGAGCCTCTCGGGGCCCAGGAGGAGCACGCCAGGTTCGACTTCCCCGTCACAGTAGATGGGCAGGAGCACATCCTGACCTATGACGGCACTCACGACGTGATGAGGGACGCCGACCCTCGAGTGAAGCTGGTGGTTTTCGTCCATCACGGCGGAAGCCAGAATCCGACCACGTACTTCGATCGCCTCGTGGCTGCCATGAACGCGGCGGATCGGGACCGGCCGGGGCTCGCCCTGAGGGCGACGACGCTCGTCGTTTCCGCGGCGATGATCGGGGACCACCATATTGCCGACCGACCGGCGCGCTACGCCGAGGGACACTATCCGTTCTGGGACGGGGGCTGGCGGGAGGGGAAGAACTCCGTCAACGCACCCGCGGTGAGCAACTACGACCTCCTGGACGGGATGGTCCGGCACATCGTGGACTCCTATCCCGGTGTCAAAGCCGTGGTGCACGTCGGGCATTCGGCGGGGGGACGACTCGTCAGTCGATACTCCTTCGGGACCCCCGTGTACGACGGGCTCAAGGCCCGGGGGATCGCGGCCCAGTACGTCGTCGCCAACGCTTCCTCAGTCCTCTACTTCATCGATGCCGATAGCGCCGCGGCCTCGATCGACGACGCAGCGACGCGTGAGACGCCCCGGAGGTTCGCGTTGGCCATCAACGTGATGGAGGACTCCCCTCTCTTCAACGCCGGCAAGGGCGCCAGCTTCACCCGAGAGGGCACGGTGGAACTGGATGCCGCCATCATGAGCGGCAAGACGGTGCGTGCCGGGGTTGGGTGGACGAGGATGGGCGAATCGAAGTCCGAATCTTCGACCGATAGGTGGTCGCCCGCGTGAAGCCTATGGACATGATGTCTCGAGTCCGGTGCACGGTATGTCTCGTTCCGGTCGCCGCGGCTCTGACTGCGGGCTGTGGCGGAGCGCCCCCCGCACCGGAGATCACTCTGGTGGTCGCCGGGCAGGCATTGATCAAGGTCGACCCGAGACTCTCCTGGGAGGACCCGTTCGGCTCGCTGCGACCGCTCATTCAAGGCGCTGATGTCGCGTTCACCAACTTTGAAATGGCGGTGAAGTCGGAGGTCGACGCCTGTGGCGTGCCTGACGACTACGTAGTGGTTCTCGGCGAACCGCGCCTCACGCCTGATCAGCGGCCGGGGAATTCCGGGGGACCGCATGCCGTCGACGCGACGGTGATGGAGTTCCTCGCGTCATTGGGTTTCGATCTGATGTCGATCGCAAACAACCATGCCTGGGACTTGGGCGACTGCGGTGTGGCCGCCACGCGGAAGGCCGCGAACGTGAATGGCGTCACGTACGCCGGAGCTGGACCCGATCTTGCCGCCGCCACGGCCCCCGCCTACTTGACCGTGGATGGCGTGACGATCGGGCTGGTGGCGGCGACGACGAGTCATGACGAGCGAGATGCGATCCACCATGCGGTGAACGGGGTCTGGACTGGGCGACAGGACGACCGGGATCGCAACCTCGAGGCCGTACGGGAAGCCGCGGCCCACGCCGACTTCGTCATCTACTATCAGCACTTTCAAATCGACTTGGACGAGTTCGACTCGATTGTGCCGGGCGAGGCGACAAGTGACGGCCACATCCGGGTCGAAGACGTTGCTGGATGGCAGACGGACTTCGCACGCGCCGTCATCGACGCGGGCGCCTCGATGTACGTCGGCCACGGGCATCGCGGGTTCGACGGGATCGAGATCTACAAGGGGAGGCCGCTGATCCGACAGTTCGGTGGCTTGGCGTACCAAGGGCTCGAGCCCGAGATCGGGTACTACGACCAATACCGACCGTGGGAGGGGCTCCTGGCTGAGATGACGATCCGGAATGGCGCCGTCGTCCGTATCGAGTTTACGCCCCTTGAGCTAGACGAGGGTGAGGCATACCGGTCCCGCTACGGCGACGTCGGATTCCTGGCGCGTCGCGGGCTCGCGGAAGTCGCGATCGACGACCGCGCAGACTCGATTCTCGTTCGCCTTCGCGACCTATCCGCCGAGTATGGCACCGAGCTCACCATTGCCCATCAGCGCGCAGTTCTGGAGGTTCGCGGGGGTCGGTGAGAGACCGGCCGGTTAGATCGCTCCAGCCAGCGATTGGTGCCCACGCGGTGGATTGTCAACTCGAGCTGATTTTGGCCTGATTAGACGTCATGCCAAGAAAGAAAACGCCCGAATACCGGGGTTCCCCGTCGTACGGATTACGCATTTTGCCGTCGATTTCGCTCAAGTTGACAATACCCCATCCCAAGCTGTTTTCTCAGGCCCCAATACCCTTCGCAGTCCGTATGTCACCGGGAACCCCTATCGGTTTCCCTCCGTGGTGAGCGGCCAATCATCCGTCCGAAATGGTGGGGCGGGGAGCCCCTCGCGGTTGAATAGACCGAGGATCGGATTGTTGGCCCAGGCGTATCGCACGGCCACGGGATCCAAGGCCTCTTGGCTTGAGACAACGACCGCATCACCATCGATGCGGGCCTCGGCCCATACGAAGCGGCGATCGGCTCCAGCCACCGCAAACCCCCTCAACGTATCCCCCCTAGAGACCAACCCTCCACCCACGTTGTCGAAGTGGAGCCGGATGCCGCGACCCGTTTTCTCCATGGACCGGTACCGAGGTCCCGAGTAGACGACGTCCCGGCCATAGACTGATCCGAGCGCTGCGAGGGCCAACCGGCGTCCGACCACCTGCTTGTTGGGCGGGTGGTTTTCTCCCCCCCCCGGTGTCGAACGTCACGACCATGGCGGTATTCGGCAACTCGAGGGCCAACGTCTGCGCCTCGCGCAGCTCTGGCCCCCACCCTTCTTCGACAGGTGTCTCCTGGGGTGTCAAGTGGTTGGCTATTTGGACGAACAGGAAGGGGAAGTCGCCCAGCTTCCAGCTCTGGCGCCAGTCACGGATCATCGCTGGGAACAGGCTCCGATACTGGTGGGCCCGGTCTGCGTTTGCCTCTCCCTGGTAAAGGATGACGCCACGGATACCGTAATTGAGGAGGGGTGCGATCATCCCGTTGTAGAGAGCGGACGGATACCTTTTTGGCCATGGGGGCGGCTCAGAAACGTCTCCGAACGAGAAGGTCTGCAGGAACTTCCAGTCCCCATTCAACGGGATACGGGGACCCCCGGCTCCATCTATTGGACCCAAGAACACCTCTGCCGGCTCACCGAAGATCCCTCCGGAGAGGCCTCCGATTCTTGTCCGGTACGTAACGACCCGGACCGTGACGACGTTCGATCCCGGCCTCAGAACATCGGCCGGCACGGGATACTTGCGCGTCTCGTTCGCACCGATCGTGCCCCCGACAGGTACTCCGTTCACCCACACGGAGTCGCTATACATGATCCAACCGAGGTGGAGATCCAGACCTTCGGGCATCCTCTCCGACGGGAGCATGAACACCTTTCGGAACCACCCCACCCCGTCGTTAACCTGTGGTGTTTCTCCCCACCGACCCGGCACGTCCACTGTATCCCATTCCGGCTCGGTCTCTGCCCACGTCGCCCTCTCGAGTCGGCCAGGATCGGCCTCGAGGGCTGCCTGAAGCCAACGGAGCTGGAAGTCCTCCTCGTCGCGGGGAAGCATGCCCGGATCTTGCTCCAAGGCCTCCACAGCATCCACGAAGTCAGGCATTGCTCGTAGCGTACTCGCACTCGTCCAGGCTTCGGCGGGTGTTCCACCCCAAGCGCTCTGGATGAGGCCGATCGGCACCGACAGGTCTTCCTGAAGCTGACGGCCAAAGAAGTAGGCGACTCCGGAGAACGCGGCAATGGACTCGGACGTGACTGGAGCCCAGCCCTTGGCGTCCAGGTCACTGCTCGGTGTAGGAGCCGCCGTGGGCGTCACTGTAAAAAGACGGATGTCGGGGTGATTCGCAGCCTCGATCTCCTGCTCGGCATTCATGGAGCGGGCTACGGGCCACTCCATATTGGACTGCCCGGACGCTACCCATACTTCACCAACCATGACGTCAGAGATGAGTACTGTGTCCGCTCCCATGACCTGAAGCTCGTACGGTCCACCGGCAGCCAATGAACCAAAGGTTAGCCGCCAGGAGCTGTCCGACCTGACTCGGGCGCTCGATTCCTGCCCTGCGATGGCGGCACTCACGACGCCGCCGGGCTCGGCCCAGCCCCACACGATGATCACCTGATCCCGCTGCAGGACCATGTGATCCGTGAACAGCGAGTGAAGCTGAACGTTCGTCGCCGGGGCTGGTGAGCCGCAGCCCGCCAGCGCGCAGAGGAGAAAGATCACGGCAAAGGGATCGCGTGACGCAGTGTGGGAATCGAGCAACAGGCGCGTCAGCATGGTGAATCTTGTGATCGGGACGTATTTCATGGCGGTTCTCTGTGGGTCGAGATAACCTGCAACATGTCCCACAGCCAGCATGCTGGGCAGACGACCAATCAGTTTAGCAGGAAAGATCTTGAGTTGGGTGTCCCGTCGGTTTTGTCAACTTGAGCCCGGCCGCCGCAGACTCCGTTGATGAAAACGACTGCTGACGCCTAGCGATTCTGCGTTTCTGCTGCGCGTCCAAGATGTGGGCCCCAAGCGAAGCGCGCGAGCCTTCAAGTCTACCGCGACCGCAGCAATTGTTAGGTCGCGTTCCTGGGCGCCGACGCCTCTGAGGCGACACCCTGGTTCCTCGGCGTGTCCGCCCCCACCGGCTCGAGCGTGCTTCGTAGCCGCCTCAGTGCCTCGGATCTTCGGTCACGAGGGACGAACTCATTGACGATCTCTGCCAGGATTGCCCGATGCTCGGCCAAGATGATCCGCAAGTCTTGCCGATCCACTGGCCCGTGCTGCCGAGCCCAACTCGGCCGGTGACTTCATCTACGCGACGCCCACCTCTACCTTTCGACCGACCGCTCCGCCGCGTCAGAGAGCGCCGTCGGTGCGGGACCGCCAGACCGGACAGCTC
>JACZXQ010000004.1 GCA_022571515.1 Gemmatimonadota bacterium
CCGATGCCAATTGCTGCCGAGTATACGTGACGGAGAACGGATTCGGCAGAGCGCCCTCCGCACGGAGAATCCAGCAGGCGCTGGCGACCTCCTGAAGGCGGTGTCGGTCGATCGCTTTGCATCCCACACCGGGCTCATGTTCCTCGAATGACTCAACGCGACAGCCTCAGGATCGGGAAGCTCGCTGACGCGGCCGGCGTCAGCGTTGAGACGGTTCGGTTCTACGAGCGCCGATCGCTGGTCCCAGCCCCCCCTCGCACACCGTCCGGATACCGACAGTTTCCGCCCGAGACCGTGGAACGCATCCGCTTCATTCGCAGAGCGCAGGTGCTGGGGTTCACCCTGGCGGAGATTCGCGAACTCCTGGAGCTGCGGGCGCAGGACGCCGAGGCCTGTAGCTCGGTAGAGACCAAAGCTCGTGCCAAGCTCGAAGACGTTCAGATGAAGATCGACGAACTCCAGCGGATTGCGAGCGCACTCAACAAGCTGGTGGCCTCCTGCGAGGCTCGCGAACCCACAGGCGATTGCCCGATTCTCAGTGAGTTCGAGGGGGATTTGCCGGGGAGCTCCTAGACATCCTCAGGAAGTGACGGTTCTTCCCGTCAACAGTGCGCGACGAGGTCGGAGCGGTCCTCCGGGATATGGCGGGCT
This sequence comes from Gemmatimonadota bacterium, assembly GCA_022571515.1. Taxonomy (GTDB): domain Bacteria; phylum Gemmatimonadota; class Gemmatimonadetes; order Longimicrobiales; family Gaopeijiaceae; genus JACZXQ01. The sequence goes on from JACZXQ010000004.1 coordinate 652, forward strand.
GTGACATGCCCCCGGCTTGACCGTGCCAGCGGCGCATCCTATCGTCGATCCGCCCCCCCCCAGACGGCTGCTGTTCCTACCGAGTTCCGTCACCGCCCTTGGGCGGAAAGGAGGCGTGAGTCATGACCAAGACCAGCGAAACCCTTTCACCGCCGCCGCCGCACACCGATGACTTCGACGACGTGTTCAACGAAGAGTTGAAGCGGATGGGAAAGACGAGGGGAGACCGACTCACTGGATTGGGTCTCTCTGGGGGTGGCATTCGGTCCGCGTCCTTCGGCCTGGGGGTTCTTCAGGCCCTTCATCGGTTTGGGAGGATCGACGACCTCGACTACCTCTCCTCGGTGTCCGGAGGAGGATACATCGCCTCGTCCTTCACGTGGTTTCGTAGCCTGGGCCAAGGAGGGTTCCCCTTTGGGAAAGCGGGCTCCGGAAGCCGCGTATCGGCAAAGGGACCCGCCCGGGAAAGCGCAGATCATAAGGCCGAGGACCCCAACGCGGTGTTGGACTACATCCGACAGCATGGAGACTACCTAACGCCCACCCCAGGCATGAACGCCATGTCTCTCTTCGGAGTCGTGATGCGTGGAATGATCGTGTCGCTGTTCGTGTACGTGGGGCTGCTTACGTCGGCGTTCATGGCCATTATGGCCATAGGTGCCTTCGAGCCAAGCACAGCCTCGAGTCTCCCTCTAATCAATCTCAATCTGAGCCTACAGCTCAATGCCGTCCTCTGGCTCGCCGTAGTTGGACTGGGGGTTATGGTGATTTGGGCGCTCTTGTTCTCCATGCGCACCTGGATCCAGCGGTTTCATCTCTATGGATGGGTGCGGGGAGAGCAGGCCTCCTCCGGAAACGCCTGGTCGATCATCGTTCTGCTAGGGGTTGTGGGGCTCATTCCCATCGCGATCGCCGAGGCTGGGGGGTACTTCAACGGGTGGTCCGCAGGGGGGGCAGGGATCGCCGGCAGTATCATGGCGTTTCTCGAATTTCGTGCCCAGCACGCGGAAAAGTCTTCCAGTCCGTTTCTTGGTGCAGCCCGGGTTACGCTGGGCGCCCTTGCCCTTGCCTACGGCGTTCTCATGGGAGCCTACTTGGCTGCCTCTGCACTGGTGCAATCCAACGGTGGGTTCATGGGGACTCCAATGGCCGCGGGGGCTGCCCTACTCGCAGCAGCACTCGTGGTCGGATTCGTGGTGGACACGAATCAATCCGGCCTCCACAGGATGTACCGGGACCGATTGATGGAGACGTTCATGCCCGATGAGCGCACGGTGGCGGCTGGGGTGTGGGGACCGGCAACAGGCGCGAATCTGGCCCCGCTGACCGAGATGTGTGCGAAGGGTTCGGATTACTGTCGGCCCTATCACATCGTCAACACCAACATCGTGTTGGTGGACTCGCAGCAATCGAAGTTCCGAGGCCGTGGGGGAGACAACTTCATCCTCGCCCCCTCGTATTGCGGGAGTGAGGCTACGGGGTGGCGGCGGACCGAGGCGTATCATCCCGTGGGAGGAGCTGCCACGATGACACTCGCGACTGCCATGGCGATTTCGGGCGCTGCGGTCAATCCACACACGGGAGTCGCGGGGAGAGGGCCGACCCGGGGCAAGTTGATGTCCATGCTGATGACACTCCTGAACTTGCGGCTCGGTTTTTGGGCCGACAATCCCAATAAAACACCCCGGGGGTGGCTACAACCCAACTATATATTCCCCGGCCTCTTTCAGGGCTTGTTGGGCTTGGGGTTCAACGAGAAAAAAGGGACGATCGAATTGACCGACGGTGGGCACTTCGAGAACCTCGCCCTCTATGAGCTGGCTCGTCGCAAGCTCTCTCACATCATCATCGTCGACGCCGGCGCCGACAAGGGTTTTCAGTTCTCGGACCTGGCCAACGCGGTGGAGAAGATCCGGGTGGACTTCGGGTACACCGTGCAATTCGATGATGACAGAGAGCTGGAGTCGATCTTACCGGGGTCGGGACCGTCCGACGACGTACTTCCAAAGAAAGACATTGCTGAGCGGGGGCACGCGGTTGCCAGAATATGGTACGATGACACGGAGAGCGGTGAGCTGTGGTACCTCAAGTCCACGCTGGTGGCGGACCTCCCCGCGGATGTCGTGGGATACAAGAAGAGTGACGACGATTTCCCCGATCAATCCACGGCCGACCAGTTCTTCGGAGAGCGCCAGTTCGAGGCCTATCGTGAGCTGGGCTACCAACTGGGGAAGCGCATGCTCTCGGATGAGGAGAAAAGAGGTCGTGGATGAGGCTGGGGCGATGTGACGAAAGCCCTTCCGGGAAGCGACATGGGAGAGCCAGTCCCAGAGAAACCCCTCACTCAGAGAGTAGGAGGTGGAACTAAAGAGCGGTCCTAGTAGCACTTCGGCCGCACTGCGGATACCATCTGTGCGCCTCGGCTCGAACCTGCGGTTCGCCTCCGGGCGGCGAAAACTCATTGGTCTTCGACTTTCTTTAGAGGCGCCGCCCGGATTCGAACCGGGGAATAAAGGCTTTGCAGGCCTCTGCCTTACCACTTGGCTACGGCGCCAACAGAAAAAAGGGGCGAATCGCCCCTTTTTTCCAGAGCGGGAAACCGGACTCGAACCGGCGACCCCCACCTTGGCAAGGTGGTGCTCTACCAACTGAGCTATTCCCGCAACAGAAAGGGTGCCCGGGCTACCCACCAGGGCAGAGTCAGATCCCCCAGACACCCTCGATATGTGCATGAAAGTGTAGGAACGCCCTGCGGGAGTGTCAAGTTCCCACCGACCGCCGAGGCAGTTATGTTCGGGGCCGAATCCAACCGGCGACGAGGGAATACTTGGGAGAATCGCACGACAGGGAATGTAGCGCTGCGGCGCGGAATAGGCTCGTGCCTGATTTGCGCATGCCTGCCCGTCTGGTCCCCACAGCGGCCGCCTGGGCGCTGCTCTTGTGTGCACTGTTCAACGCCGGGGCATCGCAGGCCCAGGAAGTGAGCGGGCCGATCCTTCCCGGCGGGACCCTACGCCTGGACATAAAGCCGACCTTCACGTTCTGGGACTCGCGGTTCGGGGAGCGCACCCTGAACGGCGTCCTGGTCGAGGAGGAGGAGCCGCTGGGCTTTGACTTCTCCGACGCCGCCGCCGGCACGCGCCTCTTTCCCACGCTTCAGAGCCTCCAAGATGCTCTGAATATCGCCCTTCCAGGAGGCACCTCGCCGATCCGCTTCGGGCGGACAAACGTGCTCGTGACTCAGAGCGAGGTCCGGGTTCCGATTCGGCTCGACATGGGCGTCACGGACTGGTTTAGCGTGGGTGTGATGGTGCCGCTCACGAAACGCCGGAGCGAGGTGGCATTCGGGGTGACTCCGGATTCAGCCAACATCGGCCTCTCGCCCATTGGAAGTTCGCCGGCGCAGGTGACCGATTTTCTGAACCGTCTCAATAACGCCGTGGCAGCCTTGACGCAGGTGACCATCGACATCTGCCAGGCACAGGGCTCCGGCTCCGTCGGGTGCCTGGAGGCCCAGACCCTCCTGAACGAAGGATCGCTCTTCCATTCGGCCATCAGCGACGCCTACGACGTCCGCAGCGGGGGGTTTCCACTCACTGGCAGCTCACTCGGAGATGCGCTCGTTCAGCGCGTCGCCGCTCTCGGCCAGGCCTTCACTGACCTAGGCGTGGGTGGCTTCCCCACGGCCGTCCCCCTGTCGACTTTGCCCTTTACGGCAGAGGCCTTCCAGGAACTGATCACCGACGCTCGGTTTGGTGTAGAGGGTGATCCTTTCGAGTTGTTCCAGAGCCCGTGGGAGATCGGCGACATCGAGGTGTTCGGGCACGTTCGACTTCTCGAGGGAAGCACTGCGGCGGGGCGGGAAAACCCCGCCTCGGGCATTCATTATGAGGTGGGCGCAGGAGCGCTCGTCCGTCTAGGAACGGGCACTCCCGATCTGGACCAGAACTTCCTCGACCTGGGCAGCGGAGAAGGCCATACCGATCTCGAGGTGCAAGGGTTCGCCGGTGCCCGCTTCGGAACCCGGCTGGGAGCTTGGCTGGACGTGCGCTACGGGATCCAGGGCACTACGGAGCTCTTCAGGCGGGCTGAGACCCCCGACCGCGGGTTCGCGGCGCTCACGACGCGCACACCGGTTCGGTGGACACCGGGCAATTACCTCGAAGTGCGTCTGACTCCTCGGCTTCACATCACCGATGTGGTTTCTCTGGCGCTCGATTTTCGGCATTTCTCGAAGGCCCGGGACAAGTATCGGCGCCTAACGGTCGCCGACAGCTTGAACATCCCACTGGGAGGTGACCCGGCACTTCTCGAATTCGAGACGGAGCAGTCGGTACAGGAATTCGGGGTGGGCCTAGTGTATTCCACCATGGCGGCACGGCGCGCCGGGAAGACCGACAAGGCAGTCGAATTCAGCCTCCTGTTCCGCGCGGCCCGGTCGGGAAGCGGCGGCCGGACGCCGAAGACCTCGATGGTCCAGGTGGGATTTCGGTGGTTCCGAAGCTTCTGGGACTGACGCTAGAGGGCTGTTGAAGGAGCGTGTAGAAGCTCGCGAGCATGATCCCGCGAGGTGCTCGAGTCGGGATCCCCGCCAAGCATTCTGGCGATCTCCCGAATCCGCTCCTCGCCGTCCAATTCGCCTACGCGGGTCGCCGCCACACCCCCTCGCTCCAGCTTCTCCACCAACACGTGATGGTTCGCACGGGATGCGATCTGCGGCAGATGCGTGATCACGAATACCTGATGTTCGCGGGCAACCTGGCTGAGCTTCTCCCCCACCTTTGTGGCTATCACGCCCCCGATCCCCGCGTCGATCTCGTCGAACACGAGGGTCGGGACCCGGTCGACGCTCGCAAGCACGGCCTTTATGGCCAGCATCACGCGTGACAGCTCGCCGCCACTCGCCACACGGGCTAGGGCCTTCGGTTCGAAGCCTGGGTTGAGCGAGACCAGAAACTCCACGGTCTCGGCACCCGCGGCGGAGACGTCTTCCAGCGGGGTGATGCCCACTCGAAACTCCGCCCCGGGCATGCCCAACTCCGGCAGGATTTCCTGGATGGCGGTCTGGAGCTTGGCGGCTGCCGCAGTCCGAGCTTCCGTGAGCGTGGCCGCCTGCTCCTTCAGGGCCTTCCGCACCTTGACGATGCCGGCGCGAAGCTCGTCGAGCTCGACTCCGGCGCCATCCAACTGATCCAGCTCTGTCCGCAAATTCTCCCCACAGGTGATGACGTCTGCGAGTTCCGGCCCGTATTTTCGCATGAGCCTGAACAGCAGGTCCTGCCGGGCACGCAAGCCCTCGAGCCGCCCGGGATCGTGCTCCACCTCACCGGCAAAGTCTCCGAGCCGCTGGCCGACATCGGAAACCGCATGGTAGGCTGCCTCCAACTCCCTTGCCGCACTTTCGAGAACCGGGTCGATCCCTGCCAGACGCTGCAGGACCCCTCCGAGATCGGACAACTGATCGGACAGGGCCGACTCCCCACCGTACAACGCCTGGTGCAGAGCCTCGGCGTCCCTGACCAACTCCTCGGCGTGCTCGAGACGCTGGGCCTCCCTCTTGAGCGCCTCGTCTTCACCAGGGGCCAAATCCGCTTCCTCGATCTCCCCTAGCTGGAACCTCAGAAAATCCTCTCGGGCAGCCACCTCCCGGCGCGCGGCCTCACGCATTTCGAATCCGGCCTCCAACTCCCGGTGCTCGCCATGGAGGCGCCGGACCTCATGGGCCACATCCTCGGCACCGGCGAAGGCATCCACAATGCCGCACTGCTCGGCGCGCCTGAGCAAATTCTGATGCTCGTGCTGCCCGTGAAGGGCGACGAGCCCCCGACCCAGTTCTCCTACCGCGCGGGCTGTGGTCGGTGATCCGTTGATCCAGGCTCGGTTGCGTCCCTCGGCCGCCACCTCACGACGCAGAATCAGGAGACCGTCCTCCGCCTCGAAGCCCATAGTCTCCAGATGCTCTCGCGCCACGGGCTCTTCTGAGACGTCGAATACCGCCTCCACCGAGGCCCTGGAGGCGCCGATGCGTACGACGTCGCTCGAGGCACGTCCACCGAGAAGAAGGGAAAGGGCGCCCACGATAATCGATTTCCCAGCCCCCGTCTCACCGGACAGGGCATTAAGCCCTGGGCCCACGTCGAGCGAAAGATCGTCGATTACGGCGTAGTCCTGGATGCGCAACTCGATCAGCATCCGGCAATGTACTCCCTGGTAGCGGCGGCTTTCAATGGTGGCCTGGGACGCATGGGCGTTAGGCTCAACCGGTCAGCTAGGGTCCCCCGGACGGGCCGCCCAACTCAGCTTGCGACGAATCGTGGAGAAGAATGTTTGCCCAGTGAACCGCATGAGGGGAATTCGGATCTCGGAAGTGGTGATCCGCACCTCCCCCCCCTCCCCTACGGTCCGTTCAATTTGGCCGTCCGCCGTCACTATCAGGCTCCGGCTCTGCTCGAACGACCGAACGGATATCGAGCGATCGGCAGGGACGACCAAGGGCCGAATCGCCAGTGTGTGGGGGCAAACGGGAGTGACCAGGAAACACTCGACCGACGGCATGACGATGGGTCCACCCGCCGAGAGCGAGTAGGCCGTGGAACCCGTTGGTGTCGACAGAACGACCCCGTCTCCGCTGAAGCTCCCGATCTCACTCCAGCCCTCCGCATCGTGGATCAAGAGGTCCAGCCGGCTCACGCGACCAACCTGGGGTTCGTGGATCATGAAGTCGTTCCACGCCACGAGCGTTTCGCCTTCGACACCATCGCTGTCGACCAAGCGGGCCTCCAGTGTAGAACGCCAGTCCAGAATGAAGCGGCCTTCCATCAACTGTGTGAGGCAATCTTCCATCTCCTGTTCGGGAGAGGCCGTGAGGAATCCCAGGTGACCAAGGTTGATTCCGAGGATTGGGATATTCTGGCCCGCTGTCAGTCGTCCTGCGCGCAAGATGGTCCCGTCACCGCCGAGCGCGAGCAGTAGGTCGACGGAGCCGTCCTCACCCAACTCCAGCTCGTGCGAGCCATCTGGGGCCAACGGAAGAATGGGCCCCTCGAAGAACAACTCCAGGCCACGGGCTTCCGCCAGGTCTTTGAGGCGGTGCAAAACGCCGGAAGGGGAGGTGTCACTGAACCGGCCGATCACTCCAACCCGCCGAAACGTCCGGTCGGACTCGGCGGCTCCGGATTCCTCCGTCACGCGGTCTCCAGCGCCGAAGAAGAGGTGACCGACTCCCCGAGCATGGCCCTCACCTTGGTCTCAATACCGGCTACATCGAGGCCCATCTCGGCGAGCAGAACTTCCCGGCCGCCATGTTCGATGAAGCGGTCGGGAACTCCCATGCACTCGACGCGCACCGGCCGGCCTCCCGCCAAGCTCGCGATTTCACGGGCCATGTAGGATCCGAATCCGTTCACCACGGTGCCCTCTTCCAACGTGACCACATTGTCGTGATGCGCCACAATCGCCTCCAGGGCCTCGCGGTCGTAGGGTTTGAGGAAACGACAATTCACGACTGTCGCCTCGATCCCACGCGCCGAAAGCGTCTGTGCGGCCTCCACGGCGGGTAGCACCATGGTTCCAGTGGCAAGAAGGGCGACGTCCCCACCCTTTCTCATGGTCTCCCACGTGCCGTACTCCACGGCGGGAATCGCAGAAAGGGCCGGCACCTCGACCGGAACCGCGTCCCGCGGCCACCTGACCGCAAACGGCCCGTCATGCGAGACGCCCAAACGGACCAACGCCAGCATCTCGCTGCCGTCTTTGGGGGCTGTCACGGTCATCCCGGGAACCAGCAACATGTAGGCAATATCGAAGATGCCGTGGTGTGTCGGTCCGTCCGGCCCCGCGACTCCCGCCCTGTCCATGCAAAACACAACGGGTAGGTGCTGGAGCCCGACATCGTGCACGATCGAATCAAAGCCGCGCTGTAGGAACGTCGAGTAGATACAGACCACGGGGCGGACGTTGGGTTGCGTCGCCATGCCCGCAGCCGACGTGACCCCGTGCGCTTCGGCGATGCCCACGTCGAAGAAGCGCTCCGGGAACGCCTCCCCAAAGATGTCGGTGCTCGTCCCGTCCGGCATGCCGGCGATGATCACGACCACGCGATCGTCCTGCTCACCGAGCTCTTTCAGGCCGCGCCCGAACACATTCTGGTAGCGTGGCAACCCACCGCTGCTCTTCTTGCTGTTCTCGCCCGTGATCTTGTCGAAGGGGGAAGCTGCATGCCACTTGTAGGCGTCCTCTTCAGCCGGGGCGAAGCCTTTCCCCTTCTGGGTCAGGACGTGTACCAGGATCGGACCGCCGAGCTTCTTCACGTTGGTAAGGGTATCGACCAAGTCATTGACATTGTGTCCGTCCACCGGGCCGATGTACCTGAAGCCCAACTCCTCGAAGATCATGCCCGGGACGAACAAGTTCTTCACGCTTTCCTTGGCGCGGCCGGCGATGGTCTCCATGACCTGGCCCATAGTGCCCGGCGCCCGGCTCAGAAGCTCTTTCACCTCGTCACGAACACGGTTGTACACCGGGTGGGTTATCATGCCCGTGAGGTACTTGTTCATGGCGCCTACGTTCGGCGCGATGGACATGTCGTTGTCGTTCAGAATGACGATCAGGTCCCGCTCGGTATGCCCGGCGTTGTTCAGAGCCTCGTACGCGAGGCCACAACCCATGGCGCCGTCGCCGATAATCGCGATGACCTTGAAGTCCTCGTTGTTGAGATCACGTCCGATTGCGGTACCGAGTGCGGCTGAGATCGACGTCGCCGCATGGCCGGCGCCGAAGTGATCGTACTCGGATTCCGAGCGCACGAGGAACGGCGCGAGGCCGTCCTTCTGCCGGATGGTCGGAAGTCGGTCGCTCCGTCCGGTGAGGATCTTGTGGATGTAGGCTTGGTGGCCAGTGTCCCACACGAGCTTGTCGCGGGGGGTGTCGAAGACGTAGTGGAGCGCCACGGTGAGCTCTGCCACGCCCAGGCTGGCCCCAAAGTGACCACCAATCTTGGACACGACATCGATGTGGCGATCACGAACCTCGGCTACGAGCCGACGGAGCTCCGATTTGGGAAGCTCGCGAACGTCCTCGGGTAGGTTGATGCCCTTCAGCAGCGACACGTCTGAGACTCCTTGTTCTGATCCCCGCCGCGCAATCTTTAAAGATAGCCCTACGGGTCAATCTGGCACCACGGTTCAGGCGCTTTCGTAGGTTAGCGCTTCCGGCTCACGACGTAACTCGCCAAAGCCTGGAGTGCCGGCGCATGTACGCCGGCCTCCCCCAAGGCGAGCCGTGCCTCGGCGACGAGCTCTCCCGCACGGCGGCCGGCCTCCTCGAGACCGTAGAGCGAGACGTACGTACTCTTTCCCAGCACTGCGTCACTAGGGTTCTTACCAAGGTCTCCAGCGGACGCCGTCGCGTCCAACAGATCATCCGCAACCTGAAAGGCCAGGCCGATGGCACGCGCATAGCGCTCGAGGGCACCCAGCGTATGCTCCTCTGCCCCTGCGGCCAGAGCCCCCACCACCAGCGAGCACGTCAGAAGGGCGCCCGTCTTTCGGCGGTGCAGCCCGTCCAACTCCTCTGCGGTCAGGGTTTGATCTTCGCCGAAGAGATCCAAGACCTGGCCACCCACCATGCCGCCGGACCCCGCAGCCCGGTTCAACTCCAGTACGACCTGCCTGGCCACCACCTCGTTACGACCTAAGGCCAGGCAGGCGCCCCAAGCCTGGCTGGAGGCGGCAGGGATCAAGACAAGGGCGGCTCTCGCCGTTTCGGCCTCACCAAAGAGCGTATGCGGGGTCGGTGTCCCGCGTCGTAAATCCGCGTCGTCCATACACGGTAAGTCATCGTGCATCAACGAGTAAGCATGGATGAACTCGAGTGATACTCCAAGGTCATACGCAGCGTCCGACGCCTCTCCACCACAGGCCTCATATGCGGCCACACAGAGGATAGGACGCAACCGTTTTCCCCCGCTCATCACACCATGCCGTAGCGGCCCTCTCAAAGCCTCCGGAAGTGTCGGGAGCAGCGCCACCAATGCTCTTTCCAGTGCCTCCTCGACCGCCAGACCCTGTTCGGCCAGGAAGGCCTCCACGTCGAAGTCCCGCACTACTCCGTTCACTCCTTGACTTCTCCGAACGGGCGCAGCTCTTTTTCGCTCAGCAACTCCTCCACCCGCAACTCGGCCTTCGCCAGAAGCTCCTCCGCATGCCGCACGTGACCGACCCCCTCCTCGAAGAGGGTCAACGCCCGCTCCAAGTCCGGCTCTTCGACCTCCAGCATCCGCACGATCTCCTCTAGCCGGCCGAGCCTGACCTCCAGGGTGAGGTCGTCCGGAGAAGCGGTACCAGTCCCGTCGGTCTTATCAGTCATGCACCAGCCTCGTCGCTCGTAGCCGAGCCCGAGGCCCGGCATTCCACGTGTCCATCTACGACCCGGAGGGAGAACTCCAGGCCATCGGAAAAATCACTCGTGCGTCGCAGAACCCGCCCGTTTGCGGCCAGCGGCACCGCGTATCCCCTGTGGAGTGTCGCCAGTGGCGATAGAGCCGTCATCGTGCCCGCGGCTACCTCCAGGCGTGCTCGTCGGGCCTCGAGCGTCTGCTGTACCGCACGGAGCTTTCGCTCCGACAGCGCTCGCAGCGCGTCGCGCCTGGGAGTTATCAAAAGGGGGAGCGCGCGCTCTAGGCGTCCGCGCTGACCCTCCAAAGAAGCCCGGCGACCTCGGACGACTCCACGCAGTCCGCGAGCCAGCCGCGCAGCGGCAGCATCCAGCGTCGCGGCGATCACCTCGCTGTCGGGCACGGCGGCTTCCGCTCCTACCGAAGGCGTAGGCGCCCTCAAATCCGCAACCAGATCCGCGATCGTTACATCGACCTCATGCCCCACCGCCGAGATGACCGGCACCGGACACTCCACGATCGCGCGCGCTACGGCTTCTTCGTTGAAGGCCCACAGATCCTCGACGGATCCGCCCCCTCGCGCGGCGATCACGACATCCACCAGCCCAGAGGCGCCCAAAGACCGAATCGCCTCAGCCACCTCGAGCGCAGCGCCCTCACCCTGAACGCGCGTCGCACTCACGATGACGCGGACCCACGGCGCGCGTCGGGCGATCACGCTCAGGATGTCCCGGATCGCTGCGCCGGTCGGCGACGTGGCGACCCCGACGCACGAGGGAAACTCGGGAATGGCCCGCTTCCGCTCATGTGCGAAGAGCCCCTCGCTCTCGAGCTGAACTCGCAGTTTCTCGAAAGCGAGCCGCCAAAGTCCCTCGGCGCCCTCGCCCTCCAGGGTCCGTACCACCAGCTGGCAATCACCGCGGGCCTCATAAACGGTGACGGAGCCCAGCGCCCGAACGGTCATGCCTTCATCAGGATCCGTCGGTAATGCTGCCGCATCCGCGCGAAACATGACGCAACGCACCTGCGCTTCGTCGTCTCGCAGCGTGAAATAGCAATGGCCGGACCGCGCCCGCTTGAAGTTGGTTACCTCGCCTGTGACCCAGATCGAACCAAACGAACTCTCCAGCAAGAGCCGGAGCGCGCGATTCAATTGGGAGGGAGTCCACGCCTCCGGTGGGGCTGATTCCGTCGTGGGATCGCCATGGCCGGTGTCCTGACCAGTCTCAGCCACACCGCCGGGTGGGAACAGGTCCAAGTTTCTCGTCTCGCTCACGCCGCCTATCCGCTACCCGTCTATCCCAGCCAGCGCCACAGCCGCGTCGACCGTGTTGGAGAGGAGCATCGTGATGGTCATGGGGCCCACACCGCCGGGAACCGGTGTGATGGCCGATGCTACCGCGGCGGCTTCTTCGTAGACGACATCGCCCACGTATCGGTATCCCTTCTCGGTCTCCGGGTCGTCCACCCGGTTCGAGCCGACGTCGATCACCACGGCCCCCGGCTTGATCATGTCCCCCGTGATGGTTTCGGGGCGCCCGATGGCCACGATCAGAATGTCCGCGAGCCTCGTGATGGCACCGAGATCGGGCGTCCTGGAGTGGGCCACGGTCACCGTGGCGTTTCCGCCCGGTCCCTTTCGGACCAACAGCGAGGCTATGGGGCGACCCACGATGTTGGAGCGGCCGACCACGACCGCGTGCTTACCAGCCGGATCGTTTCCAGATCGCACCAGGAGCTCGATGATGCCGGCCGGTGTGCATGGAACCAGCACGTCGTCGCTGCCGGTGGTCAGTTTCCCGACGTTGAGCGGATGAAAGCCATCGATGTCCTTTGCCGGATCGATCGCGAGCAGGACCTTCGACTCATCGATCCGGGCGGGCACGGGTGACTGGACAAGGATACCATGGATGTCGGGATTCCCGTTGAGACCCGCCACCACGCCGAGCAACTCATCCTCGCACGTGTCTCCCGGCAACGTGATCTGCTGGGAATGAAGGCCGAGCTGCTCGGCAGCCTTGTTCTTCATACGAACGTACATGTGGCTGGCATGGTCCTCGCCGACCAGGACCGTCGCCAGACCTGGCACCAACCCGTGGTTTTTCTTCAGACCGGAGACACGCTGCGCGATCTCGGCTCGAATTTCGTCCCCGATCTCCTTGCCGGAAATAATCTCTGCTGCCATGGCCTGCGTACGCTCACGCCTTCAGTGCCGAGGAACCCACGAAACGGTGAAAGTAACACATTCTGGCCCGCGGACAGTCTCCGCCGGCCTAACGCGCGAAGTCCACCGATCTGGTTTCTCGCACGACCACGACCTTGATCTGTCCGGGGTATTGCAGCTCGCCCTCTATGCGACGCGCGACCGCCTCGGAAATCCGCGCCATCTCCACGTCGCTGACCTTTTCCGGTTCGACCATCACACGTAGTTCGCGGCCGGCCTGAATCGCGAAGCAACGCTCGACACCAGGATGCTCCATGGCGATTTCTTCGAGCTTCTCCAGGCGCTTCACGTATCCCTCGAACATCTCCCGCCGAGCGCCCGGACGTGACCCGGAGATTGCGTCCGCAGCCGTCACCAAAAAGGTTTCCGGGAAAAAATGCGGCTCCTCGTCGTGATGTGCCTTGATCGCGTTGAGCACGATCTTCGACTCGTCATACTTCTTGCACAGGCGGTACCCTAGCTCCACATGTGTGCCCTCATGTTCATGGGTGAGTCCCTTGCCCACGTCGTGGAGCACCCCTGCCCGCTTGGCTGCCTGCACATCCAAGCCCATCTCGGCCGCCATGCTGCCCGCGAGGATCGCGACCTCTTTGGAGTGCTGGAGCTGATTCTGACCATACGAGGTCCGAAACCTGAGGTGTCCGAGCACTCCGACAATTTCAGGGTGTACGTCGTGTATACCGAGTTCGTAAAGCGCTTCCTCAGCCGCCTCCCGCATTGCCACCTCGACCTCTTTGGTGCTTTTCTCCACGACCTCTTCGATGCGACCCGGATGGATGCGCCCATCTTCAATCAGCCGCTCGAGCGCGATGCGAGCCACTTCCCTGCGCACCGGGTCGAACCCGGAGAGCACGACCGCTTCGGGCGTGTCATCGATGATGACGTCGATACCGGTGGCCTGCTCGAACGCTCGAATATTCCGACCCTCTCGGCCGATGATCCGACCCTTCATTTCATCTGATGGGAGCTGCACGACAGAGACCGTCACTTCAGCGGTTTGATCCGCCGCCATGCGTTGGATAGCCTGCGTGATGATCTTCTTGGCTTCACGATCGGCCGACCGCTGTGCCTCTTCTTTGATCTCACGCAGAGCGTTGGCCGCGTCTGCCCTGGCCTCGCTCTCGAGATTTTCGATGAGGAGCTGCTTGGCCTCTTGAGCCGAGAGGCCCGCCAGCCCCTCGAGCTGCACTCGGGTGGCACGAGTCTGTTCCGCTACCTCTTCCATCCTCTGCGCGAGTTCGGCCTTCTGGGCGTCCAATTCACCGGAACGCGTTTCTTGCTCGGCCGCACGTGCCTCGAGCTGGCCGGACTCCAGTTCCAGGGATTGGGAGCGCTCAGCGAGCCGCCGCTCGAGGGTCTCCGCGTCGCCTCGCCGACGCGACTCTTCCTTCTCCCATGCCTCTCTGAGCCTGAACGCCTCTTCCTTTCCCTCCAGAACCTGGCCCTTCTTGAGGCTTGCCGCCTCGTCTTCTGCGCGGGCCAGAATGCGGGATGCTTCATCCTGCGCAGATGTTCGATCTCTCGCACGGCGAGAGTTCTCGATCACGGACCGAGCCAGGTACCCCGCGACTCCTGCCAACACAACCGCAACAGCCGCCGATGCGAATACCTGCGGGGGTTCCATTTATCTACTCCAGAAGCCGGATGCATGGTCGAGCATCCGTGCCGGTGGTCGTTACATAGTCATGGACAGAATAGAAGACGGGCCGCGCGAGGCGCAAGGACGGCCACGGAAGCGCCCGCCACCCTTAGAAGGCTGTTGAAGAAGTACAGTGGGCCGCCCGACCCACGCCCGATGGCGTGGGTGCCCCGCGCTTGCGCGCGTTAAGGCAAGGAACGACGAGGAGGCGTAGCCCAGCTACGGTGACGAGGAGAGACGCAGGATCAACCGCGCGGGCACCGACGTGAAGCGTTGGTCGCCATGTGCCCAACACCATGTGTGATACTACCTTACGCGTCCGTGGGTTGCGGTGGCACGGCCTCATCTCCGTCGTTGGACCGCCTCGCCGTAGCTACGGCTATGCCTTCGCCGCTCCGCCTAGGATCTAAGGCCGTGGCACCGCAACGCGACCCGCTGTACTTCTTCAACAGCCTTCTAGACCCGTCCACGATTCGGTGGCCAGGATCGCCGCCCGAGTCGTTCTCAGTCCGCGGCCCTACCCACACCCTTCTCGATCTCCCTCAGCAGGCGATCGGTGAGCTTCTGGGCGCCGCTCTCGGCCTGTTTGCGGGTGCGCTCGGCCTCGTCGCGGGCTTGGAAGCACTCATCCGCAATCGACAGCGCCGCCAGAATGGCCGCCTTGTGGCCTTCCAGCAGACCGGCCTGTTTTCTGATCTCGTGGATGCGGTCGTCCACGTAGCGTGCGCACCGCTTGGTGTAGTCCGGATCCGCATTGGACCGAATCGTGTGCTCCTCACCCGCGATTCGGACCGTCACGGAATGCCTCTCCTCCTTGCTCACCGCTGCTCCTCGAGAAAACGGATTCTGGTCAGGAGCCGGTCCACCGACTCCCGCCCCTGGTCTAGGCGCGCACGGAGGTCCCGGTTTTCCTTCGAAAGAGTTTTCACGTTCTGGGCCATCTCGGCAGGGCTCTCGGTGCCCCCGGCGATACCCTTGAGCAACTCCTCGAGTTCGCTATTCTTGACCTCGACCCGGGACGCCTTTTCACGCAGTCGCTTGAGCTCTCCCAACGCCTGCTCGACGGCATGGGTCAGATTCCTGAACGCAGCGCCATTCTTCTTAGATTCTTTGCTCAACACCCAGTTCCTCTCGAAGACGCTGGACGACGCGGCGAACCACATCGTCGGCTTCCTCGTCGGTGAGGGTTCGGTCGCCCGCCTGGAGATAGAGGCGGTATGCTACCGAGCGGGTCCCATCGGGGATCCCTTCGCCACGGTATAGATCAAAGATGTGCACGTTGGTCAACAATTCGCCACCCGCACCGTGGATCGTGGACATCGCCGAAGCAGCCGTCACCGAAGCGGGCAACAACAGCGCGAGATCGCGCTCCACCCCTGGATGCTGGTGAATCGGACGATACTCCACCGCTGATCTCGACTCCGGTTCAGCCGGAAGGGTGAGCTCCGCGCACCAGACCGGGCCGGCCCATGCGGGCGCATCGACCAGCCCATCCCTCACGCGCCCGGCCCGCCCAATCGTCTCGCCATCGGCCGCGAGGAGCTTGAAGCCTGCATCCTCTGCAATGAAATGATCCGCTCCCTCGAGCGGCGCCATCGTGGCACCGGCGGCACGGGCCCTCGAGAGCATCGTGGCCACGATCTCCTTGAGGGACCACACGTCCACATGCGTGTCGTCACGGTCCCAGTGTGGGGGACGGTCCAGCCCGGTCAGCACCACCGCAAGACGTGGTTCTTCAAGCGGGGGGTTACCCACTCCTGCACCGCGGAACACAGTCCCCATCTCGAAGAGGCGAATGCTGCGCGCGCCACGCGCGAAGTTGTATTCCACGTTCCGCAGGAGTCCGGGAAGCAGATCCCAGCGCAGCCAGGCTTCCTCTTGTGACACGGGATTCACGAGTTCGACGTCCCCTTCACCTTCGCGAGCGAACGCCGGGTTGGAGGCTTCCAGCAACCCGCGAGCAATGAGATCTTCGCGCAGCATGTCCTCGAGCTGGAACAGCGGGTGGTCCGGCACGGCGCTCGGCCGCGCCGCCCCCAACTCCTCCGGGAAAACGTCGTACCCGTAGGTCCGCGCGATCTCCTCGATGAGGTCGATCTCTCTGGTGACGTCGTAGCTGCGGAAGCCCGGGACCGTGACGAGCAGGTCTCCCGTTTCCTGCTTCTCCGTGACGAGTCCAAGGGGCTCGAGCAGCGACGCGACCTGATCGACATCGAACGGAACTCCCAAAATCCGCTCCACTCTCGACATGCGAAGCGGCACGGTCTGCCGTTCCCAAGCTCGGGGACACACGTCCAGCACCGGCCCATCGAGTGATCCACCAGCCGTGGCGAGAATGATTTCGACCGCCCGCATCAAGGCTGGAACCATACCCTCGGGATCGACCCCCCGCTCGAATCGGTAGCTGGCGTCCGTGGACAGTCCGAGCGCCATTCGCGTCTTGCGGATCGACTTCGGGTTGAACAGGGCACACTCGAGCAGAACATCCGAGGTGCTGTCGGAGACCTCGGAGGTGGCGCCTCCCATGACGCCACCGACCGCGACCGGCTCGCTCGCGTCACAGATCATGAGCATGTCCGTATCCAATGCCCGATCCACGTCGTCGAGCGTTGTCATGCGTTCGCCGTCCGTCGCGCGTCTGACCACCACGGAGGAGTCCCTCAACTCGCTGAGGTCGAACGCGTGAAGCGGCTGGCCCATCTCGAGTAGGACGTAGTTGGTGGCGTCTACCACGTTGTTGATCGGCTGGGCGCCGACCGCACGGAGGCGACTCGCCAGCCAGTCCGGAGACGGACCGATCGACACGCCCCGAATCACCGCGCCGAGGTACCGGTAACAGAGGTCCGGATCGTCAATACGGATGCTCACGCCGCCGACCTCGACACGATCGGGATGAGTCACCAACTCGGCCTGCACGCCATGCCCGTCGGGTATCGCGGGCAGCTCTACACCACGGACGCCTTCGGACGCCAGCTCCCGGGCGATGCCCATGTGGGACAGTAGGTCACCCCTGTTCGATTCGACCTCGATATCGAGCCTGTGGTCGTCCAGGTTCAGCACCTCGATCAGGGACTGACCCGGAGTAAACTCACCTTCCAACTGCATGATGCCGGACTGGTCTCGGCCCAGATCCAGTTCCTTCTCAGAACAGAGCATGCCGTTGGAATACTCGCCCCTGATCTTGCGCCGCTCCAGCGTGAAACCGGCCGGGATGGTTACGCCCGGGCCCGCGAACGGATAGTAACCACCCTCATGAATGACGGGGGCACCGCACACGACCTGCACTGGCCCGTCTCCCGCCTCCACCTGGCACAGCGACAGCCGATCCGCATCGGGGTGCTTCACCACGGATTCGACACGAGCGACCACGATGTCCTCGAGGCCCGCACCGAGGGAAACCCGACCCTCCACGGGCGCGCCCCGCAGCGCGAGACGCTCCACGACTTCGTCCACGCTCAGGGACGTTCCGGGCATGAGATCGCACAGCCACCGGTACGATCCATTCATGATCCCACCCCCCGGGCAAACTGACCCAAGAACCGGATGTCGTTCTCGAAGAACAGCCTCAGATCAGGCACACCGTACTTCAGCAGGGCAATACGTGCCGGTCCCATGCCAAACGCGAATCCCGAGTAGCGCTCTGAATCGTATCCGACGTTCTCGAGCACAGCAGGATCGACCATGCCCGCCCCCATGATCTCGATCCAGTCCGACTCCACGCGGCTACCATCCTTGAGCGTGAGCAGCCGCTTCACGTCCACTTCGGCGCTTGGCTCGGTGAACGGGAAGAACGACGGGCGCAGGCGGATCTTCGTTCCCGGACCCCAGAACCTGCGGGCGAACTCGGCGAGCGTGGCCTTGAAGTCCACGAACGTGATGCCTTCATCGACCACGAGCCCCTCGATCTGGGCAAATGCGGGCGTGTGCGTCGCGTCGTAGGTGTCGCGCCGGTACACCATACCAGGCGCAAGAATGCGTATCGGCGGGTCGTGTTTCTCCATGGTCCTGATCTGGACTGGAGATGTGTGGCTCCTGAGGAGTACCGAGTCCTTCAGGTAGAGCGTGTCCTGCTCGTCAGCGGCAGGGTGGTCGAGCGGCGTGTTCAGGGCTTCGAAATTGTACCACTCCGTATCCGCTTCCGGACCTCGTGCGCGAGTGAAGCCCATGCTCCGGAAGATCTGCCAGATTTCGTCCACCACCTGATTCACCGGATGGGCGCCACCCGCCCAGCTGTCGCGTCCCGGCAAGGTGAGGTCGGCAGCCTCCACGCCGGAATCCGTCTCGTCGGACACCTCGGCACTTCGCGCTCGGAGCGCCCCGGTGAGCGTCTCCTTCACCCGGTTCGCCTCTGCGCCCACAGTGCCGCGGTCGGAAGGATCGACGTCTCCCAACTGGCGGAGAATCGCCGAGATTCGGCCATCCTTCCGACCGAGGTAGGTGACCCTTGCGCGCTCGAGAGCCTCGCTGTCACAAGCCTCGGCCACGGCGGCCAAGGCCTCGGCCTCGAGTTCCTTCAGTCGAATGACCAGGGGGTTGTCATTGCTCATGGTGTCTAAGCCCATCACACGTCGAAGATGTCCCCGCCAACACTCGAAAACAGCAAGGGGCCCCGCGACAACGTCGCCGAGCCCCCCGCGGATCGAACCCGAGACCCATCAACTAGCTCGCAGCGCCGATGGCCTCCTTGGCTCGCTCCGCCAGCGCCGTAAACGCGTCCGGACTTCGGACTGCGAGATCGGCGAGCACCTTGCGATCCAACTCCACACCCGCCGTCTTGAGGCCATTGATGAGCCTCGAATACGAGATGTCGTTCTCGCGGGCCGCGGCATTGATCCGGGTGATCCAGAGTCTCCGGAAGTTGCGCTTTTTCTTTTTCCGGTCGCGATAGGCGTGCTCCCAACCCCTCTCCACCGCATCCTTGGCGGTACGGTACAGATTCTTGCGGCCGCCGAAGTATCCCTTCGCGACCTTGAAGATCTTCTTCTTCCGCTTGTTGCGCGCTGGTGCTGAAGTACCTCTTGGCATGACTGACTCCTTCGCCTATGACCCACCAAGGAGTCGGTTCATACGTTTCGTATCCCCTTTGGAAACTGCGGTGCCCTGGCGCAGACGCCGCTTCCGCTTAGGGGATTTCTTCGTGAGGATGTGGCTCTTGTTCGCCCGACGACGACGGAGCTTGCCCGTCCCCGTTCTCTTTAGGCGCTTCGCCGCACCACGATTGGTTTTCATTTTCGGCATTATATCTCCTCACCGCTCACCGGCGGGCCCTTTTCGTCAGGGGTGTTTGAGCGGAGCCAGCACCATGGACATGGTCCTTCGCTCGAACACCGGATGCATCTCGACCTTCGCAATGTCCTCGAGGTCCGTCGTGACTCTCGCTAAGACATCCCTACCGAGCTCCGGGTGGGTCACCTGCCTCCCCCGGAACATCATCGTGAGCTTGACCTTGTTTCCTTCATCGAGGAACCGGCGCGCGTGGCGCACCTTGAACTGGTAGTCGTGATCCTCGATGCCAGGCCTGAACTTCACTTCCTTCACCTGCACGTGATGTTGCTTCTTCTTCGCCTCCTTCGCCGCGCGCTGCTGCTCGTACTTGAACTTTCCGTAGTCCATCAACTTGACGACGGGTGGACGAGCGTCGGGCGCGATCTCGACCAGATCCAGGCCCTTCTCGGTGGCAATGGCTCGGGCTTCGTCGATCGAGATGATCCCGACCTGTCCGCCCTCGTCATCGATCATGCGAACCGGGCTGATTCGAATCTGTTCGTTGACGCGGATCCTTTGTTCCTTGATCTGTATTCCTCCGCCATGGGAAACGAATGCTGAAGCCGGCCTAGAGCGGCTCCCCACAAAAAAAACCCGGATTCCTCCGGGCCACAAGGGTCACGATCCCAAAGAATTCACGCCTTCGCGTGTCGCGACCACTTCGACCCAGTCGGCTCCGCACGCCTACGGCGCGCACCAACCAAGGTGGAACCGGAGGTTAACCGGCTCACTTCACAGTTTTTGTTCATCCATCTCAAACAGCCCTTCAATCGGGCACACCGAAGATCGTCGGAGTCTGGATCGCCGTCAACCCGTAGTAGCCGCGGGCATTAGCTCACGGTTCCGGCGCGTGATTCAATCTCGGCTCTGAGGCGATCAATGAACGCTCCACGCTCCATCACTTCCCGCTTGTTACCCTCGCCGCGCATTCGGATCGCGACCGTCCCCGCCTCGGCCTCGCGCTCACCGATCACGGCCATATAGGGCACCTTGAACAGCTCCCCGTTCCGTATGCGAGCGCCCAAGGTATCACGTGCGTCCAGCTTCACCCGCACGCGCACGTCCTCGAGTTGCGACACGAACTCTCGTGCGCTGGCCTCCCACTGCTCCGAGATGGGCAGGACACGCACTTGCTCCGGGGCCAGCCACACGGGAAAGGCGCCCGCATAGTGCTCGATCAGCCCACCTACGAAGCGTTCCATCGATCCCACGAGCACACGATGTAGCATGAATGGACGGTGACGCTTGTTGTCCTCTCCGACGTACTCCAGCCCGAAGCGTTCTGGGAGGTTGAAGTCGAGCTGCACGGTAGGGCCCTGCCATTTCCTACCGATCGCGTCGATCAGCTTGAAGTCCAGCTTGGGACCGTAAAAAGCGCCCCCACCCTCGTCGACAGCGTAGTCCAACCCACGCGCAGACAGGACGCTCGCGAGAACGCCTTCCGCATGCTCCCAGTCCTCGTCGGTGCCCAAGGCCTTCTCGGCCGGCTTGGTGGCCAACTCGATCGTGTAAGGGTACCCGAACACCCGCAGCATCTCGTCGACGAGATCAAGGAGTCTCTCGATCTCCTCCGGCACCTGTTCGCGTGTGCAGAAGATGTGCGCGTCGTCCTGAGTGAAACCGCGCACCCGGAGCAGGCCGTGCAGTACGCCGCTGCGCTCATACCGGTAACAGGTCCCGAACTCAGCGTACCGAATCGGAAGGTCCCGGTAGGACCGGGGTGCGCCTTGGAAAATGGCGATGTGCCCTGGGCAATTCATGGGCTTGAGACGGTAGGCGACACCCTCGACGTCCATCGCTCCGAACATGCTCTCGGCGAAGTTCTCGAGGTGCCCGGAGATCTCGAATAGCTTCTCGCTCGCAATGTGCGGTGTGTAGACCAGGTCGTAACCGTGCCGCTGTACCAACTCCCGCTCGAAGTTTTCGATTTCGGTGCGGATCACGGCACCTTTGGGGTGCCAGAGGATCAATCCCGGCCCCACGCGCGGATCCGTAGAGAACAGGCCCAACTGCTTGCCCAGGTGGCGATGATCGCGCCGCTTGGCCTCTTCGAGGCGCTCCAGATGTTCAGCCAGGTCCGCTTTCTTGAAGAATGCCGTCCCGTAGATGCGCTGGAGCATTTGGCGCTTCTCATCGCCCCTCCAATACGCGCCCGCCGCGCTGAGCAGCTTGAAGTGCGTCACATGCCCCGTCGAAGGCACGTGCGGTCCCCGGCAAAGATCCAGGAAGGGTCCGTCCCTGTAGACCGTGATGACCTCGGCGTCGTCGAACTCCTCCAGACGCTCCAGCTTGAGCGGATCATCGGAGAAGAGCTCCCGGGCCTCCTCCTTGGTGACCCGCCTCCGCTCGAACGCGTGATCGGCTTCGACCACCTCGGCCATTCTCGCCTGAAAGGCTTCGAGGTCGTCCGGAGTAAATGGCTCATCCACTTCGAAGTCGTAATAGAAACCGTCCTCGATCGCCGGACCGAACCCGATCGCGGCGTCCGGGTTGAGTTCTCGCACCGCGGTGGCGAGCACGTGCGCCGCGGAATGCCGCAGCACCACCAACGCCTCCTCGTCACGCGCGGTGAGAATCCGCACCGCTGCGCTCCGCTCGAGGGCATAACCCAGGTCGACGGTCTCGCCGTCGACCTGTCCGGCGATAGCGGCCTTGGCGAGGCCGGGCCCTATCTGGGCGGCCACGTCGCCGATCGTCGATCCAAGAGCCATCTCGAGGACCGAGTCATCGGGCAGGGTGACGTTGATCATCTGGTCAGACATTCCACTTCCACGTTTTCGTAAACGGCACTGATCGCCGGTCTCAGGCCAGCAAGTTAAACCCTCTTGTAGCACCTGCCATATACCGACCCCCAAAGCCGACCATACGCAAGAGGCCCGGAAGACGAATCTTCCGGGCCTCCACTGCAGCCTGTCGAGCGGGTGGGTTAGTACATCCCGCCCATGCCACCGCCCGGCATCGGAGGCGCCTTGTCATCCTCCGGTAGTTCGACCACAACCGCCTCGGTGGTCAACAGCATTCCCGCGATCGACGCGGCGTTCTGCAGGGCCGTCCGAACCACCTTCGTCGGATCCATGACGCCCGCCTTGACCAGATCCTCGTACACATCCGTCTGCGCATTGTAGCCGAAGGACGGGTCCTTGGACTGACGCACCTTCTCGACCACGATGGATCCCTCGACGCCCGCGTTCTCTACGATCTGACGAATGGGCTCCTCGAGAGCCCGCCGCAGAATCTTGATGCCGATCTGCTCGTCTTCACGGTCCACCTTCAACTCGTCCAGCGCGGACTGGGCGCGCAGCAGCGCGACCCCGCCACCCGGCACGATGCCCTCTTCGACTGCGGCGCGCGTTGCGTGCAGCGCGTCCTCCACGAGGGCCTTCTTCTCCTTCATCTCCGTCTCGGTGGGCGCGCCCACGTTGATCACCGCGACCCCGCCGGAGAGTTTGGCAAGGCGCTCTTGGAGCTTCTCGCTATCATAGTCCGACGTGGACTTGTCGATCGCCACCTTGATCTCCTCGATGCGGCCCTGGATCTTGACCTTCTCACCCGCGCCGTCGATGATCGTCGTGTCATCCTTGTCGATGACCACGCGCTTCGCCGAGC
This sequence comes from Gemmatimonadota bacterium, assembly GCA_022571515.1. GTDB lineage: Bacteria > Gemmatimonadota > Gemmatimonadetes > Longimicrobiales > Gaopeijiaceae > JACZXQ01. The sequence continues at coordinate 23,779 of JACZXQ010000004.1, forward strand.
CGAGGTCACTGGTGACCGTATTCTCCAGCTTGAAACCGACCTCCTCCGAGATCACCTGGCCGCCCACGAGGACGGTGATGTCCTGGAGCATGGCCTTGCGGCGGTCGCCGAAGCCCGGTGCCTTCACAGCGCAGACTTTGAGCGTGCCGCGCAGCTTGTTCACCACCAGCGTCGCGAGCGCTTCGCCATCGACGTCCTCGGAGATGACCAGGAGCGGCTTGCCCAACTGAGCGACCTTCTCCAGGATGGGCAGGAGGTCCTTCATGGAGGAGATCTTCTTGTCGTGCACGAGGATCATGGGATCCTCGAGGATGGCCTCCATGCGCTCCGGGTCCGTCACGAAGTAGGGAGACAGATAGCCGCGGTCGAACTGCATTCCCTCGACCGTTTCGAGCGTGGTCTCGAGGCCACGGGCCTCCTCGACCGTGATCACGCCGTCCTTGCCGACCTTCTCCATCGCGTCGGCGATCAAGTCACCCACCTCGGCATCGTTGTTAGCCGAGATCGAGCCGATCTGAGCGATCTCCTTCTTGCCCTTGGTCTCCACGGAAATGCTCTCCAGGCTCTCGACGACCGCCTCCACGCCCTTGTCGATGCCCCTACGGATACCCATGGGGTTGGTGCCGGCCGTGACGTTCTTCAGTCCCTGGGAAAAAATCGCCTGGGCCAGGATGGTGGCCGTCGTGGTGCCGTCACCGGCCACGTCGGACGTCTTGGTCGCGACTTCCTTGACCATCTGAGCTCCCATGTTCTCCACGGGATCTTCCAGTTCCACCTCCTTGGCCACGGTCACGCCGTCCTTGGTCACGGTGGGGGACCCGAACTTGCGGTCTAGGATGACGTTTCGGCCCTTCGGACCCAGGGTGACCTTCACGGCCTGGGAAAGCTTGTCGACGCCGGCCTTCAGGCGACTACGCGCCTCGACGTCGAACCTGAGCTCCTTCGCTGCCATTTGATTAGCTCCTTATTCGTTTATCAACCTGCGGAATTTTCACACTCTCACAACGCTCAGGAGGTGCTCAAATCAGATGCAGGGGTAACCCAACGCCGCGGGCACCGATGCCGAAGGCGTTGGCCCGCTGATTTGAGCGCCTCGTCAGATGATGGCGAGGATGTCGCTTTCGCGAAGGATCAGCAGTTCCTCCCCGTCGACAGTCACCTCGGTCCCGCTGTACTTGCCGTACAACACCTTCTGTCCCACCTCGACGTCCGGTGTGATGCGTGCACCTTCGTCCGAGAGCTTGCCCGGACCTACCGCTAGGATCTCGCCCTGCTGAGGCTTCTCTTTGGCGGTGTCGGGAATGTAGAGGCCGCCGCGCATCTCCTCGGCCTCATCTAGCGCCCTGACCACAACACGGTCGGCCAGTGGTTGAATCTTGGTGGCAGCCTTCGTCGCCATGAGATCGGACTCCTTCGTTAATTGTTGGTACACAACGAGTTATGGAAATCGCTAGCACTCTCTGCTAGTGAGTGCTCATACGTACGATGTCAAATCTAAATCCAAGGGTGGGTCTGTCAACCGCAAGAGGCCCCGGTACCCGGGTCTTTTCCCCCTTGCCCCTCGCGCTCGGGGCTCGCTAGGTTTGAAGTTCATCCCCCTTAAACGTTCGACACGGGGGCGAATGCACGCTGAACCACCTGGGGCGCCGCCTCACCCACCATCGACCGAGTCTCCCGTCGACGGATCGCACTCCGAGCCAAGCCAAGCTTCGCCCTTCTTTCGTGAATTGGCGGACCACCTACCCATCCCTGCCATCCTGCTCGACGGACAGGGGAAGTTTCTACGCCAGAACACCGCCCACCGCGCAACTCTGGGGTACACGGACGAGACCCTGGCCGAGCGTGGCCCCGCCACCTACATGGGCGACGATCATTTCGAAGCGATCCGTAATGATCTCACCCGTACCGGGAGCCACCGAGGGTCCCTGGTATGCCGAACGGCTGCGGGACGAAGCATATCCCTCGATGTCTCGGCCTTCGCGGCCGTTGGCCCCGAGAACGACGGTCCGCTATGGGTCCTCCTCCTCCGGCACGCCTCGGTCCGACCCCATGTGGAGCACGAGTTGGAACGGTCCCTCTCACTCCTTCAAGCGACCCTCGATTCCACAGCGGACGGCCTGCTGGTAGTGGACCACGAGGGTCGGATCATGAACTTCAACAAGCGGCTCTCCAAGATCTGGGATACGCCCCCGCCGGAAGCCCTGGAGGCGGACGACACCGAGCCCATGGAGTTCATCCTCGACCGTCTCGTGAATCCCGAGGACTTGCGCGCGACTTTACGGACCCTGACCAAGAAGCCAAAACGGAAAGCCTCTGGCCGGTTGGAGCTGAAGGATGGCCGCACTATCGAGCACTACTCCCGGCCGCAGAAGGTGGGGGCCGAGATCGTAGGGAGGGTGTGGAGTTTCCGGGACGTGACCGAGCAGATCCGCGTTCAGGAGGCGTTGCGAGAGGGAGAGGAGCGCTACCGCAAACTCTTCCACAACTCGAGGCAGGCGATCTACGTCACGGACGCGATCGGGAATTTCATCGACGTGAACGAGGCCGCACTGGACATCATGCGGTGTACGCGCGACGAACTCTTCGGCATGCACGCCCGTGATTTCTGGACCGACCGAGACGAGCGCGCGCGTTTCCGTGAAGCCCTAGAGAAAACGGGGACCGTACGCAACTTCGAAGGTCGACTCAAGCGGTTGAACGGTACCGAAATGGACTGCCTGCTCACCACAACGGCGCAGTATGACTCCCATGGCGAACTCGTCGGATACCAGGGCATTCTCGACGATATCAGTGAGCGGAAGCGGGCCCAGGTCGCACTGAGATCGAGCGAGAAGTACTTCCGGTCCCTCATCGAGAACGCGCTCGACACGATTACGATCCTCGACCGTGAGGGTGTGATCCGCTACCAGAGCCCTTCGGTACACCGCGTGCTTGGCTACGACCCGGGTGAACTCGTCGGCAAACCTGTGTTCGACTACATCCACCCGGAGGATCGCGGAGACGCTGTCAAAGCGTTGGCCCGTATCATGGCGACTCCAGGCGAGAGCAGCGACATTAACCTGCGCTTCCTTCACATGGACGGAGGTTGGCGCCACATGGAGGCAGTGGGGCGCAACCTTCTCGACGACCCGGTCGTGCGGGGCGTGGTCATCAATGCACGCGATGCCACGGTCCGCCGGGAGGCAGAAGAGCGGCTCCTCCATGACGCATTTCACGACAAGCTCACAGGGCTCCCAAATCGCGCGCTGCTCCTCGACCGCCTGAATCAGATGCTGGCTCGGTCGAAGCGTACCGGCAAAGCCGACTTCGCCGTCCTGTTCCTGGACTTGGACCGCTTCAAGCTCATCAATGACAGTCTCGGCCACATGATCGGTGACCAGATGCTGATCTTGGTAGCGCACCGCCTCGAAGCCTGCTTGAGGCCGGGCGACACCGTGGCCAGGCTGGGTGGCGACGAGTTCACGATGGTGCTCGATGGCACGCACGACGAGGAAGAGGCTACGCGCATCGCCAATCGTGTGCACGAAGCGATGCGCCAGCCGATCATCCTCGAAGGGCACGAGGTCTTCACTGCAGTGAGCATCGGAATCGCGCCGGGCTCCCTCACCTACGAGTCCGCTGAAGAGATTCTCAGGGACGCAGATCTCGCCATGTATCGCGCGAAGTCCCTCGGCAAGGACCGCCACATCGTGTTCGATGATTCGATGCACGCCGACGCGATGGCAGTGCTGCGCCTCGAAAGTGAGTTGAGAAAGGCGATTGAAGGCCAAGAGTTTCGGCTCTTCTACCAACCCATCGTTGCACTGGAAACCAATGTGGTCACCAGCTTCGAGGCACTCCTGCGATGGGAACATCCAGAGCGTGGCCTGCTGTTTCCAAAGGAATTCCTCTCGGTGGCCGAGGAAACCCAGATCATCATTCCGCTGGGATGGTGGGTGCTGGAAGAGACGATTCGCCAAGTTGCAGAGTGGGAAAGGGAGTTCAAGGTCCACGACGATCTCGCCGTGCACGTCAACCTGTCCGGGCTGCAATTGACCCAGGGCGACCTCATCCCTGGCCTGCGCGACATGCTCGAGAAGTACAACGTGCCCGGGCACCGGCTCAACCTCGAGTTGACCGAGGGCATCATCATGGAAAAGGCCGAGGCGGCGATCCGCACGCTGCACCGGTTGAAGGAACTGGGCCTGCAGTTGTCCATCGACGACTTTGGTACCGGCTATTCGTCTCTCACCTACCTTCACCGGTTTCCCACCCAGCACGTCAAGCTGGACCGGACGTTTGTGGCGAACATGGACCTCGACGAGTCGAGCGGTATCGTCCGTACCATCATCGATCTCGCGCACGACCTGGGCATGCGCGTCGTGGCGAAGGGCATCGAAAACCTGGGCCAGGCGGAGAAACTGACCGAAATGAACTGCGAAGCCGGCCAGGGCTTCTACTTTGGGCAGGCCGTGCCGGCGGATGAAGCGCGGAAGCTCATCGGCGAGACACTGCCCCGGCGCACCAAGACGACGCCCTAGGGAAGCTCTCCCCAGAGATTGGCGCGACCCTCCGAGGCCGACAAGTCAAACCTCGCCGGCAAAATGACGGCCCGCGAGCGCCAAGCCATAGAGGGTGAGAAACGGCTCGACCCGGTCCACGGTGGCGCAGTGAGGACCGACGATCTCCGAGTATCCTCCGGTTGCCACAACCAGAGCGTCGGGCCTCCCCCATTCGTCTCGGATCCGGCCGACCACCCCGTCGACGGCGTCGATGGCCGAGTAGAACACACCGCTCTGGATGCACGTCTCGGTCCGGCGGCCGATGACCCGCTCTGGAGGTTCCAGCTCGACCGTCGGTAACTTGGCCGTCTTACTCCCCAACCCATCAAGGCCAGCCTGGATCCCCTGCGAGATCACGCCGCCGATGAACGTGCCGTCCCCGGTGATACAGTCGTAGGTAGTAGCGGTCCCAAGATCGACGGCGATGGTGTCCCGCCCGTAAAGCTTGCTGGCAGCTAGAGTGTTCGCGATGCGATCCGCGCCGACCGTCTTGGGCTCCTCCACGTCGAGCCGGATCGGGAGATCCTCCTCGCCCGACAGGATCCAAGTGTCCTCGACAACCATACGCGAGAGTGCGGCGTGCAATACCGGCGTCTGGGCGGGCACGACGGAACCGATCACCGCGCGTCGCAGACCGTCGTCCGCCTTGCCGGCCCGCTCGAGCAGCGATCGCAGGAGGAGCTCATACTCGTCGGCCGTTCTCGGCACGCCCGTGGCGAGCCTCCAGTGCGATACGACCTCCAGATCGCCCTCGCGCGGAACGAGGCCCAAAACGGTCTCGGTGTTACCTACGTCAACCACAAGATCCATGCGTGTCACTCCCACTTCACGAACGTTCGATCGTCACGATCGTTCTATAACGGTAACGCTCCCGGCCACGAGCCGGCGCTCCGGAACCCCCTCCCCGCCGACGATCAGAGCACCATCGGGTGCTACCCCCAACACGGTTCCCTCGGCGCCCGAGACGTCCCGGACCCGCGTACCACGAAGCGCATCCAGGCTCGCCACCTCCTCGGCCAAATCACCCTCCAGCAACGTCGGAACGGGTGCCGCCAAACGCCTCAGCTCTCCGAGGATCCTGCCCGCCAGTACCGACAGGCTCACTTCGCCGTGCAGGGCAAGCTCTATGGAGATGACGTGATCGCGAAGAGCCATCGGAAAGTCCTCGGGGCGCTGCCGTACGTTGACGCCGATCCCCACGACAATCCCATCCCCCCCGACACCTTCACACAGAATTCCACACACCTTACGCCCTCCAAGCTGTACATCGTTCGGCCACTTGAGGCTTGGCTCGGCCTCGGGCCGGACCATCCGAATCGCACGGCATACCGCCACGCCCGCGAGGATCGGGAGCAGTCCGTGCGACCCCTGCGATTCGGGGCGAATCAGAACAGACATCCACAAGCCGAGCCCTGCCGGAGAACTCCAGGACCGCCCCCCCCTCCCCCGGCCCGCAGTCTGTTCCCTGGCGATCACAGACGTGAAGGCCGGCGCGCCCAGGTCGGCCATTTCTCTGCAGCGGTCGTTGGTGGAGGCCAGGCTGTCGTACGCCTCCAATCGGGGAATACCCCAGGCTCGCTCCCACGCCTCGACCACCTTGTCTTCCCAGATCGCCAGGCCAGGCCGGGGGTCCATCAAGATCTCACCTGAAGTGAAAAGTCCGCCGCCGCGGCCGAGTGCGTGAGCGCACCCACGCTGATCAAGTCGACTCCCGTCTCAGCCACCTCGAGCACCGTGTCCAGCGTCACATTGCCGGAAGCCTCCAAGGTCACGCTCTCGCCGACCCTCTCTCTCACGAGCGCGACCGCCTCCCGAAGCCCGTCGGGAGTCATGTTGTCCAGGAGAATTCGCTTCACTCCCGCCTCGAGCGCCTCTTCCAGTTCCTCTCCGGTGTGCACCTCCACTTCGACGGGAAGTCCAACGTTGTTCATCCGGACCCGCTCGATCGCGGCGGTGAGTCCCCCGGCGACCGCGATGTGGTTGTCCTTCACGAGGACCATGTCGTCGAGGCCCATGCGGTGGTTGGAGCCTCCGCCGGCGCGTACCGCCATCTTCTCGAGGGCCCGCCATCCCGGCGTGGTCTTCCGTGTGTCGACGATACGGGCACCGGTACCCTCCACACGAGACACGAAGGCCCGCGTGAGCGTGGCGATGCCCGACAACCTGCCGAGAAAATTCAGGGCTGTGCGTTCGGCCGTGAGCAAGGACCGGGTGGGCCCCGCAATCACCATCACGACATCGCCCACTTCGATTTCCTCCGAATCGTCGGTCCTGAGCTCCACGGACAGGTCCGCATCGACGGCCCGGAAGACTTCGGCCGCCACGGCCAGGCCTGCCACGGTCAACCGCTGCTTGGCTACGATGACCGCCTCGGAGCGCGACTCGGCAGGGACCGTCCATTCGGATGTCCGGTCGCCGTCGCCGACGTCCTCCGAGAGGGCCGCCTCGATGAGCGCCATGGCATTCGCCATCTCCAGGGTCGTCACGCGGTCAGCACCACGGCGGCCAACACCGCGATCCCCAGACCCCACATGTAGTAAGCGAAGCGATGGAATGACTTATTGGCCAGCACCGCAACGAACGCACGGATGGCCACCACACCCACTATCGCCGCCAAACCCGCGCCTACCACCAGGGGCGCCCCGCTCACCGGGGCCGACCCGGCCAGTATTTCGGGGGCCTGGAGCACCGCGGCTCCAGCGATAGCGGGTATCGACATGAGGAAGGAAAAAGCGGCGGCCTCACGGGCCTCCAATCCGAGCCATAAGGCGACCACCACGGTGGTTCCCGAACGCGAGATCCCCGGCACGAGCGCGAACGCCTGAGCCAGGCCGATCAGCCCCGCCTCCTTCGCGCCGGGAGCGGTCTTCCGGTCGTCGCGCTGCTGCGCCGAGCGTGCGCTCCACAGGAGGGCGCCCGTGACCAGGAAGGCTACGCCAGTGATCCACGTCGAATCGAACAGGCCCTCTACCACGCTTCTGAACGCGACCCCCGCGACCGCCGCAGGTACCGTCGCAAGTGCCAGGAGTCCGAGATACCGCCAGGCTGCTCCCTCGCGTTTGGCCGCACCCACGGCCAGCCCGACCAGCCGGTCCCGGTAGACCACCACGACCGATAGGAGTGTCGCGACGTGAACGGCCACCTCGAACGCAACTCCCGGAAGCTCGAGACCCAGAATGGCCTGCCCGATCACGAGATGGCCTGAGCTCGACACCGGCAAGAACTCGGTCGCGCCCTGCAGAACCCCGAGAAGCGCAGCCTCCCAGGAGTTCATCCAGGTACCCCTGCCCCGAGAATCGACTCGTAGTAACGCTCGTATGCCGGGACGATCTGTTCAGACGAAAACCGCTCGAGAGCGAGCTGGCGCCCGGCGGCGGAGAAGCGCTTCCAGACCGTCTGGTCGCCGAGGATCTCGAGCGCCCCTTCAGCCATGGCTTCCGTGTCACCGCTCTCGAACAGGTAGCCGGCCTCACCGTGCGGTACAACCTCAGGTAACCCTCCGACGCGCGAGGCCACGACCGGCGCACCCGAGGCCATCGCCTCGAGGGCTACAAGCCCGAAGGATTCTGACTCGCTCGGGAGCAGAAACAGGTCGGCGCACGGCAACAGCTCCTCCACCGAAGCATGCTTGCCAAGAAAGACCACGCTGTCGGCAACACCCAATTCCTCCGCCCGCTCCTTCGCCTGAGGCCGGTCCGGACCGTCTCCGATCATCACCAGTCGGGCCGGAATACGACTCGCCACCTTGGCGTAGATCTCAACCACGTCGGTCACCCGTTTCACAGGGCGGAAGTTCGAGATGTGCATGAGAATTTTTTCGCCACCAGGCGCCAAGCTATGGCGGTGACAGGGCTCCCGGCCGGGGCGGTAGATCTCGGTGTCCACGAAGTTGGGGATCATCTCGATCCGGTCGGCCGGCACTCCGAAGTCCCGCACCGTCTGCTCCTTCAGGAACGATGACACAGCGGTGATACCGTCCGACTTGAGAATCGAGAAACGCGTGATGGTGTGGAAGGACGGATGCAGCCCAACCAATGTGATATCCGTGCCATGCAACGTCGTAACGATCGGTAGGCTGGCCCCTTGGAGCATCTCCCGGGCAATCCAGGCCGAAGTCGCATGGGGGATCGCGTAATGGACGTGGATCAGGTCGAGGTCGTGCTTGGCGGCGGCATCGTGTAACGCCACCGCCAGGGCCAGCGAGTACGGCGGGTGTTCGAAGAGCGGATAATGCTCCATCTCGACTTCGTGAAAGAAGACCCGCTCGCTAAAACGGTCCAGGCGAAACGGCTGCGCGTACGAGATGAAGTGGATCTCGTGACCCCGCTGCGCCAACTGCATCCCCAGTTCGGTGGCAATCGCACCTGACCCGCCGAAAGTCGGATGGCAAGCAATCCCGATCTTCACGTCCCACCTCCCGCTGCTGTCACATTGTCCTCAACCATCCCGCTCCATGCGGCCACTACGATCTCCACCTGCTCCTCGATTGCCTGCATGCCATCAACGTGTACCACATCGTCCGGAAGTTGATGCCGGAACCAAGTCATCTGCCGTCTGGCGTAGCGCTTCGTTGCCCTACTCATGTCTTCCAGCGCCTCCTCCAGCGTACATTCTTCACCCAGGTATCGTCCGATCTCCCGATATCCCGTACCGGTCATGCCAGGGTCGTCCGGGCCGTAGCCGGCGGCAATCAACTGCTCCACTTCGCCTACCAACCCCGCCTTCAGCATCCGGACGATTCGGGCATCGATGCGTTCGTCGAGCTCCTCCCGGGGGAGCTCGAGAACCACGACAACCCCCGCCATGGGTTCGGCCTCGGGCGCGCCGTACTCATGCCACCACGAGAGCGGCCTGCCCGTGAGCAGCGGCACCTCCACTGTGCGAGCCAAGCGCTGGGGCCCACCCTCTGCTGCCAAGTCGGCGCGGTCCGGATCAAGTACTCGCGCCCAGCGCTCTAGTTTCGCCCGCTCGAACGAGGTCAGGTGCCGGCGTAGCCGCTCTCGGCGCCCGGCGTCGACTTCGGGTTGGTCGAAGATCGGGTCGGTGAGGGCTCGCAAGAAGAAGCCCGTCCCACCCGTCAGGACGGGCACTCGCCCCCGCGTCCGGATGTCTGCGATCCACCTGCGGGCGTTGCGGGCGTACTCCACCGCGCTATAGGTCTCTCCGGGATCCTTCAGGTCGAGTCCGAAATGCGGGATGGCCTTCCGTTCCGCCTCCGGCAGCTTGTCGGTGGCGATGTCCATCCCTCGATAGACCTGCCGGGAGTCCATCGAGATGATCTCGCCTTCCAGGACCTCGGCGACGCGTAGCGAGAGGGCCGTCTTCCCCGATGTGGTCGGCCCCGTGATCGCCAGGAACTCGCTCAACGACCGAACTTCCGCTCCAGTTCGGCAGCACTCAGGCGAACGATGGTCGGGCGGCCGTGCACGTCGTGGTAGGGGAGGTCGGTGGCGAACAGTTGGTCGAAGAGCTCCTGCATCTCGGCCTCACTCATACGCTGGCCGGCCTTGATGGCGCCCTTGCAGGCGAACGTCATCGCGATGCGCTCGTGCTGATTCTTGCCGGACCTCACCAGCTCCGAACCCTCGGTCAACTCAGCGATCATCTCGCGGAAACACCGCGCGGCATCGAAATGGGGGTGCGGGTTGGGGACAGCGTGGACAATGACCGAATTGCCCCCGAAACTCTCGACCTCGAAACCTACCTTGGCCAGCATCCCCCTCAGGGACTCCACCTGTTCGATTTCGGCCGGAGTCAGGCGGATCGTGAGAGGAAAGAGCAGTTTTTGGCTATCCTCGCTTCCGGCCTCGAAGGCACCCATGAGCCTCTGGAACAAGACCCTCTCGTGGGCGGAATGCTGGTCGATGATCAGGAGTCCTTCTCGCGTCTCAGCGAGCAAGTACATGTTCAGCGCCTGCCATAGGCGGGGTCTCTCCACCAACGCAGGCGGCGTCCTGCCCTCCGCCACGTCGGCCTCCAGAGACCCGACCGCGCTCGCGTCACCTGCCATGAAAAGGGCGGTCTGTGCGTCCTCGACCGGCACCGTGCGGGCGGCGGGCTTGGGTTCGCGCACCTGAAGCGAGGCCACCGTCATTCGCTCGAAGAAGGCGCCGCTCTCTCGACCGGCTAGCGTCGATATGACGGCCTCCTCCACCAGGCGCTCCACGGCGGCCCGGTCTCGGAAACGGACCTCGGCTTTGGCGGGATGCACGTTCACGTCGACTCCACCCGGATCGGCCTCGAGGTACAGAAAAATCCATGGCCGGATCTTCTGGGCGATGGTCGTCCGGTAACCCCGATCCGCCGCCTTCAGGAGGGCCGGTTCGCGGAAGGGCCTGCCGTTCACGAACAGGTGGGCGCGGCGAAAGCCGGGTCCGGCATCGTCCGGCCGCTGGATCAGCCCGCGTAGCCGGAAGCCGTCTCTGGACGCCTCGACGGGGAGTAACGTGGCAGCAGCGTCCGTACCCCAGATCGCGGCGATACGGTCGACCACGTCATCGCTCGGAGCCAGTTCCAGAAGCATGCGCTCACCCGACGCCAGCGTGAAGCCAACCGCCGGGTTCGCCAACGCGAGAACCGTCAACGTGTCACTCACCGCGCGAGTCTCCGCCGAGACCGACTTCAGGAATTTGCACCTGGCAGGGGCATTGAAAAACAGATTGTTGACCTCGACGGTCGTGCCCCGGCGACGACTCGTCTCGTCCACTCCGATCAGACGACCGGCCTCTATCCTCAGCACGGTGGCGACATCCGAGCCGCCGTTTCGGGTCGCCACCGTCATGCGAGAAACGGCCGCGATAGAGGGAAGTGCTTCACCCCGGAAACCGAACGTACCGATGTCGCGGAGGTCTTGGGCGAATCGGATTTTGCTGGTCGCGTGGCGATCCACCGACAGCAACGCGTCCTCGCGTCCCATGCCATGCCCGTCGTCCACGACCCGGATGCGGCGCTTCCCGCCAAGGTCCACCTCGATCTCTATCGTGGAGGCGCCGGCATCGAGCGCATTCTCGACGAGTTCCTTGACCACCGACGCGGGCCTCTCCACCACCTCGCCGGCGGCGATCTGGTTTGCCACCGCGTCGGGCAGGATTTCGATGGTCCGCGTGGGGTGATCAGTCACCTGAATGGATCCTCAAATACCGTAAAAGCGGGCTGCATTCTCCGATGTGTACTCTGCGACGTCCGACGCATCCTCGCCCCGAAGCGCGGCCACCGCCTCGATCACGTGTGGCAGCAGGGCGGGCTCGTTGCGCTTTCCCCGCCGCGGCACCGGCGCCAGGTACGGCGAGTCCGTCTCGACCAACAGGCGGTCGCGCGGGACGCGGCGTACGGCCTCCTGGCCATCGAACTTACCGAACGACACGATCCCGGAGAAGGACACGTAGGAGCCCCGCTCCAAGCCGAATTCGAGCAGCTCCATTCCCCCGGTGAAGCAGTGGAGAACCGTGGTAACTTCGGGTACAGCGGAATCGAGTAACTCCATGGTATCCCCATCGGCGTCACGCGCGTGGATCACCACCGGGAGAGCCAGTTCGGCGCCCAAGTCGAGATGGCGACCGAACCACGCACGCTGGAGCGCCCTCGGTGAGTTGTCGTAGAAATAATCGAGCCCGGTTTCCCCCAGGGCCACCACTTCTTCACGTCCGGCGAGCTCACGAATGCGCCGCTCGTCTCCATCCCGGGCACGCTCCACTTCGTGGGGATGGATGCCCACAGAACACCACGTGTCGGGGTACGCTGCGGCGAGTTTGATCGCAGCCAGGCTATCGGCCAGGTCGGAGGCGATGGTGACGACACGTCGTACGCCGGCCGCATGGGCCCGGGACAGCACCTCTTCGCGATCCCCGGCGAAGCGGTCGTCCGTCAGATGGCAGTGGCTGTCGAACACCGGCGAGGCGCCTCGCCCGCTGAGATGGTTACGCCACGGTGGCGGACGGTCTGCGCTTCTTGCGTTCCGCGCTCTGGCTGTCCCCGAACCGGGCCTGAATCTCCAGCAGAGCCGGAGACGCCACGAAGATCGATGAATACGTGCCGACCAACACGCCCAGAATCAGCACCACCGTGAAGTCGCGGATCACGGCCCCACCCACAAAGAACAAACTGAGCAACACGGCCAGCGTGGTGGTCGAGGTCAGGACGGTCCGCGGTAGCGTCTCGTTGATGGAGTGATTCACAAGCTCGCTGGGATCCCTGCGCCGGCCTCCCTTGGCATTGAGGTTCTCTCTCACCCGGTCGAATACGACGATGGTGTCGTTTAAAGAGTACCCGACGATGGTAAGGATCGCGGCCACCGTTGGCAGTGCGATTTCGACCTGGAAGGCCGCGAGAAATCCCAACGTGACCAGAATGTCGTGGACCGTCGCGATCACAGCCGCTACCCCGAACCTGAATTCGAAACGGATGGCGAGGTAGACCAAGGTCAGGATGAATGAGAACAGCATCGCGAGCGCTGCCTTCTGTTGTAGCTCCCCGCCGATCTTGGGTCCGACGGACTCTTGCCGCACGATCTCAAAGACCCGCGAACCGAAGGCGGCTTCGAGCTGCCGGCGCACCCCATCGGCCACCTCCGCAACCTCTTCGTCGGTCAACTCGGCGCGGATAACGAACTCGTTCTCCTCGCCGAACCGAGTGATCGGCGGTGCATCGGGACCCCCGAGCGCGGCCCGCAACTGGGCTGCGGTCGTGGGCTGATCGAAGCGCACCTGAATGAAAGAGCCGCCGGTGAAATCCACACCGTAATTCTGCCAACTGCCGATTGACACGACGTTGTAGATCATGAACGCCATGCCGACGGCAATCACGATCCCGGATAGCATATACGTCACGCGGCGGTTCTCGATGAACTGGTAGTTGGCTTGGTTGAAGAGTCGCATGGGCCTAGATGCTGATCGGGTCTGAGGCCTTCTTGCCGGCCAGGTAGATGAGGAAGAACGTCCGCGTCACGAAGAGTGCCGAGAAGAACGAAGCGATGATCCCAATCGAAAGCGTCACCGCGAAGCCCCGTACCGGCCCCGTCCCGAACTGAAAGAGGATCACCGCAGTGATGAGAGTCGTGATGTTCGCGTCCACGATGGCCGAGAGAGCGTGCGCGAAGCCCTCATCCACCGCGGTCCGAGTCGCCCGCCCCAGGCTCAGTTCCTCCCGGATGCGCTCGAAGATCAGGACGTTGGCGTCCACCGCCATCCCGATCGAGAGGATGAGGCCTCCAATACCAGGAAGCGTCAGTGTCGCGCCGAACGCGGATAGACCGCCCAAAACCAGGCTCACGTAGACCGCGAGCGCGGCCACCGCGAGAACTCCTGCCATGCGGTAATAGCTGATCATGATGACCACGACCAGAAACAACCCGATGATTCCCGCACGCTTGCCCTGATCGATCGAATCCTGGCCCAGCGACGGGCCGACGGTCCGCTCCTCCATGATCCTGAGTTTGACCGGGAGCGCTCCCGCGCGCAGAACCAACGCGAGATCGGCCGCCTCGGCAATATCCGAGCTGGCGCCCATCTCAATGACACCGTTCGCTCCGATCCGGTCGTTGACCACCGGCGCACTCACGACTTCACCGTCCAACACGATCGCGATATAGTCACCAATGTGCTGCGCCGTGAAGTTCGCGAACCTGCGCCCCCCAGCCCGGTTCAACTGGAAAGTGACTTCGGGCCGGTTGAACTGCGGATTCCGCTGGGCGACCGCGTTCTCCAGCATATCTCCCGTGACGAATGGATCATCCTCGAGAACATAGAGACGGCGGTAGGTACTGGCTGCGATCCCCATGACCTCCCAGTCCCAGTGGAGTTGGATGTCGCGCGGGAGGGCGCGCTGGAACTGTGGGAGTGCCATGAAAATCTCGGCCGCGGGCACATCCTGAACGGCCACCAGATAGGTGCCCTCGTAGTCACCCCTGAGCAGGAGGCTCGTGAACGGCGCCAGAGCCGTCTCTTGCTCTTCGGCATCGGCATCGGCCGAGTCGCCCTGTGCGGCCCCGTCGCCGAAGAGCACTGCCAAGACGTCGTTCGACGGACCTTCGACGGCACGTCCCAACGCGCGGATGGAGTCCTCCCCCAGAGCGGCAACGATTTGCCGGTCGAGCCGGCTCAACGCCGGATCCAGGTCCGACGTCGGCCTCACCAGCTTGAACTCGAGAAACGCCGACTGTTGGATGAGCTCCTTCGCGCGGCTTTCATCGTCGACGCCGGGAAGCTCGACGATGATCCGGTCGCGGCCGACCTTCTGGACGAGAGGCTCCTCTACGCCGAACTCGTCGATCCGGGTGCGGAGGATCCGCTCCACCTGATCGATCATCTGGCTCCGAGCTTCGTCCGACAGGGTCCCCTCGGGGTCGTCGACCTCGAGGACAATGTGCATCCCGCCCTGGAGATCCAGACCGAGCTTCAGCTGGTTCCGGTAGAGCGAGCTGAGGCTGAAGATCACGAGGATCACTATGAGGGCGATCCGGCCTCTGAGTGATTTGATCATGACTGGCGGCCATTCAATACGTTTGGGGCCTCGAAAGGCCGTAAACAAAGCCCAGTAAGCTCGCAGCCTCTGGGGCAGCCTGTCAATCTACCGGCGGACTCCATGAGAGGGTCCTGGAAGTCAAAAGTAGAGGTAGGTTTGCAGCTTGAGGGACATCTCCGTGTCACCGGTCTGCGGAGAATAGATGTCCAAGTTTGCTCCCACTTTGCTGCGGCCAAGCACATAGAACATGATGCCCAGAGTCATGAGCAGGCCGCCGTCAGCCACGCCGTCGCTGTCCGGATCGCCCCAACTGATCCGGCCCACCGGCTCGATCCCGACAAACCGCTCGTCGTCATCGAGCGGGATGTAGTAGCTCCCGATCACCTGAGCGGTCCGGAAGGTCGCCGGGTCGCCCGACAGGTCGAGGGAGAGCCAGTTGTCTCCCGTCACGAAACCTGCCTGGAGATGGAGCCCGTCTTGCCACGATCCGAACTCGATATCACCGCCGAAGGCGACGCCGTAGTCCGTGTCATCCCCGGGGCGATGTAGTCGTGGATCGATGTATTGACGGCAACGCGGACGCCGCCGCCCAACTCGACTTGGATGCGTCCGGAATTAGGACTTGAACGAGTTCTCGTCCGGGACGTTGACACCGGTCCCATTCGTCACCGCGGCCATGTAGCTCACCTTCTCCGAGAGGTCCTCCTCGAAGAAAATACCTACATCACGCTCCGCATAGGCGAGCTCCTCATTGAAGCCACTCCATGAACAGATGCCACCCACACCGGCGCAGTGGTCCACACCGGGGACTCGACCATCCCGCTCGATCACGGAAAGCCTGGTGCTCGAACTGAGCTCGAACAGATCGAACGCCCGCTTCATTTGGCCCACGGTCACCACCAAGCCGTCCGAGAAGTTGAAGCGAACGTAAGCGTCCTGTAGGAGCGCCTGCCCACCCGCGAAGTCGGGCTGCAGGGCGGCCTCGAGAAAATCGTTCACCTCGATGCCCAGATAGATGCGGGCCCGGCGGAGAAAGATGTTGGTCTGCCCGGCATCGTCCACCGTGGTGCTGGAGAATTGGGCATGCAGGCGGCCACCGAGGGTGATGGTGGCGGTCCTCGCCGAGATTTCCGTTTGAGCGCATGCGGGGGTGGGGGGAAATAGAACAACGAGCAGCCCGGCACCGAACCACCCGATCTGAAATAGGCGGATCATGTTCTTATCTCATGCTTCTGGGAATGGTGAGGTCGGCGTGAATGCCAGGCAATGTAGCGATTTTGGGAAGGCCCGCCGTCGTTACATGACGGCACGGCGGAGCACCGCCTTCACGCGGGCGAGAAAGTTGTCCATGTTGGCTTGCTTGTCGATATAGTCGTCAGCCCCGGCCTCGAGAAGCTCGGCCTCTGTGTCGTCCGGGCCGACGGCGGTGTGAACCAGAACGGGAAGGGTTGCCGTGTCGCGCGAGCTGCGAATCTGACGGAGAACCTCCCGTCCATCCATGCCGGGCATCGCAAGATCTAGGACCACCAGAGAGAAGTCGGCATCCGCCTTGAGGATGTCGAGAGCCTGGTGACCGCCTTCGGCCTCCTGCACCTCGTATCCCCGTTCCTCCAGCAGGGTCCGCATCATCAGACGGGCATCCGCCTCGTCATCAACGACCAAGATACGCTTCTGGGCGCGCTTCCGGTCTTCCTCCTCGTCTCCGAGCTGCTGTCCGAGTGCACGGTCCACCTCATCCAGAGAGGTCTTGCCCTGCTTGACCCACTCGAGCGCCACCTCGTGCATCGTGCGCAGCCCCCCCTGCTGCGCGATCTTGGTGAGCGTGGCCCAGCCTTTCCGAGCCTCTACTGCCGCCTGGAAGCGCGGACTTGAGATCATCACTTCGACCACCGGAATACGGCCGCGGTAGCCCGTGAAGCCGCACTCGGTACAGCCCACCGCCCGCACGACCGGCTCGATGCCGTGCCTATCGGTCAGCCGCTGCTCCTCTGGCGAAAGACGGCCCCGTACGGGTTCCGCGCAAGCGGCACAGACCCTGCGCAGCAACCGTTGGGCCAGGGTGCCGCGAAGCGTAGTCGCGATGGTGGTCCACGGCAGGCCGAGGTCAGCCAGTCGCGCAATCGAACTCACGGCGTCGTTCGCGTGCACCGTCGCGAGAACGATGTGGCCGGTCATCGCAGCCTGAGCGGCTGTTTCCGCCGTCTCCCGGTCCCGAATCTCGCCGACGAGAATGACATCGGGGTCCTGGCGCAGAATCGAGCGGAGCACCGTCCCAAACGTGAGCCCCTGCTTCACTGCCACCTGAGTCTGGGTGACATTCGGAAGCTCGTACTCGATGGGATCCTCGACGGTCATGATATTGACCTTCCCCGTGGCCAACTCACGAAGTGCACCGTAGAGCGTAGTTGTCTTGCCAGAGCCGGTCGGTCCCGTCACCAAAACGATGCCGTCCCTATAGCTGAGCAGTTGCCGCAACCGGGCGAGCTCAATGGCTGGAACATCCAAATCCTCCAAACTCAATGAACGGCTGGAATCGAGGATTCGGATCACGCACTTCTCGGCCCCACCTGCCGGAAGAGTCGAGATCCTCAGGTCGTACGCCAGAGTGCCAATGCGTACCCTGGCCTTGCCGTCCTGTGGACGAAGCCGGTCTGCGATGTCCAGCCGAGAAATGATCTTGATGCGCGAGATGACCCGGTTCATCGCGCTCATGGGTAGGTCCATATGCTTACGCAGCACCCCATCGATGCGGTAGCGGATCGTACCGATACTGCGCCCGGGCTCCACGTGGATGTCGCTGGCGCCCTGCGCGATACCGTCACGAATGATGAGGTTGGTGAGCTTGACCACAGGCGCGGTCGACGCGTCACCGTGCGAAATGGACTCCGGGCCCATTTCCTCCACCAGCTTGACGGCGTCGTCCGAGAAATCCTCGGCTTCGAGTGAGCCAAGAATCGACTCCACCGCCAACTCGGGGGAGAAGCGAGCATCAAGGACCTCCTGGATGGCCGTGGGAGAGGCCACCTGGAAAATCGCCGTCCGGCCCGTGCTGAATCCCAACGCCCGCTCTGCCTCGACGTCGGTTGGGTCACACGTGGCGACCACCAGGTTCCGGTCGGTGTCGAACAGTGGGTAGATATGGTGCTTCCGGGCCATCACCTCGGGTACGAGGAGGGCCGCATTCGGGTCGGCGCTCCGGAATTCAGCCGTATCGAGCCGAAAGTACTCGGCCACCAACTCGGCCAGTCGCCGGTCCGGGAGATCGTAGGCGCGCACTACGGAGCCCCACACGTCCGCTGCGCGCAACTGTGCACTGACGTCCGGCCGATCACCAGCCAGCCCCGCGCGCTCCGCGATTCGGACGAGCCAGTGCACGGCCTCCGGGCGTGCGGGCTCCGGAATCACGACCGGCGTTTCGTCCACGTCCGTGTCCAGGTCGATCTCCGTCACGGCATCATCTTCGGATGGGCCGTTCGGGCCGTCCGTCGCTTCATCCGCTCCGGGGAGCTCGGTGGCATCGCGCGCCTCAGTGGGATTCTCGTTCGACATCCGCGTCGCCTACGGCTTTACCGCGCGCCGTTTTTTGGCCTTCTCTTCCCGCATCGCCTTATCCGCTTGGTCCAGCAGACCCTCGAGCGTGACTCGTCCATCCCCGTCGTACCGGGCCATTCCCACGCTGATCGAGAGTTGATACGGCTCCTTGCTCGTCTCATTGGAGTCCGACACCTGTCGCCTCAGGCGCTCCACGAGCGCTTTCGCGTCGTCGCCGGTCGCCTCGAGGGCGAGCACCGCAAAATCATCGCCGCCCAGACGTGCGATGAGGTCGGAACGGCGAAACGTGACTCGAAGGATCTCGGCTACCTTCAGGAGAGCTCGATCCCCGATGTGATGGCCGAGCGAGTCGTTGATGGTCTTGAAGCGGTCGATGTCCACGTACACCAGCGTGATGCCCTGCGCCGAGCGCCTCGCCAGTTTCACGTACTGTTCGCCCAGGTCGGAGAAGCCGCCGCGATTGTAGAGATTCGTCACTTCGTCGATCAGCGAGAGGCTTCGGAGGGCCGACAGCAGTCGGTGCCGCTCGATCGCATATCGGATTGATCGGGCCAGGACCGGGGGGGTCGCCTCGTCCTTTTCGAGAAAGTCCTGTGCGCCGCCCTGTACCGTGCTCACCGCAAGATCGTCGTCGTCCAAGTCGGATATCACGATGATCGGCACATCCGGCGCGAACGCGTTTGTCCGTTCGAAGCTTACGATTCCGTCACTGTCGGGAAGAGATGGGTTCAGGAGCACGGCGTCGATCCCGCCCGCGGAGAGCCTCTGAAGGGCGGTGGCCAATTCACTCACCCATTCGAGCTCGATCTGGCCTCCGGGCATTTCAGCAAAGCTCTTCCGAAGCCCCTTCAGGTCTTCGGGCTCGCTCTCGACGAGCAGCACATTGATGGGCCGTTGCATGACTTCACTCATGAATCCGGGAAGCGGTGGAGTTCTTCGATTTCGCCACCCCTCATGCCAAGTGATCCATTATGGGGATGGTTGCTTCGAACTTACCGCCGCCGCCGCCCGCACAACAAGGTTGATCTACAAGGACGCAAAGAGGGCCCGGCGTGGCTTCCGGGCCCTGGCAATGGGTCATGGGCGCCGAGCCGACGACCTGGCCGACCTACCGCAAAGCCGCCCTCCCCAGAAGGAAGCTCTCGAAGAAGGGCAACACACGCGGGTCCTTGGACTGCGCCAGCCAGAACAGCGATCTCTCGCGAACCTCTGCGTGCCGAGAGGAAACGGCCAACTCCATGAGGATCGGCACACCCTCTTCGTCTGGACGTTGGGAAAGCGCGAATACCGCGCCCTCACTTCCGCATCCTCACCGTCGTCCTTTGCGATGGACACGAGGCCGGCGGTCGCAGTCTCGGCCGCCTCTTGCGAGAGCCAGAAAACAGCTTGCTCACGCACGTCCTCGAAGGCCGAGCGATCACGGCAAGCTCCAGGAGCGCAGGCCAGATCGTTACGCCGTCGATCATCGCGGCGGGAGCGATGGCATCTTCTGCCACACTCTCTCGCGGACGGTCGGCGGCCACGCTCAAAAGGAACTCGGCAGCCACCTCGGAGTCCTGGAAGCCCAGATCCGTGTCCGACCGATCGATCGAGGGCGGACGCAAATCAATCTCAACGACGGCACGGTCCCGCACCTTCAGGAGTATTTCGCCCTCCCCAGTGGCGCAGATGCCCCGCCGGTTGCCGCCGGAGGTCACGCTCCAACTGCTCCCTCGGACGGTGACTCCATGGTCACAGACCTCCACGTCGTCCTTGAGAGCGAACCGGAAGGTCACGTCTCCGTCGGGGGCCGTGCGCACGCGTTCCGTCAGGCTCTGCACTGCCGAGGGGGCGGCGAGCGCGCCCACCCCCAGTACTGGAGCGAC
This sequence comes from Gemmatimonadota bacterium, assembly GCA_022571515.1. Taxonomy (GTDB): domain Bacteria; phylum Gemmatimonadota; class Gemmatimonadetes; order Longimicrobiales; family Gaopeijiaceae; genus JACZXQ01. The sequence goes on from JACZXQ010000004.1 coordinate 44,195, forward strand.
CGAGAGCACGAAGCTCCACTTCGTCCGGGCCGTCATCCGCCGATGATCTTCAACAGGAATTCGGCTACGCACGGATCGTTGCTCTGACCAAGCCAGAAGATGGCGTTGGTTTTGAGCTCGGTGTCCTGCTCGGTCTCTGCGATCCGTAGGAGCTGATCGACGGCCTCGGGGTCGTGGTGCTGCGAGAGCACGAAGATCACCTGCCCGCGAGCGGTCTACCAGTTGCACTTCCTGCAAATCCTGCCCTTTGCGCGAAGGATCACTCAAGCGTCTTCTGTCCATCTGACACAGGGGTCGTAAAAACGGTTGCGTGGGATTCCAGGGGGCACCGCCCACGCCAGCGATGGTGGGGGCGGGCACCTTCTCGGCCTTTCCGCTCCGATGTGACGCGCACGGGGCCTGCCTCGTCTTGACTGATCAACTCCTCGAACCTGTGAGTGAATCATGAGACGCGGTGCCAACACCTCGGCCTATCGACCCGTTGGGATCTTTCTTGCCGTCCTTCTCTCGCTCTTGGCGTGTTCGGGAGAGGACGGGTCTCTCGTGGGTCCGGGCCCTGAGGGGGATGATTCACTCAACCTCCCACCCGATCCCTGGAGCCCGGCGACGATCGGGACGGCGTTCACTGTGGAGCAACTCCGCGCCGGCAACCTAGGGGGCCAGACCTTGCACTGCGCCGGTCCCCTGCACGAGCCCTCGGAGTACGAGGACTACGTGGAGGCCTTCGCCACCCACCCCCCCGCGATGTGGGTGACCTACTACTCTCTCATCAACGTTCGTTTCACTCCTGTGGAGAGGCTGGCCGTGCTCAAAAACGAGCTCGCCCGGTACGGGGAGCTGCCCTTCCTAGGGATCTCCTATACCGAGAAGCTCTCAGACGGTTCGCACCGAGGGTGGGACCCGGAGGTGACCGCAGGTCTCTTCGACGGCGAGCTGAGGGCCATCGCCAAGGCGCTCGCGGAGGACGGCCGACCGATCCTCCTCCGCCCCGGCTTCGAGTTCAACGGGGCCTGGAACAACTATCAACCAGAGAGCTACCGATCCTCGTTCGTACACATCCGGTCGCTCTTCGACGACGAAGGCGCCGACAACGTGGTCTGGGTCTGGAACGCACATCCGGCCGGGGCAATCGCTCCCTTCATGGAGTTTTACCCGGGCGACGAAGTCGTTGACTGGTGGGGCATCAACTTCTTTGGTAAGGCGTTCGATTCACACTCGCAGCAAGCTTTCACGGAAGAGTTCGTCGCCGCGGCGAAGGCTCGGGGAAAGCCGCTGAGCATCCCCGAGAGCATCCCATCAAAGACGCATTTACTAGATGATCCGACGACCTGGTCCGCTTGGTTCACGCCCTACTTCGATCTGATCCGGGCCGAAGGAATCGCGGCGTTCTGTTACTCAAACCGCGATTACACCCAGGTGCCGGCGTGGTCCGACTGGGGAGACCTGCGCATCGAGCGTTCGCCGCTCCGTGACGCCTGGGAGTCGGTTCTAGGCAAGGGATGGGTGGCAAACGCCCCGCTCACCGATGGAACCTAAGATAATGCTGTGTTTTCGTCTGATGGCCCTGACGACGAGGGCACCGCAGCTCAACCCTCCTCCGCCTCTTCCTCCGACCCCGCCAGCGTCGCCACTGCTTCCGTGTCGCGCACGTCGAGCGGGAGGGTCAGACGCGCCCGTGCGCCCACTCCACCCTTACGGTTCTCGAGCAAGAGGCTTCCCCCGTGCCCCTCTGCGATCTGGCGGCTCAGCGCCAGACCAATGCCGCTCCCCCCCGGCTTGGTCGTATAGAACGGCACGAACAGGTTCCCGGTATCCGACGGAAGGCCGGGGCCCTCGTCGTCCACCAAAACGTGGAGCGTGTTGCCGATGCGCCGCCAAGACACTTCGACCTTGCCATCGGTCTCCAGGCAGGCATCCACCGCGTTCTTGATCAAGTTGATGAGAAGTTGCTCGAGTTGGGCCGCATCCGCCTGCACCGAAAGATCCGGCCCGGGCTTCACCACGACCGAGGCGCGCGTCTCGATCTCTGCCGTGTGGCACACGAGCGTAGCTACGTCGACCGTTGTCAGCTCTGGCTCCGGCAACCGTGCCAGGCGGGCGTACGACTGCATGAAGCGGCCGAGCGACTCCGCGCGTCCCGAAATGACATCGAGTCCCTTGGCTACATCCTCGTCCAAGGGGCCGTCGCTCTGCTTTAGAAGAAGGCCATGAAGGCTTGCTGCTATCGACTTGATGGGAGCGAGCGAGTTGTTGATCTCGTGGCTGAGCACGCGGATGATGCGCTTCCACGCCTGTCGCTCCTCTTCGCGTAACGCCCGGCTCAAATCGGAGAGCACGATCAGCCGAAGGGGCTGCCCGTCCTGGCGCACCACCGTACGGCGGAGCTCCCATCGACCCACCCCACCCGGGTAGCTGACCTCCAGCGTGCGCGGCGCCACACCGTAAAGCGTATCCCTAAGCCTTAGATCGGTGGCCGATCGCCCCATGAGTCGCTCGGCGGGCTGTCCAAGCAAGCGTTCGCCGGCGCCGTTCAGGAGTCGCAGGGTTTCGGTTTCGTCGAAGGCGAAGACGGCGAGATCCACCTCCTCCAGCACCCTCCTCAGAAGGCGCGTGGCCTCGACAGCGCCCAGGCGCTGCTCCCGCAGAACCTCTTCGAGCGCGTTGAGCTCCAGATATGTGATGGCGAGAGGGTCTGACGTGCCCGCGCCCCGCACGCGGATCGAAAAATCCCCTTCCCTGAGACCCGCGAGCATGTTGGACAGGGTTTGGAGCGGCCTCACCACGCGTTCCCGCACGGCGTAGCTGAACCCGAACCACCCACCCAGAAGAAACACCGAGACCGTCCACCGCACTGTGGCGGAGTACGGCCCGAGCCACAGAAATCCCAACGAAAGCACCACTCCCGGGAGCCCCGCCATGAGCGTGAGAATGACGATCTTGCGGTCGTGCCTCACTCTTTCCCACCATCCACGCCCCGGTGGCGCCACTGAGGCCGGCAGGACTGGAGGGGTCGGGTTCGTCACATGCCGTAACGCTGCAGCCTGCGGTAGAGGGCGCTTCGGCTGAGCCCCAGCTCTTCCGCGGCTTTGCTGACGTTGCCCTGGTTTCTCTCCAAGGCCTTCTCGATGAGTATTCTTTCGGCGTCGTCGAGCGTGAGATCTTCCATCACGGTGCCACCGTCCGGCCGGCGCCGGAGTCCCAGGTCCGCGGCCTGGATCAGCTCCCCCTGGGCCATGAGCACGGCTCGCTCCACGGCGTGCTGCAATTCGCGCACGTTGCCCGGCCACGGGTGGGCCAACAACGCCTGAGTAGCCTCCTCCGAGAAGCCGTCGAAAGCCTTGTCGTACCGTTCCGACTGGTGGGCCAGGAAATGTTCCGCGAGAAGCGGAATGTCCACCCGTCGGGCGCGAAGCGGAGGTAGCTGAATCTCGACAGTGTTCAATCGGTAGAGGAGGTCCTCGCGAAACTGCCTGTCTGCCACGATCCTCGCCAGATCGGCGTTGGTCGCAGAGATGAAGCGAACATCGACCTTTCTGACCTTCGACGAGCCCACTCGCTGGATCTCGCCCGTCTCCAGCACCCTGAGGAGCTTCGCCTGTTGCTGTAGCGAAATGTTGGCGATCTCATCCAAGAAGAGGGTACCCGCGTCAGCCAATTCGAAACAGCCCACCCGGTCGGTCTTGGCATCGGTAAAGGCACCCTTCACGTGCCCGAACAACTCGCTCTCGAAGACGCCTTCGCTGAAACCACCAACATTCACGGCCACCAGCGGCTTGTGCGCCCTGTGCGAGACCGCATGAAGCCATCTGGCCACGACCTCCTTGCCGGTCCCGTGCTCCCCGGTGAGCAGCACGTTCGCATCCGATGGGCCCACGCGCTCCATCATCTCGATTACCGAGGCCATTTCCTTGGAGCGGGAGATCAGGTCCGGCGCCCCTGGTTTCTTGAGCAGCCGGTTCTCGCCCTCGAGGCGTTGGCTCTTGCGGACCGCAAGAGCCAGCTCGATGTGGGTTCGTAGCGTCTGCAGCAGTCGCTCGTTGTCCCAGGGTTTCTCGATGTAGTCCTTGGCGCCCCGACGGATGGCCTCGACGGCACCATCGACGCTGCCCCAGGCCGTCATGACTACCACGGGCACGGTGGCGTCGAGCAGGCGCAGCTCGCTCAGGAGATCGAGGCCCTCCTGTCCGGAGGTAGTGTCGCGCGTGTAGTTGAGGTCCATGAGGACGGCGTCGAAGTCCGACTTCTCGAGGCTCTCGAGAATTTCTGCCGGGGAACTGACGGTCTCTGTCTCGATGCCCTCAGCCTTCAGGAGAAGGCGAAGCGCCTCGAGCACGTCGGGCTGGTCATCCGCCACCAGCACACGGACCGGATCGTCGGCCATGGAAGCCCTACCCGCTCTGGATCAGTGGACCCGCATCACTCGTCGTCGACGAGCCAGCCGTCCTTGAGATTGATGATGCGGTCGCCGTACGCCGCGTAGCTTTCGTTGTGCGTGACCTGGATGATCGTGGTGCCCTCCCGGTTGAGTTGCTTCAGGAGGTCCATGATCATCCGGCCCTGGCTCGAGTGCAGGCTACCGGTCGGTTCGTCGGCTAGGATGACCTTGGGTTCGGCAATCACGGCCCGCGCCACGGCCACCAGCTGCTGCTGGCCACCCGAAAGCTGCGTGGGAAAGAGGTCCTTCTTACCCACGATCTGGAAGCGGTCGAGCGTGTCGGCGACCATGGCCTGCCGCTCCTTGCGCTTCACGTTTCTGTACGAGAGCGGAATCTCGAGGTTCTCGTAGACGGTGAGGTCGTCCAGAAGGTGGTACTGCTGGAAAACGAAGCCCATATACTCCTTGTTCAACTCGATGCGAGCCCTGGGCTTCATCGCGTGCACCGGTTCGTCTACGAGCCAGTACTCACCTCCCCAGTCACCGTCGAGCATCCCCAGGATGCTGAGGAGGGTGGATTTCCCCGCGCCGGACGGACCCATGATGGTCACGAAGTCACCCTGCTCGATGTCCAGGTCGATACGCCGAAGCACGAACGTCTCACCCGCCCCGGTCTTGTAGGACTTCTCCATCCCTCTCGTCTTGATCAGTGACATCGTCAGTGCGGTTAAAGTATTGATCTATCAGTCATTAGGACACTTGCTTTCGTGATTCACATGAGATCGTGACGACCCTGCCACATGGTTGTTCCGTCCCAGAATCGAACACTCGGGGCCCACAGAGTCAACCAAGAACCCGACCTCCGGTGTTTCTCGAGATTCTACGCTCGACGACGGGGGTGGTTTCACGCTGGTCCCCCGCCTCTCGAAGGGCCGTGCTGAAACCTGGTGCAGAACAAAAAACCGGGAGGGTGGCCGCAGCCAGCCTCCCGGTCGAGCACATGCATGCTTGGTTCAAGCCAGGTCGAAGCCGGACTCCTCCAGCTTGGACGCGTGCTCGGCACGCTTCACATCCTCTTCGTCGACGATCTGGCCGTCGAACAGGTGTACCGTGCGGTCCGCCACGTGGGCGTACCGAGGATCGTGCGTCACCATGCAGATCGTCGCACCCTCGTCGTGCAGCTCCTTGAGCAGGCCCATCACCGCGTTGCCGTTCTTCGAGTCCAGGTTACCCGTGGGCTCGTCGGCGAGCAGAATCAAGGGCCGCCCCACGATGGCACGGGCCACCGCCACGCGCTGCTGCTGACCGCCCGAGAGTTGGCTCGGGTAGTGGCTCATGCGGTGGGCCATGCCCACGCGCTCCAGAGAGGCGTGCGTGCGCTCCTTGCGCTCGCTGCCCGGCATGCCGCGGTACGTCAGCGGAAGCTCGACGTTCTCGTAGACGGTCAGGTCACCGATCAGGTTGAACGCCTGGAAGATGAACCCGATCGCCTGGTTACGGATCTTCGCGCGCTGCGAAGCCGTCAGGTTCTCCGACGGCTCGCCGTCGAGCAGGTACAGGCCGCCCGTCGGCGAATCCAGCAGGCCGAGGATCGACAGCATCGTCGTCTTCCCACACCCCGATGGCCCCGCGATCGAGACGAACTCCCCGGCCTTGATGTCCAGGTGGATATCCGACAGGGCGTGGGTCTCCACTTCCTCCGTGTAGAAAACCTTGGTCAGGCCATCAAGGTGAATGAGCGAGTGCCCATTCGTGGTCTCGTTTTCCATTCTTCCCTTCCCTATCCGTCCCGTTTGACTTCGATTGGAACCATCCGTCGCAGAGCGCCCCTACGTGGGCCCTGCGGCATGAGTTTCAAGGTCTCGTCAACGGCCTTTTAGCTTCACACGGTCGAATCTGTCCCACTGGGACATGTCCGACAGAATCACAATGTCTCCGGGCTTCAACCCTTCTCGTACTACGATCTCGTTGACGGAGCTGGCTCCGAACAAGACGCTTACGCGCTCTGCAAACCCGTCTCCAGTGAGTCTGAACATCCCAACTCTCTGATTCGCCTGCCCGAAGGCTGGACGCCCGACGTACGTGACGTCGTCCAGGCGCTGGATCACCACGTTCCCGTCCACACTCAAGTCCGGACGTGCACTCCTCGGAAGGTTCGCCGGAAGCGCCACGTCGATCGTAACCGTGCCCTGCTGTACCGACGGATCGATTCTGACGACGGTCCCGATAATCGTATCGTTGCGGGTATCGATGTAGGCCCTCTGGCCGACCGCGATGTCCTGAGCCTGCGTCTGGGGAATGCGAATCTCCGCCTTTAGCCGCCCCGGTTGCACCACACGTGCGAGCGTTCCCCCGGACTGGACCCACTGACCCTCGTCGAGGGGCAATTCGGCCAACACACCCGGCACGCCCGCAGTCACCTCGAGCGACCTGACACGGTCCTGGTTGAACTCCACGATGTCCCTCAGGCGATCAATTTGGACCCTCTGAGCCACGATCTGCTCCTCCCTGGACGCTTCCTGCACGGCCAGGCGTTCCTCCTCGAGGTCCAAACGCTCCTCGAGCTCCACAACCTGATCCCTGCTTCGGGCGAACTCGGTGCCGGCCACTAGTTCGGGATTGATGTCGTAGAGGCGCTGGTTCGTTTGATGCTCTCGAAGCGCGTTCCGGTACTGCGTGCGGATCTGGGCCACCAGGCCCGCCTGCGTCAGCCTCTGCGTCTCGAGCGTAGAACGCAGTTGGATGAGTGTACCCTCGGCGCTAGAGAGTTGCTGCTGGGCCTGCAGGAGCTGCACCGCTACATCGGGATTGCTCATCCGGATGATGACCGTGTTGGCTTCGATCTCGGTGCCGGGTAGGATCATGATCTGCTCGACTCGTCCGGCCGTCAGCGCCGTGACCCACCGCATCTGCTCGGGCACCAGTGTACCCGGGCCACGAACCTGCCGGATCATGGTGCCGTGCTGGACCGTGTCCATCCAGACAGTCGCGGCATCCACGGACGGAGCAGCCGGCTTCAGATTTCTCAGCACGCCAGTGATCCCCACGAGCGCGATCACCGCGACGCTCCACTGGATGATGCGCTTGCGCGTCCTCGGTTTCTGATCCCGAGGAATGTCCATGTGCTTTTTCAGTATCGACTCACGGCCACTCGGGTTGTCCACAGATTTCCACCTCGTTGTTGGTCTAGTCGTCGACTTCGTCGTCCAGGGGCTCCGACCCCGGTCGTAGGCTTCGGCCCACAGCCACCTCGAGTGCCACCAGCGAGCTGTGGAACGTATAGACGGCGTCCAGATAGGCACGCTCCGCCTCGGCCATTACACGCTCCGCCTCGAGAAGCGTGAAGAAGTTGTCCGCGCCCAGGCGGTACCGTGCGCTGGCCAACTCGAGCTGCTCCGCGGCGACCTCCCGATTTCGCACCTCGATGCCAACGATCTCGTGAGCGGTCTCCAGGGCGTCGTTGGCCGAGGTCACAGCCGTACGAAGCCGCAACTCCTCGGAACGGCGCAGATGCCGCGCATCGTCGAATTGGGCGGCGGCCTGTGATACCTGGCGCTCCCGACTGAACCCCTGGAAGATCGGCAAGCTCACCTGCAGGGAAGCCTGGAAGGGGATCGTCTGGAAGTCGAATGGGAACTGGCTGTTCGCCGCCAAGATCGACGCTTCGGTCTCCGGCGTCAGGTTGGGGGCGCCGCAGTTCTGAGGGAACCCGGCCAACGGCTGGGACAGACCGGAGGAGATGTCGTTGAACAGTCGGCAGCTCGCGACGCCGTTGGCTATTCCGTTCTGAGCCCGAGCCACGAGGAACTCGCCATTCTCGATCTCCTGGGTAAATCCCGCCCACTGACCAGTCACCGTAATGCTCGGGAAGTACGACGCACGCGCCTGGCGCACATCCGCCTTTCTCGCGTTTTCGGAGGCCACGAACGCCTTCAGTTGCGGGTTATCGTCGAGCGCCATGGCGATCAACTCCGATACGATCCACTCGGGCTCGAACACCTCGAACTCGCTAACCAGGGTCACGTCACTTTCGATGGCGAGTCCCAGGCCCTCCATAAGCCGAAACTTCTCCACCCTGAGCGCGCTCTCGAACTGGAGCAGCGCCACCCGATCGCGGCCTAACTGCACCTCGGCCTGCTTCTGGTCGGTGACGATCACCGCCTGGGCCGCGACGCGTGCCTGGACGATTTCCAGGTTTTCTTGCGAACGCTCCCGCGCCCGACGAGCCACCTCGACTTGATCGCCGGCCCTGAGCGCGGTCATGTACTGGATTGTGACCGCCAACTCCATCGTAAACTCGGCCGCTATTGTGCGAGCCCGCGTGGCACTCCTGTCGGCCTTCGCCGACGCGCGCTGGAACCACCGCATGCCGTTGAACTGCCAGTTCAGGCTCACCGCGTAGAACGACGTGAACAGGGCGCCCTGCTCGACACCACCCGTGTTGATCGTCCCGATGCGCTGCACTCCGGGTGCACGGTATTGCAACTGGCTGAAGACGGTCAGATCCGGCACCAGAAGGCGCGAATAGGCCTCACGCACCGCCCAACTTGCAGCGGCCTCGTCGTTCTGCGTGCTCAGGAATATCGGGTTGTTCCGCCGAGCCAGCTCGATCGCCTCGCCCAGCGTGAGAACTCGCGGTTGCTGCCCCAGAGCCATGGTGGCTGTAAGCATCGACGCAAGAAAGGCCAGAATGACGATCCTGGCGTGGTGTGTGATGTCGAGTGTCGCAACCTTGCTCACTTGCCTCATCCCTTCGAAGTTCGCCTGCGTCTTTCAAAAAAGCGGGAGGGGCCCCGACCGGAGCCGGCTAACGGAGCAACCGAACACCCCACACCACGATCCCTTCACATCTCTGATCGAAAACCCACTCCCGCATCCGTGGCTCCTTATTGGAAACTTCGTGCCAAAACTCGTTATTTTTTAAGTCGTTGCGACACAACGGATTATACGAGCATGTGCACCGCTGTGCCTGGAAGTCTGTGTGCGACTACGGGACCGGTCGTCCCAATACCGGACACCCAACGAAGCGGCTCGAGGAACAGGCTCCGCTCGGCCTGCGTGAAGAGCGCAGTCCGGGACCGGTCGATCTGGCTATTCTCGAACCGTTCCGGACTCCGGTTCGTGTCCCGGTGACGTGCCCTTCCCTCTGGCGCCTGCTAAACAGTGCTCGCCGCAGTCCAACGGCAAGGTCGTCCGATTGCGGCTGATCCATGCGTAGACACGGTCCGCTATCGGCCGCGCAAACGGTATTCGGTAGAGCCACCCGACACGCCGTCCCGCTGGAATGATGGCGCAGAGCCGCTCCACCGCGGCAGCTCCCTCGGTGGTCTTGCCGCCGGGCTCGATGACTTGAAGCCCCCTCGCATACGCCTCTGGAGGGATCCAAGGGAAACGCTCTCGGACTCCCGGCGTTTGTGCCTCGACAAGCTCGAGGACACCCTCCTCGTCGAGCTTGCGAAGCACATTCATGGAGCGGCGGCACAGGCCGCACTCTCCGTCGTAGATGACGGTCGTCGTGGCGCTCATGTCGGTCCCCTGCGTCCTTTGGGATTCAACCATTCACGCCGGAACCGCCGAACCGCGTCGGTGACCACCAGGCCGGCAGCCTCGAACGTGACGACCTCGAGGCCCGGATCGGCCGTGAGCCGTATGGTGGCCGTACGGGTTGAGCCGCGTGACTCGAAATCCACCCGCAGATCGTCCCCTGGACGCTTGCCGTCCAGGGCTGCCGTCCAGGCCTCTCGCGAAGTCATAGGGCGGCCGTCCACACCGAGGATGCGATCTCCGCGGTCGAGTCCAGCCTCATAAATGGGTGAACCTTTCACAGTGTTCGCGTTGATGGTGGCTCCCCGTGCGTCGAAGGCGAGCCTTACCGGCCCAGGCCAGGCGTCGCCGGGATTCGTGCGGCGCATCAGCATGCCTCCCGGCGCGAGGAGAGACTCGAAATCCGGCACTTCACGCCCACGCACGAACCGCCCGAAGAAATCGGCCGCGAACAACGGCTCGTTCGTGTAGTCCGCCAGAGCCTTCTCGAGGTCGTCGACCGTGTACGGCACCTCGGTTACACCGTGCCGACTCCACATGGCCTGCATGTAGCCGTCCAGGCTGAGGCCATTTACGCGACTGCGCAGGGCCAGATCCAGGCCCGCACCCACCACCGACCCCCACGTGTAGTACGAGATGAACGTGTTGGACCGGTTGGTCGGGTCGGCCGAGGATGTTCGGTCCGTAAAGGGCGCCTGCATGCTCATCTCGACGGGACTGAAGTACTGCCGCCCCGGGCCGTTCACGACGGAATTGATGCTCCCGCCCAGGCGCCGAGCAAAGGACTCCGTGTCGATCAGTTCGCTACGGATGAGCAACACGTCGTCGATATAGCTCGTGAAACCCTCCGCGAACCACAGGCTCCTCGACATGTTCGCCTCTTCGAAGTCGAAGGGCTGAAGGTCATCCGGCCGCATGCGCTCAACGTTCCAGGCGTGGATGAACTCGTGTGCCACCGTTCCCCATAGAGCGAGGACGTTACGCTCGATGCTTGCCGTGCTGGTCAGCATCGTGGAGTTGCGGTGCTCCATGCCGTCCCCGACCGCCCACGGTAGGTAGGTCGCCAGGAACGTGTAGGTACCGTAATCGAACCTGGGGAAACCGCCGAAGAATTCACCGGCCTCACGCACGATCGCTTTGACTCCATCGCCATACCGTTCCGCGTCTTCACGGTCTCCCTGGTGCAAGAGCGCGATCCGGACCGTCTGCGACTCGGAACCCTGGCCCACCTCCCACTCGATCTGCTGGAAGTCGGCCACGACGGTTGGGCTGTCCATGAGGTACTGGAGGCCGGGCGCCTCGAACGTGAACGGATCGGTGGTGGGGGCGAGCTGTGTCGCCACGCGCCAGCCGCTCCCCTCAGGTGGAATGAACGTGACTCGCACCGGCCGGTCTTCGAGGCCACGCACCCACACGAAGGTGGCGGGCATGTTCAAGTGAGCGTGCGTGCGGTCGATCGCCACGTAGGTGCCGTCCGCTCTATCGCCGTAAAGCGTGTAGCTCAGCCGTACGTAGCCCGAGTGTCCGGACACGTTCCACTGATGCGGATCGGGGCGCTCGATCTCCAGGGGCTCTCCATCGCGATCCACGGCGCTCACACCGTAGACGCCCTTCGCGAACTCATGCAGCGAGTAGCGCCCAGGTGAGCTCCGGCTCATGCGGACCTCGAGTGTGCCCGGCATGAGGCCGTCGAAGACCACGGTGACCTCCGCCTCGTGGTGCGCCGCATTCGGGAACGCGATCTCATAACGGATCGGCGGCCGGGCCAGGATGCCCGCGCCTTCCTGAGCGGTGAGGGAATGGGTGGTGCAAGCGAGCACGAGGACGAGAAACAGGAGGGCGCGGCGCATCACAGTTCCGTGGCGTTGTGTTTTCGCAAGACATCTCGGTTGGCCCGCCAGATGGGCGCCCAAGAACTACTCCACCCGCGGCGGCAGGATCCCACTCGATGGCCCGCTTCCTGCTATTCAATCCAGCGCATATGTTTGCGCCCACCAAACCACGTGCTCACCGAACGGAGGCTCACGCCCGATGAGCGACAGCAGCACAACCACCCTCGAGGAGCTCGAAGGCCGGTTGGGAGGCGACCGTCTCGACCGGAATGTGCCGCTGGCGCCCATGACCACCTTCAAGGTGGGCGGGCCGGCCGACCTCCTCTACCACGCACGGACCGCCGATGACCTGGCGGGGGCCGTGACCGCCGCGCGGGACACCAGCACCCCTTATTTCGTGCTCGGGCGCGGCGCGAACATCCTCGTGGGGGATGGGGGCTTTCGGGGCCTGATCATCCACTCCGCCGTGGAGGGCATCGAGTTCCTCGACGGCGACCGGGTGCGCGCCGGGGCGGGTGTGGACACCTATCCGGATCTCATCGAGGCCACCGTGAGCCGAGGGCTCTGCGGCCTCCATCATTTCGTGGGAATTCCAAGCTCGGTGGGCGGTGCCCTCTGGCAGAACCTCCACTTCTTGTCACCCGCTCCCGAGCGCGAGCGCACGGTCTTCATCGCGGAGGTGCTCGAGACGGCGGGCATCCTGACCCAGGAAGGCGAGCGGCGCACGGTCGATGTGGGGTACTTCGAATTCGGATACGACTACAGTGTCCTTCACGTGCGTGACGACATCGTGCTCGAGGCTGTCTTCCGGCTCACTGTCCAGCCAGAGGAGGAACTCCGGCGGGTCATGGAGGAGAACCTCGCATGGCGATCCGAGCGGCATCCCGATCTAAGGCGCTACCCCTGCGCAGGCTCGATCTTCAGGAAGGTGGAGGGCGTCGGGGCCGGCCGGCTCATCGACGAGTGTGGACTCAAAGGTCACCGGCACGGAAGTGCGGAGATCTTCGAGGGACACGCCAACATCATCGTCAACTTAGGGGGAGCTACCGCAGCCGAGGTGCGCCACTTGATCGATCTGGCACAATCCACTGTTGCGACTGAGTTGGGCTACGAGTTGGTGCCCGAAATCAAGTTCGTCGGAGACTTCTAGTGTCCTGAGTCAGAAGTTCGTCGTAGCACCGAGTGGACCGAAGCGCCGCCGTGGCAAGGCACGATGACGAGGGTCAACAACAGCGAATGCTGTTGTCGGCAGGGCTATTTTGAGGAAGAGAAACGCGGCCATGGGGGATGCAGCGGTTCACGAATGTCGGCGAACTTCTGACTCAGGACACTAGGTCGCCGACACGTCCGCGGCGATCTCACTCAGGACCTTCCGGTCGATCTCGTGTCCGCCTTCGAAGGTCCTCGTCCGATAGCTCACTCCCAAGGACTCCAGGCGCGCCTCCTCACCCGTCCGGCTCTGTTCAGTCCAGTAGCGGTCCGAGGTTCCGGCCACGAGCAAGAGCCGGGTTGATCCGAGGCGTTGGGCCGCTTCGGCCTGGGGAAGGTCGGGAGGCGGGTACGCGCCCCACAGAATCAGGGCCGCGGGGCGCACGCTGCCGAGCGTGACCCAGCGACTCACGGTGTGACTCCCCTGAGAGAAGCCTAGTACCACCACGGACCGGGCCGTCCCACCGAGTTCGGACATGACCGCGTCATGGACCTGGTCCAGATACCGCACGTAATCCTGAATCTCGGACTCGCGATCCTCTCTTGTCATCCAGGTAGCCCCCACAAGATCCTCCGGCCCGTGCGCACGCTCCTCCGGATCCACGTAGAAACGCGAGAGCCCCTCGGGAGCCACAATCATGCGGGATCCGTCCGCGATGCCGGAGAACCGTTGTATGAACCGCCCCGCAAGCTGCCGGTAGCCATGACATACGAACCACACCTCCCGCACATCGGGTCCGGGATCACCAAGCGTGTGGTACCGGGCCGTGCGCGCGACCTGAATGTGGTGCTCCCGTGACTTCACCCGATCTTCCGAGCCGCCGCTCAAAGGTCTACGGTGCCCCAAGCAAGCCGGTCCAACGGAGCACCGCGTACCCCAGGAACGACGAGTGCAGAGCGAGGAATCCGAACAGCACTACCCTGATTCGACCTGACTCCACCTTCAGATTGCGCAGCGTCGTCCAGATGGGAATCGGCAGGAGCCAAGCCAAATACGGGATCGCGTGCCCCGCGACCCATGGCACGACGTCCAGGAAAACGGTGGGCCCGTGCACGAGGCCCGTCGCCCTCAAAGCCATTCCCACCACGAAGGGGAAAAACACGATCAACTCCGGCGCGACCAGAACGGCGTTCACGAAGAAACGCGCGCCCTCCGGTGTCTCCACCCAGGGCGTGTCGGGATCGTTGTTCGCGAGATCCGGGATTTGGGGAGCCTCGAATCGAGACATGGAAACCCTTCGGGCGCACAGTCCCGTCTAAGATTGATGAGGCCGCAGGCCATGGAAGGTCGCCAACGCCTTTCCGCCGGGCAACCGATCCGTCAAACGAAGGGTAGTAGCGTGGGCCGCGACGGCGAAGCCTCGGGGCGAAGGGCACATTAAGGGGCACGAAGCGCGTCGGGAGGACAATGAAGATCTCTGTGACATCATTCGGCACGCTGCTCGCTTTCGCCGTGGCCGCTCCAGCGCTCCCGGGCCAGGAGACGGAATCGCCGCCGCCGCCCATCGCCGATTCCGCCGCCGCCTCACAGGACTCGACCCCACCGGTCGTCGGGCAGGGCGTGAATCCGTTTGGCGGGTTCGAGACACACTTTCTCGGCAACGGGCTCAAGATTTGGTATCGGCATGTGCCGGGCGCTCCGAACGTGTCAGTGAGTGTCGGCGTGCCCTACGGATGGGATCGCGACCTCGAGGGCAAAGAGGAACTGGCCCACTTCACAGAACACATGCTCTTCAGCGATCACGATGGCCGCACCGAGAGGGAAATCAAAGACGCGATCGAAGGGCGCGGCGGCCGCCGCAACGGGTTTACGACCCCGGATCATACCTGGTACTACGTCACGATCGCAAAGGAACACGGCCTCTTCGCGATCGAATGGCTGAGTCGCATCGTGTCGCCGCACATCATGGATTCGGAGGTGGTGGACCGTAACCGGCAACCCGTGGCGCTCGAGATCAACGCGAGGCCGCGCGAATTCTTCGAGCTACTGGGGGCCTTCCTCAACCCGGAGTGGCTGCGGCCACCCGGGTACTGGGAGCGAGAGTTCGGCATGGTCACGCGCAACGCGCGTGCGTACGACCGGTACGCCAACTTGCAGGCCATCACCCCGGTGGACCTCCGGCAGTTCTACGACACCTACTACGTGCCCGGAGCGATGACGCTCACGGTCATCGGAGACCTGGAGCTCGAGCGAGTTCTGTCGCTGGCCGATTCGACGTTCGGCACCCTCGCCAGGCGGCCTCTTCCCCAGAGCGAGGTCACGCTGGAAGATCCCGCCCGCTATCGCGCCACCTTCTCCTGGCCGTTCGCGTCGAACATTCGCTACACCAGGAGATTCAAGGTCTTCGAGCCATCCGCTCGAGACGAGCTCGCAATGATCTTCGTGCGCGAACTGCTCGGCCGGCGCCTGAACCAGCGGCTGCGCTACGGCGAGCGGAAGGCGGTGTATACGGTTCAGGTTACGATTCAGAAGCGGGGGCCGGCCTCGTTCCTCCAGATTTCCGGACAGATCGACGAGGACGAATACGATTTCGCGGTAGGCGTGATCGAAGACGAACTCGGAGCCCTCCGCGAGGGATCGCTGCCACCCGAAGAATTCGAGGCCGATCGAGACGCCCTCCTGGAGCGCCTCAGAACCTCGAATCAGACATCCGAGTCGATCAACTTCTGGGCGTATCGAAGCTTCTACGATCCCTTCGTACACGAGGATTTCCCAGACGTCATCGGATTCTTCGAGGCAGTCGGGCAGGAAGAACTCGCGTCCTTCGCGAGTCAGGCGTTCGTGCGCGAGCGAGAGACGCTCTCGGTGGCCCGGCCGCAGCCGTACAGCCAGGGCCTGGCCCTCGGCAGCGTGCTGCTGCTCGTGTGGATCGCGTTCCGGCTGGTGGCTTTCGGGCTCACGAAACCCATCGACATGAGATCGATCAAGTACGTCGCACGCTTCAGACTCTCCCTTCCGTTCCGCGTTTCGCTCGTGGCCATCATGGGCGGAATCGCCCTCGTCATCGCGCGGACCTTGTTCATCGGCTTCGAGTGGATCGCGCTGCGGTACGTGATAACGACGGAGAGCTATTGGGTGCAGGCATCCTCGTTCGCGGCCATGCTGGTTACGGGCATCGCGGTGATGGTGACCTACATGGCGATGATCCCACGGAAGATCCTGGTCTTCCCCGACCATCTGCGCATCAAAGGTCTGGCCTATCGCTCGCGTGTACTCAAGCCCGAGGACATCGAGGACATCGTGCCGGCGCGGTTCGGCTCAGTGTGGTTATCGAAGCAACTCGCTCGCACTACCCCACTCACGCTGGGACTCGTCCGCCCGGGCATTTTGCTCAAGCCCGTGAAGGGGCGGGCCTACTTCTTCCGAGTGAGAAAGAGCGCGGAGCTGCTTCAGGTGCTCGAGGAGTGGAAGCTCGGCCTGATGGAGGGAGCGCCGCCCGGTGGCACATGCGAGGAGGCTGGGCTGAACGGTGAGGAATTGAAGGACCCTGGTCCGGACGACATGGATCTGAGCGAACTCGGCATCGACGATTAGTGCGCCGGAACATCCTCCGTTTGCTGGTCCAAGGCCGCCTGTAGCACAGCGTCGAGCCGTTCCAGGCGGTCACCCTCATGGCGCAACTCCAACAGCGATTGCTGCCAGACGGGGTCGATCTGGATCGCGGGAGCAAGTTGGAAAGCGAGCTCGCGGTTCACATCGAACGGAGGGCACTCACCGCACGCGCCCGAGAGACATTTCACCAAGCCATTGAAGCGCTGCAGCGTATCGTAGCGCCTACCCATCAGGGCGTCGCGCTCGGGGGTCCTCTCATCTTCGTAGACCTCCACCAAAGCCTCGTGGTAGGGCGTTTCGGATTCGATGCCGTCCACGATCGTGAACCGCGAATTCCCACGCACGAGGATGAGCGAGCCACCGTTGGAAAGCGGTCGAGTCTTCTCGATCACGACCAACGTGCCCACACCACCTTCTTGGATGTGGAAGTCATCCGAGCGATCCGGATCCTGGAAGATGATCCCGAAGCGCTCGTCCGAGTCGAACGCGTCCTTCATCAAGCGGCGATAGCGCGGCTCGAATACGTGTAAGGACGTGACGGCTCCCGGGAAGAGCACTATCGGAAGGGGGAACAGAGGTAAGCGCCGCATGCTTCGCACATACCCCCACCGCCCCGCCTGGTTTCGCGCGTTACCGGACCCTCAACCCGGCGAGGATAGGGCAGCCTCCTCATCGTCCAATGTCAGCCGCCGGAGGTCCTGCCCGAAACGCACTCTTACTCTGACGAGCAGGAAGAGGGCCACGGCACCGAGGCCTGCGGCGAGCCCCCACCACAGTCCGACCGCGCCCCAGTCACGTCCGAACCCGAGCCAGAAGCCGATCGGGAGGCCGATCAGCCAGAAGCCGAGCAGGCCGACAAGCATGGGCGCCAGCGTATCGCCCACGCCCCGAAGGACCCCCGTTGCAACCACCTGGAGGCCGTCCACCACTTGGAAGACGCCCGCCACGGGGATGAGAAGTGCCGCCAGCGCTATGACCTCCGGGTCGTCGGTGTAGATGCGAGCCAGCGTCTCGGGAACCGTCAGGAACACCACCGCGGTCACAGACATCACACCGGCTGCCAACAGCAGGCCGGCCCCGGCAGATCGGCGGGCGCGACCCGGATCGCCCGCCCCCACGGCCTGGCCGACCAGCACAGAGGAGGCCTGCGTGACACCGACCGAGAACATGAAGGTGAGGGCAGCCATGTTGAGCGCCACCTGATGGCTGGCGACAGCGATCGTTCCGATCCAGCCCATGAACAGGGCCGTCATCCCAAACACGCCGAACTCCAGGAACATGTGCATGCCGATGGGTGCGCCCAGTTTGAGCATGCGGAGGATTGGCACGGCCTCGAAGACCCTCTGGCGCACCGGCCAGATGTAGCGACGTAAAATCGGCCATGCGAAAACCAAGAGTCCAACGGCCATGAGCCAGCGGCTCACCGTGGTTGCCCATCCCGTGCCCACGGCGCCCATCTCCGGAAATCCCAGGTGCCCGTATATCAGCACCCAGTTGAGGAAGGCATTGGCCACATTCGTCACCAAGATGGTCCAAAAGATCGGGGCGACCCGACCCATGGCCTGAAGACTCTGCCGCAGCACGATGAAGGCGTAGAACGGAAACACGCCGGGGATGGACACCAGAGCGTATCCGGCGGCCACGGGAATCACCTCCGGGGGTTGCTGGAAAACCGTGAGGACGGCGCGGACTGGAAGAAGGAGCGCCGCAGCCATTACGCCGAGGCCGAGGGCCAACGCAAAGCCTCGCTGAATGGCCTTCGCCGCAGCCTCCATGTCGCCAGCGCCGTAGGCCTGAGACACCGTCGGGTCGAGCACGAACAGCGTGCCCATGCCGAAGACGGCTGCGGTGAAGAAATACATGTTCCCCAAGGCCACCGCAGCCAGGTCGGTCACGGAATAGTGGCCCACCATGATGGTGTCGACCACGCCCATGAACATCAGACCCACCTGAACGGTCGCGACCGGCAAGGCGAGCTTGACCATGGTCGCGAGATCCGCGCGGCCTGGGATCATCTGTCGGACGACGTGCATGGGCGAAGGCGTGGTGTGTGGGAGTGAACCGGGTCCGACAGAATAACACTTTAGGAGAGTGGGCTGGAGGTGCGGCGGCTGCTCTTGTGGCCCTGGGCGTCATCGACATGAACGCGAAATCCCCCGGGGCCGGAAAACCCCGAGGGATGCGTGCTTCGTCGTGACCGCCTAGAAGATCTCGGCCGTGACGATCAGGATGAGGGCGCCGTCATCCATGATCTCGTTGTTGACTAGCCGTGTATTGCGACCGGTCCCCAACACCACCGTCTGGCCCGCGTGTAAATTGACCGCCGTCTCCAGCACCCGCTCGGCCAGAGCTCGGCAGGCGCCGCAAACCTCGAGGTGCTCGGCCAGGTCGCCGGTCACCTCACAGCTCAGTTCGGCCTGGTCGGCGGCGATCCGATCTGCCGGTCCCTTTTCCGTGGCCTCCGTCATCTCTGACTTCACTCCAGATGCCTCGTAGCGATCCATCGCGCGTCTCCTGGACTCCCGCTTTCGGAACAGCTCTCCAACCGCGTTGCTCGTAATGCGGTAGAGCCAGGATTCGAAGCCCGCGTCACCCCGAAACGATCGGAGCTTGCGATGGACCAGGATGAGGACCCGCTGCGTCACGTCGTCGGCGTCGTCGGGATCACCCGTGCCGATCAGCGCCCAGCGATGGATCCGTCGAAAGTGGAGCTTGATGAGCCGCTCGAAAGCCCGCCGGTCGCCGGTTTGCGCGTTGCGAACCAGCTCGTTGGCCAGGTTCAAGTACTCGGCTTCTTCGCTCACTGTCTCTCCGGTTTCCACCCCGAATCGTGTGAGAGATGCAGGTGGGAGAGGAAGCGTTTACGTGGGCGCGTCAGCCTCGCTGTCGGCAGCCTTATAGTCAACCGCGTCGGTGGAGTCTCGCTCGGCTATGAGCCGTTGGGCCCGGTCGCGCCGGATTTCCGCGAGAAGCTCGTCTTCATCATCGGCCAACTCGCGACGGGGGGGTCGAGCGGGAATGACCATGGCGATGCACAGGGTCATGGGAAAGCCAGTCCAGAACGACAGCAGCCGGCCGAAGCCGAACTTCCCGGAGCTGCGATAACTCGCGTACATCATGCTGGCCAAGATCGATACGACCGACCCGACCTGAATGCCAATGTGGATGTCCATGCCGGAATCGCTTACCCCTTCGACCTCCGCGGCCGCACCACCAGTTCGCCACCACAATTGGGGCAGGTCTCCGCCATGTCTTCGGCGCAACTCGTGCAAAAGGTGCATTCGTAACTGCATATTCGGGCCTCGCCGATTTCCGTGAGCGAGGCTCCGCACTTCTCACACTCCGTACACATTTCGAGGACCATAGATTCTCCTTCCACGACAACCTGACGATCGAGGGCTAGGCTGTCCAACCCGCGAGCCCATAGATTCCCGGCATGCCACTGAAAAAAAACACGCGCCGGGTGAGACCGCGATGAGTCCACGAAAATACGAATCGCCGGGCGCCAGGATTCGGGCCCTGTGGGATCGGCTTGCTGGATTGCCGGGCGGGCGCTGGCTGTTCAACCGGCTGATGGGCCTGATGGTGCCGTACACCGGCGCTCTCGGGGCCGCCGTCGAGGAGTTGCGCCCCGGCTTCGCTCGTGTCCGCCTGAAAGAGCGCCGGGGCATCCGGAATCACTTGAACTCGGTCCACGCCGTAGCCTTGGTAAACCTCGGCGAGTTCACGAGCGGGCTGGCCATGTCCACCCTGCTGCCCTCCACGATGAGGGGGATCGTCGTCAACCTCGCGACCGATTTCACGAAGAAGGCACGAGGTCGCTTGGTGGCGGAATGCACCTGCGAGCTGCCCGGCATCGCCCAAGAGACGGACCTTCAGGTTGTCGCGGTCGTGAAGGATGCCGAGGGCGATACAGTGTCCACGACGACAGCGACCTGGCGTTTGGCGCCACTCACGTGAGCGAACGCGCCGGAAGCCTGCTCGACACCGCCTTCACGCGCGCCGTCGGGGTCCCCTATCCCGTCATCTGCGGCGCCATGTATCCGTGCAGCAATCCCGAGCTGGTCGCGGCCGCTTCGGAGGCGGGTGGCATCGGCATTCTCCAGCCCATTTCGCTGACGTACGTGCACGGCTACGACTTCCGCGAGGGACTCAGATACATCAAGTCGCTCACGGACAAGCCCGTGGGAATGAACGCCCTGATCGAACAGTCCTCCCAGAAGTACCGGAAACTCATGGAGACCTGGGTCGACATCGCCATCGAAGAAGGCATCCGCCTCTTCATCACGTCGCTGGGCAAACCCGACTGGGTGGCGCGAAAGGCGCACGCGGTGGGTGGGCTCGTCTATCACGACGTGACCGAGCGCAAGTGGGCGCAAAAAGGCACCGACTGCGGGGTGGACGGGCTCATCGGCGTGAACAGTCGGGCGGGTGGCCATGCGGGTCCGCTCGGGCCCCAGGAGCTGCTCGATCAGGTGGGAGACCTCGGGCTGCCGGTCATGTGCGCGGGCGGTGTGGGCACTCCGGACGACTTCGTGCGTGTGCTGCGCATGGGGTATGCCGGTGTCCAGATGGGCACGCGCTTCATCGCGACCGAGGAGTGCACAGCCAAGCAGGCCTACAAGGACGCCATCGTGCGGTCGGACGAGTCGGACATCGTGCTCACCGAGCGTATCAGCGGGGTGCCCGTCGCCGTGATCGACACCCCATCGGTGAGGCGTATGGGCCTGAAGGCCGGACCTATCGCCCGCCTCATGCTCAGGGGCGGCCGCACCAAGCACTGGATGCGCACGATATTCGCGCTCAAGTCTCTTTGGCAACTCAAGCGCGCCTCGCAGGACACCGGCGGGTCGCTCGAATATTGGGGGGCAGGCAGGAGTGTCGCGGGGGTCCACGAGATCCTTCCCACCGCCGAGGTGATCCGGAGCTTCGCAGAAGCCGCAGCTGAACACCAACAGAGGATGATGCCATGACACATCGCAATCCACGAGAGCCGACGAACCACCGTAGGTCTGGCCGTTCCATCGGTATCGCTCTGATCGCGGCTCTTGCCGGGCCCTTGGGCCTGACGGCTCAAGACGGGCTCAGCGTCTACATCTCCGCAGACATGGAAGGCGTGGTCGGCGTGGTGACCAGCGAACAACTCGGGCCCTCCGGATTCGAGTACGGCCGGTTCAGGGAGTTCATGACCGCTGAAGTGAACGCGGCAATCGATGCGGCGCGCGAGGCGGGTGCGAGCCGGATCGTGGTGAGCGATTCCCACGGCAACGGGCAGAACCTGCTCCTGGAGCGACTGCCAAACGATGTCCTCGTGGTGCGGTCATGGCCTCGCCCACTCATGATGATGCAAGGGATCGACGAGTCGTTCGACGTCGCCATCTTCCTCGGGTATCACTCGAGCACCACGAACACCAAGGGTGTGCGAGCCCACACAATGTCCAGCGCAAACCTTACGGCCGTGCGGTTGAACGGCATCGACATGCCGGAGGCGGGTATAAACGCGGCCATCGCGGGCCACTTTGGGGTGCCGGTGGTCATGATCTCGGGCGATGACGCGATCATCGAAGAGGCCCAGGGACTTCTGGGTGACATCGAAGGTGCCGTCGTGAAGTGGAGCTATGGGTTCCACTCCGCTCTCACGATGGTCCCCGATGCCGCTTACAAGCTGATCGGCGAGAAGGTCGCGGCAGGGATTCGCAGGCGGGCCGAGTTCACGCCGTACCGCCTCGACGGCCCGATCCGTGTCGAGGTGGGCTTCAAGAACTACAGGCCGGTCGAACTACTCGCCTATTTGCCTGGAGTGGAACGCCTGGACTCACACACGATCGGGTTCACCGGCGTGGACATGCTCGAGGTTTCCCGATTCCTGGAGTTCATTACGAGCTACTCGCCCTCACTGTCACCGTGAAGGCCCGGTCCCGAGACTGAATCGTCCGGCGCACCGCCCGGACCGAGGTACTCCTGCACGAACTGATCATGTTTGCGGGCCTCGGCGGGCGTCCCGATTTGGTGGGTCGTGCCTGCAACCATCCATGTCACGTGATCAGCAACCTCGAACAAGTCGGGCACATCGTGGCCGGTCACGACCACACCGGTACCCTCCCGGGCCAAGGTACGAAGCGCCTCCGCCACCACTGTACGTTCTCTGGGTGTGAGGCCGGCCATGGGCTCGTCCGCCAGCACGCAGGTGGGCTTTCGCAGGAGCATCATCGCGAGCTCGGCACGACGCCGCTCGCCTCCGGACAGCTTGTGCGTCCTCACATCCAGAACGCGGGAGATGCCCAGAGTTTAGGCGGTTTCTTCGAGTCCATCCGTACCGAAGCATCGGCACACTACATCGAGGTGGTCGCGGACCGAGCCCATGGTGGACAACAGCCCACGATCCGGGAGATAGAACAGTCCACGGCGGCCCAACGTGCGCGCCCGCGGCCGCTCGAAGACCTCGCCCGCGAAGTGGACCACGCCGTAGTCCGCGCGGAGTCGTCCGGCCGCAATCTTGAGGAGCGTGGTCTTCCCGGACCCGTTGCGCCCCATGAGCGCATTGATACACCCCGCGTCGCACCACAGTGTGGCGGCCTTGAGGACCTCCGTCCGCCAGAACGACTTCCCTATCGATTGCGCTGTGAGAAGAGCCCCCTCCATCAGGCTCCCCCAACGATCGCCATGGCCACCCAGAGGAAGATCTCGAGTACGCCCACGGCGATCAGCGCGGTGCCCCAGAGCGGTGTTCCCGATAGGCCCAGGGCAGCGAAGAACTCCGTGAGCCGTTTTCGCCGGACCTCGACAGCCAAGAGCCCCATGGTCATTGCCACGACCCAAACGGTGTTGATCCATGAGTTGGCGGGAGACTCGATCGTCCCCGCAATCGAGGACGCTACTGCGTGCAAGAACAGCCAAAAGAAAACCCCAACCACCACCAGATGGCGGCCGAACGGGCTCGCCAAGACGACCACCCAGGTGGATCGAGGTGGTCTCAAGGCTTCTGCTCGCCTTCGAGAAAGCCGAGATCGCGCAAGAGCTCGACCGCCTGCTCCTCGTCCTCGAGGCGCACCACCAATCTCCCAGGATTTACGAACGCCAGGCCGCAGTCGGCTCCTCCGGCGTCATCCACGAACAGGATGGACTCGACGCCCGCGTCGCGGAGATAGCCCTGAGCCAATTCACCCTCGTGCCGGTAGTGGAAGCGCGCCACGATCGTCGTGTCCGAACGATACCCGGTCATTCCTGCCTCTGCCCCGAGGAGCTCGAGCCGGTATGCCCTCTAGCCTGGGAAGAGGCTACGATCAATTCCGGGGATGATCCGGAGCGCGTTCTGATAATAGATTTTCCGCAGCACCTCATCGGGCAGATCCAGCCCATACATGCTCCAGAACGCATGGTATTTGCGGTAATACGGGAAGTAGTCGTCCGCCGTCTCGAGAACTCGGAAATAGGTGTGGAACTCCTCGGCATTCCACGAATCCTTGCCCAGCAAAATGCGATCCTGATACTTGACCAGCCACGCATGGGCAAACCGAGGCTGCCGTCCCAGCTCGTAGATCACCGCCCCCAAGCCCGCGTTCACGTTGGGGAGTTCGTCGAAGAGGTCACCCAACTTCCCGAGGTCATGACCGAGCCACCCGAGGTGGGCCGAAATGAAGGTCGTTTCGGGATGCTTGCGAAACATGCGGTGCTGTTCCGCCATCAGGGCATCCCAGGACGGCCCGGCGGAGGGATCCCGCTTGCGCCGAGGGCGCAATTGGAGCTCCAGCCATCTCTCGTTTTGGGCGTCGTGAGGCTGCCAGAATTCCGCCGGATCACCGGTATGAATGAGCACCGGCACGCCCAACTCGCCGGCCTTGGCCCAGATCGGGTCCAGCCGCGGATCGTCGACGGCAACGCGCTCACCCGCAACGTCGCGAACGCTCAGCCCCAGGTTCTTGAAGATTTTCAGCCCCTTGGCGCCTCTACGAATATCGGCCTCGAATTGCTCCGTTGCACGCTCGGTCCATCCGGTCTCACCGAGGCCGTTGAAATCCACGTTTGCGAACGTCACGAAGCGCCCTGGATAGGCACCTTCGAGGTTCCGCATGGTCCCCACCAGCCGGTCGCCGAAGCCTCCGCTCAAATTCACCATGACGGCCAGGTTGATCTCGTCCATCTCTCCGATCAGCGTGGCCAG
Source organism: Gemmatimonadota bacterium (assembly GCA_022571515.1). Lineage (GTDB taxonomy): Bacteria > Gemmatimonadota > Gemmatimonadetes > Longimicrobiales > Gaopeijiaceae > JACZXQ01. The sequence continues at coordinate 68,869 of JACZXQ010000004.1, forward strand.
GGACTCGGCCGATTGCCTGCCGTTTTGATGACCATGAACATCGATGAACGGGAACTTCGCCCGGGTCACGGGCTCCCCCGACACCACGAGCGTGGACCGAGGATTGTAGTCCTCGACGCTCATATCCTGGGCCTCAGCCCTGAGCGGCACGAGCACCATCGAAATCGAGAGGGCCACCGTGCTACATACCTTTGGCGCCGCAGCGATAATTTCCGTCATGCCACCCCTTTACGCGTGGTCACCCTTGGAATGAAATCGTGCCGGAACGGCACTTGGATCTGAACCCCGTATCGGTCCCAAGGTTCATGGAGTGCCCCGGGCGAACGGCCCGTGGCGAAGGCCCATGGTGGTTCAGGGCAGCGCCCACTCCCCGTCCCAGACCGCATGCTGGATGCCGTCCTTGCCCGCTCGCTTGACCGCGTACATCGTGCCATCCGTCAGACGCAGGGCCTCGCGGCTGGAGTCGACCGGCGCCTCGAACGTGACCGCACCAATGCTGAACGTGACCGGCCACCGCCCTTCCTCCATCGCCACACCCAGCTCCTTGTAGAGCTTCTCGAGCACCATCCTTCCGGCCCCGAACGTGGTTTCGGGAAGGAGTGCCGCAAACTCGTCACCTCCAAGGCGCCCGAGCACGTCACTCTGCCGGGTGACGTTTCGCATGGTCTCAGCTACCCGCTTGAGCAACTGGTCACCCGAGTCGTGTCCCTCGAGGTCGTTTACTTCCTTGAAATTGTCTAGATCCAGGTATGCGAGAGTGAACGCCCGACCGTACCGGCTGGAACGAGACAACTCCGCGTCCAGAGCGGCGATGAACGATCCCCGATTCGGCAGCGAGGTCAACGGATCGATCGACGCGAACCTCCTTCCCTCTTCCATCCGCTCCCTGAGGAAGCCCACGGTCCCGGCTGCCGCAGCATAGGCGGCCAGACTCTGGAGAACGTTCCACGCCAGCACTCCAGGTCCCATGACCCCGGTACCGGTGGCGATTTCGATCAACACGATGCCCATGGCTGTAACGAGCGCCATACCGTATCCCGCCCGCGAGCCCTCCATCCAGGCCGCGCACCCGACCGGAGCCAGATAGATCCCCCAGAACGACAGGTTGGCCGTCATCAAGGAGTCGACAACGCCCACCAACACGAGTAGCGCAATGCAGACCGGCAGTGTCCATTTGCTCGACGCCGACCAGGGTGCGCGTAGCATGCGCGCAAGACCCGGCTCGGGCAAACCCGCTTCCAGCCTCTCTCCGGCGTCCTGCGCTGGCGCGTTATCTGGATCTGTCATGGACGATGGAGAAGTCTGTCTATGGGCCTCGTACGTCGATGCCGGGGTGAGCCCGAAGATGAGTCCCGCGCCGCCGCAACGCAATCAAAGATGATCGCGCAGCCACTGGTTCTCGCAACGGACGTCCTGCCATGCGGCCTCTCGCCCCGACTCGAGTACGAAAATCCCGTCATCAGGATGCAGCAGGTCCCAAAGCTCGTCGCGAATCTCGGCAGCAGTCTGGTCACTGACGACCGCCCAGGTGCTATCCAGAATTTGGGCCCACCGCTCGTACGACTTGAGAGCGAGGATCAGGTCGACGTAATGTTTTCGGGGCTGCTTGAGCTCGTATGAAACGATGAACAAAGGCATGCGAGAATCTCCCTCAAACGCCCGCGCACTTCGAGAACGACGTCACCCGGTGGCCTCATCCTGTCCACCCGGTACCTCCACCGGCTCGGAAAGCGACCTGACGAATAGATGGAGGTCGGTCAGCGACCATTGGCTCCGTAGGCACCAGGCACCCATACCCACGAAGAACAGCGTCGCAAGCACTCGCCCCAATCCAAGCCCACCGCGCAGCGGTATGAGTCCAAGGCCGACCACCACGTACACCCCGAATACATACGGGAGCACGCCACTCATCTTGGCAGCCACCATCCACGCACGCTTGGGCCGGCCAAACGCCTTTTGCACGGCCACCTGCCCATACGCAAGCATGGCCGCGGCGGTCAGCACTGAACCGAGCACCAGGGCCACCACTTCGTGGGCGAAAAGCCTCCCCCGCAAGCCCTGAATCAGTCCGGTGAGTCCAAGCGCCATCAGCGGCACGAATCCCCGTCCAAGGGTAGCCGCGACCGTACGCTGGACGGCCTTTCCCACGGCTCGGGATGAACCCGGCGGTCCGGTGGAGCCCCCGACGAAGTGTACCTGAGGTAGGTCCGGCATGTATTCATGATGCAATCACTCGGGGAGTGACGCCAGAACGATCCAGCTTGGCCGGCGACGGCTTTGGAGCGTATCGACCACGGGCGGCATGGGGGAGGCAAGGTTCGACGACGGTGGTCAAGGCGGTTATCGTTGTGGGGTGGGGTGGTTGAGTCTTTGGGGAGGGGTGGTCTTGTTCACGCGTTGTATCTTCTGCCGTAAGTCCTTTTCCGCCAACGGGGTCTTCGGGCGTCTCCCACCCGGACGTAGACTGGCTTTCGATCCGGAACGCGGCAGGTTATGGGTCGTGTGCGAGAGCTGTCACCGCTGGAATCTCTGCCCCATCGAAGAGCGCTGGGAGGCACTTCACCAACTAGAGCGCATGGTGCGCGACCGATCGCAGGTGGTGGTCGAGACCGACAACATCGCGTTGCTGATCGCGGGCGAGCTCTTTCTCATCCGGGTCGGAAAAGCGGGTCTGGCTGAACAGTCCTGGTGGCGGTACGGGCGAGAGCTCCACGCCCGCCGCTCGTCATTCTTCAGCACCAGATCTCAGATCGCGGCTTACACGTTCGGCGCAATGCATTACCTCGGCGAGCTTGTCGGCCTCGGAGACGAAGACCTCAGCATCACCTGGGACGATGCACCCGCCGCCGACATCCTCCGCTGGCGCAGGTTCGGGTGGGCAGCGTGGCATGGCCAGCTTGATTGCAGGTTCTGCAAGAGTACGCTGAGGGCGCTTCGCTACGACATTTCCTGGTGGGTCTTTCCGCAGGTCGACGATCGGGGACGGATGTCCGTCCAGGTGCCCTGTCCTCGCTGCGATCCGTGGACTCCTGACAACGTGTACACCATCGAGGGGCCCGAGTCGGAAAATCTGCTCCGCCGGATACTCGCGTATCAGCACATCATGGGCGCGCCGGAGGGGACGATCCGCGACGCCGTCCGCGTCATCCAGGACGCGGGGGGCACCGATCCACAAGGCCTCGAAAAGCTCGTGTCGAGCTACGGGAAGAAATCCCTCTGGGGGATGGGCAAGACACGCTCGATTGCGCTGGAGATCGCAATCAACGAGAGCGTCGAGCACCGCATGATGACCCAGGAACTCCAGGCCTTCGAGTTCATATGGAAGCGTGAAGAGTACCTGGCCTGCATCATCGATGAGGAGTTGACGCCACAAGCCGTCCGAGACAAGCACCAGCGCCGGCTCCCCGTCGAAGTGCTAGCCCGGGAGAAGTTTCCCGGAGATCAAGGCTAGTGCATACCATCCGCGCCGCTCAGTCCCGCGGCGAGCCCTCGAGCAGACCCTCGAGCGGCAGTTCCTCGGCACCTCTTTCCGTGCACACCGCGAAGTTCCGCTCCGATGCGCCGTACAGCGCCACGCCAGCATACTCCCCGGCGGCATTCAGTACGAAAAAGCGCACATCGAAAGCCGGCAAGCCACGAGCGTTCAAGAGGCGATCATCGACCGTATTCTCCTGAATCCGCCGTAGCGCCGCCATGCCTGCGTCCTTCGGGTGCATCCCGTTGCGCATGTTCTCGACCACGAGGAATGAGGCGAGATTATAGAGGTTGGCCTCTCCCCGGCCCGTCGACCCGGCAGCCCCCACAGCGTTGTCCACGTAAAGGCCCGCGCCCAGGATGGATGAGTCCCCTACTCGGCCCGGGATCTTCCAGGACAGGCCACTCGTGGTTGTCACACCACAGATGTCGCCTTTGGGCCCGATGCCGTTGCAATTGATCGTCCCCCAGAAGCTCTCCTCGGGAATGAGTCCTTCGTCCACCATGTCGAGCCCGGCCTGATAGAACCGGTCGCTACGCTCCCGAATGCTCTGGCGTCCGCGGCCCCCGGTAACATCTGGGTCCGGATCCTCCCCCACACCGCGCCGGCCACGGGTCGAGGGATCGAGCCAATGGCCGGGATCCACCCGGCGGCGCCACTCTAACCACAGTGCGCGCGAACGCTCGGTGTTCAGGTCGTCTTCGATGGCAAAGCCCAGCTGACGAGCGAATTCCCGAGCCCCCTCACCGACCAGGAGGTGATGGTCCGTCAGCTCCATGACAGCCTTCGCGACCCGTGACGGCGTACGCACGCCTTCCAGCGCCGCCACCCCACCTGCCCATCGTTTAGGACCATGCATGCAGCAAGAATCCAGCTGCACCACGCCGTCTGCATTCGGCAGCCCGCCGTACCCGATTCCGGATTCTTCCGGATCCAACTCCGGAATGTTCACACCTTCGATGAGTGCGTCGAGCACGTCCTCTCCAGCGGTGATGAGCCGAAATGCCCGCTCTACGGCACTCTCATCACCACCGTTCCGGTAACGGATGCCGCTCACGTCCGAGATCACGACGGGCGAAACACTCTTGGGTGTGTGCACAACCGGGGCAGCCGAGAGATGCTCCGGGCGCACAGCCTCGACAGCCGACGCACCCAGCCCTGCCGCTGCCATTCCGGCGGTCGAGGTGTGCAAAAACTTACGGCGACTCATTGACGTCATGCGATCTCCCCTTCTCCAGTCATATCATGCGTGACTTTATGTCAATTCACTCAACTCCAATGCTCTCAACCATATAGCATCGAACATGCTCTCGGTCAGTCTGCCCGTGAACGTGTTCTGCTGGCTCGGGTGGTACGATCCCATGAGGACCGTGCCTTTGCCGAGCGCGACCTCTACACCGTGTCCAAAACGGGGCGCCGGTCTCACGATCTCCACCCCCCGGTCCCGGTGAATTCTCAAGACCTGGCTGAAGGCGAACCCACCAAGTGCCACGATCACCTTCACCATACCCAACTGGGCCAATTCCCGCTCCAAGTACGGGCGGCAGTTCCGGCGCTCCTCGGGCGTAGGCTTGTTGCCGGGCGGGGCACAGCGTACGGCGGCGGTGACGTAAACGCCCCTCAACTCGAGACCGTCGGCCGCGTACCTCCCCGCGGCCTGATTGGACAGGCCCGCGCGATATAGCGCCCGGTAGAGCCAGTCCCCCGAGCGATCACCGGTGAACATGCGTCCAGTGCGGTTGGCACCGTGCGCGGCGGGGGCCAACCCGACCACGAGGATCGCGGCCTCGGGATCGCCGAAACTCGGCACGCCCCTTCCCCAATAGTCTTCATCCGCGAAGGCGGCACGCTTGTCGCGAGCTACCCGTTCACGCCAAGCCACCAACCTCGGACACCGGCGGCACACCGACACCTCGGCGTTCAGAACGGCGAGGCTCAGGCGCCACCTCGTGCGCGCGACAAAAAACGCGCCTTGATCCCGAAGTGCGAGTCATGCCACACCACCCTACCCGCGTTGACGACCATCGCCTGAGGTGACTGGTGCGGAATCCCAAGCGACTGGGCGAGGGCATCCGAGATTTCCCGCCCCTCGATGACGTCCACCTGGTAGACCGGAGTCTCGGGGTTCGACTTGGCGAATCGCCTCACCTGGCGAGCGGCCAGCGCGCACACCCAGCACCGGTTGCTGTGCTTGTACAGCACGGCCCACTCCTCGGAGAGCGCGGCCTTCAGGTCGGCGCTTGTGGCGAGCGGGATGAAGTCCACGTCAGAACTCTTCCTCAGGGCGGCCCCAGGGCCGGATGAAGTCCTCGGCCTCGATACCCAAGGCCTCCGCGACACGGGTGATATAGTTGAAGTAGCCGATCACCTGCGTCGCGTCGTGCACGGCCCGGTCATCGAACCCGTGCCCTCTCAACTCCTCCAGGTCCTCCGCGCACATTTCAGTCTGTCGATGCGTGAGTTTCTCCGCGAACGAGCACAGCGCACGATCAGCGGCGCTCAAGGGAGCGTTGCGCCAATCTCGCGCCACCGCGTGCACAAAGGCATCGGCCTCTTCTGCGTCCGTCATCACTGCCTCGACCTCGGCCCGGAGGTCATGCGCGTGCGCCTGAGTTCAGTAGTGGCAGTCGAGCTCGGCTGACACCACCGTGGCGAGCATCTCGCGTTGAGTGCGTGATAGTGGCGACGCGCCCTTCATGACGGCGGAATAGAACCGCATGCCCGAGTCCAACACGAGGGGGTTCACGCTCTGGACGTGCACGATGTTCCAGATGCGGCCCGCCCGCTTCATGGCGGCATCGAACTGGCGCTTCAGAAGACCGGTGGCCTCCTTCGCTGGAACGCGATGGATCCAAGACATGCGCGATTGGTCCTCGTTGTGTTTTCATCAGGTGATTCGCGATGAAATGAAATATGGCTGGAGGCCGTTCCAGGGCCAGCCTAACCATGGCCCTACGCGTCCATACCCATGAGCTGCACCAGCGTCGCGAGATCGTGAACCTCCAGGTCCGGCTGCGCCGTGGAGGGCGCGGTGGCGCCCGACCCATGCCTGCCCGCCCGCCGGTTCACCCAGACCGAGCGCAGACCCAGCTCATTGGCAGGCGCGATGTCGTGGTAGAGACTCTGAGCAACGTGCAGCACGCCATTCGGCCCGCGGCCCATGCGCTCGAATGCCAGGCGGAAGCTGGCGTGAGACGGCTTGTACGCACGCGACTGTTCGGCCGTAATGACGTGGTCGAACGGCACGCTCAAGTGCTCGGCCGAGTGCGCGAAGAGGTCGTCGTCGATATTCGAGATGATCACCAACTCGAAGCGCCGGCCGAGGGCTCGCAGTGCCTCTACCGTATCCGGAAACGGCCGCCACTCCGCAATCGAGTCGGCGAGCGAGGCCCGTTCGGACGGGTCCGGTGTGAAGCCCAGCCGCTCGCCGATGGCATCGACCACGGACCCCAGGATTTCTCGGTAGAGTCGGTACTCACCCGTTTGCTGGGCCGGCTCAACCTCGGCGTAAAGTGCCAGAACCTCCTGGTCACACAACGCGATGCCGTGCGCCGCAAGCAACTGACCGAGGGCTCCGACAATGCCCGCCTCCCAGTCGATCAGGGTGCCGTAGCAGTCGAAGCTCAAGGACTCGACATCATCAAACCGCATGGCCGTTCGGTCAGCCTCCGATCGGGCGGGCAGCGGGCACCAGGGAAACCTGTACGTAGTTTTCGATGTTCAACCAAAGCCGAGCCATGTCCCGGATTCGGTCGGCTGTGATGGCGTCCACCACGCTGTCGCGTATCAGGCGCGTGGGATCCAGGCCCTCGAAGTCGGAGCCGATGAGTTGGCTGGCCCACCAACCGTTCGACTCGCGATTCTCTTCGCGTGAACGCCGGTCCTGCTCTTTGACGGTCGCCAGTTCCTCTTCGGTCGGGCCCTCTGCTTTGAGCGTCGCGATTTCGTCGAAGACGACGTTCACCAGTTCATCCATTCGCTTCGGATCCGATCCGAATCCAACGCTGATGGTGTACTCCTGGTCCGGAAATTTCGAGCCCCCTCCTCCTACCGAAACGGAGTAGGTTCCGCCGAGATCCTCACGCATCACATCGCGCAAACGCATCTCGAGAATGTCCTTGAGCAGGCGCATCGCGACGCGGTTCCCATCGGTGTACTCGAACGGTCCCGTGAAGATGATCCTGGTGTTGCTCTTGGGCTCGAGCCCCTTGCGAACGACACGTCTAACGACCCCCGTCGGGGGGTCGATACCAAGATCCCTCCACATCTCTTCCCGCCCGGTCGTGGGCAGCGATCCCAGCCACTGGAGCACCAGGGGACGGATCTCCTCCAGATCGAATGCGCCAACGAGCACAAACGTGAAGTCGCCCGCATCAGCGAACCGGTCACTGTAGAAATCGAACGCAATGTCGAGGTCCAGCCGGTCCAGCAACTCCACTGAGGGCGGCGCCGCCCGAGGATGCCCCTGGCTCATGACCACGGCCAGGGTGTCGCTGAAGTGCGACTCGGGGCTGGCTCCCCGGTTGGCTAGGCCCGGCCGGGAGCGCTGGAGGAAGGCCTGGAAGACCTGCTGGTCTTTTCGCGGGGCCGTCATGTACAGGTACACCAACTGAAACAGGGTCTCGACATCACGCGGTGAGCCCCCCCCGGTAAACCCCTCCGACAACTCGCTGATGACGGGTCTCACGCTCGCGGCCTTTCCTGTCAGGACCTTATCCAGGTCGAGCAGGCTGTGCACTCCGACACCGCCCTGTCCTACCAGCATCGCCGCCAACTGGGCAGATTCGAACACGTCGTCCCCGGCCAGGGACGACCCGCCGGGACTCTGCGCCCGCAAGACGATCTCATCGTCCTTGAAATCAGTCGGCTTGAGGATGACGCGCACCCCGTTGCTCAACTCCCAGTGAGTCACCCCGATCTCGTCGATCGTGCTCTCCGATAGGATTGTGCCCGAAACCGGCGTCTCGGAGACCAGCGGCGCCGTGGTGACGGCGTCTTCGTAAGGTGCGATGTCGGCCTCGGCCACACGGGCGAACACTGCGAGGATTTCATCCTCGCTCGGAACGGGCACGTCGTCCTTCTCAGGAGCGTTCACCAGGATCACGCGATTTTGGTCGGTGATCCACTCGCCGGCGAGGCGGTTCACTTCCTCCAACTGGATGGTTTGGAGCACCTGGGCGACTACGGAGAATTCCCATTCGATTCCCGGAATCGGCTCGCCTTGGAGGAACGCCCGCTGGTACTCCTGGGCGAAGCTGCGTGAGTCGCGGTTGTCTCGCTCGGCGAAGGCCTGCTCCATGCCCCGCAGGAAGTTGGTTTTCTGACGGCCCAGTTCCGACCCCGTGAAGCCATGGCGCGCCACGCGTTCGCCCTCGGTAAGGAGCGCCTCGAGGCCGAGCAAGATTCCGTCGTCTCGGACCGCCGCACCCAGCTGGTAGACCTCGCTCGTGCGTACGAGCCTGCCCTGACCCGAGAACCCTCCCAAGAAGGGTGCGTCCGGCCGCTGCGTGAGCTCGAACAGGCGATCGTTCAGCATGGAGTTGTAGAGCCCGCTCACGATCCCCTTGCGATACGCGGCCAGTGTGCCCTCCTCGGGCACCGCCTGCTTGTACCCAACCGCTACGCTCGTCGAAGTGGCTTCCGGGTCGGTAGCAATGGCCATCAACGTCTCGGCATGCGCGGGCACCTCGAAGTAGGTTCGGACGCGGGGATCATCAGAGGGCAGCACACGAGAGAAGTGCTCGCGAATCAGACCCTCCATCACCTCCGGGTCGAAGTCACCCACCGCGACCACGGCCATGAGCTCCGGCCGATACCACTCTTCGTAAAACCGCTTCAGCACCGAGTGATCGAAGGTTTGAAGAATACGTTCGCTCCCGATGGGTAGGCGCTCGGCGTAACGTGAGTCCTTGAACAAGATCGGGAACTGCTTGTCTCGCATTCGTGTGCTGGCACCCAGGCCGCGCCTCCACTCTTCGACGACGACGCCACGCTCCTTGTCGACTTCCTCGGGATCGAAGGTGATCCCCTGCGCCCAATCCTCCAAAATCTGGAAACCTGTTTCGAGGATGTCGGCATCGTCCGTGGGCACGCGCAGCATATAGACGGTTTCATCGAACGACGTGAAAGCGTTGATGCTGGGTCCGAAACGCATGCCGATCGATTCGAGGTAGTCGACGAGGGCCTGCTTCTCGAAGTGCTCCGTGCCGTTGAACGCCATGTGCTCCACGAAATGGGCGAGGCCGAGCTGGTCGTCATCCTCGAGAACGGAGCCGACATCGACGATCAGCCACAGCTCGGCTCGGTTTTCGGGCTGGTCGTTGGCGCGCACGTAGTACGTGAGGCCGTTCGGCAGGATACCCACCGTCACCGCTGAGTCAGTAGGGATCTCACCATCCGAGCCCACGGTCTGCGCGGCCGCCAGGGTGCCAGCGGCGGACAAGCCCAAGGCGACCCCGGTCAGGATGAGGACTCGGAGGACGGAGAACTTGTGGTGGCTCATGTTGTTTCGACCCGTGCATGGGAGAAATGATGGAGTACGAGTTTTCGTCGCGAAAAACGTCATACCCGTTTCTGCTTCCTGGGCTCCCCGTGTCAGACCTGCGGCGGATTCCATCACCGGCGACTCCTGAAGCCTTCGATCGCTGCGCCTATCAGCGGGCCCACAAGACCGCCCACGGTGGCACCAATCAAGGCGAACAATAGGATGGGATTGAGGCTGTCGAGGAAGGCGCCCCCAGACGTGATCGACCGAAACACGGTCACCACGGTGAACGCCCCACCACCCACGAGGGCACCCCTGGCCGTCCTACGCACAATTGTCATCGTCGATCCATGTTGGTTGCCTTTGGATTCCACGCCCTCCAAACTGCGGGGTCGCCACGCCCCGGGACAACCGTATACCGACATGTTTGCCAATGTACGCCCGTCGAAGCGAGCGTCGCTCCACAGCGGAGTAGCATCAGGAAACTTCGTCTGCCTCCGCGTCCAGCCTTCGTAGGTTGGGGAATGCGTAGCCCAACGCGAGGAAGCCTCCGCCGACCACCATGAACAGCAGGATCCGCCAAATAGCCTCCAGGTTGGCCAGGTCCACCACGAACAGCTTGCCCACCAAGAGGAGCAGCGTCGCCGCACCGGTTTGCCACATCGCCTGGCGCGCGCTTCGGAGGCCAACCACGAGCAGGGCAATCGCATATACCGCCCACAGGAACGAGACGTACGCATGTCCACCGGAGAGCGGGACGAACTCGCGCCAGATCAAAGCCAGAACGGCCGCGTGCCCGGTCAGGTAATAGTAGATCTTCTCCCTACCGAGCATTCGACAAGCCAGAACCGCACCCGCGATCACGCCGACATCGACTAGGGCACCCACGTTGAGCATCGGCGGCCCGCCATGAACCACGAATCGCCGAGTTCGCGCCCGAGCAGGAGGGCTAGTCCAACCTGAGGCACTACCCGGTACATGGTCGCGCCGTGGGCCACGAAGCTCGATGCCCCCATGGCCGCGGCCAGCGTGGCGAGGTCCGTCATCGCTCCGCCGTTGAGGATCGGCATACCCGCCGGTCCAATGTCGCCGGTCAGCCTCGCAATCAGCCAGAACACGACGATGCCGAACAGGAGGTGCCCCCACCCCTCCGCCCAGGAGTCGGAAATCCTCTTCGCCACCACGTGCACCACGAGGGCTTGCGCCGCCAAGGTCAGGAGCAACACGTCGCCGTCCAGCATCAGGCCCAGAGCGATCGTACTGAGCATGAGCGCAACGAGTCCTTGCGTGTGACCCAGTTCTTTCATGCCTGGACGCACCATCAGCATGCGTGCCGCCAATGCGTACACAACGGTCAAACCCAGGGCGACAACCCCGGCATCCATCGTCGAAAGCCTCCAGGCCCAACTGGTCAGGACAAGCGTGAGGAGGGGTGTCACAATCGACAGCAGGTGGACGTGCCCTCTCAGCCATTCCTCGGCCCTGTCACCGAGGCCTGTGAAGTCGCCGAGCCGCTCCAGAAGCTTCGGGCTGAGCCTGGGTGCTAACCACCGCTCCGGATCGGCCATGGAGACGGCCTCACGCACCAAGGGAATTGCCCAGAACGAAATCCAGGCGAATACGATTCCAGCCTGGAGGCTGGCCTTGTCCAGGAATGCCGCCTGCGAGCCCGAGGCGGCGCCTAGAGCGATCATCATCATCACCGACCAACCACCCACAACCGAAACCCATAGGAGCGAACGCCAGCCGCGATAGAAGTACACGGCGGAGGCTCCGGCGAGGACCAGCATGACGTAGGCGATCAAGCCGGGCACGCTGCTGGATCCGGATTCGAGCAGGAAGGGCGCCCCCAGCGCACCGGCCACGCCGATGACGGACAGGGCGGCCCGGTTGTGCGCGAGCGAGAGGAAGAATGCGAGTACGGTGGCGGCTACCATGAGGGCGAGCGCGATCGGATACGAAAACAGCTCGTAGAGCCGGAAGGCCGCGAAGCCCGTGATGTAGAACGTGGCGACAGCCCCACCGAACAGCACCTGCACATATTGGGGGCGGGACTCGCTCAGTCTGAACCCCAAGACCAGCAGGATCATGCCCAACCCGTACCCGAGGGCCACTCGAACGGCGCGAATCACCCAACCCTGGTCTATCGAGTACTTGAAGGCGAGCGCGACGGCGAGCAGCACGAGGCCGATTCCCACGCGGGGCAGCCAGAGTTCGGCGCTCTCGAGAATCTCGTGGGCCGAGAACCTCGCCGAGGGTGGATCCGACCGCCTCTCTGCAGCGGGCTCGAATCCTGCACCCTGGGCGGGCGACGTGTCTTGCGCCGGTCCATCACCTCCGGGTTGCTCGGCCTCCCCGGACCGAGCGGCACGAAGCGAGTCCAAACGCTGTCTGGCTTGCGCCCGCTCGCGCTGCTGAGACCGGGCGTCCATGCCGGCGGCCGGCGACGACGTCGCCGCCGGGCCATCCGATCTCCGCCCGAGAGCCTCGTGGAGCACCTCGATTTCCCGTTCAAGGCGCTCGACGCGCGCGCTCAGATCCTGATCAGGGCCATCTTCCTTCACGGAATCGCTCCAATCACCAGGGAGGGCTGGTGTCACGACAGGTCTGGTGAACGATCAATCAGCACAGGCCAGAATTCAAGGATGTTCCCCGGTGACTCCTCAGTGCCCAGCTTCGGCCCCAAAAAGGCCAGGCTGGTCGCAGCCGGAAGTTCCTCGACCTTCAAGACCGCTACGGCGGCGGCGCTCGCCCTCACCAGAGCGATGTCGCAAGCATCGGCGCTCCCGGGCACGTACGCCACGAGCCATGACCCGCTCGAACCCACGTGCGAGTCTCCTCGGGGCTCGACGGTAGGCGGCCTTCGCCAACCGAATCCTCTAGCCGGAAGGGCGTTCCACGATCCCATCCTGCTTAGGTGAGTCCAGGACGGATTCCAAAATCCGGTGCGCGTGCGACGGCACATCGGTGATTTCGACCTCGAGGTTCATTTCCGCCGCACGTTCGAGAATGTCCTGAAGTACGAGTGCTCCGCTGAGGTCGATTCGGCCGAGACCCCCCAGGTGAATCACAACGCGCTTCGCGTCCCTCGCCTCGTGCAATCCCTCTAGCAGTGCCCGCTCGAGAAACCGAGCAGAACCGAACCACAGGACACCCGTGGGCTCGAGATGGACCTCGCCTTTCTTCGACCAAGTCTTCACGCTCGGCCGCATCTCACGCCAGATGTGCACCCCCACGGCGGCCAACACCCCAAAGAGTACGGCAAGTTCGATACGGGGAGCCAGGGCGACCGTCAGCGCGAAAGTCATCCATGTCACAAATCCTTGCGCCGGGGAGAGGCGCCAAACGCGCACCATGGCCGGGATCCGGATCAGGCTGACAATCGCGGCGATGACGATCGCGCTGAGGACGGCCCGCGGCAACGCGGACAGCACGCTCGTGAACGGGAGGACCGCAAGCACTGCGAGTCCGGTAATCGCTCCGCTCCAACGTGTGCGAGCGCCCGCCATGCGGTTCAACGCACTCCGACCGAACGAACCTCCGACCGGCAAGCCGCTCACCAGACCGGCCGCCAGGTTGGCTGCCCCCTGACTAATGAACTCGCGATCCGGGGACCACGGCATCCGATCCTGTCCGGCATACAGTCGAGCGATCGCGGACACCTCGGCGAATCCGACGAACGCGATGACCACGCCGGCGATCAGCAGCCCGGGCACAGCTCGCCATGGGAGATCTAGCGCGATGGCCGGAAAGCCCGTGTCCATGACGCCCACGGTCGGCCCACTGTACCCGCTCAGGATCGAGAACATCAGCCCCAGAGTCGTTGCGATCAGCACACCGGGAAGCAACACGTGGAGCCGACGCCCTCCCAGAATGAGGGCCAGCGTACCCCCCGTTAACAGCAGCGCCGCCGGCTCCCATGCCCCGATGTTGGTCACCGTCCACCACAAACCCGCGAGCACTCCCACGTCCGGCGTGACCACACCCACTGCCCCCGGAAGCTGGGTCGCCACGATAAGAACCGCGGCCCCGGACGTGAACCCATCCAGCATGGGTCGGGACATGAGGTACGCTATCCACCCAGCGCCGACCATTCCGACGAGCACCCGTACGCCACCCACGATCAGGGCCAGCAGTGCGGCGAGGGCCGCGTACTCAACGCTACCCGTGGCAGCCAACGGAAGGAGGGCCCCGAGCGTCAGGAGCGCGGTCAGCGCGGTCGGTCCGGTCTGAAGGTACGGGGACGATGCGAAGAATGCTGCCGCCACCGGCGCGACAGCGGCCGCGTACAGGCCGTGAGCGCTCGAGAGGCCTGCCAACTCGGCGTAAGCCATGGCCTGCGGGATGAGCACGAGCGCAACGCTGATACCAGCGATAATATCGCGCAGGGCACCCCGATCGGTCGTGTTAGGCTCAGACCCCTTCACGACACACCGCTCCCCTCATGGCTACCCGACGCTCTCTCCCCGGCCGGGGTGGCGCTGTCACCGGGCGAGTCATCCCAGCCGGAACGATCCTCCAGCAGCGCCTTGGCCAGGTCCGCAGTCGCCCGCGCTCGACCCTCCCAGAACGCCGAGATCTCTCCCAGGTCAGCACCCTGCTGCTCGTGCCGTTCCGTCCAGTCCTCGGCCGTGTCCACCAACCACTCCAGCACCTTGCCGGCATCCTGTGAAAAGAAGGCCTTGAGGATATACGCCCGCTCACCCATGCGGAGGCCGAGATCCAACCGGCGCGCGGCTCCGGCAAGATCGCCGCGCGTCACGATCATGCCGCTGCGCACGGGCGCCAGCAAGCCGTTCAAGAAAGCGTTTCCACCGTCGCTTCGCGGGTCCGGCAGGCCAGGCGCTTCGCGGAGGTGCAGCGGCAGATTCCGGGGGCTGCCGCTGGAGCGGATCTCGGCCAGGATCGCCTCCTCCAGCATAGTGCTCCAACCACCGTAGAAGGCGCCGCCGAGCTCCCGCACCTTGCTCAGGAATGGGAACACCCACGATGCGACGTGTTCGTGGAGAAGCGCGCCGCGAGCGTTCGCCACGAGCGCACGGGACGCCTCATCCTCCTCGGCGGCCTCCCGCTCGGCGAGCGATACGTAGAGCCCCAGCAAGGCGCACAGGTGATCCGGTTCCGTGGGTGGCGTCATGTGCAGGGCCCGCCAGAAGCCGGCGACCCGATCACCGGCCTCACCACCCATCATGCCCTCCGCCCCGAGATAGACCGAGGCGAACGGGTAGGTCTGAAAGAGAAACAGATCGTGGTAGGCGGACGGCTCGGGCGGGGCAGGCAGTCCGAGGACGTTGGCGATTCGCACATGCTCGTTCGTCGGCGGCTCCGCCAGCACGCCCAGAGCCCTGAGCAACTCCATGCCGTGCTCCCCGAGCTAGGAACCCACCGGGTCCGCGGCCCCCGGCAGATCATAGGCTTGGCGCTCGGGACGTACGGGCCGCATCATCCAATAGGGTCGGCGCGTCCCGTCGGGGGAGTGCGTCACGGCGGAGCGGGTCTTTTCCAACCAATCGAGGTACACGGCATAGGACCGTTCGGTGCTGACCGCCACGTCACCATAACGATCCCCCGGCTCGGCTCTCCGCACGCGCACGGCTTGATGCCAACAGTGCTGGCCAGAGATGGGATCGGGATGCACAGGATGGGTCAGGTTCTGGTGCACCCCCACGTCGGTCCACCAGATGCGCATGGAGTCCGGATCGGAGGACGCGAATGGAGCCACGCCGCGCTTCCGCGTCAGCAACCAGTTCGAGTCCTTGTGGTCGATTCCGACCGTCGCCATCGCCTGGCGCTGACCGGTGTCATCCAACTTCCAGCGACCCATGTGGTGGCTGCATGCCACGACGCCACTCCGGATGCCCTCCGTGACCCATGCCTTCACCACGAAGTGGCCGATCTCGGTTTCGACGCGCACCAGATCTCCCGTCCTCACACCGATTCTCTCCGCGTCATGCGTGTGGAGCCACAACGGGTTCGTGTGCGCGATCTCGTCGAGCCACTTCGCGTTGGCACTACGCGTGTGGATCTGGACAGGGACGCGGAAGGTCGAGATGAGGACCATCTGGTCGGAGTCGAGCGAGCCCGGATGGATATGGCTCTTGATGTAGGTGGGTAACGCCAACTCCGGCCAGCCCCAGTCATCCAGCGTACGCGACCAGAACTCCAACCGACCGGACGGTGTCGGGAAGCCCTCGAGGATCTCCCCGTCGATCCGCACCCCGACGCGCCTGCGCCCATCGTCGTCGCCATCGAGCAGCGGGAGCTCGACCACGTTGGGTGTGTCCGGTTTGGGGGCCCGTGTGTAGACGCGGCCCATCTCGTCGACATCGATGTCTTCCAACTCGTCGTCGGGCACGTGCCTTTCGTACACTGCTCCGACATTGGTCTCAATCTCGAACGCACCGTAGCGTCGCATGTACTCGAGCGGAGTCAGGCCCTCGGCCTCGGCCACCTCGGGGAGTCCGGGCACGGAATGCTCGAACATGTACCCGTAGTATTCATCCATAGTGAGCTTCTCGCCCGGGTTCGCCTTGGACTCGAAAAACCCGCGAAGACCTCTCGATCCATCGGGATCGATCCGCCATGTCAGCTCGAGCCAGAACTCGTTCTCCTCCCAGACCTCACCTGGATTCACCTCTCGCGTGTCGTGGATGACCTCGCCGAGGCGCTCCCTGGCCGTGCGTAGCACGGGTTGCCGGAATGCGATCCACTGCGCGTCATGCGTCTCGTACGACATGAGGTCGTGGCGCTCCGTGGCATGGCCCATGGGCAGCACGTAGTCGGCGAAATACGCGGTCTCGCTCCAGGTCGGTGTCATGGCTACGTGGAGGCCGATCTTTTCCTCGTCCCGAAGCATTTCCATCCAAGAAAATCCATCGGGGTTGGTCCACACGGGGTTGTAGACGCGGGTGAAATAGACATCCACATACCCGCCCCGCTCCTTCATCAGATGCGGGAGCAGGAAGGACATCTCCATCAGCGCCAGCGGGTACTCGCTCGGCCAGAGCAGGTCGTTCCACTGGTCCGGATGCCGGGAAGGGGTATGGATCGGCTTGGGCACGAACTTGTTCCAGGCGCTCGGATACGTACCGCCCTTCGTCGCGACGGCGCCCATGAGGCAGTTCAGCAGGAAGAGCGCACGGGCCACCTGCCACCCCCCCAGATTGCCCGAACCCGCGCTTCGCCAGTTGTGCGTGGCCAATCGGGTGCCCGCCGCCGCAACCAGCTCGGCCACTTCCCGGAGCGTACTGGCGTCGATGCCCGATTCCACCTCCGCATATTCGAACGTGTAGCCCGAGTACAGTTCTGCGAGCTCATCCTGGAAGCGAGCGAACGTCGGCTCCGAATCGCCGTGCACGGCCTCCATGAACTCCTGCCAATTCCACCAGCGGCGCACGAAGGCCTCGTCATAGAGCCGGTTCTGGATAAGGTAATTCGCGATGGCGAGGAAGATCGCGGCCTCCGAGCCCGGATAGGGCGCGAGCCAATGGTCGGCATGGGTCGATGTGTTGGACATGCGCGTATCGACCACCACCAGCTTCGCCCCGCGCTCCTTCCCCTCCATGATTCTCTGAGCGTGCGGGTTGAAGTAGTGGCCCGCCTCCAGGTGGCTGCTCACCAGCAAGATCAGGTCTGCGTTGGCGTGATCCGGGCTGGGCCGGTCGATTCCCATCCAGAAATGGTAACCGGCACGTGCACCCGACGAGCAGATGTTGGTGTGGGAGTTATGCCCGTCGACTCCCCAGCTTGCCAGCATGCGGCTCGTGTAACCGTCCTCACCTGAGCGCCCCACATGGTACATGATCTCGTTCTTGCGGTCCTCGTCCATCGCCTTTCGAATACGGCCGGCGATGTCGTCCAACACCTCGTCCCATCCAACCCTCTCCCAGCGCCCCTCTCCTCGGCCACCGACTCGCTTTAGCGGATACAGGATCCGGTCCGGGTCGCTGATCTGGGTGAGCGTCGCCGGGCCCTTGGCGCAATTCCGGCCCCGCGAACCCGGGTGTTCGGGATTACCCTCCAGCTTGCGTACCTGGAGGGTCTCCTTGTCCACGTAGGCCAGGAGCCCGCAACCCGACTCGCAGTTGAAGCACGTGGTCGGCACGAGCATGTACCGCTTTTCCACACGCTTCGGCCAAGCCCGTGAGTCCAACTCGACCCAGTCGCTCCAACGCTCCTTGGGAGGAAACGCGGCCAGGTGGACTCGGCTGGGGCCGGGGTAGAAGGTTTCGCCCCTCCCTTCGACATCCTCCCGGGCCGCCGAGACGCGAGCGTTGAGTCGGTTCAGGTCCATCCGTTGGCTCCAGTCATCAAGCGAGGGGCACGCTCTGCCCGGCCTGGACGTAGGCGTGCTCGAACGCCCACAACCCGGCCAACCCGAGCACGACGGCAGCCGGGCCTATGAGCGGCGCCAAGAAGCCCACGGTCGAGAGGACCACGCCCGTCCAAAAGAACCCGGCATAGCGACCCATGGTCATCTCCCGAATCGCCAGATGGGCATGCGCAGACACATGGGGCAGTGTGGTCTCCCCTACGATCATCAGCAAATGGACCAGACAGCTCAACGAGAACACAGCGACCAATGGACCGAGTGCGTTGGGATCCATGCGAGGGGCCAGGAGGGCCAGTGCGCCGGATCCGGCCAGAACCGCCTGTACCAACAGATGCGGCGGCAAGAGTGCGCTCTGCCACAGATCGCGTCCCTTGGCCTGGGCGAACAGGAACGCGGTGTACACGGCCGTCATCACGGCAGCCGGTCCGCCCACCCAGGTCAGCGTGAACACCACGTCCTCGTGCCCAAGCAGGCCAGCCACAGAGTGGGCGGAGATCACGGCGCCGTATACCGTGATGATCACCCCACCCCGCACGAGCCAACTCCCCCATTGGGGCCGAGTGAAGATCATGTAGAAGCGGCCCGGGTGCTCGAGATCCCAGATGAGCAACACTCCCGTGAGGGCGAGCATGGCCAGCGCCAGCACGGGCGCCGCTGCAAGCCACAGGGGCGACGACCAGGACAGGGCTCCGAAGATCGCCAGCAGCAGTGGCACGAGGTAGGCCCCGGCCGCCACCGATTTGGTCCACGTGTAGAGGCTCACCCTCCAGTCCCACGGTGCCCTGTGAGGGATGTCATAGCTCAGCAACGCGGCTGCAGAACTGTTGTTCCACGGTCCTGGGTGCCCCGAGGTCACCTGGTGCGGCAAGGAGCCCTGTTCACTCCACATGAAGAGACCGCCCTCAGGCCTACGGGCGGCCAGCGGATCCAGCGTGACCTGGTCTGCGCCCTTGTAGTAGAGCTTAGGGCGAGTCCCCTTCTCCGGCTTACGCACCGTCACGGCATCTCGATGGATGATTCTCGACACCGCCGACGTGGGGTCGTTCATGTCACCCACGAGAATCGCCTCGGTCGGGCAGATCACCACGCAGGCGGGCTCGAGGCCGATGTCGAGCCGGTGCGCGCAGAAGTTGCACTTCTCGGCGGAGTGGTCCTCCGGGTTGATGAAAATAGCGTCGTACGGGCATGCGGCGATGCACGCCTTGCACCCGATACAAGCCGCCTTGTCGAAGTCGACGATGCCGTCCGGCCTCTTGAACATCGCCGTTGTCGGACAGGCCGTCACACATGGCGCGTCGTCACATTGGTTGCAGCGGGTGACCTGGAACGAGCGGCGCGCCTGCGGAAACGTCCCCACGTCGACGTATTTCACATACGTCCTGGTGACCGAGAGAGGCACTTCGTTTTCCGACTTGCAGGCGGTAGTGCAGGCGTGACACCCGATACAGCGGGTGTTGTCTATGACCTTCGCCCACTTGGGGGCGGATTTGGATGTACCCTGCGACGCCGTGACGTTGGGCATTGCGTCCTTGGATTACGTGATGAGCATCGCCGAGGTCGTGAGGATAAGGCCGGGGGCTTCGAAAGAACAGCCGCCTTGAGCCCTGTGGGTTTCTAGAACCGGTTGTTGACGATGTTGTTGAAGATCGAGCCGAACTGATAGCTGAAGCCGAGGCTGGCGTCGAAGTCGAAGCTGCTGGCCAGCGCGAGGCGCGAGATCAGGATCTCTTCATCGGTTAGTCCGCCGGCAGGAAGGAAGATCTGGTCCCGGATTCGCACGGCTCTGGCCGACGCGTTCAAGCGGAAGCCGCGGAACACCCGAAAGCTCACACCCGCGGAGGCGGACATTCTATTCTGTGCGAGGTCGTCCAGGAAGCTCGTGTAGCTCACACCGACGCCCGCAGTCCCCCAGGTCTGCCGCTGGGAGAACCCCACCCGCAGCGCCTGGGCGGGCCGCGTCTCGGACGTCTTATCGAAGATCGTCTTCTCTTCCCATTCGAAGTGTTTGACTCCGACCTCGTAGATGGCGGTCAGCGATCGCCGGGTGGCCTCCGCGTAGGGGAAGAGAGAGAACTCGACGGCCGGGAGGAAATCGACGCCGAGATCCTGGTTGAACCGCGTGGACGCGGTCGCCTGGACCTCGAAGCCCACGGACCAATGATCCGCCAAGGCGTACACGGCGAGTTGGTTTGCGGACCAATTGGTACGCTCGTCGACGAAGTCCTCGCCGTCGCTCAACTCGACCGTGCGCCTGGAGAATGAGCCGTTGACGCGCGTCCGGAGCTTCCATGCGAGGGTCGTGCGAGAGGCGGAGAGACTCCCCCCTATCCGGAACGAACTCTGGCGGGACTCCCCGCTGTAGTTCCCGTTCATCCCGAGGTTGTAGACCTAGAAATTCCAGGGGTCTTCGACCTCGTCTCCCGCGACCAACCCCTGCGGCAACTCCCGTTGGCTCCCGGAACGGGCCACCTCGATCCCCTCAGCCGTACCCGCGAGCACGGAGTAACGCGCGAGGCCCACCGCGATCACGCGTGAGATCCCCAGAAGGACCTCCTCACGTGTGTCGGTGCCCAGCGACGGGTATTCGAGACGGTCGTCGCTACCCTCGAGCCCCTCGAGGCCGACAAAGTCGAAGTGGTATTGAAACCCACCACTCCCCGTCCGCTCGCTGGTCATGATCAGATGGACTTGGGCCAGCGTACGATCCCGTACCCAACTGACGAAGTCGATCTCGGTGCGGAAGTAGGTGGAGTTGCAGTTGCGAGAGTTGCAGTCCAGGAAGACACGCAGCGCACCTCCGCGCACGGCTTCATCGCCTTGTGCCTGCGCCACGGACGGCACCGTCGCCCATAAGGCTAGAACGCAGGCGACAACCGTCGCCGGGCGGGCAGCGTCACGCACTCTCAACCTCCCAACACCAAAGCCTCCAGAGGCAACCTCCTAATCAGCCTGCTTGATGAGCTACGCGCCGCCTTCGGTTTGCGGCTCGAGCGAGGGCCCGCCCATTGGATCGCCGGTCTGTGACCGTACTCCAACCGGCTCGGGAATCGGCGGTGCGACCTCCTCTGCCACGGCGTCCTCGACCTCATCGGCCCTAGCCTCGGAGGGAAGATAGTGCCGCTTGAAGAAATCGCCCATGTCATCCACGAGCGAATACATCACAGGGACCACGATCAGGGTCAAGAAGGTAGCGAACAGGATGCCGGCGATCACGGCAACCGCCATGGGACCCCACCACGCGGCCTGCTCACCTCCCCAATACAGGTTGGGGTCGAGCCGTGTGTACAATCCGATGAAGTCGAAATTCAGCCCGATCGCGAGCGGGACGAGTCCGAGGGCGGTCGTCATCGCGGTGAGCACCACCGGGCGGAACCGCACCTGCCCGCCACGCACGAGGGCTTCTCGCAGGTCCAGCTTGTCGCGGGTCCGGAGCACATCGACGTAGTCGATGAGCACGATGGCGTTGTTCACCACGATTCCGGCCAACGAAATGATCCCCACGCCGGTCATGATGATTCCGAACGGCATGCGGAATATCATCAGGCCCAACAACACACCCACGGTCGACATCGCCACAGAGGTGAGTATGATCACCGGTTTCATCACCGAGTTGAACTGGCTCACCAGGATGAACCCGATCAACATGATGGCCACCAGGAACGCCGTCTGCAGGAAGGCCTGCGCCTCGCCCTGCTCCTGCTGCTGTCCGGTGTAGCGCATCCGGTAGCCCGGGGGCAATCCGGTCGCTTCGAAACCGGCCAGCGCGGCCTGAACCTCGCCGAGCACCGCGTTGGTGTTGAGGCCGGCCATCACATCCGAGCTGATGGTGGCCATGCGCGTCTGATCTTTGCGCTTGATGCTGCCGTAGCCTTCGCGCACCTCCCACGTCGCGACCGACAGTAGCGGGATCTGCGTGCCCTCGGACATCACCGTGAGGTCCCGCAGGCTCCCCAATTCATCACGATACTCCTTTCCGAGCCGGACCACGATGTCGTACTCGTCATTGCCGGTGCGGTACTTGCCGGCCTCGATCCCCTGGATCGCGCCCCTGATCGCCATGCCCACTTCGCGGGTGGAGACGCCATAGATCGCCGCCTTCTCCCGATCCACCGTTACCGCGAGCTCCGACCGTGCCTCGTCGAGGTCACTCTCGAGGCCGACAAGCTTGCCGTAGACAGGGTCGTTGCGAAGGACCTGCAGGACTCGGTCGGCGAGATCCTTGAGAAGCGCCGGGTCTTCACCGATCACCTCGATGTTGATCGGGCTCCCCTGAGCCGGCCCTTCGTTGGTCTGGTCGATCCTGATCTCGGCGCCGGCGACCCGCGTACCGACCGACCGCTGCATCTCGGCCAGCAGTTCATAGCTGTCGAACTCCCGATCGGAAAACTCCGCCAGGCTTACGGTGACACGGGCAGCGTTGGGCCCCGAAGGACCGCCCTCCATGAAGTTTCCACTTCCGGAGCCGCCCACGATGGCCACCACCGACTCGGCGTCGGAGATCCCGGTCACATGCTTGATCTCCTCCTCCATGCGCTCGGCGATCTTATTGGTTGCTTCGGCCCGACTACCCACAGGCAGGTCGATATCCACGAGGATGACTTTGGGCGGCATTCCCTCCGGGAAATACTCGATTCCGTTGTTGAAGCGGCCGAACATCATCACCGTCAGAACGAGCACCGCCACGGACCCGGCGATGACGATACCTCGATGATCGAGCGCCCGACGCAACTGGCGCACGTAGCCGCCAACGATCACGGGCAACCACGACTTCATGAAATGATGGGAGACGGGGCCGAGCACGAAACGCTGGAGAGCCCAGAGGCCGAGCACGGTCCCAGCGAGCATGGTCGCCGTAAGCACGTTCGACGCGGCGAAGCGAAGTAACACCAGGATCGCCAGCGCCACTCCGGTCCAACGCGTCGCCGGGGTCATGGGTGGCCGGGGTTCGTCCTCCAGGCGCATGAACATCGCGCACAGCGTCGGAATGATGATGATCGCGACAAAGAGCGAGCTGGACAGCGTGATGATCAGCGTAGCCGGGAGGAATTTCATGAACTCCCCAATCTGGCCCGGCCAAAACATGAGCGGCGCGAACGCGGCGAGCGTCGTCAGCGTGGCCGCGATCACCGGGCCGGCGACCTCGCCGGTGGCCTTCTTCGCCGCCAGCCCCCTGTCCCAGCCCTCTTCCATGTAGCGATAGATGTTCTCCACGATCACGATCGCGTTGTCGACGAGCATGCCGAGCGCGAGGATCAACGAGAACAGCACCACCATGTTCAACGTGAGTCCCGAAAACTGAAGTACGACAAAGGAGAGTAGCATTGAAAGAGGAATGGACAGCGCCACGAAAACTGCGTTACCAGTCCCCAAGAAAAACAACAGAATGCCGATGATCAGGATGAGTCCCAAGACGATATTGTTCTCGAGACCGCTGACCATTTCCCTAATGTCCTCGGATTGGTCCGACGTCACCTTGACCACGGTCGTGGGCGGAAATTCGGCACTCATCTGGCGCACGACCTCCTTAACCGACTCCGACGTCTCGATGATGTTGCGCCCGGAGCGCTTGACCACGTCGAGCGTCACGACAGATGTGCCGTCGAGCCGGGCATAGGTCTCACGCTCGGCGAACCCGAACTCCACGTCCGCGATGTCCCTTACGTAAATGGGGCGATCGTCCTCGGTCGTAATGACCAGGTCGCCGATGATCTCCGGATCCTCGAACTCGCCATCGACACGGACCAGGTACCTCAGCGACCCCACGTCGATGGACCCGCCCGGGATGTTCACGTTCTCGTCCCGGATCGTCTCGATCACATCCTCGATCGCCAGCCCATAGAACTGGAGCTTGTCGAGGTGGACGTCGACCTTGACCTCACGCTCGAGGCCGCCGCGCAGATCCACCCGGAGGACCGACGGAATCTGCTCGATCCGGTCTTCTAACTCCTCACCGATCTCCTTGAGGCGGACGAGGCCGTATTCCCCGGAGATGTTCACCTGCATGATCGGGATTTCGGAGAAATTGAACTCGACGATCATCGGATCCTCGGCCTCGGCCGGGAGCTCCGGCTTTGCGAGGTCCACCTTCTCGCGGATCTTCTGCAGCGCCTCGTCGAGATTGATGCTCGTCTCGAACTCCGCCACGATGCTCGAGTAGCCCTCGACTGAGGTGGACGTCATCTCCTTGATGTCGGAGATCGTCGAGATCTCGTCCTCGAGAGGCCGAGTGATCAGGCTCTCCATATCGGCCGGAGACACGCCCGGATAAATCGTGTTCACGGCGATCATCGGGATTTCGATTTCCGGAAAGGACTCGCGTGGAATCGCGCGGTAGGCGTTCACCCCGCCCAGCACGATGATGGCGAACAGCACCATGACGCTGGTCCGATGCTCGATCGCCATGCTGGTCCCCCAGAACTCCTTGAAACGCCCCAGATCCTGCTTGTCGTCCGAAGGCGTACCTGGGCTACCTCTGTCGCTCGGCTCCTGAGGAGGCCTGATCATCCCTGTCCCCTCCTCACCACGATGCGACAACATTCAAGTGGTCTCCGTCAGCCACCTGGTGCTGGCCGACGATGATGAGTCGATCCCCAGGCTCGAGGCCGCCTTCCACGACCACCTCGTTTCCCTGGCTGGGCCCAAGCGAGACAGCTCGTACTTCGGCGACATCCAAGCCGCCTTCCTTCCCGACTACGAACACGACGAACCCGTCCTCCACTCTCACGAGAGCTTCCTGCGGGATGACAACCACGTCATCCATCCGACCCCGCACGAGTTCGATGTTCGCCACCATTTCCGGCTTGATCACGCCGCCGGGGTTGGGCATCTCGAGCTCGATCAGGAAGGTGCGGTTACGCGGGTTCACCGTGGCGCCCACAAACGTAATGTCCCCCTCGAACTCGTCGTCATCCAAGACCTCGAAGTGAACCGTTGCGTTGGCACCCGTCCGGATGTCGGGCGCGTAACGCTCCGGTACACCCGCGACGACCTTTATCAGATCCAGTGAAACGATGCGAGCAACCGGCGTACCGGTATTGACCATGGTGCCGACCTCGACCATCCGGTCGTCCAGAACGCCCGCGATGGGCGCCCTCACGACGGTCCGAGCCAGCCGTTCTTCGAGCGTGGCGAGTCGCGCCACCGCTTCGTCGGCACCGTACTTGGCCTCGAGATAGGCCAACTCCGAGCCGACCTGATCGTCTTCGAACAGACGCTTCCGCCGCTCCCAAGTCTCGCGGGCCAGCGTGGCTTGCGCCGTGGCCTCAGCCACCTGGCTGGTCAAGACGCGGTCATCGATCTTGAACAGACTCTGCCCCACCGAGACACGAGAGCCCTTGTCCACGAAGATTTCACGGATGACGCCGAACTCCTCGGCCGATATCGTCACGTCCTGTTTCGCCCACACCGTGCCGGTCAACCGAATCCTCCGCACGAAATCCCGCTTCCCGACGGATGTGATTTCGACGTTGATCACACGGCTGGCACCCCTCACCAGAGCGTCGTCCGGCTCCCCATCCACCGCCTGCTCATCGCCACCACACCCCGCGAGCACTATCCCTGCAAGCACACTCGCCAAACCCGTGGTGAGCTTTCTTTCCATGGTCATCGTCCCAGTCCCTATCGTTCTCGTATCCTTGACATTCTCTTATCCGACCTACTGAGTGCGACCGCCACGGGAGTCCACCATCGGTACTCGCCCGACGGCCTGATCCAGTTGCGCCTCGGTGACCAGATAGTCGTAGACCGCTTGGGCGTAGTTGAACTCGCTCTCCCGTAACGCCACTTCCGAGTCCGTCAGCTCGAGCTGGCTACCAAATCCTTCGCGATACTGCGCACTTGCGATCTCGAACCCTCGCTGCGCCTGCCCCACTGCCAAGCGCTGCGCTCCGGCTCGCTCGAGTGCCTCGTCGAGTTGATCCAAGAGGGTTTTCACCTGGTTCTCAGCCTGATTACGCGCGAGACGCGTGCGCGCCTCGGCCTGCCGTAGCTCCGCCCGCTTTTGATCAACGCGCGCGTCGCGAGAGAACCCCTGGAAGATCGGAAGTGAAATTCGAATCCCGGCCAACTGGCTGGTCGTACGTTGCAACTCGTTCTCACCGAAGAAATCGGGACTGCCGTTCTCCTGCGCGGTGATCGCGTACGTTCCGAAGAGCGCAACCTCCGGGAGGTAGTTGACCTTCTGGAGCTTGAGCTCCGAGCGCTTCAGGTCCTCGGTCAACGCGAGCTGCCTGAGGTCGGAGCGCTCGTCGCTCGCGATCCGCAGCACTTGCCGGAGGGGCCGTCCATCCGCACCGGTGCCCGAGAACGCCAGGATCTCCTGGTTCTCGGGCGAGTTCGCGCTGCGGTCATCGAGCCGCATGTCCGCCAGCGAGCCGGTTATCTCGATGTCCCCGTACTGGTCCAGACCGAGCTCGATCCCCAGTTGGCGAGTGAAGCCGGCCTCCCTGTTCACAGCTCGACGCAGGTTTGGCTCGAGGTTCGCGAGCTCGACTTCCAGACGCAGCACGTCGTAATCGGAGGCCAGGCCGGCCGCGTTCAGTGCGCGGGTCTCGCGCAACGACTCCCGAACCCGCAGGACCGAGTTGTCCGTCAAGCGAACCTGCTCCCTTGCGAGCAGCAGATTGTAGTACCCGATGCGCACACGCGTGACGACCGTCTGGGTTCGGCCGCGAACAGCTTCCTCTTGGAGGTTCTTGTAGTGGCCCGCGGCCCCCAGTCCGACAAAGACCTCCGGCTTGAAGAGTGCCTGCTCGACGGTGATCGACGTCTGCCAGATGTTGTCGGCGCCGAAACGCACCGGAACGAGCTCGTCCGGATCGGCAGTCGGATCGAAGATGATAGCCGGCAAGAAATTCTCGGCCACGGTGAGGTTCCTCGTGTAACTCGCCGAGAAGTCCACCTGGGGATAGAGGCTCCCCCATGCCTCGGAAACCTGCTCGTTCGCAACCTCGAGGTCGAAGCGAGCGTCCTTCAGGTCGAAGCTCTCATCCAGCGCCTGTCGGATGGCCCCTTCCAAGGTGAAGACCTTGGTTTGAGCCTCCGTGCGCTCGGCCGTGGCCGCAGACGCCGAAAGGAGCGCCATGACCATTAGGGACATCATCTTGCCACCCGGCGTCCAGCACAAACCCATGCCCTCGCCTCCATATCTATTCAACATCAGTTTCTAGAGTTTCTAGCGTTCAATCCGTGGGTCCGAGGTCGGTATTCACCGCCAATCAGCTCACTCGACGTCCACCACCTCGGGGGTAGACTGTCCTTCCATGGGCCTCGGCCCCCGGCTGGTCGGTGCTTCACCCGCGGCAACCGCCCGCTGCACCTCTTCGTCCATATCGGCGATGAACCCCTCGTCGGCGATGCCCTTCATCAGCCGCCAGGTCGACTGGCGGAAGAACTCCCGAAACTGCTCCTCCTCCATGCCAAGGAGGCCCCGGTGGTAGAGCGACACGATCCCGTGCGCGTGCGCCCAGATGCTCATGGCCACGTCGTTGACATCGGCCTTCTTGAGCATCCCACACTCCACTCCCTCTCGCACGCGGTCGACCATGAACTGTCCAGTGGCGCAACTCTGGGCGGACGCCTCCTTGGGAAGCTCCTCGAGTCCAATCAGCTGGTGCGAGACATGGATGATCTCGTAGAACTGAGGGTGCTCCAGAGCGAAGTCGACGTATCGCATTCCCGTCAGACTGAACCGCTCCATGGGGGTTCGGCCCTCGAGGGCCTTATAGAGGTATTGGGCGAAGGTCTTGATCGCCTCACCGACCACATCGACCAGCACCTTTTCCTTGCTTGCGTAGTGCCGATAGAGCGCCGGCGCCGTGACCCCGAGCCGCCGGGCGAGCTCACGCATCGAGAGACCGTCCAACCCTCCGGCAATCAACAGTTCGCACGCCTGAGTCAGGATCTTGTCGCGGTGGAGTGCCATGTTAACAGTGTAAACAAAGCCGACAACAACGTCAACGGGCTCAACCCATTATAGCGTTAACGGCGTTCTTTTCTGGGGAGAACAGAAGACGGCGTAGATCCGGGGCGACCAACGGCCTAGGGAGTGTATCGCGCAACACCATCTCCGGGGGTGAGCGTTCGCGACGGTCAGCGACCGGCGTTCGATCCCTCCATGACGTGGTTCACTTCCAGAATGTCCACCGTTCGGTAGAGCATGTCCGCCGACTGGAGGAGCTTTGCGCGCAGCCTGGGCGGGAAGTCGGGGCGCGCCTCCAGGAAGTCCGTCACGACCTGCGCTGCCTCTGGCGAGTTGTGGCCGCCAAGGGTGGTGTCCAACCAGCGTTTCGGGAAAAATATGTCTCCCGTGCGTTGGATCTCCTCGACCATCTCGAGACTGGGGAGAATGAACCGCCGCGCGTGTTCGGCTCGTAGTCGGTGATGGAGAAACGACACCCCGGAGAGCACCCACGGCTCTCTCGCCCGGTTGGCCGGGTCGGCCAGCGATGAGAAGAAGGCTTCGCGCACAGCGGGATCGTTGGAGAGCGCCGGCCGCACGAACTCGAACCTCGCTCGCCGGTCTGGGTTGGTGATACGGCCAAGCTGCTCGTCGAGGATCGCTTCCGCGTCGGGTACTCCGCGGAGAGCGAGGCCCGAGGCCATTGACGTGAAATCGTTTTCCGAGAGGTGTACCCCCGGCACACCTTCGGCTTGGGACCATATCCGCCTGAGACGTCCGACGCCCAGTTCGGTCAACACTACACTCCGCCAAGTCGAAAAGATCGAAGATTTGAGTGTGGCCGTCGGGGCACGCACCAGTCGCCGCCAGAGCGCCGCTTCGATGTCCGCCGCGCGCCGGTCCCGTTCGGAGTCAGGGATCAGCCGCCAGTATGTGGTGCGAAGATAAGCCAGGATGCGTCCCGCATTTTGCTCGTCAGTCTCCGTATCCAGCGTGGCCAGGAGAAGATCCACCCACGTCGACGGAGCTACCTCGCCCTCCAGTACGGCGTCCCAAAGTGTGCCGACCACGATCCCACGAATCAGCGGATCGGTGAGTTCGGGGAGGTGCTCCAGCAAATAGGCCTTGCTCACATCATCCAGATGGAAGTGCCCGTATTCGACTCCGGAGCCGTTGGGCAGGATGAAGTTGGGCCGGGGGCGGCCGATCCAATCGGCCATCGCGGCGCCTTCGATCATGAGTCTTACGGGGACGCGGGCGATGGAATCATCGTAGGCCAAGATCACCTCGAGTTGCTGTGGCCACACGCGGTTCCGCGCCGCCAAGTCTTCCTGATAGACGCCCACGGCTCGCATCCGCCCCGTTCCGTCATCGACCACAGCCGCGGAGATGGTCGGCCGTCCCGGCTCCTCGACCCACACGCTGCTCCACGCCGCCAGGTCATCATCCGAAAGACCGTCCAGGATCTCGATGAGTTGGGGCCACGTCGCGTTGCCGAAGGCGAAGGCGCTCAGGTACTCGCGGAGGCCCTCACGGAACACGTCCTCTCCCACGAGCAACTCGAGTTGGCGCATGACGATCGGCGCCTTCTGATAGATGATCGCGCCGTAAAGCGTGCCCGCCTCGCGCAGGTTGTCCAGCGGCTGCCTGATCGGGTTGGCTCCGGCGGTACGGTCGACGCCGTAAGCGGAGTTGTGGTGCGCCAGGAAGAATCGGAGGTCGTGGTTGAGCTGTGGAAAGGACGGGTGGACGATCTTGGCCGCCATGAAGTTGGCGAATACCTCCTTCATCCACACGTCGTCGAACCAGTTCATGGTCACCAGGTCGCCGAACCACTGGTGAGCCGTCTCGTGTGCGATGACGCTGGCCCGGCCAAGGTACTGTGCCTGCGTGGCCGACTCGTCCAACACGAGACTCGCCTGCCGGTAGAAGATCGAGCCCGGATGCTCCATTCCACCGTATTGGAACGATGGGATCAGCACGAAGTCGAATTTGCCGAACGGGTACGGAATACCCGTATACTCCTCGAGCCATTCGAGCGCGGTCTCGTGGAGGTCGAAGATCGCCTCCCTGTTGCGGTCGACCTTCTCTCGGTCGGTCTCGCGGTGGTACATCCTCATCGTCCGACCACCGCGCTGCGCGGTCTCTACCCGGAACTCACCCACCGCAAACGCGAAGAGGTACGTCGCAATGGGTTCGGTCTCGGCAAAGGTGTGGACGGTGCGCCCGTCCCCAGCCGCCGGTATGCCTCCGGACACCTTCTGCGTCACGGCACCGTTGGCCACCGCCTCCCACCCGCTCGGCACATCCAGAACCAGCCTGAAACGAGCCTTCAGGTTGGGCTGGTCGAAGATCGGCAGCGAGAAGTGCGCGCGATCGGGCACAAATAGCGTGTAAAGGAAGTCCGGATTCCGGTTGAGCGCGTCATCGCCCGCGGTGAACTCGATGCGGATCGAGTTTTCGTCCCCGGCCTCCAACCCTTCCGCCGACACGACCATGTGGTCGTTGACCGGCTCCCACGTGGCCACCTCGCCGTTGGCGGTCACCGATCGTACACGCGAGGCCGGGTCCTTGAAGTCGAGAACGACGTCACGGCCCTGCGGATCCGTCCAGGCGAAGCGCACCTCGACGCTCCCGGTGAGGGGCTCGGACTCCAGTCTCGGCACGGTGAGTCGGTAGGAATAGCGGACGTCGCTGATGGTCGTGCTCCTCAGCTCGGCCAACTCCCATGAGACCCCCAGATCAGTCAAGGAGCCCGACGGGTAATCCGCACAAGCCGCGATTGCGAACGACGCCACGATGAACAACGAACGAGCGTGAAGATCGACCTTCGCCATGTGTTCCGGATCCTGGATAGGACTGTACGGGACGCACCCTGGCGTACCTGTAGGATGCTGAATGAAGTTGGTGGCGCTAAATGATTCCGTCCAGATACAACTCCAGGCGCCAGCCCGTAGGATCGCGAAGGCCTCGCGCGATGTCGATCCGCATGAGCCCGTCGAGCACGCTGCCCCCGACCCCGATCGAAAAGAGCGCGTCCCGCACCGCGATGTCCCCTCGGTCCCCCGCCCAACCGGCGTCACCGAACACGGACACGGACACCACCGGGTACACCCGAGCGAATTCGGCGCGAGCTCGCAGGAAGGACGTCCCCAGCACCGCACTGCCGTCGTACCCCCTCAGGCTCGACGATCCACCGAGGTACCAGAGCCTCTGTGCCGGCACATCGCCCCAGGATGTCCCGCCCGCCACCTCGAACGCCGTCCGGATCTTGGGAGTGAGGGAAAACGCGGTGCGGAGCGTCGCGTCCGCCCGGGCGAATTGGTAATCGCCGACCTCGCCTTGCAGCGAGAGTTCGGTGCCGACCTGGAGACCAGTTCGCTCGGAGCCCCAAAACGGCTTGAGCGTCAGACGGGTACCGAACTGGTCGGCCCGGGCTCCCTCGATATTCTCTCGGAACGCGTGCTCGCTGTCGAAGAGCCGCGGCAGGCTGACGTTGGTGTTGCGCTCGACGCTCTCCTGATGCTCCCCGTAGAGCGTCCAGGTCCAGGACGCGCGGCGGTCCGAGGCCGGCTCGAGCGTGATGCGCGCCCCTGAAGCGCGGTAGTACTCACCGTCGTCGCGTCCGAACAGAAGGGCGATGACAGAGTTTCCGAACCCGAGATGACGCCCGCCTTGGTCGACGGCCGCGAGCTTGTGGTACGCCTCGAAGCTGAAGTCCCGACGCACGCCGCCCCAGCCGAGCTCGAGTTCGAGGACGGGCTCGACGTCCGCGGTGCCGAAGCGACCGACCAATCGACCGTCGGCGGGGCCGAACGGCGTGTCCAGCGGTCGCACGCCCTGTGCGCCCAACGAGAGCCCCTCCACGCGGTTGAACCGCATGAGATCCTCGCGCGCAAAACCCCAGTCCAGGCTCAAGCGCGGCGCGGCCGCCGCCGGAGCGGGTATGTCGGCTAGCCGCTCTGCGAAATCACGAAGCTCGGCCTCCGATGTAAACCCGGGTGCTTCCTTCCAGATAGGAGGCGGTAACAACTCGCTGCTGTGAAGGCTCTCCGGGTCGGGCGGAAGGAGTAGGTAGATCTCCTTCCCATTGTGGCTTCCCCGAACGCTGCGGCGTGTCTCCGCCCTGATGCGACGGGCCAGGTCGGGGTGGTCGATCATCTCGCGCCAGTCGTCCTCGAGGAGGTAGCCCGACTCGGCCTGCCATGTCTCCAGGACAGAGTCTGCGCTTAAGAAAGCGTCGAAGCGAGCGGTGGCGCCCTCCACTTCGTCCACCCCAACAACCTCCTCGATACGGTAGGATACCTCCCAGGCCCCGGGCACCTTGAGGATGCCGGCCCGGGCCTGTCCCTCGAAGCGCATGCTGCGTGGTAGCCAGTATTTGAAGTCCCAGAGTGCGTACTCGACTGTGATCAACGAGATCGTGAACGTCATCGGCTTGAAGATGCCCGGGATCGGCAGATTCTCCTCGTTCTCCCCAACCATCAGATCCAGCTCGACGTCGATCTTCTTCGCGAGCCGGTAGACACCCCGGACCAGCGCTCCCGACTCGGGTTCGATCCAGAAGGACCCGGTGAGCAGGTGGATCGACGCCTCTCTGGGGATCACGCGCAACTCGGCCACCTGTAGCCTGCGTCCGTCCGGAAAACTCAGAGTGAGCGTGTCGCCCGCGGCGAACTCGTAGAACTCTTCCGAGCCGGCGGCAAAGGGATGTTCGACCCAGAATTCGTCGGGATCGTCGACATCGTCGTCATCGTCGGCGGCGAACCCGAAGTAGATCCTGTCCCCCGCCGGGTCGAACACGTTGTCCAGCAGGCCTGTCACCTCATCTGGGGGACTGACCCCGGCCGGCGTTTCTTCCCGGGCCGCGAGTGCCTGGATTACGACCGGCCCGTCCTGGCTCCACCACACACGAGAGGCGGTCTCGGCCCGGTAGATCGTACGGTCCTTGAGGGGCATCCGGATATGTGCGCCGATGCGTTGTCGCACCGTTGCCGTGTAGCTGAGGATGGAGCGGTCCAGGATCTCCCAATTGGCGCGCGCCCGCATGAGCAGGGTGCGGGCGCCTGGATCCCGGAAGGCGTTCAGATGATCGGAGGCTTGGGGAGGCGATGCCTGCAGCACGAGCGCAAGCGTGGCTGTCGGAAGCCAAGTCCACATAATCTTTTTCGGCGGAGGTGCCTGGTCTACGGTCAGTAAGCACTACGCTACCTGGTAGCACCGGGTTTCATCGCGTGGACCCAATAAAAAAGTGGGGGTCCGCCCGTCGGGCGGGCCCCCACGCTCACTCAACCAGTGTTCGTTCCAGAAGGGCGCCTACTGCCCCGACCCTGCCGGGCGTTCGTTGAACAGGTAGTCGTTCGCCGCAACCGTGCCATGGCAACCCTCGCAGCCGGCGAAACGGCCGGCGGCCTCCACGGTGCCGTCGGTGAGCCGCTTGAGGAACCACCAGTTGTTGTGGTCCGGGTTGAAGTCCTCGGTCTTCACCATCGCAGTGACGGCCATCAGGTTGCCGCCCACGTAGTTGTTCTTCACCACGATCGCGCCGACCGGCATCATCGCCTCACCTGAGGCCAAGGCCGCGGCTGCCACGTCGTTGA
The DNA here is from genome assembly GCA_022571515.1 of Gemmatimonadota bacterium. Classification (GTDB taxonomy): domain Bacteria; phylum Gemmatimonadota; class Gemmatimonadetes; order Longimicrobiales; family Gaopeijiaceae; genus JACZXQ01. The sequence goes on from JACZXQ010000004.1 coordinate 102,658, forward strand.
CGTAGGTGGTGAGCTGCGCGCCGTGGGGCTCCGCACCGTCATACTGATCGGTGGTCCCAGGCCAGCGATCCCAATTCTCGTAGTCCGAGCTGGTCAGATGTCCCCACACCCCATCCGCCGACAACTCGGGAAGCGTCACCGCGGCCTCCTCGGCGGCGGGCGCGGCTTCCTCGGCAGCGGGCGCGGCTTCCTCGGCAGCGGGCGCGGCTTCCTCGACCGCATCGGCGGCCTCGTCTCCGGCGGCGCAAGCCACGAAAGCCAGTGGAAGTGCGAGCGCCAATCCGAAGCGGCTCAAGTCACGAAACTTCATGATGTCTCCTGTCTGTTACGGTAAGGAGATCTCTGTCGTTTACAGCGAAACTGGGCTCGATCCAGGGCGGTTCCCTCCCGGGAGCGGTCGGTCTTCCATCCGCTGTCCAGGTAAGCGTAGATTGACCGCCCCGGGGAATCAAGGTACACGAGCGAGGAGGGAGCCCAGTGGGGCTCGGCGGATATTGTGAAGCGGCCGACGGACATCCTTACCACGGGCCCTATCACGACCATGAATACGGCTTCCCGCTGACCGACGAGTCGGAGCTCTTCGGACGCCTCATGCTGGAGGTGAACCAGGCCGGGCTCTCGTGGCTTACCATTCTCAAGAAGCAGGAGACGTTCCGCTCGGCCTACGAGGGCTGGAATGTGGACCGAGTAGCCGCATACGGTGAGGACGACAGGGCCAGACTCTTGGCCGATCGGGGGATCATCCGAAACAGGCTCAAGGTCAACGCCGCCATCGAGAACGCGCGGGCGATTCAGCGCATGAGGGAAAGCCACGGGTCCTTCGCGGCCTGGCTCGCCGCACATCATCCTCAGCCCAAGGCCGAGTGGGTGAAGCTGTTCAAGAAGACATTTCGCTTCACCGGGGGAGAGATCACGGGTGAGTTTCTCATGAGCATCGGCTACCTCTCTGGAGCTCACCAACCCGATTGCATCGTCTACGGGCGCATCGGAAAACTGTCTCCGCCCTGGATGTCGCGCCCAACGACGGCAGGGCAGTAATGAGCGACGGTGCAGACCCTCGAGCGGCCGAGGCCGGTGCGTCCAAGCCCTGGCGGCCGACACTCTACCGCCCACCGTGGTGGCTGAAGGGGGGGCATGCGCAGACGCTCGCCGGCAAACTTTTCAAGCCCAAGCCCGATCTGGACCTCCGCAGGGAGCGCCTGGATACGCCGGATGGGGACTTCATCGACCTCGACTTCATGCCCGAGCCCCAGTCGCCCCGGCCCATCGTACTCGTGCTGCACGGGCTGGAGGGCTCGGCAAGGAGGTCTTACGTCCTCACCATGCTGGCCGCGCTCGAGGCCCAGGGTCTCTGGGGTGTTGGCCTCAACTTCCGATCCTGTAGTGGCGAGCCGAACCGCACGACCCGCTTCTACCACTCCGGGGAGACCGGTGATCTGGCGCACGTCCTTGCGATGCTCGCCAAGCGCTTTCCGGGAAGGCCGATGGGGGCGGTGGGCTTTTCGTTGGGAGGCAACGCGCTGCTCAAGTACCTGGGTGAGGTCGGTGGGTCCGAGGGCGCACCGCTAGGGGCGGCGGCGGCGATTTCGGTGCCGTTTGACCTGTCGGCCGGAGCCCGCATGCTGGAAAAGGGCCTCATGGGGCGCCTATACACCTTCTACTTCATGCGAATGCTCCACAGGAAGACGAGCCTCAAGCGGGAGATTCTCCGCGATGCCGTGGACGTCGACGCGGTGCTCCGCACCAAGACGCTCCGAGCGTTCGACGAGCTGGCCACCGCTCCTCTTCACGGTTTCGCGGGAGCGGAAGACTATTACGCCCGTTCCAGTTCGGCGGGATTCATCGACCACATTCGCGTACCCACGCTGTTGCTTCACTCGCTGGACGATCCATTCCTACCCGCTCACGCCGTGCCCAAGGACGCTGTGGGCCGCAATCCCGTGCTGACGGGTGTGTTCACGCGACACGGAGGGCACGTGGGGTTCATCGGAGGTGGGCGCCCCCTGCGACCACGTCCCTGGGCCGAGGGGGAGGCAGCTCGTTTTCTGGCTCATCATTTGGGAACCACAACCAGTCCATAGCGGCCTGACGACAGGTTGCCAATGCGAGCCCGCGTCAGCCAGGTTGGTGGAAACGTCCCACGTTTCCGATTCGACACTCAGTTTGCCGAGGATCGCGCCATGACTTCAGGACTCAGAGCATGCCTCCCCATCGCCATCGCGGTACAGACCGCTCTTCCATGCATCGCAGCTCCAGCGCTACTAGCCCAGGAGCCTCTCAGGGTTTTCATCTCCGTGGACATGGAGGGCATCGGCGGTATCGGTACTGCGGCCATGACATCACGCTCCGGGAAGGACTACGCCCTCGGACGTGAGCTCATGACAGCGGAGGTGAATGCGGTCGTGGCCGCTGTCTTCGAATACGGGCCCGCCGAAATTCTCGTCAACGACTCGCACGGGGACATGCAAAACCTGCTGCATACACGCCTGGACCCCCGCGTCGAATACATCCAGGGCAACATCAAGCCTCTGGGTATGGTGCAGGGTCTCGATCGCAGCTTCGATGCGGCGATATTTCTTGGCTACCACGCCCGAGCGGGCACGGAGAACGGTTTCCTGGCCCACACGGGATCCGGCTCGGTGAAGGGGCTCTGGCTAAACGGGGTCGAGGTCGGAGAAGGTGGCCTGAACGCCCACTTCGCCGGAGCGCTCGGCGTGCCGGTCATCCTAGCCGCGGGTGACCGGACCTTCACTGAGCAGTTCGGTGCCCTGGTGTCGACTCGAACCGTGTCCACAAAGGACGCAGTTGGATCTTCGGTGGCCCGTCTGCGCCACCCCGAGGTCGTGCGAGAAGACCTTAGGGCGGTGTTGCTCGAGGCCTTGGCCGATCTCGAAAACGCGAGCGCCTTCAACGTGACAGAGCCCGTCACGGTGCGCATCCGATTCGCGACCACCACACGCGCCAACATCCTGCTCGCGATCCCGGGCATGCGGCTCGTGAACGGATGGACCGTGGAATACGAGGCCGAGTCGATGGACCGGGCCTACCGCATGATTCGGCTGATGTATAAGTACATCAGCTGGTAGGTCGGGACCAAATCCGCCTTTCCTGGGGTGCCGACGCGCCGTTCGTGTGTCCGCGCGTCTTGTGCGGCATGCGCCCCCCACATCAGCTTGACGACCCATCCACATACACCGTTGGCAACCAAGCATGAAGAGGCTCCCCATGAAAACTCTCGCTGGCTCGTTTTCGCTCTTGCTCTTCGCAATGGTCCTAGGTGCCCCGCTCGCGGCGCAGAGGAAGGCCCTCGAGCACGAGGATTACGCGGTATGGAACCGCATTCGGGGCCAGCAACTCTCGACCGACGGCCGTTGGCTGCTGTATTCGTTGGTTCCGGGCGACGGGGACGGCGAGCTGACCGTGCGCACGGTAGAATCCGACCGCCGATTCACCCGTGCACGCGGGACCGACGCACACTTCACCAACGACAGCCGCTACGTCGTCTTCACAATCGCGCCTGAAGAAGAGGCCGTGAAAGAGGCCGACCGGGAGAGTGTGCCCAAGAACGAGCAACCCAAGGACTCCATCGGCATCATGGACCTACGCTCGGTCTTCCCTGCCGGAGGAGGCGTGACCTCGGAGCACTTCACGGCGGAGCGAGTGCAGTCGTTCAAGCTCCCTGAGGACGCCGCGGGCTTTGTGGCGTATCTCCTGGAAAAGCCCGTGCCCGATGAAGCGGATGAAGGGGATGAGGAAGCCACCTCGCCCGAGCGGCCTCCACGCGGCCAGCGCAGCGGTGATGACGAGGATGAGGAGGATGACGACGACAAGGCCGAGGGCACGGTTCTGGTGCTGCGAGTGCTCGCGACCGGAGAGGAACACCGTTACGAACACGTAACCGACTATCTGTTCTCGGCGGACGGTGAGCGACTCTACTACTCGGCGTCCAACGAGGATGGCACCGCTGACGGGGTCTATGCGGTCGAAACGGCCACCGGCGAGGCCACTCCAGTGGTCACCGGCGAAGGGGAATACGAACAGTTGGCGCTAAACGAGGAGGGCCGCAGCGTGGCGTTCCTCTCGAATGCCCCCGACTGGGACGCCGACCAGCCGGCATTCACGCTGTTCGTAGACGGCGAGGCGAGAGCCACCGAGGGCGGCGCGGGCATCCCCGACGGCTGGTGGATCAACGAGCGTGGCGACGTTTCGTTCTCGGAAGACGGCTCGCGTGTCTTCTTCGGCACATCGCCTCGACCGGAGCCCGAGGAAGACGAAGAAGATGACGACGACGATGAGGAGGTCGTACTCGACATCTGGAACTGGAAGGACCCCTACATGATGCCCATGCAGCTCCTTCAGGCAGAATCGGAGCGCAATCGGAGCTTCATGGCGGTCACGCACGTCGACGGCGGGCCGTCCGTCCAGTTGGCCACACAGGAGATTCCGAACGTGTCGGTAGGACGTGATGGCGACGCTGACGTCGCCCTCGGAACCACCGATATTCCCTATCGCCAGCTGTTGTCGTGGGATGGGCGCTACAACGATCTCTACATCATCGACGTCGAGACCGGCGCCCGCGAGCGTGCCGTGGAGGCCCTGAGAGGGCGCGGCCAACTCTCACCGGGGGCCAAATACCTGTATTGGTGGAACGGTGCTGAGATGGCTTGGTTCGCCATGAACGTAGAGGATGGCGAATTGGTCGAGATCTCCGCGGGCATCCCCCATCCGGTGCACAATATCCTGAACGACGTGCCCCAGGCACCCAGGCCAGCAGACCAGGCGGTCTGGACGGAGGACGATGAGCGTGTCCTGATCTACGACCGCTACGACATCTGGCTCGTCGACCCGACCGGGCGGGAGGCGCCCCGGAACGTGACCGAGGGCGTAGGCCGTAGCGAGGGCATCAGGTTCCGGTACGTGCGCGAGGACTCGGACGAGGAGGCGGTCGACCTGGACCGGAAGGCGCTGCTGTCCGCCTTCAACCTCACGACCAAGCAGGACGGCTATTACCGTGACCGTCTGGGCCGCAACGACCGGCCACAGCGCCTTGTCATGGGCGACTTCGACCTCTCGAGCCCGACGAAGGCCGAAGATGCCGACGTCGTGATTTTCACTCGCCAAACCTTCACGGAGTTCCCGGACCTCTGGACCAGCAGTTCAGACTTCTCCGACATGACGCGCCTGTCCGATGCGAACCCACAGCAGTCGGAGTACCGCTGGGGCACAGCGGAGTTGGTCGAGTGGAACTCGAACGACGGGGTGCCCCTGCAGGGGATCCTCTACAAGCCTGATGGCTTCGATCCCACGCAGAAGTACCCGATGATGGTGTACTTCTACGAACGGATGTCCGACCGGCTGCACCGCTACACCGTTCCGGCCGCGGGCAGCTCATCGATCAACTATTCGTTTTACGTGAGCCGGGGATACGTACTTTTCATTCCCGATATTCCGTACGAGATCGGGCACCCGGGAGAGAGCGCGATCGACGCAGTCATCCCGGGCGTGCTCTCGGTGGTCACCAAAGGATTCATCGACACCGACAAGATCGGGGTACAGGGCCACTCCTGGGGCGGCTACCAGATCGCCCACATGATCACGCGCACCAACCTGTTCGCAGCGGCGGAAGCCGGCGCTCCGGTGGTCAACATGACCAGTGCGTACGGCGGAATCCGTTGGGGGAGTGGCAGGGTGCGGCAGTTCCAGTACGAGCGCACGCAGAGCCGAATCGGTGGATCGCTCTGGGAGCGTCCTCTCGAGTTCATTGAGAACTCCCCTCTGTTCCAAGCGGACAAGATCCAGACTCCATTGTTGATGCTCCACAACGACAAGGATGGCGCGGTGCCCTGGTACCAGGGGATCGAGATGTTCTCGGCGATGCGGCGCCTCGGCAAGCCTACGTGGATGCTCAACTACAACGGTGAGGCTCACGGGCTGCGCAAGGAACAGAACCGGAAAGACTGGGCAATCCGTATGCAGCAGTTCTTCGACCATTACTTGATGGACGCGCCCCCAGCCGTGTGGATGGTGCGCGGCGTTCCGGCTGTGTTGAAGGGCCGGACGCTCGGCCTGGAGTTGGTGACCAAGCCTATCAGTGAGCAACCGGATGGTGGTGGCCGCTAGGAGATCTGAAAACCCCGGTGGGGGTGTGGTCTGCTCTACGCCCCCGCCGGCTCCTTGAAGAACGCGCGGTAGTGCCACGAATCGCGCGCAGGCCGCTCCCAACCCCCCTCTCGCACCTGGGAGAGGCGCGTCACGGTGTTGTCGAACACCACCGTGTCCGCACCGATCTGACCGGCCTCCGCCAGGGCTTTGAACTCCGCCCTGGTCACGCGCCAGACCTCGCCGTCCTCCAAGTACCAGACCGCGGTATGATCCACGATCGCGACACCGAGGCGCCGCTGTTCGTCCTTGAGCACCTGCACCATCGCATCGATGGAGCAGCCCGACGGGGGCTCGGAGGCCTCGTCCACTGCAACGAGCAGAAACCTCCCGTGCCGCCAGTCACGACCGCATCTGAGGGCGTGGCCGTGCGCCGCCCACACATCGAGGAATCTGTCGACGACCGCCAGGAAGCTGGCCTCCTCTGAGGCCGAGAACCCACCGCTCACACCGAACACCCAAACCCGCGATGCGTCCGGCAGCTGATCGAAGTCAATGCGTGACATCAGGCCACACCAGCCTCACCCGTGCGCTCGGGAACGTCCGGAGACGACTCCACGACCGAGTCGTCGAGGGGCGGTGGGGGAGCCGTACCGGCGGCCCTCGCCATGGCCAGGCGCGCTTGTGGCGGGCTCTTGTCGAGCAGGACCGCCACCCAGCGCAGATCTTCCGTGTTCTCCAACATGATTCTCACGACCATGGTCAGCGGCACGGCAAGCAAGGCGCCGATGGGGCCCCAGACCCATGCCCAGAAGATCAACGACAGGATCACCACCAGCGTCGACAGCCCCAAACGCCGACCCATCAAGTTGGGCTCGATGAGGTTACCGAAGACCATGTTGATGAACAGGTATCCGGCCAACACCAGGACCGAATGCCCGAAGTTGCCGAACTGTACGAGGCTCAGGAAGAGCGCGGGAATCACGGCCAGAATCGAGCCGATCGTCGGCACATAATTGAGGACGAACCCGATGAGCCCCAAAAGCACGGGGAAGTCGAGACCCAGGACCCACGCCCAGGTCCCGATCAGAAGCCCGGTAACCAGGCTCACCGCAGTCTTGATGCCCAGGTAGATCTGGACCTCGCGGATGATCTTGGTCATGCGCCGGCCGCTGCCGACCGAGGGGCGCATGATCGCCCGCAGCTTGTACGGAAAAACCGTAGCCTCCGCGAGCATGAAGACCATCATCAAAAGGATCAGGAACGTTCTGGAGACGAAGCTTCCCGCCTGACGGACGGCTCCCCCGAGGAAGTCGAAGACCACTCCGGACTCGATCACGTCCAGGGTCAGATACCGGTCCACAGCAGTACTCCCCAACAGCTCGTTCCTGCGAACCCACTCGACTGCGCCTTCGCCTAGCTGCGCGAGGTTCGTCCGATAACCGTCGAGCCGCGGCTCCAGCTCCGAGAACGACTGAACGGTCAGCAGAACCAGCACGCTGAACGAGGTGACCGTGACAAGCACCGTGACCACGATGGACACCCACGGCGGGACGTAGCGTTGCAGCCAGAACATGATCGGCAAGCTCATCACGGCGAGGAACAACGCGAGCGCGAACGGAAGCAGGATGGGCGCACCGAACCTCAGTCCGGCTATGACCACCACCAATGCCGCCGTAACCAGGAGCGCGCGGGCGCCCGAAGTTTCAGCTTTGTCGAGAATCATCACGATGTTCCGTTTCCACCGGTAGGTGGCACTTCACGTTGGTCTGTGCCCCTCAAGGTAGCCACCCCGCACGACGAATGCCCCTTTTCTTACGAACGCCCACCGGTTTTCTTCCAGCGGCGGTACGACCGGTCCAATCGTGTGATCATCCGCCGTGCAAGCCGCATGCCGGACGCAGGAGCGCCCATGCCTGAACACCCTTCAACGCCGCTGGTTCCGATTCCGGACGACGATCGCGGATTACTCGCGGAATGCCGTGTCGATACGTTCCGATCCGGAGGCAAGGGCGGGCAGCATCAGAACGTGACAGAGAGCGGCGTTCGCCTCACACACCTGCCCACGGGCATCGTGGTCACGAGCAGGCAGGACCGGAGCCAGCACCGAAACCGGCAAATCGCGCTGGATAGGTTGCGGCACCGGCTCGAACAACAAAACGCCGGGAAGCGGCGACGAATCAAGACAAGAATTCCCGCTCACGACCGTCGGCACCGACTGGAGGAGAAGCGCAGGCGTTCGCAAACCAAACGTTCCCGCAGAAATCCGCGCCTGGACGGGCCCGAATAGGCCCCGTATCATTGGCAACGTTGGACCCCCCCCATGTTGGCGCGCGAAGGGCACCACCACTTGGAGGACGCTTTGGAGGCCGACACGATTCGAGCCCTCCTGATCGACGACGACCAGGGGGACTTCGAGATGACGAGAGCCATTGCCAGCAAGATCGAGAACCCCGCCATCCAACTCGACTGGGTCTCGACGTACGAAGAGGGCCGTGATGCCTTCGAGGCTGGCGAGCACGACATCTACATCGTCGACTACTTCCTTGAGGACCGCACCGGAATCGACCTGCTCAAAGAGGCGAGCCGGCAGCGGCTCAAGGCCCCCGTTATCATGCTCACAGGCCGTGGAAGTCACGAGGTGGACAAGGAGGCCATGCGGGCCGGCGCGGCCGACTACCTGGTGAAGGGGGAGATCGACCCCCAGATCCTCGAACGCACGATCCGTTACGCCCTAGAAAGCGCCCGATCCCGTGCAGCTCTCAAGGAGAGCGAAGAACGGCACCGCAGCATGTTCGATCACCTCCCTATCGGCCTTTATCGCTGCACCTCGGACGGTCACTTCCTCGACGCCAACCCCGCGCTCGTCCGCATCCTGGGCTACCCGGACCCAAAGACGCTCGAGAAGTCGTATGCGTCCCTCCTTTACCTCAACCCTGCGGATCGGCCGGCATTCAAGGAGGAGTTGGAGCGGTACGGGGTGGTGCGCGGCTTTGAAACAACACTAAAACGCCTCGATGGCTCCGAGATCCGTGTGCGCAACACGGCCCGCGCACACCGTGATTCCAGTGGGGAGATCGCCTACATCGAGGGAGCCGTCGAAGAGGCTGCGGATACGGCACAGGCTGCCGAAGCCGCCCGGTACCGGGCCCTGTTCAGTGTGGCGCGCCAGGCTGCGTTGGTGGTTGCCGACGACGGCACCGTGATGGAGGTGAATGACGTCTTTACGCAGACCTCAGGCTATCCCTTGGCCAGCGTGGTGGGCGCACCCTATTCGGATTTCTGGGACGAAGAAGATGTCGACATGGTCGACCAGGAGTTCCGCGCGGCCATGTCTCCCGAGGCCAAGCCCACTACGGCCGAGCGCCGGTTCGTGACGAGTGACGGTGAACGCCTCTGGGCCACGGTCACCACCGTGCCGGTCCTTACCGGACCAAAAGCGGGCTGCCAGGTCATTGTGCTGCTCGACGACCTCTCGGAGGTGCCGGAGGGCTGATCCAGCCCCTCGCGACGCTCGCGGATTCTCAAGTGGGCCCGGCTGGACTCGAACCAGCGACCCTCGGATTATGAGTCCGGTGCTCTAACCAGCTGAGCTACGGGCCCTACGATTGTGCGGCAAAGGTAGCCCTTGAGCCGCGGCTTAGGTAGAATCTCGGCACGCCACAGGCCGGCTGACAAAGTAGCTTGTATCGTTCACCGGGATCTTACCTCTTCGGCAGGACCGCATGAAAGTAATCATCGTCGGCGCGGGCAAGGTGGGTTTCCACCTGGCCGAGCGTCTCTCCGAACAAAATCAGGATGTGGTGGTGATCGAGTCCGATCCCGATCGGGCCGAGGAGACCTCCGACCAGCTCGACGTCATGACGATCGTCGGGAACGGCGCCTCCCTTCCTGTGCTGGAGCAGGCAGGTGTGCGGGGCGCCAACATTCTGATGGCGGTGACCAGCAAGGACGAGGTCAACATGATCGCCTGCCTCGCCGCCGCGCGCATGGGCGTGGGCTACACCATCGCGCGCGTGAGCAACCCCGAGTATCACGAGAGCGGTAGCGTCTTGTCTCAGGACACTCTGGGCATCGACCTCATGATCAACCCTGCCCGCGAGAGTGCGTGGGAGACGTTCCACCTCCTGAGAAGCCCCGCGGCCACCGACGTGGCTTCGTTCGCGAACGGCCGCCTTCAGCTCCTCGGGCTCATGGTCAAAGAGGGCGCACCCGTGGCCGGCAAGACGTTGGCTCAACTCGGCCGGGAACTCGAGGGCACGCACTACGTGCTCACCGCCATCCTTCGCGACCAGGAAACCATCATCCCGACCGGTACGACACGCATCGAGGCCGGAGACCAGGTGTACCTGCTCTCGCTCACGACCGAGGCGCACCTGATCCCGCCCTTGGCGGGCTACGAGGAGTACAAGCTCAGGCGCGTCATGATCGCGGGCGGCAGCCCCGAGGGGGCTTACCTCGCGGAGATCCTCGCCCAGTACCACATTGAAACCACCATCATCGAGCGCGACCGCAAGCGGTGCCTCGAGCTCGCCGAAGCGCTTCCCAAGGCGCTGGTTCTGAACGGCGACGCCACGGATCTCGAACTCCTCGAACTCGAGGGTGTGGCGGGCATGGACGGCTACCTCGCGGCGACGTCCTCCGACGACACGAACATGCTCTCGAGCCTGATCGCCAAGCAGGCCGGCGCGAAGAAGGTCGTGAGCTTGATCAGCGAGTTCGACTATCTGCCCCTGGCCTCCAAGGTCGGCATCGACGCCGCGGTCTCGCCCAGAATCTCGGCCGTAAACGCGATCCTCCGGTACGTGCGTCGGGGCCGGGTGACGAGCGTCGCCACCCTCAAGGGCATCGACGCGGAGACCATTCAGTTCACCGTCACGGAAAACTCCCAGGTGGCGGGCAAAGCCCTCAAGGATCTGGCATTCCCCAAGGGCAGCCTGATCGGCTCGATCATTCGCGGCGACGACCTGATGATTCCGCGCGGCGACAGTGTGATCCGGCCCGGAGACGAGGTCATCGTCTTTGCTCTGCCGGACGCGATCTCCGAAATCGAGCGGGCCTTCGAGTAATGTCTCTCAGGCACGTGGCCAACGTAGTCGGCCTCCTGCTGGTCTTCGTCGCGGTCGCCATGGCCGGTGCCGGCGTGGTCTCGTGGATCTATTCGGACGGCGTGACCGGAGCATTCTTTCTCTCGGCCCTGATCACCCTGGTTGTTGGACTCGCCGCATACGGCTTCACGACAGTCTCGCATGACATCACGGTTCGCGAGGGCTACGCGATCGTAACGTTCGCCTGGACCGCAATGGGGCTCTTCGGCGCCCTACCCTTCCTGCTCTCAGGAACTGCGGACTCGGTAGCCGGCGCCATCTTCGAATCCATCTCCGGTTTCACCACGACGGGTGCAACGGTATTCACCAACGTCGAGGCCCTCCCCGAAGGCATACTTTTTTGGCGAGCCCTGTCACACTGGCTGGGCGGCATGGGGATCATCGTGCTCGTGATCGCAGTGCTTCCCTTCCTCGGGGTCGGAGGGATGCAGCTCTTCAAGGCCGAGGTGCCCGGCCCGACGCCCGAGCGGCTGCGCCCACGCATGACCCAGACCGCCAAGCTGCTGTGGCTGGTGTATGTGGGGCTGACCGGGGCCCAGGTCCTGCTCTACATGGCGGGTGGAATGAACGCGTTCAACGCCGTGACGCACGCGTTCGCCACGCTGGCCACCGGTGGCTTCTCCACCATGAACGACTCCCTGGCCGGGTTCGACTCGGCCTACATCCAGTACGTGACGATCCTGTTCATGTACTTCGCGGGAATAAACTTCACGCTGCACTTCTACGCGTTCTCGGGGAAGCCCGTTTTCTGGAGAGACACCGAGTGGCGCTTCTACAGCGCCCTGATCCTCGCTGCGGCGGTGCTGCTCGCCGCGACGAACCTCGCGACTGGCGCGTATGCGGACGGGGGCGGAGGACTCGAGCGCGCTGTGCGCGAGGGGCTCTTCCAGGCCACCGCCATCACGACCACGACCGGTTTCGTGAGTGCGGATTTCCAGGTCTGGCACCCCTTCGCGCAGGTGATCCTCTTCGTGCTGCTGTTCACGGGAGGCATGGCCGGATCAACGGGCGGCGGCGTGAAGATCATGCGGGTGCTGTTGCTCATCAAAGCCACGGCGATCCAGCTCAAGAAGCACCTCCACCCCAAAGCGATCCTGTTGGCCCGAGTCGGATCTCGCGTGGTGAGGGAGGACGTTCTCGCCAACATCGTGGGCTTCGTGATCCTCTACGCGCTGCTCGTGCTGGCAGGCGCTCTCGTCATGGGATTCCTGGGGATGGACTTGCTCACGGCGCTCGGCGCGAGCATTGCCACGGTGGGTAACATCGGCCCCGGGTTGGGTAACGTCGGCCCGACGAACAACTACGGTTGGATGTCCGGAAGTGCCCTCACGGTGCTGAGCTTCCTGATGATCGTGGGGAGGCTGGAGATCTACACCGTGCTCTTGCTGTTCCACCCGGGCACCTGGAAGGCCCGCCGCAGCTTCAAGTAGCGCCGTAGCTCAGATCGTGCCGAACAGCCGGTCCCCTGCATCCCCCAACCCAGGCAGGATGTAGCCCTTGTCGTTCAGTTCACGGTCCAGAGCCGCAGTGTAGATGGGCATGCTCGGGTGGTCAGCGTACATACGCTCGACACCCTCGGGCGCGGCCACCAAGCACATGAACCGGATGCTCACCGCACCTCGCTCCTTGAGCAGCGTCACGGCCGCCGATGCCGAACCCCCGGTGGCCAGCATAGGGTCCAGCACGATGAAGGTCCGGTCCCCAGGGTGTGGCGGCACCTTGCAGTAGTACTCGACCGGCTCGAGCGTCTCCTCGTCGCGGTAGAGGCCGATGTGACCCACGCGCGCACTTGGCACGAGCCGGAGGATGCCCTCCACCATGCCGAGTCCGGCCCGCAGGATCGGGACGAGCACCAGCTTCTTTCCCTTGAGGCGCTGACACGTTACTCGCTCGAGAGGGGTCGTGACCTGTACGTCCTCCAGCTGGAGCGAGCGAGTGACCTCGAAGGCCATGAGCATGGCGATCTCGTCCACCAACTCCTTGAAGCCCTTCTTGGGCGTATCGACGCTTCGAAGGTGCGAAAGCTTGTGTTGAATGAGCGGGTGGTCGAGCACCGTGAGGTTGGGAAATTCTGTCATGCCGACAGGTTACGCCCTCGACCCCGCGCGTGAAAGGTCCAGGGGAAGGCGGTAGGCAAACGATACGCTCTCTATCTCTATTCAGTGGGCCCAGCGACGATTGTTCTCAGTGCCCGGACCTCATCTTTCGTCAGTTCGCGCCATTCCCCCTTCGCGAGCCCACCCAATTCGATGGGCCCAAACCGAACGCGCAGAAGGGCCAGGACCTCGTGCCCGACAGCACTCAGCATCCGCCGCACCTCACGCTTGCGACCCTCGGCCAACACCAGCGTGAGCCGGGTCGAGCGTTCCAGCCGTTCCAAGATGGATGCTCGGCGCGCGCGCGCCGGGCCGTCGTCGAGGCTGACCCCCTCCGTGAGCCTCTCGAGCGTCTCGCGAGTCACCACCCCCTTCACGGTGGCCTCGTACTCCCGCTCTACCCCCGTCCTGGGGTGAAGCAGGCGGCTCGCCAGGTCTCCATCGTTCGTGAGGAGCAGGAGACCCTCTGTGTAGAGATCGAGACGTCCCACGTAACGGAGTCCCACCATGTCACCGGGCAGGACATCGTAGATGGTCCGTCGCCCATGCGTGTCACGCTCCGTCGTGAGTACTCCGGGCGGTTTGTTGAGAGCGATGAAGCGTGGCGCTTGCAACTCCACAACGCGCCCGTCGAACATGATCTGGTCGCGTGCCGGATCGACCCGAGATCCAAGGACGGTAACCACCTCTCCGTTCACTCGGATCCGTCCATCCTCGATCAGGTTTTCGGCCTGTCGACGGGACGCCACCCCGGCACGGGATAGATACTTCTGAAGCCGCATCGACCGGTCCGCCCTAGTCGACCTCGGGATCGTCTTCGGCCGACTCGGCCGGGGCGTCCACGGGCATGTCGGCCTCGGGCGGTCGAACATCGGCATCACCCGCCTCGGGATCTTCGCTCTCATCCAAACCGCTCGCCGTCGCCAGGACGTCGCTCACACCCGGTGGAGGTGTGTCATCGTCCTCGATCGCCTCCTCATCCGGCTCGGGCTCGGGGTCCTCGAGCGGAGTCCGATCCCGAAGGATGATCGGGAGCTCCTCCGGCCGGGGGAGGTCGTCGAGCGAGCGGAAGCCGAAGTGCTCCAGAAAACGCTGTGTCGTGCCGAATAGGAGTGGGCGCCCGATCCCGTCGCCTCGGCCGACCACATCGATCAATGCGCGGTCTTGAAGCGTGCGAATCACGCCCGCCGATCCGACTCCGCGGATGTACTCCATCTCGATGCGGCCGATTGGCTGACGATATGCAATGAGGGCCAGCGTCTCGAGGGCGGGTCCCGACAGCCGCGACGGCCTGGGGACGGTGTCGAACCGCTCCAGGTATGTCACAAAGTCGGGCCGGGTGAGGAGTTGGTAGCCCTCGCCCAGCTCGCGGATCTCGAACGCACGCTCGGATTCCGAGTAAACGGCGTTCAGCGCGCGGACCGCCTCCTCGACCAGGTCTTCGTTGAGGCCGCCGTCCGCCCGGGCGATCTCCTCCGCCTTCAGCGGTGCATCGCTTGCGAAGAGCACTGCCTCCACGATCTGGGCTGCGTTCACGAATCCTCCGGTAATGCGTCTCTTGGAGCAGCATCGTGCTCGGGCTCGACGACACTCTCATTCCTGCGATACACCCACAGCTCGCTGAACGGCCTGACCTGCCGCAGAAAAATGATCCGGCGTCGTGTGAGCTCCAGGCCCGCCAAGAACGTCATGACGCTATGCATGCGGTTCCGGAACGGCTGCACGAGGCGGGTGAACTCGATCCGCTTCACCCGCTCCAACGTGCCGAGAATCAAGTTCATCTTGTCTTCCATGGCAACCGGCCGAGAAGTCACCCAATGCTCGCGCTTTCCCGGCGCCGGAGGGGCAATCTCGAGGGCCGCCTGGAACACTTCCTCCCAGGTGGTCTCGAGCGGCGTCTCCTCTATCGAAGGACGAGCCCTGGGTTCCACGTAGCCCTTGCCGAAACGGCGAGCTTGCTCGGCCTGTGAGGCGGCCAGGCGGTCCGAGATCTCGCGAATCTGCTCGTACTCGAGAAGGCGACGAACCAACTCCGCCCGAGGATCCTCCTCCCGGCCCTCCTGGGGCCGCGGAAGCAGCATTTGCGCCTTTACCCGGATGAGCATGGCCGCCATCTCGAGGAACTCGCCCGCGTTGTCGAGATCCTCTGCGTGGATGCCCTGCACAGCTGCAAGGAACTGGTGTGTGATCGTCGCGATCGGGATGTCGAAGATGTCGATGTCCTGCTGCCGGATGAGGTGCAGCAGCAGGTCGAGCGGTCCCTGGAACCGCTCGATGTCGATGACGAGGAAGTCCTCGCCCGCGAGAACCGATCCCGCCCCGGTCAGATCCATAAGTACATCAGGGTGCCCCACCAATTCATGATCACGAAAACCGGCCGGAAAACCACACTGAAGAAGGACGGCGCCAGGAACATGATTCCCATCAAGACCAGGATGCCATACCCACCCAGCTTCCGGTATCGAAGCCCCAGCTTTTCGGGCAGCATGTGGAACATCACGTGCGATCCGTCCAACGGCGGAATGGGAATCAAGTTGAAAAGCGCCAGAAGCAGGTTGATGAACACCCCGAAGAAGCACATGCGGAGCACCACGCCGACCACGGCCGAGCCGTCCAGCGCCACCTGGAGCTTCCCGAAGATCATGTAGAGCACCGTGAATCCGACGACGAGCAGGATGTTGGACGCGATGCCCGCCAGCGAGACCTTGATGTCGCTCGCCCGAGGTGTGCGGAACTTTCTCGGGTCGATCGGCACGGGCTTGGCCCACCCGAAGACGAAGCCCGCCGTGTAGTAGAGGACCAACGGGACGACCACCGATCCCACCACGTCGAGGTGAGATACCGGGTTCAGCGTGATTCGGCCCAGGTTGTGGGCGGTGTCGTCCCCTTCCCTCAGGGCCACCCACGCGTGCGCGACCTCGTGGACAACCACAGAGAAAAGGAGCACCGGAAGCAGGATCAGAAAGTCCGAATTCATGGACCTTGAAGGTACCCGAGCGCGATCCCCCTCGCCAGCCCGCCCGGCGTCTGTGCCCGGCACAATAATCACTGGAAATCCCTTGATCACTCTTCACGTTTCGGGTATACTTTTCGGCCGGTTCGCCAAGGGGCGAGCCGATCGTACAAAGGTGAAGAATGCCGAATATCAAGAGCGCCAAGAAACGCATGAGGCTCAGCCGCGTGCAGAATACCCGGAACCGCACCAAGCGGACTCGGCTGCGTACGGCCATCAAGAAGGTCCGTCAGGCGGACAACGTCGAGGCGGCGCAGACCGCCCTGCATGAAGCGATTGTGCTTCTCGATCGCGCCGCCACCAAGCGGCTGCTCCACCCGAATGCCGTCGCGCGCATGAAGAGCCAACTCGCCCGAAGGGTTCGCGCGTTGGCCTGAGGTAGCGGCACAGGAAATTTGAACGACCCGGTCGGCCCACCGATCGGGTCGTTTTTCTTGAGGGCGGCCCAGCATTCTGGCATTCGGGTTGTCTCCCTAGTAGGTATGTGCCTGGGCGCCCACATTTTCATGACCAGGGCGCTCGCGTAGCGAACCGACTCGACGGAGACCACCGATGCGTACGTTCATTTTCTTCCTCACACTCATCGCGGCCTTTTCTTTGGGCGCACTCAGCTCCCCGGAGCCAGCCACCGCCCAAGAAACCGATATCGTCGGCGATTGGGTGCTGAACCGCGACAAGAGCGACGATCCACGTGAGGTGATGGCCCGAAGCCGCAGGGGTGGCAACCAGGGCGCCGCTCGAGGTGGCGGCGGCAGGGGCGGAGGCCGTGGGGGTGGGCGGGGCGGAGGCGGCGGTCGCGGAGGCGGTGGCTCACCCGGCATCGAGCGCGGGCCGAGCGAGGGCGACCGGCTGCTGCAGCGACGGTTGATGAACCCAGTGCTCAATCTCACGATCACCAGGACGGACTCCACCTACGTCTTCGCGACAGAAGGCCAGCAGTTCGGTGAGCATTTCTTCGATGGCCGCAAGCTCAAGTCGATCGTCGGCACGGAGCTCGAGGTCGAGATCAAGGCCGAGTGGAAGAAGAACAGGCTCGAGGTCGAGACCAAGGTCAGTGGCGGGGCGAAGCTCAAGGAGAGATACGAGCTCGACGAGGACACCGGTGAGTTGAGGGTCGAACTGGATTTCAGCAACACACGCTTGGATCAGAGGATCAGACTCAAGCAGGTCTACGAGCGGAGGGGGGACGGCTAGAGGCTCAGTTCCTCTCGAACACGATCCGGCCGCCCACAATCGTGCACCGGGCCCGCCCCCTCAGTTCCCAGGCGTCGAACGGCTGATTCCGGCTCTTCGAGCAGAACAACTCCCGGTCGATCGTCCACTCGACGGCAGGATCGATGATGGTCACGTCGGCCACGGAGCCCGGTGTCAGCGAGCCGCCGGGAAGCCCGAAGGCCTCCGCCGGCGCCCGGCTCATTCTGTCCACCATAGTGGGGAGGTCGATGATGCCCTTCCCCACCACGTGAGTCAGGATCAACCCAAGCGACGTCTCCAACCCCACAATACCGAACGGCGCGTCGTCGAATGCCTGTTCCTTCTCGTCGTAATGGTGCGGCGCATGGTCCGTGGCAATCGTGTCCAGCGTGCCATCGGCTAGGCCCTCCTGGACGGCCGCCCGATCCTTCGCGCTGCGCAGTGGAGGATTCATCTTCGCATCGGTCCGGAAACCGTCCACCGCCTCATCTGTCAGTAGCAGGTGGTGAGGCGTTGCTTCGGCCGTCACGCGAACACCCCTCGCCTTGGCCTGCCGGATCGCCTCGACCCCGTAAGTCGTAGAAATGTGCTGCAAGTGGAGACGGCCGCCCGTGAACTCGGCGAGCAGCAGGTCACGAACAATGTGGATGTCCTCCGAGGCGTTGGGCTTGCCACGAAGTCCCAGGCGCGTGGAGACCAGGCTCTCATTCATCACGCCTTCGCCGGACAGACCGAGGTCCTCGGGGTGATCAGCCACCGGGATGCCGAACGCCTGGGAGTACTCGAGGGCCATCCGCATAAGACCGGAATCCATCACCGGGTGACCGTCGTCCGTGATCGCCACGGCTCCCGCTTGTACCATCTCGCCGACCTCGGCGAGTTGCGTGCCCTCGAGACCCACCGAGATGGCGCCGACCGGGTACACGCGGGTAGCCCCCACGCGCTCGCCCTGGGCCTTCACGAACCCGACTGTCGCCGGATCGTCGATGGGCGGATCCGTGTTGGGCATCGCGCATATCGCCGTGAAACCGCCGGCCGCCGCCGCGTGGGCACCCGTCTCGATGGTTTCCTTGTGCTCTTCCCCCGGTTCCCTGAGATGGACGTGCACGTCGATGAGTCCCGGGGTCACGATCAAACCGGAAGCGTCGATCTCGACGGCGTCCTCAGGAGCATCGATCCCGCCGGCCACCTCGATGATCCCGGTCTCATCGAGCAACACGTCATAGGTGCCGTCGATGCCTTGGCCGGGATCGACCACCCTGCCACCCTTGATGATCATCGAACGGCTCATGACTCCCCCCCTCCCTTCGCCGCTTCCGCCGCCTCGGGGACCCCGCCTGCCAGCAGGTAGAGCACCGCCATGCGGATCGCCACGCCGTTCGTCACCTGGTTGAGGATGACCGAGTGCGGGCCGTCCGCCACGTCACTGTCGATCTCCACGCCGCGGTTCATGGGCCCGGGGTGGAGGATCACGAGATCCTTTGGGGCCGCGTCCAGCCGGGCGCTGGAGACACCCCAGACACGATTGTATTCCCGCAGGCTTGGGACGTACCCGGCCTTCATGCGCTCGAACTGGAGCCGGAGAACGTTGAGAACGTCCGCCCACTCAATGGCGTCTTCGATCCGCCCGAAGACGGAAACACCCAGCTCCTCCACACCCCTCGGAAGCAGCGTGCGCGGCCCGCATACGGCCACCTCCGCACCCAACTTCAGCAATCCGAAGATGTTGGACCGAGCGACACGCGAATGGAGGATATCGCCCACCAGGCAGACCTTGATCCCCGAGATCCGGCCCAGCGTGTCGCGGATCGTGAGCATGTCCAACAGCGCCTGTGTCGGATGCTCGTGCCCGCCGTCCCCCGCGTTGACGACGCTGGACGGTATCCGGTCCGCCAAGAAGCTCGCAGCGCCCGAGGACCCGTGGCGCATGACGACCATGTCGATCTTCATGGCCTCGAGGTTCCGAGCCGTGTCCACGAGCGTCTCGCCTTTCACCACCGACGATCCGGACGACGAGATGTTCACCGTGTCGGCACTCAGGCGCTTCTCGGCGAACTCGAACGATACCCGCGTCCGCGTTGACGGCTCGAAGAACAGATTGACGATGGTCTTCCCGCGCAGCACGGGGACCTTCTTGATCCGGCGCTCCGAGATTTCCTTGAAGGGCTCGGCGGTATCCAGAATGGTGGAGATCTGATCGGGTTCCAGCCGCTCCAGGCCCACGAGGTCCTTTCCGAGAGAAGGAGCGGTTCGGGTCATGCGGCCTCCGGTGGAACGGTCACGACGTGCACCGCGAGTTCGCCGTCGAGCTCGGGTACCAACACTTCGACGGCCTGGTTCGGCATTGTTTCGATGGACTTGCCCACGATGTCGGGACGAATCGGTAGCTCACGGCCACCGCGGTCTACCAGAACACACAGGTAGATGCGTGCAGGCCTCCCCCAATCCATCAATTCGTTGAGCGCGGCCCGAGCCGTTCGTCCCGTGAAGAGAACGTCGTCCACAATCACCACGACCTGGTCGTCGATGCCGCCGGGCGGCAACTTCGATTCACCAATCACGGGCCTTGGGCCGATGGCCATCAGGTCGTCGCGGTACAACGTGATGTCGAGAGTGCCGAGCGGCACGGTGAGACCTTCAGCGCGTTCGATCTCGGCTTGCAGCAGGTGGGCCAGTTGAACGCCTCGCCGGTGGATGCCCATGAGCATCAACTCGGCCGCGCCGGCGTTCATTTCAATGAGTTCACGAGCCATCCGGGCGATCGCCCGCTCGACAGCCTTCGCGTCCATCACCGGAGTGCGTGTACTGGGCACCAGAAGCCTACTGGCCTCCACAAAGAGTGTTTCGCCCGTGCAAGAGGCCATGAACCTCCGCCCCCCACGGACAAGGCGCCGGAAACTAGAGAAGATCGGGGTTCTTTACAAGGGATGGCCACGCGCCCATCATGAAGCCCGATTTCATGCGGATTTCCGCCAATTAGGAGGGCAGTCCATGCAGCGCAGTCCTTACCGGGTTCTCGCCTGGGCGATGGCCACACTGGTGCTCGTCTCGCCTAGCCTGAGCGCCCAGGAATTGACCGAGGCACCCAAGGTCATTCTGGGCGGGGTACCGTTTTCGGTAATCCTGGAGGGCGCGGAAGACACCGCGACGTCCTATGAGATCCGGGACGCGGAAGGCGCAGTGCTCGCGAGCGGAAGCGTGGACGCACAGGCCACCGTCACGGTCCAAGGCCTCGTGGTCACCAGCCGCTCCGGACTCCCACTGGAGGTGCGTCTGGGCGCCGTCACCGAGACGCTGGACCGGCCTTTCGCGTATGGCTGGTTTTCGCTGATGCCCCCGCTCATTGCCATCCTGATGGCGCTTATCTTCAGAGAAGTGGTGACTGCGCTGTTCGCGGGCATCTGGTTGGGCGCGTTGGCCGTGGCGGGATACAACCCGCTGCAGGCACTCTGGAGGGTCGTGGACAGCTACGTCGTTCCGGCCCTCTCGGACTCTGACGGAGGCCACACCCAGATCGTGATCTTTTCGCTGCTTCTGGGTGGCATGGTCGGGATCATCGCCCGGAACGGTGGCACCCAAGGCATCGTGGACGCGGTAGCGCCCTTTGCGAACACCAGGCGGCGCGGCAAGATCGCGACTCTGCTTGCCGGCCTCGCGATTTTCTTTGACGACTACGCCAACACGCTCATCGTGGGCAACACGATGCGGCCCATCACGGACCGCCTGAAAATCAGCCGGGAGAAGCTGGCGTACATCGTCGACTCGACCGCCGCCCCCGTCGCCGCGATGGTCCCCATTTCCACCTGGGTAGGCTATGAGATCTCGCTCATCTCCGACGGACTCGACATTGCCGCCGCGCAGCAGTCGGCCAACCCCGCTCTGGCGCAGGCGCTGTCGACAGCGAACCCATTCGGCGTATTCATCAGCACGATCCCATACCTTTTTTATCCCCTCCTGGCCCTGATCTTCGTGTTCCTCACCTCTTTCATGGATCGTGACCTGGGCCCCATGGCCGAAGCGGAACGGCGCGCGGCAAGCGGCGGAGGGCTGCACCGGCCGGGCGCCACGCTGGCCACCGACACGTCGGGGGCGGTCATGCAGGCGAAGGACGGCGTATCACCCCGCTGGTACAATGCAGCGTTGCCGGTGCTGACAGTGATCCTCGTGGTGCTCGGGGGCCTCTACACCGACGGACGTGCCTCTGTGGGTCCGGACGCTTCGCTCATGGACGTGTTTGGGGCGGCCGACCCCTTCGTGACGCTCCTGTGGGGCTCGTTCGCGGGCTGCGTGATGGGGATCCTGCTCTCTGTCGGACAGAGGCTCCTCACCGTGCAGGAGGCGCTCGACGCATGGGGGATGGGCATGAAGGCCATGGTCACCGCCATGGTGATCCTCGTCATGGCCTGGTCTCTGGGACAGGTGACGGCGGACCTCGGTACCGCGCAGTTCCTGGCCCAGGCCCTGAGCGATGCGGTACCGCTCGCCCTGATCCCTGTCCTCGTCTTCGTCATTGCGGCTGCGATCGCGTTCGCCACGGGCACCTCATGGGCCACGATGGCCATCCTGATCCCACTCGTGATCCCCCTCACGGTCGCGCTCGGAGGCGCCGAAAACTTCGCTGTGGGCGGAGGTTATTCCATCCTTCTGGGCTCGATCAGTTCGGTCTTGGCCGGCGCGATTTTCGGTGACCACTGCTCTCCCATCTCCGACACGACGGTGCTGAGCTCGACGGCCGCCGCGTGCGATCACGTGGACCATGTGAGGACGCAATTGCCCTATGCTCTGCTGGTGGCAGTCGTCGCCATGATCCTCGGGGATCTGGCCACGGCGTTCGGCCTCCCGAACTGGCTGGCCCTGCTCGGCGGTGTGGGTGTGCTCGCGGCGGTCCTCCGGATCTGGGGCACACCGACGGGCGGTCAGCCTTCGGAGGCCTCCGTGGCCTGAGTACGGAGGGCCTACTCGGCCCGCCGCTCCCGGAAGAACTCGCGGAGGAGCGCGCCCGCCGCCTCTGCCTGTACCCCGGGGGTCACCTCGGCCCGGTGGTTGAGGGCGGGATCCTGCAGCAGGTTGCCCAGCGAGCCGGCCATCCCCGACTTGGGATCCGAAGCGCCGTAGACCACCCTTGGGATTCGGGCAAGAACGATCGCGCCGCAGCACATCGCACACGGCTCCAGCGTGACGTAGAGGGTGCTTTCCGTCAGCCGCCAGTCACCGAGCCTGGCTCCCGCGCTCCGCATGACCACCACTTCCGCATGCGCGCTGGGATCGGAGTCCGTCACGGTCCGGTTGTGATCTTCGGCCAGCACCTCACCGCCCCGCACGATCAGCGCGCCCACGGGCACTTCGCCGCAGCGGGCCGCCTCGGCCGCGAGCTCGAGGGCACGCGACATCCAGACGGAGTCGTCGGACGTGGAGGGGGTACGGTCGATCGAGATGGATGGGGGGGCTTCGCTCACGGGCGGATCGGACCCGGCCGGTGGTAGATCAGTGGGCAGTAGTGCTCACCAGCGTGGGCAGGCCGTCCAGCCGCCGGTAGAGCGCAGCAACCCGTCCGATCAGCGTCAGCTTTGCGGGATCCTCGACCAACGTCGGACCTTCCGAGCCGTCCAGGGGCTCCAGGTAGACGCCCTGTCCGTTACGCGACAGGCGGAAGTAGGACACCCGCCCTCCAACACGAGCCACCACAAGGACACCCTCGCCGACCTCGTCGATCGCCGTAGGCTCAACCAGCACGTAGTCGCCTTTGGCAACCTCGATCGCGCCTAATTCGTTGCCCTTGGCCTGCACGAAGAAGCAGCCCTCGGCTCCAGCCAGGCGGCGATCCATCGACAGGTAGGTCTCGGCGCGATCGATGCGCAGGCCCGAACGACCCTGCGGAAGCTCATTATAGCACGGCACCGACACGGTCTGGGCGTTCAGGTCCACTCCGAGAATCTTGACGCCTCGAGAACGGGACGGGTCACGCTCCAGATATCCTTTGTCCGCAAGGGCTTGCAGATGCTCAGAAACGGTCTTGGTACTCTTGATGGCGAAGCGTTCGCCAATTTCTCGAATGGATGGCTGATACGTGTTGGTGCGCAGATAGAGCACCATGAAATCCAGGATCCTGCGTTCGATTTCAGTGAGATTGATCGCCATCCGGGTTCCGTGCCCCCTCGGGAAGGGAGAATTCAGGTGTTTACTGTTTGGAAAGCTATCCTAATGTGTGGCGATCACCGGTGTCAAGAAAGGGTTTTCCTCACTTTGGAAAGTCTTGTCACGGCTGAACTCAACCTTTCGACCACCTGGTCTTTGCCCATCAGGCGGAGTACATGAAAGATGCCCGGACTCGCGGTTCGGCCCGTGATCGCTACACGAATGGGATGAATCACCTTCCCCGCACCCATGCCTAATTCCTCCGCGTAGCCCCGAATGACGGCCTCGATGGCAGTTTCGTCCCAAGGGGACGCCTCCAGGCGGCGCGCCAATTCCCGGAGACGGGCCCCGACACCCTCGGGGTCCTTGAGCCAGTGCTTTTCCACTGCATCCTCGTCGATTTCGAGGTTATCCGTCACGAACGGCATCGCCTGATCCACCAGGTCGTTCATGTTACGGCAACGGCTCTTGAGCAGGTCGATGAGCTCGAAGTACCAGTCCTTACGTGCCGCGAGGTCCGCCGCATCGGCCAGCCCCGCCTCCACCAGCCGCTCGGTAAGCCCCGGCGCCAACTCCGCGGCAGCCAGATCATTGAAGTGCTGTCCGCTCAACCACGCCAGTTTCTCCAGGTCGAAGATCGAGCTCTTCTTGAGCACGCGTTCCATCGAGAACGCCTCGATGAGTTCCTCGACCGTCATCTGTTCCCGATCATCGCCGGGGCTCCAGCCAAGTAGCGCCAAGAAGTTCACCATGGCGGCAGCAAGCAGTCCCTGGCGCTCGTATTCTCCCACCGATGTGGCCCCATGGCGCTTCGAGAGCCGCTTCCCGTCCGATCCGAGGATCATCGGCACGTGCCCGAACAGTGGCACGGGATGGCCCAGGGCCTCGTACAGGAGGATCTGCTTGGGCGTGTTCGAGAGGTGGTCATCACCCCGGATGACATGCGTGATGCGCTCGTCGGCGTCGTCCGAGACCACGGCAAGGTTGTAGGTGGGGCTTCCGTCACTCCTGAGGATCACCAGATCGTCGATGTCGGAATTCTCGAAGCGCATTTCCCCATGAACCATGTCGCTCCAGGTGGTTTCACCGTCCGGCACCCGGAAACGGATGGCGTGCGGCTCGCCCGCCTCTGCGCGCCTCTCAGCCTCGCCCGGCGCCATGCCGTCGGCGATCTCCCGCGCCAATCTGCGGTCCACCAGTCCACCCTCCGGCTGCCTTCTGGCCTGCTCCGCAGCCAACTCCTCCTGTGTCATGAAGTCACGAAAGGCCTCGCCTGCCGCCAACAAGGCCCGGGCTTCCCCTCGATGCCGGTCCACTCCGTCACTCTGGAAGAACGGCCCCTCATCCCAATCGAGGCCCAACCATTTCAGAGCGTGGAGGATGGTCTCGGTATGCTCCGGCTTAGAGCGCTCCCGATCCGTGTCCTCGATGCGCAACACGAAGACCCCACCGTGCTTGCGCGCGAAGAGCCAGTTGAAGAGTGCGGTACGCGCGCCTCCGACGTGGAGGTCCCCTGTCGGTGACGGCGGAAACCGAACACGTATAGACATCGCTCACAATACCTTACATAAATTAGTTAATGTATTTCCTTATATAAGGGATACCGCTTTGCCCGGACGTGAGGCTCGGGCGTGTTAGGCCTCGACCGGCACCGGTTGGTACGCCGGAGTGGGGTCGTCGGCCGCGCTGTGTCTCCCTACTCGCTCGAAGAGAAGATACAGCGCAGGCGTCGTGGTCAAAACGAAGAAGGTGGACGAGAGCAGTCCACCGATGAGAGCATAGCCGAGGGCGTTCCAGATGTTCGCGTCCACATGCTCGCTCATGATCACGAGGGGCATGAGCCCCAGCACGGTCGTCGCCGTGGTCATGAGGATGGGACGGACTCGCTCCAACGTACCCACCAGGATGGCCTCCTCGAGCGTATGACCACCGCGTAATCGGACCTTGTTCACGTGGTCGACGAGCAGGATCGCGTTGTTGACCACGATACCACCCATCATGATCACACCGATGTAGGCCTCCCGGGTGAACGACGCGTCGGTCATCACGAAGATCATGAAGACGCCGATGAGCGCCATGGGGACGGTGAGAAGCACAGCAAGCGGCTGCCTGAGCGACTCGAACAGCGCGGCAGTGACCATGTAGATCAGAATGATGGAGATCGAGAGCACCAGGTAGATCTGATTTTGCTGCTCACGGCTCCATCTCCAACCCTCAGCCGCCTCTACCGTATAACCCTCGGGTACGGAGGTGGCCGCCAACACTTGGTCCCGGATCATGTCCCCGAGCTTCCTCGGGCCACGAAACTCGTACGCCACCGTACGTTGGTACTGCTGGTTCTCGCGGCGAATGCGCGACAGGATATCGCGCTCGTACACCTCCACGACGTCCCCTAAGCGAATGGTGGTACCGGTCGGACCCGTGATCAGGGTCTCCCGTAGCTGGTAGACGTCGATCACATCCGCGCCGGCGAGCTTGACCTCGAAGTCGAGCTCGTCACCGCCCATCCGTAACGTACTCGCCAAGGGGCGTGCACCGGCGACCGCGGCACTCATGCGCTCTGCCAGATCCTGAACGCTCATGTCGTGCCGTGCCAGCGCGTCCCGGTCTATCTCGACGACGAACTCCGAAGCCTTGTCACGCGTAAACCGTCGGCTCGAGGCATTGGTGTCGACATCTCGGATGCGCGGCATGCGCTCGAGTCGGGTGCCCAGGCTCTCGGCGATGTCCCGCACACGCTCGTAGTTGTACCCGAGCACCGTTATCGAGTAGTTGGGCGGGCTTCCGCCACCACCGTAGAAGAACGACGGTCCCACCCCGTAGACCCGCACATCGGCCCCCGTGAACCCTAGACTGTAGGCGACCATCTGTTCTTTGATGACGACGGGGATTTCGGTGAGCTCCAGCTCTTCGGGAAAGGTGATGTAAATCTGCGCCCTCGTGCCCGATACGGTCGTCTGGTACTGGTCGACCTCGGGCATCTGGGCGAGCCTCTCCTCGAAGAACCGGGCCAACGCGTCCGCACGTTCGAGGTCGGAACCGCGGGGCAGATTGATGTTGACGCTCACGTACGTCTCCTGCTGCCCTCCCCCTCCTCCCCAGATTACTCCCCTGTTTACATTCTTGTCGAACGCGTAGTACGAGGCGCCGAGGCTGACCACGGCGATGGTCACCGCCACCCAGGGATAGCGCAAGGTGGCACCGACCAACCTGGAGTAGAAGCGTACGTACAGGGGGCGCATGCTCGCCTCCACATCCGGTCCCAGGACCCCATCCGCCATGCCCCGCGCGCGCCCCGCCGTGAGGATGCGTGCCGAGAGTGCCGGAATGAACGTGAATGCCACGAAAAGCGAGGCGATCAACGTCAGTCCGACCACGATCGCGAGAGGCACGTAGAATACCCGGAGCTCGCCCTGGAGGTAGACAAACGGCACGAACACGATGAGCGTCGTCGCCGTGGCGGCCAAGATGGGCAACACCACCTCTTTGGCGCCGTGTTCAGCGGCACTGGCGGGATCCTCGCCGCCCTGCCAGCGCCGGTAGACGTTCTCCAACACGACGATCGAGTTGTCCACGATCAGCCCGAACCCCATCGCGAGGCCCATCAGAGTCAGCAGGTTCAGAGTCAACCCGCCGAAGTAGATCAGGTTCAGGGAGATCAGTACCGAGAATACGATGGTCGCGAAGATCATCGCTGCCGACCTGAACGACCGCAGGAACAGCAGGAGCACCACAAACACCACCACCGCCGCGAGCAGCGCCCGGTACCGCAAATCGGTGAGCTGCCGGCTGATGTATTCGCTCCGATCGCGCA
Source organism: Gemmatimonadota bacterium (assembly GCA_022571515.1). Classification (GTDB taxonomy): domain Bacteria; phylum Gemmatimonadota; class Gemmatimonadetes; order Longimicrobiales; family Gaopeijiaceae; genus JACZXQ01. The sequence goes on from JACZXQ010000004.1 coordinate 130,117, forward strand.
CCTCGATGATGCGGGCACCGAAGGGATTGAGGCTCTCCAGCCGCGCCATGCGCTCCTTCACGGCCTCGGCCACCTTCACGGTGTTCGCCCGTGTCTCCTTCCGAACGTCGAAGGAGACCGCTGGGCTGGAGTCGATGCGGTTGTATTGCCGAGCCTCTTCGTACGTATCGCTCACATGCGCGATGTCGGAGATGCGGATGACGGACTCCCCGCGCGTGCTGACGATGGCGTTCTGGATATCCTGAACACTGTTCGCGCGGTTCCGGATCGTGAGCGTCAGCTCCCGGCCGCCCTCCCGGATAGCGCCTGCTTCACGCACCAGATCCAGGTTCTGGATACTTTCGCGCACCTGCCCGGGGGTCAGACCCAGGGCCAAGATCTGGTTCTCGTCCAACTCGATCCGCAGGAGCCGGTCCCGTCCACCAAAAACCGTAACCTCTCCGACACCATCCAACTGCTCCAGCGCCGGCTTGATCACGTCGTCGACGTGGGCACGAAGCGCTTCTAGCACGTACGGGCCCGTGATCGTGTAGGTGAGCACGGAACTCCCCGCCCGGTCTTCGAACTCCCTGGGCACGTACGGCGCGACCGTGATAGGCCGAACTCCCTGGGGAAGCTCTTCCTCCAGTTGGAAGATCCGCTCAGAGAGGTCGAGCCGTGCGAAATCCATGTCCGTGTCGCGGTTGAAGTCCACCGTGATCTCGGTGGAGCCTTCAGTGGACTCGGAGATGATCTTCTCCACGCCCCGTAGTCGCTGGATCGTCGATTCGAGGGGTGACGTGAGAAACGCCTCCACGGTCTCGGGCGACGTCCCCGGCCAGGTTCCCCGCACGTACAGCTGGGGCAATTGGGTATCAGGGAGCGTCTCGACCGGGATGTTCTGCCACGCAGCAATACCGAGGAGGGCAACAGCGAAATAGGTCATCGCTACCGCAACCGGTCGACGGATACTCAGTCGGATCATGGCCCTCTTCCCCTCACGTAGCCTGCACCTGGACGGGTTGGCTTGCGACCGGCTCGCCAGACTCCGCAGGAGTGCCGAACCGCATGCCTTCGATGAGGGAGTAGACCACGGGCACGACAATCAGAGTCAGCACTGTCGCCACCACCAGCCCGCCGATCACCGCGATGGCCAAGGGCGCCCGCAAATCAGCGCCGCGCCCGATACCCAAAGCCATGGGGGAGAGGCCCAGCACGGTGGTGACGGTCGTCATGATGATGGGACGCAGACGCACGCGTCCGGCCTCCAGGATCGCCTCGCGGCAGCCCATGCCGCGCGCCCGGGACTGGTTGATGAAGTCCACCTTCACGATGGAGTCGTTCACGACGATTCCCACGAGGATCACGATCCCGATGAGACTCATGGTGTTCATGCCCTGGCCGGTCAACACCAACGCCACGATGGCGCCGATCAGGGCAAGCGGCACCGCCATGAGGATGGTGAACGGATGCACGAAGGACTCGAACTTGGCCGCCAGGATCATGTAGACCAGAATGAGCGCCAATCCGAAGGCGAAGGACAGATCCCGGAAGCTGCGCCGCATCTCTTCGTTCTCGCCGCCGATGTTCATCCGGAGGTCACGGGTCGCGGGCAGGTCCGCGAGTGAGGCTCCGATGACCGTGATCGCCTGGTCGAGGCCACCCGAAACCACGTCGGCATACACCGTGATCACCCTGGCCTGGTCCTCGCGGTAGATCTCGGAAGGCGCGAGGACTTCGTGAACGTCGATGAGCTCACGGAGCGGTACGCCTTGCACCCGGATGCCGTTCAGCGTGGACAACGAGAAACGCATGTCGTTCGGGAAGCGCACGACGATGTCGATCTTGCGGTCGAAGTCCACGAACTCGGTGGCGGGGTCGCCACGCATGGCCCTATTCAGTTCGTCCGCGATCTGCCGCGGCTCCACGCCATACCGCGCGGCGGCCTCGCGGTCGATCCGCACCTGAATCTGCGGCTGGCCCTTTTCCACACCGATCCGGACGTTGCCGAGCACGTCGATGCCCACCAGCCGCTCACGTACCAACTCGGCACGGGCGTAGGCGAGATCCAGATCCTCTCCCTGGATCCGTACCGCCACATCGGCGTCCGTGCCGCCCAACACCTGGCCCAATGCCGTCGCCTGCCCAACATCGAACGTAAGGAGGCCGTTCGGTACGGTCCGGGCGAGTGGACGCAGCCGCTCGAGCACCTCGCTCGTGGAGGCGCCCTCGACCAGCCGGACCTGGAAGTCCGCTGTGTTCAAGCCGGAAGCGTCCTCGGTCTCCGCATAGGACCGCACATCCCGCCCGATGCGGCTGAAGACCACATCCACACCCGGGTCCGCGAGGATCGCGGCCTCGATCTCGGTAGCCACCTCAGCCGTGGCAGCCAATCCCGTGCCCTCGGCCAACTCCAGCCGAGCGTCGAAGGCTCCCTGGTCCACGGCCGGGAGGAGGTCTCGGTCGAGCGTCAGCCCAGCGGCGCCCGAGAGAGTCAACGCCACCAGCGCCAGGAACACGACACGGGCCCGATGATCCAACGACCACTCCAACACTCGATGATAGCGAGTGGCGAAGCGCTCGAACCAGGTATCGAAGACTCGAAGTGGTGGTCCAAACACACGCCCCAACAGGCGGCCGATGCCACGCCCCCAAAAGACCACCAGGTCCTTCGCGAGCAGCCCAAGTCCCGCCAGTGTCCGGAAGGGGAGACGAGCCAAGCCCGTAACCAGCCAGATCGCCATCCTCCAGAACCCGACCGGTCGAGGCTCGGCCGTGCGGGCCGGGGGAGCGGCCACTCTATCACCCCCGAGGGCGAAGCGAGCCGCCATCGGCGGTAGGAGGATCAGAGCGACCAGCAAGCTCGTGAGCAGCGAGAAGGCAACGGTCAGGGAAAGATCGCGGAACAGTTCTCCCGCAACGCCTTGCACGTAGATGATCGGGACGAACACACTGATGGTGGTCAGCGTCGATGCGGTAATCGCTCCCTGGACTTCCTCCGCGCCCAACGTCGCGGCGATCACCGCCCGGGCGCCGCCTTCCCGGTGGCGGAACACGTTCTCCAACACGACGATCGAGTTGTCCACCAGCATCCCCACACCGAGCGCTAGGCCTCCCAGGCTCATGATGTTCAAGGAGACCCCGGCGGCATCCATCAGGGCGAAGGTGCCCACGACGGAGATTGGAATCGCCAACGCGATCGCGACCGGGTAGCGGGGATCCCGCAAGAAGAGGAACAGGACCAGGAACGCGAGCACTCCTCCGAAAACCAGTGCCTGAACCACGTTGCTGATCGAGTCCGAGATGAAGCCGGCCTGGCTGCTCGCTACTTCCATCTGGATCCCCGTGAACTCTTCGCGCAACTGCACGAGGGTCTCCTCCACCAGCTTGGCCACGGCCACCGTGTTGGCGCCCGCCTCCTTGAACACGAGCAGGCCCACGGACTCCACCCCGTTATAGCGGGCAATCGCCTCCCGCTCGGCGAAGCCATCCACGACGTCCGCCACGTCCCTCAGCCGCACCATGCGGAAGGTGGACTCCCCCTCCCGACCACCGGACGCCTGCTTCCCGCGCGCGACCACCACATCGCGGATTTCTTCGATCGTCTGGAACTCACCCAGCGTGCGCAGCGGGTAACGGTACCGCCCCTGGAGCACCGTGCCGCCCGGGGCGCTGTAGTTCGCCGCCGCCAACGCCGACGCGATTTGCCCCATGTCGATGCCGTAGGCCTCCAGCAGCTCTGGCCTCACCTCGACCTGGATCTCGCGGTCTAGGCCTCCCGTCACCGCCGCCTGGGCCACACCGTCGAGCTGCTCCAGGCGCCGCCTGAACACGGTCTCGGCCAGGTCCTTGGTCTCCCATAGGTCGGACCCCCCCGCGACCGAGAGTACCATGATCGGTTCGGACTCAGGGTCCACGCGCAGAATTCGCGGCCGGTCGGCAGTCTCGGGGAGAGCGTCCCGGATGTTGTCCAGGCGCTCACGCGTGTTGAGCATGGCGAAGTCCATGTCGGTCCCCCAGGCGAAGCGGAGGGTGACCAGGCTCACGCCGTCACGCGACACCGATGACACCTTCTCCACCCCTGGCACGGCGGCGGCCGTCGCCTCGACCGTCTCGGTGACCAGTCGCTCAACCTCGGCTGGCGCCACATCCGGATAGGACGTGTAGATCACCAGGCGGGGATAGCTGACCTCGGGCAACAGGTTGATCGGAAGCCGAAAAAACGAGATCCCACCCAGCAGGATTACGGCGAGGAACAGCATCGCAACCGCGACGGGCCGCCGCGTGGCGGTGCCCGGGATCGACACGCTAGCGTCCGCCCGTTATCGAAAACTGCGGGTCCACCGGCGTCCCGACCGCTGCTTCGAGGGCCACGAGTGCGTCCACGAACCCGTAATGGGCCTCGATGACTTGGCGGGCAGCATTCCGCTCCTGAGCGATGATGTCACGCAGCTCCGTAAAGGTGCGCGTGCCCAACCGGTACTCCTCACGGGCCAGGCGGCGCGCCTCCTGCGCGATGTCGTGAGAACGCTGCGCCAGGCGATAGGTCTCGTACTGGTTGTTCAACGTCATCAGGTTACCACGGACCTGCTCCTCAGCGGACAGCCGCGCATTTCGGAGATCTTCCGAGCGGTTATCGACCTGTACCTTCGCCTCCTGGATGTCGTAGGAGTTCTGGAAGTAGTTGTTGAAGAACGGGATGGTGAGCTGCAGACTCAACTGGCTCTGCAGATCGTCGTCGGATTTCAGGTCGAAGAGCGCGTCACGCCCCCTCGTCTGCGTAAAGCGGCCCACATCGAACCGGGCCGACAGGTTCGGCCACCAACTCGCCTTGCTCATGGAGACCGCGTGAGAGGCCGATGTCACCGCTGCGCGCGCCTGCCGGATGTCGAGATTACGGTTCATGGCGGTGCGCACGAGCGACTCCGCATCCAACCCCGAAGGATTGAACACCGGCTGTGGCTCTCCGGCCACTCGGATCGGGGGCAGCCCGACGTCGCCCAACGTAGTGCGAAGCGTCAGCAGTGACCGCTGGTACTGGCCGTCCTGGCTCTGAATGTTGAGCGCTTGCTGCTCGATCTCGAGCTCGGCGTTGAGCAGATCTACACGGGTGATTGCCGCCAGCTCGAAGAGGCGCTCCGCAAGATCGTGATCGACTTGCCGCTCCTCGAGAAGGTCGCGTTCCAAGCGAAGCAGCTCCGCCTCTCTCGATGCGGCGAAGAACTGCCTACGGACGTTGGAGCGCAGCCCCCACAGTGCGCCATCCCCCGCCAGCGCACGGTCGGCGTTCGTGAGCCGTTGCCGCTTGAGGCTGTGGAAGAGAGATGCGCCCTGGATGTTCCAGGTGAGCGACGCACCTTGGGAAGTAGAGGAGCTGAAAACGTAGTTGGACTCCGGGTTGTCGATCGGGTTACCGAAGAAGTCCACCGTCTGCGGCGTCAACCGGCCCGAGTAGCCCGTATTGAGCACGTCGACGGAAAGCCGGGGCAGCACCTGCGTGAGCCACGTCACACGCGTCTGCGCCGAGTTCAGGCTTACATCGTTCAGCGCCCGCCGGTACGCCGGGTTGTGCAGACCGGCGATTCGGTACGCCTCTTCCAGCGACAGGTCCACCGTATCGGCCAGGACTCCCTGAGCCGAACCGCTCAGCGGCCACGCGGTGACGAACCCTACCACCGCTACCGCCACGAGACGCCCCACGTTGCAGGAGATCTTCATCGACCCGGCCTCCCCCCCTCACTCTCGGGATCATCCACGAGGCGCACCACGGCGTCGTGCGCTAGGTAGTGGTGGCCGTCCACCAACACGATTTCCCCAGGCTCGACGAACTTCTCGTCGCCTCGCGTGAGTTCGACGAGGAGTTCGTTCTCCCGCCCTGTGGTCACGTAGCGCCACTCCGCGCGGCCGTTCCTGCCATCGGCATCAGGGTGGTACACGAACACGATCTTCCGCCCGTCACGCTCCAGGATCGCCCGCCTCTCGACCAAGATCCTGTCAGGAAACGCCTGGGCGTCGATCTTCACCCGGGCGTACATGCCGGGTTTGATCCGCCCGCCGGGATTCGACAGGAGGACCGTCACGCGCGCCGTGCGATTGCCGGGATCCACCTTGGGATTGATGGTCGCTACGGTGCCTTCGAAGATCTCACCGGGAAACGCAGCGAAGTCCACGAAGGCTTTCCGGCCCTCCGCCAACAACCCGATCTCCCCCTCGAGCACCTGCACCTCGACCTTGATCGGATCCAAGTCCACGACCGTGAGTAACTCTGCGCCCGCGGATACCCATTGGCCTGCAACGACCAGGAGATCCGCCACACGGCCTCCGAACGGGGCGCGCACGGTCGTTCTTGCCAGATCGAGTGCCGCCTGCCTGAGCGTGACCTCGGCCTGATTCAACCCGCTTCGGACCCTCGCGAGGCGGTCGCGTTGCGCCCGAACCATCGGATCCTCGATTCCGTCGTCCCCAAGGATCATGCGTTGGTATTCAGCCTGTTTGTCCTCGAGGTCACTCTGCGCCTTGGCCACCTCCATCGCGTACTCGGTCGTGTCGATCTGTACCAACCCCTGGTTGCCACGGACGCGCGCGTTCTCGCGCACGGGCACGTTCATGACCTGACCCTCCACGCGCGACGTCAGGGTCGCCTCTCGGATAGCGGCTGCTTGGCCGGCTGCCGTCACGGTGACCCACAGTGTGTCCAGCGTAGCCGAGGAACCCGTCACGGGCTGGGGAACGTCGGTGGAGAACTGCCGACCCGCGGAGGTCGTGGGCGCCTCACCGTCTACCACTCCGATGGCTCCAGCGCCGCCCCCGTCACTCGCGTCCGGCGCAAATCGGAGATAGATGCCGGCGCCGGCGATGCTCAGCACGACACCGACGGTTACGAGGCTCAATGTCCGGGTGGAGTACGTCATGGTCATGTCGCCAACCTTCGAGTTGGACCAGGCTTCCGCCCACGGAGCGGTAACCGTGTCTGTGATGCGCTCCTGAGCGAGAGCGTTGCACGGCAACTACACTTGTAGATCAACATGCGGGAACGACCACCATTTTCGATGGCCCTGGGGGGGGCACCCGACCTATACAGCACTAGCCAGCGGGAGGGTCCTGCTAGGTGGACACACCCTCCGCCGAGGTTCCCCCGCCGTAGCGGTTCTCGATGTACTCGTCGAGAATCGCCTTGAACTCCTCGACCAGGCCATCCCCCTTCAGCGTCGTGTAGTGCTCGCCGTCCACGTAGACCGGGGCCTTGGGCTCTTCAAACGTGCCAGGTAGAGAGATTCCGATGTTGGCACGCTTCGACTCCCCGGGGCCGTTGACCACGCACCCCATGACGGCCACCTCCAGTTCCTCGACGCCGGGGTACTCGGTCTTCCAGAACGCGATCCGCTCTCGTATGTGACCCTGGATGTCCTGGGCCATCTCCTGAAAGAACGTGCTGGTCGTCCGGCCGCACCCAGGGCACGCCGTGACCTGCGGCTCGAAGCTGCGGATTCCCAGCGATTGCAGGATTTGCTGGGCGATGCGCACCTCCTCTGTTCGGTCCCCACCCGGCTCCGGCGTGAGCGACACTCTGATGGTGTCGCCGATCCCCTCGGTCAGCAGAGGACCCAGCCCGGCGGTCGTCGCAACGATCCCCTTCGCGCCCATGCCGGCCTCGGTCAGCCCGAGGTGGAGCGGGTAGTCGCTCAAGGTGGCCAATTGGCGGTAGACCATGATCAGTTCGGACACGCCCGAGACCTTGGCGCTCAACACGATCTTGTCGTGGTCGAGGCCGGTCTCTTCGGCCAATGCCGCCGAGCGCATCGCGCTCTCGATCAACGCATCCCGCAGCACCTGCGCGGCGTCCTTGGGTTGTTCTGCCTTGGCGTTGGCGTCCATCAGTTCGGTCAGCAGGCGTTGATCGAGCGACCCCCAATTGACGCCGATTCTCACGGGTCTGTCGTTGTCGACGGCGACCTGGATGATGTCCTGAAAATTCGCGTCCCGGTGTTTGGTCCCCACGTTGCCCGGGTTGATGCGGTATTTTGCCAGTGCCTGGGCGGTCTGCGGATGCTTGGTGAGCAGTAGGTGCCCGTTGTAGTGGAAGTCGCCGATGATCGGAGAGGCACACCCCATATCAGCGAGGCGCTCGACGATTTCGGGCACCGCCAGCGCGGCCGCCTCGTTGTTCACGGTCACCCGCACCATCTCGCTACCGGCGTCGGCGAGGGCTTTGACCTGAGCAACCGTGGCCCCGACGTCGGCCGTGTCCGTATTCGTCATGGATTGGACGACGACCGGGTTCGTGCCACCGACCCTCACACCACCGATGTCGACTTCGACGCTTTTTCTACGATTCCACACGATCGCGCAATTCCGACTTCCGTTCAGGAATCCTTGCCCATTCCCGGGCCTCAGCAGACTGTCCCGAACTTACCGAGGCCGGTACCCCCGTCCAAGCTCGACGACCCGGGCACCCCCAACGTGCGCCGGCCGGAACCGTCACTCCGATCGGGGGTGTTACGGGTTCGATTTCCGCGCGAGGAGCGCACCCGACGGACCTAACTGCTGGAGGGAAACTTGTCCGACGTGAAGATTACTGTCTCCGAGAACGGCTCATACAAGGTCGAGGGAGACGTGGCCCTCTTCGACTTCGAAGGCAATGTGATCGAGACACGCGAAGGGAAGCCCTTCTTTCTCTGCCGCTGCGGAGAGTCGTCCAACAAGCCCTTCTGTGATGGCACCCACAAGACGTGCGGATTCGACGGGCGATTGGCGGAGCGGTAACCAGACGAAAGGCGCCGGGACCGTTTCCGGCCCCGACGCCCCTGTTTGCCTAGTGCGCCCGTCTCAGTCCATCACAAGGGGTCCTACTCGTCCCCATCCAGAATACGCTCGATCTCCATACGGAGGTCCCGCAGGTGAAGGCGCGTCATCGCGTCACCAGCGCGCTCGATGGCCGCCTCGCACAGCGCGTCCAGCTCCACCAACTCTCCCCGTAGCACTGGACGCTGGTCGGACTCCCAGTGGGGCTGCTGCTGGCCACCCCGTCCTCTCCGGCCACCGCCCGCCTCCCCAGCCGGCGGTGGGTTCAGCTGGCGCTCGACGGTCTCCAGGAAGGCCCGCTGGAGATTCCGGCGGTACACGTCGATGGTGACCGTACTCTCGTTCAGTTCGCCCCAGATCGCGCCACGCAGACCCTCCATGAGGTCAGCCGCCGTGTAGACCTCCGAAGAGTTCCGGGCCAGGGCCTCGTACTCGGAGAGCCGATCCATACGACCCTTGTTCAGAAGCGTGGTGATCACGCGTCCCTGGGCCCGCCTCAGCCGCGGAATCACGCCCGCGGCCTCGATCCGGGCCAGGATCTCGGTGTCGACGAACATATCGGGGGTCTGGAAGGCGTTGTCCGCCAAGAAGGCAACCGCCTCTTCCTGACGCTCCTTGCTGACCGGCTCGAAGCGGGGGCCCGTGCCCAGGCGCTCCTGCGTCTCGGCGCCGCCAACCACGGCGGCCACGTGGCCCATGTAGCGGCCCCACTGGCTCACCGCCTGGCCGTACAGCTCGTTGAGCTGCGAGTAATCCTTGCCCTCCTTCTCGGTGACGTCGACCATCATGTCCATGACCCGCTGGAGGTTCTTCAGCGCGAGCGTGCTGGAGTAGACGACGTCCGCGTCACCCACGGCTTCGGTCAGCGCGCCCGGATCGTTGGGCGAGTCCGAGGTGGTCCAACGGAGCCATGGCTTCGTGTCCTGCTCCCTCGCCCACTCGTTCAGCGTCTCCAGCTCGTCCTCGGGCGTGTGGGCGCCGGGTACGGGCGCGTAGCCCCAGTGGACCGCGAAGCGGTCGTAGGGGCCGATACGCGGCACTAGCAACTCCACCGGGATGTTGTCCTCGGGCTGTGCCACGTAGTTCATCCGCGAGTAGTCCATGAGCGTGGACACGTGGCCCATGCGGCGCAGGAACGACACGCTCCGCAAGCTGTCGGCCGGGTACTGTGAGCTGGCCTTCATGTTGTGCGGCAGCCCAATCGAGTGCCCGACCTCGTGAGTGACCACGTACTGTACGAGCCTGCCCATCAAGTCGTCGGGGAGCGGAAGCGTCTGGGCACGCTCGTCCAGCGGAGCCACCTGAATGAAATACCAGTTCGTGAGCAGATTCATGATGTTGTGATACATCCTCACTTCACCCTTGAGAATCTGCCCAGAACGCGGATCGACGATCTGACCGCCATTGGCGTTCTGGGTGGTCGACGGCAGCCAGTAGATCGCCGAATAACGCGCGTCGAACATCGAGAAGTCGGGATCCTCTTCCTTGGTGGGCGCGATCCTGCCGAAGATCGCGTTTGTGAAGCCCGCCTCCTCGAAGGCCTCCTGCCACCTGTCCACACCCGCCTTGACCCAAGGCTGCAGCCATTCGGGCGTGGCGGGATCGATCCAGTAGATGATCGGCTCGACGGGGTCGGAGAGCGCACGCTCCGGGTTCTTCTTCTCGAGCCGGAAGCGCCTGATGATGCGCCGGGTCTCCGCCCGATGGTCTGTCCCACCGTAATCGACGTACCGGTTGCTGTTGAACCCGACCCGGGCATCGTGGAGCCTGGCCATCATCGGCTCGTCCGGAAGGCGCCGCATGCTCCAGTGGAGGGTGGCGGTCTGAGCGCTGGACCTAGCGGCGCCACCCCCGCGCCCTCCCGGCGCCGGAGGAGCAGGTGGCCCACCACCGCGACCACCCGTGGTGGGGCGAGAGCTCCCCGTCTGCACGGCCTCGACCTCGATGTTGTCGGGGAACGGAGCCACGTGCTCGATCCAGGAGCGGTTCGACTGGACGCCCTCGATACTACCCATCTCGGTGTTCGTCGACGTGTAGAGGCTCGTCACCTCGATGACCGCCGCGCTGTCCGGTCCAAACGCCGCGACAGAAAAGCGGGCGATGATCGGTCCCTGCCGCATGCGATCCACGTTGCGGGAGAGGTTGGACTCTCCAGCGGCGGCGGCCGCGTAGAGGCGCTCCTTGAGCACGACGTGGTTCCCGTCACGCTCCCACACCACGAAGCGGTTCATGCGGGAGCCGCCGGTGAAGCTCGACGTCGCGCGGCTGTCGGCCACGACACGCCCGATCAGAAGCATCTCCTTGCCCAACTCCCGCTCGGGGATCTCGAAGAAGAGATCCTCTCCGACCATGTGGGTCTTGAACATCCCCTCGCGAGTCACGGCTTCTTCGGTGATGACCTCGTCGTAGGCCTTGGGTCCCGAAGACTCCTCCTGGTCCCTCCCCCCCCGTCCCCCTTGGCCACCGCCGGGGGGACCCTGAAGGGACAGGGTGGCTGCCGCGGCGGGCGGGCTTTCCCAAGTCATCCCGACGGTCATGACTGCCGCAAGCATCGTAAGTGTGTGGCGTAGGCGCATGCTGTCTTCCTCCGGTGGGCGTGTAGTCCCATCGACCCCCCGCACCGCAAGCCGGGCAGGGCCAAGTGGGATGGGGAGTTAGGCTCCGCACGAGAGACACGCCAGGGGGTTGAGATGCTGAGGGGGAAGCACCACTAAGCGAGCCTCATGTCGCACCGATCGATCTCCGGGCCATATCCGTCGGGTACCTGCGTCTCGACGACGAAGCCGAGGCGCTCGTGGAACCCGGCGGCATGCAGTCTCTGAGCTTCACCGGAGGATTGATCTTCCTTCGGGCGGTCGTCTCGTCGGTGCGCGCGCTGTTGGAGCCCAGGAAGGCACCACCACCCACCGCGTAGCGGTTTAGTTCAACGGGCAAGGCGCTCCCGGCTCGGAGGTGCGTATGCCAGTGCTCACCGCAGTGCCCCGAAGGGCCGGGCCCGTCGCTTACTCGAAGCTACCTTCCCCTGCGCGACAGCGCGTCCCAAGGGCCCGTGCGGGAGAGCGGCGTTATGGGATGTGACGTGGCCGTCCTCAGCTGACCGTCGGCTTGTTCCTAGGCACTCATCTTGAGCGAGCTACCTTCGCTTGAGCAGGTAAATGTGAGTGACGTCTAGCGAGTCTCGTTTAGTAGTGACCAGATAGTCGCCTCGTGCATCCCGGACGCCACGCTCGGCCACGTACATGAGCGTGTTCAGGTCGCGATCAAGGACGATGTACGACCCTGTCTTCTCCTTCTCATTCTTGGCCCAAACCTCAACCCAGATGCGCTCGTCTGCGTCGATGAAGACCTTGTACGCATTGTACGGAAGCTCTACTCGAGCACGCTCGGATCCGTCTGCGTTCAACGCAACCAGCCAGTTCTCCTCATTCTTGACGATGGCCACCGTACCGTGACGCGCGTCGGCCCCGACACCGTCCCCACTCAACGTCACGGAGCCGGTCGTGTTGCCAGATCGGCGCTCCCTGTATCCAACGATGGGAGGGACGTCCTCGTAGGACCACAGCACACCGTGATCCGGCGAGTAGGCCCTGAACCCCTGCTTGAGTTCTTGCGTCTCGTTGAGAGTCCAGCCCAGCCTTTCCCGGAAGTGCGCCACCAGCACACCCGAATCGAGCAATCCTCGTGGAAGAGCGAATCCCTGGTCATCGATGATAAACTCTCGATATCGCCGGGCTTCCAGCAGCTCCCCGCTTAGCGAACGTGTGGCTGCCTGTCCCCCCTGTGACGCCGTGTAGATCACACCGTTGCTCTCGCTGAACCAGAGCTGCCTCCCACCGAACTCCCCCGGACCCTCGCCGCCTTTGTCACGCACCTGCCACCCTGCCCCGGATAGCAGGTCGACGGCAGTCAGACTGCCACCTCTACTGTCCGCGTAAAGCACTGTGCTCTCGTCGATCAGCTGCAAGCCGAGCGGTACCTCGTAGATGAACAGTGGGTTGGCCTCATCGGGCTGGCCAACCTCCGCCACCGTGTCGTAGGCAACATCTGCCACGAAAGTCGCGTCGCTCTCCGGCGTCGCGCAGGCACCGATAAGCAGGAGGCCAAACGCGAGCAGTGTTTTCATGCCGGGACGCCTCCGTGGACATTCTCTGAGTCCGTAGGCCATGTCCGATACCGGGCTAATGTACTCCCGGCACGGAGTGAGCGCCCGCGCGGGAGTTTGGCGTTACCCGAACACACCCTCCTTCTCGATTCGTAACACCCACCATACTGCGATCTGGAGAGAGGGAGGAGTTGAGCGCCCTCGCTCACCTCGTCCAGATCATCACGATACCGCAGAAGGCGTCCGTGCCTCGGTGCTGGACCGGCGCCCCCACTCCACCCGCGCCCGGGTAGACCTCGACGCCAATCACCCGATCTGGATTCACCAAGAAGTCCAGGTCGGCCCCTCCCTCGGAATTCAACTTGAAGCCGTCCAGCACGAGCTTCAGACGGCAGTTCGGCCGATACGAGCGTAGGCTCGTTATCGTGGCCTCGCCCGACCGACCGCGCCGCACGGCAACTCCGGGCACTTTTCGCAGCAGGTCGGTCACGAAGGTCGGGCGCCACCTCTGGATCTCCTTCTCGTCGAAGAAGTACCCCGGAGCATAGGCTTGCCGACGGTAGAAGCCCTCGTCCTCGAGCTTCATCCGGACTCGCTCAGGCGTCACCACCAACGCATCCAACTCCACGGGCAGCGGCACCATACGCAGCAGCAACTCGACGGACCCCACTTCCCGGAGTGAAAACGTCTCACTAAAGATCTCGCCGTAGGCCAGGCGGTCAGCGTACAACCGATACACACCGGCTCGCGGCGCCCTCAGGAAGAAACGCCCCACCGAGTCGCTCTCGGCCCAAGCCACCGCGGTGTCCGTGCTGTCCAGCAGCATGATGGCAGCGGTGGATACGGGCACCTCGGTGAGGTCGTCGATAACCAAGCCCGCGATGGCCTGCGCACCGAGCGTCTCCGGCGTGGTGAGGGAGGCCAGAAGGACCATCGTACCGTAGAGGCGACGCAGCATCATTGCCCATCCTGAATGAGGACGACGGCTGGCCCTTGGGTTACGCGGAACCGATGATAGCCGAGCGGGCCATCCGCTGACTCGACCAGGGCAGGCTTCCAAGATGTGTTCGCTCGCTCCGGGGCACGAGAGTCCTGCAGCAACCAACACCGTCGGGCTTCTACGAACCTCCGAACCTCATGCTGTGGGGTGTTCGGGTAACGGGCTAACCGACTCAAGACGCGGAGCGCCGCGACCTATACGTATAAACCTATCTCAACTATACGTACGCGGTGCGGAGTGTCCGCGAAGCGGCCGGGCCCTTGTTGGGATCAACCTACCGTGCTCGCAGCGGAAGCACCAAGGGCCCGTGCGGGAGCCCGGCGTTTTCGGATGATGGCCCCGGTCGCCGAATCAGTAGCAATCGTGAAACCAATCCGCATCCAAGCGGAGGAAGGCACGGACAACAGCGCCGAGCTGAGCTCCGGGCGAGGGAGAGACAGCATAGACCGTCTTGCCCAGCCCCCTCGCAGCCTCGACCGCCGGAGTAAAGTCGCCGTCAGCCGACAAGAGGTAGGCTGCGTCGAACTCATCTCGGTGGGCCATCGAGACGAGATCTACAGCCAACATCACGTCGACGGCCTTCTCAACCATCACTTCTGAAGAGGTGTGCCGTGTGGCCATCTCCATCAGATCGTGGAAAACACCCATATCGATGCGTACGGCGAGCCCACTGAGGTACCTCCGAAGCTCTAGCGCGGCCTCGTTCCTAACGGTTCGGCTCTCAATGCGACCAAGGTGCACCGAGATCCGCGGGTCGGTGGCTTGCAACCCCGAGAGGAAGCGTCGTTGGTCAGCGTAGAGGCGTGGATTCCTCGCCTGCTGGACCTTTCCGATGTAGTAGCGGGTGCCAAGCCACTCCCGGGGACCCACCAGTTTCTCAGAGATCTTGGCGTAGTCGAGTCGACCGAGGTCCCGAACGCCGAGCCCGGACAAGGAGTGATACCAGTTGTTTCCGTCAACGAAAAGGACAGCTCGGTCCGCCAAGAAGGACTCCTAGAAAAAAAACCCCGGCGTGTGGCCGAAGCCAGACACCGGGGGGATAAAGCCCGGTACCCCGTGGGACACCAGGTAAAATAAAGATCGTCCTCTCCCGTACCCGCAGTCAAGGACGACTTGGGCCTCGCGCATGAATCTGTGGGCCACTGTCACCTAACGGGCTAATGGGCTCCCGACCGGAGCGCCGCGACGTATACGTATGAATCGAACTCAATCGTACGTACGCGGTAGGTCCGCGAAGCGGCCAGGCCCTTGTTGGGATCAACCTACGGTGTTCGCAGCAAATACACCAAGGGGCCGTGCGGGATGCTCAGCGTTATCGGGTGTACGCCCGGATCAAGCCTATGAGCTGGAAGAAGTGCTGGCTGGCTTGGCTACTTCGGCGTGAAGACGATCAGGCGCGACATCGAGGCCACCCGGCCAAGTTGGGGCTCCAGTCAGAGCGTCGATCTCGACGTCGGCAAACTCCGCAGGATTGTCCACCCAGCGCCGAAAGACGCCGTGACCAGCAACATCCGACAAATCGGCCTCGCCCTCGACCCCGTCTTCGAACCGAACCCAAAGCTTGAAGTCGGGTCGGGCTTCAGCCGCAACTAGTCGATACCCCATGATCTCCTACCTTCACTCCTACTTTAGTGGATCGATTCTACCCAAGGGTTCGAGGTTTTGTGCCCGATTCCATACCGCCCAAAGAGGCCTCGCATCGGACGCCTGCCCCCACAGTGGCTCAATGCGCACGTCGATCCATGAATTGGCGTGGGCAAAGACGCGCACGCTTCCCCGCCCTACTGTCCCCCCAGATGTCTGGACCAGGACTTGGTAGAACCCCGGAAGGACATCCGAGAAGACGAAGTCCCCGTTCTCGTCCAAACTGGTGAGCTGGCCCCCGGGGTCGAGGCGGACTCTCATGACCTTCTCTGCACCCTCTCCCCAGACACTGCCGAGCACTCGGCCTCGAAACCGAACGTCCGCCGCCATGGCCAATGTCCGACTCCACAAGAGGAGCTCGCCGCATCCCTCTTCATCTCGGACCGGGCCCTCCTGCCCCACATGCAGTTCGACACCGTCTAGGTCCTCAAGGCGAACCAGGAAATCCACGGTCCAGTCGCCGCCAGTCATGCTCCTCAACATCCGTGCTCCGTTTAGAGAGACAGCCACCTCACACGTCCCACCCTCGGGTAGCTCCCTATACACTCCCCAGCCCGCGCCTCTCGGGGTACGAATGACAACACCTGGTGCGAGGCGCAGAAGGTTGCTGAGATAGATGCCACGGATCTCGCTCCGAGATCGATGAAAGACGGCGCTCGGCCAATCTTTACGCCCTTCGAAGCCCGTATCAAAGAGCCACGAAGTACCCCGTGCGGCTCGCGGCGCAAGCCCTCCTGCGGTGCAGGCGAGGCACGCCCAAAGAGGCAGCCACAGGACAGCCAGACGGGCGGTACGTGGCAACATCACGTGCGACTCGGATCAGTGGAACCATTGTGCGACAAAGCAGACAGTGCTCTACTCACATTCCCACAACCTGTCATGGGCATGTCACGTAACGGGCTAAGGGTGGTGTACGCAGCAAAAGCACCAAGGGCCCGTGCGGGATGCCCAGCGTTATAAGGCGTTGTTGTTCCGAAGGCTCCCCCCCCCCCCGATATCGCAGGCACTCCGGAGCGGGGAGGAGGGATCGCCGGACGGTGAGTTCAACCTATCCCAGAATCAACAGGAACCAATGGATGGCGAACCCCACGAAGGCAAGGAAGAAGATGAGAAACACGAGCTCGTCCAGGGAAGAGATAGTGCTGACGAAATGGCCGCGGAGAGCCTCAAGGGTCCCGACCTGCCTCCTATTTCGGCGCCCGCTTCGTGCCCTGGCTCCTGAAGCCCGACTCACCGCCTCCCCGGGCGCTTGAGCCTCAGTGCCCGAATACCATACAGCTACGACCTTCTTGAACAAGCCGTGAGCGACGTGGGGTCCCCTGTGGTCTTTCGCAAGCGTGCAGGTGTGAGCAGTGCCGCGGCACGTCTTCGAGCACGCCTTGGTCTTCCAACCGCGAGCAGGCTTGATGTGACTGTACCTCCTAATCGTCTCTCGATCTTCTGCAAAGGTAAGTCTCATTTAGCCGATTCCCGGAGGACGACAGGTCCGCTGCGAACGAGATGGTAGAAGGGGCGGAGCGGAGTCGCTCCGTACCTTCGTGCATGGGTTCAATCTAATGATTCATCATACTGCAACAGAGTTGCCGAGTCCTGTCGCATAGGCAACCCCAACGCGACAACACCCCGGGCTCGAATAATGACTGATAACGGGCTAATGGGCTCCCGACCGGAGCGCCGCGACCTATACGTATGAACCACTCTCAACTGTACGTACGCGGTGCGGAGTGTCCGCGCAGCGGCCGGTCCGTTGCTCAGGATAATCCCCGCGGCTATCCCGCGAAAGCGGGCACAGGGCCGAGCTTGAGTTAGGCGTTTTGAGATGTGGCCGTTGCTCGGAGCAGTCGTCCCGGTTCAACGGCTCAGAGACGGTCAGCCCAATATTCGGGTTGCCGACGATGGTGCATGATCGCAAGGAGCTTGAGATTTTCATCCGAGGTGTGATACAGGATGCTGTATGGAAATCGCCTGAGGACGTAGCGGCGGATCTCGGGTCGCACGGAGAAGCCTGATTCGGGGTGTTCGGTGATTCTAACCACGGCGCGGCGAACTTCATCGCCGAGCGCGCTCCCGAGTCCGGCGGATTGACCATCGTAGAAGGCGATGGTTCGGCCAACTCGAGGCGAGCGGCCGCATGGAATGTGACGTTCAAAGACTAGCGTTCAGTCGGGATGCCGATTGATCCAAAGACCTCTTCGGCTGGAATCTCGGTGGCCTCCCCAGCCTTCAACTCGGCGAGCCGGCACTCAGCTTCATCGTACCATGCCTTCTCGAGCTCTGAATCCTCATCGAGGCTGGAGAGGAGCCGGCGCGCCAACCTCGCCCGGTCATGCTGGGGCAGCTTGAGAACTTCGTTCTCGATCTGGTCGATAGTCATCACAGTATCCCGGCTCAGTTCCAACTACAGCTGATGATACAACGAGCCGCGGGTAGAGTGCCATGCGTACATCGGCCAAACATCGCAGCCGTGGTGCACCGCGGGTCGCAAGGAAGGAGACGCAACCCCAATCACCACTCTCGCCGTTCCGCCTCGCGGCACGCCGAAGGCCATGTCACAAAACGGTGTTTATCGGATGTGGAGAACGCAGCCATCTACATGGTCGCGGGCACACCGAGACGCCAGTCGAGCGTGAACCCCGGGATCGGACCTCGAACGAAGAGGCGAAACCTGATAACGGATCTGCACTGGAGCTGCGAGCCCGACAACTCGGCTCGAGCCATGCTGCCTCTCGCCGACAGCTCCAACTGCTCGTTGGACCGGCGGCGCCCCTAATAACGCCTCTGCCGAGGATCAATCATCATGACCCGGTGTCGGCGTCCCTCGACTGATGCTGGATACACGTGGACGGTTGTACTTCGATTGTACCACGATACGCCGGTCAGGCGCGAGTGGCGCTCACCTCCCCCAAACTCGGTCTCGAAACTCCGAATCAGGTCATCAACGCCAAAGGTGTAGGGGTAGCGCAACTCGATCTGCGTCACTACGCCGGCGCTGTTGACTCTGACTATGAGGCTGTCCGCCGCGACGAATCTCCCAATCGGTTGGGCGAGCACAGTTAACGCACCCGATCGTCGCTCCTGCGTGCGGACCGTCGAGGGAAGTAGTATCGCGAGTTGGAGACGCTCTCCAGTTTCAAGCTCCACACCGCGGGGGAGCCGGCTGTCTTCGGAGGCGTGCGTCGGAGGTGGGCTCTCGCAGTCTGTGGGTATCAGCTGAATCTCCCGCGCGTACCGCAGCATGCCGCTCACGTCGGAGCCAGTACGCAAAGTCCCAGTCCACCCTTGATCTACCCTCACCGACCGGACGGTCACGCCGGCCATCCCGGTTGAGAAAGACAGGACTAGACTATCCCCGTTCACCCGCCACGTACGGTGGGAATGCGGCGTCTGGAGGGAATTATCCGGAATCTCGACAACGTAAGCCGACCTGGGACGGGATGCCTGGTGCCCGGTCAGCCTCATTCTCGGGGGAACCGAGTAGATGAGGGAGTCTCCATAGGTGTCGGGCGGCGGTGCCTGAAGATCGGGGCGTCCCCGGGTTTCTTCGACCGGGTACCAAGGCCCCACTTCGGCGTCGAGGCATGTTCCCGGGAGTTGGGCCTCCGCTGGCCTTGCTGTCAATAAGATGACGCACCCAGCCATGTGCCCTACCACCGCTTTCCTCATATCGGGCTTTCCCTCCTGGTTCTACGCATCGGCCCGAATAGTTTTCGGGCTGTGTTTTTCATGTCCGATAACGGGCTAATGGGCTCCCGACCGGAGGTGAGCGTAGCTCGCCGTAGAAGTGTCCGCGAAGCGGCCGGGCCCGTGCTGGGATCAACCTACGATGTTCAGCAAATACACCAAAGGCCCGTGCGGGAGCGCGGCGTTATCTGAAGTCGCGCCCAGCCACCTGTCCTACCGTGCTTCCGATACCTGATACTGCACGATCGATGGCACGTCGAAGGCGTCCAACACTACCCCGTAGACACTCCACCCCGGACCGGGGCCCTCAGAGCCAGCCTCCACTATGACCTTCACATCGATGTCGAGAGGCAGATAGACAAAGCCGACGCGCTGCAACTGGGCATCCATCACATCCCAACGTATCGAGTCGCCCGTTGTGGGCTCCCGCCGAAGCCACACGCTCCCGTCCGAAGCTGCCAAGACGTTTGTCACCGGAGGGCGGTACTGAGGCCAGGGTACCTGCTCACGGACCAGCGCAGTCGCTCGATGCTCAGTCAATCCGTTCCGCTCCGCTTGAGGCGCCCCAATGCTCTTCGCGATGCTGTCGATTTCCGAATCAAGGAGCTCGATGGGCAAGTACGGCACGTTCTGTGACAAGACCGTGTCCCCATTCAGCGCAATGCGATGGACACGGAAGGCCGGTCTCTCTCCCCCCGCAGGGGGCTCGCGATCCACCATCACCATGAACGACGCGTCGGGCGGCACGGCCACGAGCGGATTCGACGCAAATGGATGTCGGCGCGTAATGGGTCCCTGACCGAGGTCGACCTCGACGTCCTGACCCACAAGTCGCTGAAGGGCCAGGGTGTCGAGCAGCTCGCCTTCCCGTGTGAGTCTCAACCACGCCTGCTGCGTCCGCGCACCATCCAAGACCGCAGAATTCGGGACGGGGGCAAAGCCCATGACGTTTCCATCCGCCAAGAGGAAGATGGGCATCGCTCCGAACCACGGGTTGTCCGCCGTCTGCCGCTTGAAGGAAACCACGCCGAGATACTCTCCGTCGACGTTGAACAGATTCCCGCCCGTTCGGAAGTCGAAGACGACGAGCGTGTCGCCGGTCCAGGACATGTTTCCTGGAGCCCGGAACTCTCCCGGGCCATCACCTCTCCGACCGATGGTCCGAACGTATGTCCCGTCCGCTCCGAACACGATGACATGCGCGGCCTGTGGCTCGGAGGCGAAGACATATCCGTCTGTGGACACATCCACGTCCCAGATCCCCGAGAGGGCACCCTCCCCCTCGCCGCCCTCGAAGACCGTTCCGGGGGTGGCCAGAAGGCGCGGAACGCGATCATCCTCGGCGTCGGGAGCCCCGCAGCTAATCACGAAGCATGCAAGGAGCAGCGAGACGATGCGGATTGGACGTCCCCTCATACTGGCACCTCCGGATTTCGCTTCGTGCAGCATCCGCACGCTCAAAGCGATTTCCGATAACGGGCTAACTGACTCCCGACACGCAGGTGGCGTAGCCACCGGAGCGTCCCGAAGGGCCGGACCGTTCGCATATTAGCGACAGCCTGGAGCATTCGCGACACCGGCCCGTGCGGCAGCCCGAGGTGGTTGCGGTCCGTGCGGGAGTTAGGCGTTACAGGACGTGCCTACTTCAAACGCTTCAGCGTTGTCGATCACGACCTCCGTCTTGTGTTTGCCACGACAGGAGCTGCAGACATCGTGACGACCGCTTCGAAGGGATTGCCTGCTGTGACAGTGTCAGGTGCTTGAAGGCGAATGGGAAGGCCGTAGGCCACAACCCAGGGCGCCACCTATTGCGTCTATCAACCCGCCAGAAGATACCTTACGAGATACTGCTCGTCGTATTCCCCCGTTTCCACGGCATATACATGAGTGCTCGTGAACACCATCGGGCGAGCGTTCGCGGGGAAGCGGGCGAACCCGAGGTAAGTGCCATCCTCTTCGAACACATCAAAGCCTATGGGCTGGAAAAACCTGGACGGGCTAGCCGTCGACGACATCTCATCCACGATGTGACGGCTCACCCAAATGCGTCCGTCTGATCCGAAGTAGAAACCGTTGTAGGCTGGCCTGAACTCCGGACGCTCTTCGTCTGACCCATCTGCGGCCTTCCCGTCCGCGATCCGGGCGGCGCGCAGTTCAGCACTCTCGGCTAGCCCCGCATCGGAGAAGGGCACGGGCGAATAGGGAAGGCTGACCCTGATGATCCCCCCATCCTGGCGGCGGATCTCGAAGGCATACGTACTGTTGCTTCCCACCAGCATGTGACCGTATGGGTGTAGCCCCCAAACGAGTGACTCGGCCGCCCCGCGTATCTCTGGCGGAGGAATCGTGTCAACCAGTTCTCCACTTCGTGTGAGGTGTATTAGCCCAACAGGCCACGGAGAGGGAAGGTGGAAGTTCGGGCCCTGCTCACGGCGCATTGCAAAAAGATCAACCATGAGTGCCTTCACGTAGATGTGCCCGGTCGTATCGACGATCATGGCGGCGTGGCTGGCGCTGAACCCCCCGGCCACGTCCCTTATAGCATCAACCAGATCCCCGTTTTCAGAATAGCGATTGATTCGACCATTTCCCCTATCTCGGAGGAGAACCTGCCCATCTCTTTGGACCGCGAGCCCGCTAACACCACGGACGTATTCTCCGGGACCCTGTCCCCTTCGGCCAAAGTCGCGGAGATACGTCCCTGAGGAGTCGAACTTGCGGAGCACCGGCACTTGGTGGTCGAAGACAAGGATGGACCTGTCCGAACCCACTGCAACCTCGGTGATTTCGCCGAACGTCTCGACCTCTGAGCCCTCCAACGCCCCGATCCGGAGGTCTTCCCTATACGAGAGAGGCCGCCCCCACAAGCTGCCGGACACCGTCTGAACAATGATCGTGTCCCCCACGGTGTCCCTTCGAACCACGAGGGGCCCTGCCGCTGGGCCGTCTGCCGCGCAGCCACCGAGGCTCGTAGTTGCCGTTAGGTAGGCAATCAGTGCAACAACACGCCTCTTCGACATATAGCGAGCTCTGAAGGATGGTAGGGGCGGAGGTGGGCACGGAAGCTGCAAAAAAGATTGCGCACTTGGCGCCAACGCCGCCATCCGCACTCGGGAGTGCGTGGACATCAGTTCAAAGCTCGACCCCGAAGATTCGGTGTTTCCCGTCCTACTGACCATGCGTTTGGCCATGTACCTCACTTGAGTTGACGCTACCTGCTAGAGACATGTCCTGTAACGGGCTAATGGGCTCCCGACCGGAGCGCAGCGTAGGTCCACGAAGCAGCCGGGCCCTTGTTGGGATCAACCTATGGTGTCCGCAGCAAATACACCAAGAGCCCGTGCGGGAGCCCGGCGTTATGTGATGTGACGCTGCCTGGAGGGATCAAGGGGCTATCCAGGACGCACTTCCCGGGCGGAAGCGACGGATATGCCACTCTACTGTGCGACCAACACGTGAACACCGCCACCTAGGCGTGCGACCCGCAGCCTTCCACGACCAAAGCATCTGCTGGGAGGCCTCCCACGTTGGCCGAGTTGACGGCACTACTCATATGTCTCCCCCGGCGGCACAAGCTCAAGTTCCTGAATCACCGGGATGCCAGACTCATTCAACACCCGTGCCCAAATTGTTCCGGCACCATATCCGAGAAAGCGGAAGTCCTCAGGGAGCCACACCACCCCTATGTATTCTCCACGGACGGTGAACATCCGCCACAGCACCGTCCCGGCGGGCAGGGGTGGATCTTCCGCCGCCCGCCACAACGAGCTGAGAAGCATCCCAAAGACACTGTCATTGAGGGCGTACAGTTCGTTCGTTAGGGCTGCGGGACCCGGCCTGAGGCTGCGGGCAATGTCGCCGTAGTGAGCAACTTGTTCGCTGATGTCGGCTTCCGTGATGATTCGGTTCGACCAAGGGAATCTGATCTCCCGAATCAGCACGCCATCGTGGTCATAGATGTGGACGAAGGGTTGGTCCGACCGCATTACAACGACGTCATTGCCCAAGATCGTCCAAATAGCACGCCCCAGTTGGATCATCCCAGGCTCCGAGCCACGAGCAGGCTCTGGTAACTGGAGAAACGGCTGAACCGCGCCGGAGGCGAAGCCCACCGACCCGAGTTCGCGAGTTATCCCGCGCTCGAACCGCCGGAAGAGTTCAACCAGGTATCCGTGTCCTTCAGGCCACGCAAGCAACTTGAGTAGGTAAGCGTCAACCTCCAGGCGCCGGCTGGCGACGTACGTTCCATCCTCGGAATATTCGTGCAACTGCCGGTTGTCAGCATCCAGCACCACAATCGTGCCATCTGTCGCCTGCGCGATCTCGATGCGGCTCAAGAGTTCGCCCGGGCCCTGTCCGGTTCGACCGAAGCGGGCTACCAAAGATCCGTCCCGCGGATCGACGATAACTAGTGGTCGATCTGCGTGTGGATCGTGAAGTAGTAGGTCTCCGCTGCGGAGCGGGAGCACCGAGGTGGGATTAAAGACGAGTGGAGCGGCATCGGGATCGGCCCCCTCCGTGGTAATTTCGCGGAGTATCCGGAATCGCCAGCGATACTCTTCTTCCAGCACCCCCGGGATCTGTGCCAGCGTAGCGATCTCGATGCCGTCCCGTCGCTCCACCGAGGGGAGAATGCGCGTTTGCTCAAACTTCCCACAGGAAGTAACTGCGTAGCCGAGAAGGATCACTACCCCTGCCCTGAACCCCCGCAGTCGTCCTGGCACGCCATCCCCCAACGGTTGATTACTGCCTGAAGTCATGTCGCGTAACGGACAATTGACTCAAGACGCGGAGGGGGGCATGTCAGTGCCCTCCGCAGTGTCCGCATGGCGGCCGAGCCGTTGCCTAGGGTACACGTCATCAGCCTAATCGCGAAAGCGACCCGAGGCGAGAGCTTGAGTCAGGCGTTACGCGACGAACCGCCGCCGGCCCGCGCTCGAGTCATCTGACTTCTTCTCTGGAGCTCTCAGCTCGCGAAGAAACGAACTCTCCTGCGCCAAGCGGCTGAGGTCGGACTGCGCCTCTTCCAGCTCCTGTTCTAGGATTTCGATTCGACGCTCAAGAAGGAGAGGCGGATCAGGTTCTGAGATCTGCTTCCGAATGTTGCGGGCGAGGATGAAGCCAAGCCCGGAACCGCAGCCCAGCACAAGCAATCCATAGAAAATCAGGAGTGCCTGGGGGATCACGATGAGGTCCATTCCTATTCCCTCCTTCTCGTCTCTGCGGTTTGTCGCGTAACGGCCCAACGCGCTCCCGACCCGAGCGAAGCGTAGGTCCGCGAAGCGGCCGGGCCCTTGTTCGGATCAACCTATGGTGTCCGCAGCAAAAGCACCAAGGGCCCGTGCGGGAGCGCAGCGTTGTACGCCATCACGTCCCCACTAGGCCGGTGTTTTCGTACCGCGGCCGGCATCGTAGCGCGG
Organism: Gemmatimonadota bacterium; assembly: GCA_022571515.1. Lineage (GTDB taxonomy): Bacteria > Gemmatimonadota > Gemmatimonadetes > Longimicrobiales > Gaopeijiaceae > JACZXQ01. The sequence continues at coordinate 154,745 of JACZXQ010000004.1, forward strand.
GATTTTCTTTAGAATGTCTGCCTCCGCATTGCGCGCGTGGTAGAGATCCCACGCGAGTTGGAGGTTCAACCAGAAGTCAGACGAAGTCCCGAAGTATTGAGCGAGCCGTAGAGCCGTACTCGGAGAAACCCCACGACGTCCATTGACGATTTCATTCACGCGCTGATACGGGACTGAGATTGCGTCAGCCAACTGTCGCTGGGTGACGCCCATGGGCTCGAGAAACTCCTCGAGGAGCATCTCGCCGGGGTGGGTCGGCCGGCGGTGAGTCGGAATACGAATCATAAGTCACCTCAGTGATAATCGACGACCTGCACGTCCTCGGCGCCATTCGGCGTCCAGCGGAAACAGATCCGGTACTGATCGTTGATTCGAATGCTATGCTCTCCCTTGCGATCACCTTTCAGGGCCTCGAGCCGATTCCCCGGCGGAATCCGGAGATCCTCCAGGAGGGCCGCGGCCTCAAGAGCATCCAGCTTCTTCGCACCTTGTCTCCAAAGGGACTGCGGAAGAGTCCTCCGAGCTAGCTTGGTGCGGCGACCGTAGAAAATATCCTCAGTAGCTTGGTCTCTGAAGGTTCGAATCATCTAGCATGATAGCCGGGATACCATGCTAAGTCAATACAAAATCATCCGAATGGTTGGTGATGTCGTATCAACGGGCTCACTGACTCAGTGTCCACGAAGTGGCCGGCCCGTGCTCAGCATACGACCTCCGTGGCCCATCCGCGACGGCGGAGCAGAAGGGCCGCGCTTGAGTCAGGCGTTATGTGATGTGACGCTGGTCGCAAAGTGCTACACGCACGCCCAGGATCCAGCACGCTCGTCGGTCAGCGACCAAGAAAGCCCGTCGCTGGGCGATGGCCATTGTGGGACGAACCGGGAAGTGAACGAGCCTCAATCCCGATAACGAGAACAAGCCCTGGCACAGGGGAAGTCCCCCCACGGGCGAAAGGCGTGGCGGTTGATCATTGGGTGTTTTCGTCCCTGCCGGCGCCTGGCACTCCGCCCCGAACGACCGGGCGCAAGCCGCGGCCATGCTTCACGCGGACTCAGCGCACGGAAACTGCGTATCGGTGTTCCACGACGGGATCGTCATACCGGGTGAGGTGCCCCCGCAGTACGATGACCGCATCTCCTGAGCTATCGAACTGCAGGGTCAGCGGATGGGGAAACGCTCGAAGGTCGCTTGTACAGGCGTCGCGGTGGATCCGGATGTCGTAGGGGGAGATCACAGCGGTGGCGCCGTCCACGCTCACCTCGGTGTTGTCCGGCCTGGTGCAGGAGCCGCTGCCAAAGGTATGGACCGTCACCTCAAACGGAGATCCGGCGTCTACTACAGCTGGGAAGACGTTTTCGGAGTCCTCCCGCTCGCCGATGATGCCGAGAACCCGTTGCTCGTCCGGGCCGAACAGATCGCAGGCTCCGAAGCATAGCGTTGAGATGAGGACGGGCAGGACTCGATTCATCACTTCCCCCGAGCATCCGAAGTCATGTCACGTAACGGGCAAGGCGCTCCCGACGCGGAGGTGACGGTGTCAGCCGTCACCGGAGTGTCCCGAAGGGCCGGGCCCGTCGCTTACTCTACAACCTACTCGCCATATCCGCGAAGCGGACCTGAGGGCCCGTGCGGGAGCGCGGCGTTAACTGACGTTTCTTCCCTGCCCGTTAGAACCTGCTGCACGCCCCCAGGGGCGACTCAGCCTAGTGTTTTGAGAAGACAAGGACCTTGGTTCTGCGCCTCGAACTCAGTCGGACCCCTCGTCGGTGGTTCGAACCGGTCGACTGGCGGACTGCGTGTGCACCACCTTCCACTCACCGTCGATCCAGCGGAACAGGTACGTGCCGTGACCCTGGTTATGGATGTCCCTCCCGTCGGAGGTAGTAAGCTGGATATCCGTGTCGACGATCGCCCATGCGAAACCACCCTCGAAGTGGGTTTGGATATTCGAGAAGCCCAGTCGTAGGCCCAGCTCTGCTTCGGGCGCCACGTGGTTTTCGACGAGATCCTGCAGACCCAGGTTCTCGCCCCCACCCTCGAAGTAGCGAGCACCCTCCCAATCGAGGAAGTGTGAGTAAAAAGGCGTACCGTCTCCCTGCTCCCATCCGACTCTCACGTCTTCCAACACCGCTTCGAGGAGTGCCGGGTCATCCGCGGCCACGGCCAGATCCGCAGTTCCACAGCTCGACAAGGCCAGGACTATCAAGACGGCTCCGACGGAGTGCTTCTTCATCTTATCTCACCCTGTTCGATCTCAAGAAATGTCAGTTAACGGGCTAATGGGCTCCCGACGCGGAGGTGAGCTTGCTCACCGGAGTGTCCGCGAAGCGGCCGGGCCCTTGTTGGGATCAACCTATGGTGTTCGCAGCAAAACCGCTAAGGGCCCGTGCGGGATGACCAGCGTTAGAAGTCGTTGTTGTTCCTCAAGGACAGAGAACTATTACACATGTCTCTTGACTCAGGTGCTACCTAGGATTCTTACCGCTTCCAGATCCTCTTTGCACTCAGGCGAGCGAGTTAGCGGGTGCGTAAGAGTTCGCGTGGCAAGCCTGCGCAAGACACCGGGGTCGCCGTCACGTGAACAAGAGGGTCTGTATGTCCCACCTGCCCCACCGAAATCCATTCCGCCCTACCACCGAGGTGCTCACCATCTCGACCAAGCCGGAGTACCAGCGAACCGACGTAGCTCGGAAAATGAACATCAACGGAATCCCCCCGGATCTCGTGCGGGGGGTTCCGGCGTTGCCGATCCAGGTATCCAGAGGGAAGCACGTCGTAGGTGGTCCAAATTGGATGGTGCTCGAAGTCGGTCGGTGACACGACCCACTGGCCGGTGGTCCAGTACTCCAGCCGGAACATCTCTGGAATCGCATAGCCCAATGAGTCAGAGTACGCGGTAGGCAAATTCCCGCCCAGTCTGTAGCACCCGAGCAACGTCGGATCCGGCAAAGGCGGTGGTCCGAAATGGGAGCATCCGCAGACGAGCAGCCCCGAAACCGTGACCGCCCCCCTCCACCAATCCCTTAACTCCATACACGACTCCGTAACTCGGAGAACACTTCCTAACTACTGATCATGCTGAAACAACGCGGTAGCGACCAGTCGCATTGTCAACTCCACCGCGGTATCACCTCACGCTCGAACAATGACTGATAACGGGCTAATGGGCTCCCGACCGGAGCCGCGCATGCGGCGTAGGTCCGCGAAACGGCCGGGCCCTTGTTGGGATCAACCTATGGTGTCCGCAGCAAAAGCACCAAGGGGCCGTGCGGGATGCACAGCGTTAGAAGGCGTTGTTGTTCTACTAGATACGGGGGCCTACACCCAGAAAACGCAGATCTAACGGGTTTGACTTTCTACTGCGCCATCATGCCACAGCGGGGGTTATTCGTCGCCATTTGCTAGAAGGCGATCGACCTCTTCCAGCGCTCCCAGTTCCGCCAAGATCTCGGCAGCCTCAGTTAGGACAGTGGATACCTCCTTGGCGTCGCGCTTGACGACCCCGCTATGCAGATCGGCCAAGGCGCCGAGCAAGCGCCCTGCTCGGGCCTCAACGTAGTCCTGGGCATCTGCCAACGACGCGGTGTCAGCCGCATCGCCGGAAGCGCGCCGAGCATCCAGCATGACCTCAACGAGACGTTGATCTCGCGTCGTCTGACGCAGAGCCGAGAGGAGGTCGGCGGCGATCTGACGCATCTCCTCAGTTGCCCCTGGATGACGGGCGATTCGCCGGCCCATCCTATCGGCCGCCTGAAGGCGCGGGTCCGTCGAGGCCCCGCTGGCTTCCAGTAGCCCCCGAATCTGAACGTCGTCCCAATGGCGCAGAATGTCCCGCGCCAGCCGCGCCTTGCGGGTCTGTGGGAAGAAGAAAAAGAGGACTAAGGCGACGAGAAAGATGCCTAACCAACTCAAGGGGATGAGCGGAAAACCCATGCCGAGGACGTGGAGCCACCAGAGCGCTGATCCGAGCACACCGGTTCCTGCCAGAGCAAAGCCCAAGTGCCGGACGCTGTGCTCCGCTTCATCCACAGCATCGGGCTTCTCCGACTCGTCAGGAGGAGATAGGTCCCTGCTCTCCTTTGCCACAAGCAAACCTCCGGTAGGCTTCGCCCTCTCTAACTGATTTTGCCACAACCGCGCTGCGGCGAGCAGTCGCGTCATCGATTCCCACGCGACACCACACGCTCGAACAATGACTGCTAACGGGCTAATGGGCTCCCGACGCGGAGTCCTGCGACCCATACGTATGATCTGATCCAAATCATACGTACGCAGGACGGAGTGTCCGCGAAGCGGCCGGGCCCTTGTTGGGATCAACCTATGGTGTCCGCAGCAAAACCGCTAAGGGCCCGTGCGGGAGCCCGGCGTTATGCGATGTGCCGTGGCTACCTCACCTCCACCCGTACGAGGAACTCCAAGGTACCGCCCTGTCTTGCGAAAAAATCGAAGTGCGGAGCGGCAAAAGGCGGAGGTTCCACGACCTGGACCCTGAAGAACGCGAGCGCGGCCGGACAAACAACCCCTTCCGTCACCAATTGCAATCCCAATGCCGTCAGCGTCAACCGATCCACGTCACGGTGGCTCTCCAATCGGTCGAATTCCCAGCACAGGGTGTTCCCCAGAAAGCCGAACACTTCAAACCTGAGGCTGTCAGAAGCGAGGATCGAAGACGGAGCGACGACGGAGTCGATTCTCGCCTCGAAAGGAGCATGGTCGGGGGCGGGATCGGTGATCCCACATCCACCGGCAGTGATGAGAAGCACCGCTAGTATGAGGCGTCGTGTCACTGCCATGTGCTCGTAGTCAATTCGCATACCGGTTTTATGCGGCGTTCCGTCGGTTGAGAGTCAGCCTGACGAGCCTCTCCACGTCCAAGTCGTCTTTGGTGAGTAGAAGCAGGTAGTCACCTCCGGCCTCTAGTAGACTATGGCGAGGGGGAAGCTGCAGATCGCCGAGATAGCCCTCATTCGGGTCCAAGAGCGACCAGCCCTGCGGACCCACTCTCGAAGTTGAGTACGCGAGGAGCCACAAGATTCCTTCGGAGTCCACCTTGAGGTCGACGAAGGCGGGAAAGGCCTCCGGCCAGTCCATGGCTTCAGCGTTGCGGCGGATGCGAGGATGCCGTTCTGCCGGAGCGGCTGCGAGCTGCCCCTCTAGGTAGGCTGACTTAATCGAGTCCGTGATCTCGAGGTTGACGCTCGGGCCACGTAGAAGAGCCAAAAGTGAGTTGCTCAGATCCCGCACCTCAACCTCGAAACGCTCACCAGACCCGACATAGACCAAATGGTCGCGGAGCGCGAACACGGTCGCGCGACCTCCCGGATGAGGCCGGCTTCCGAAACGACTTCCGAGCCGCTCACTAACCAGCCTCCTACCGAAGTCCGTGTCGATTTCACCGTCCGCATTGGTCAGGAGGAGATCGTCGTGGAGCTGGTAGAACCCTTCACGCGGCCCCTCGGACGCGTCGCGGCCCCAGCCTAGAAGGAGGACATGTCCATCGCCGTCGCATGCCACCTCATAGGGAGTGATCCCGTCTGGTGTCCGAAGCACGGTCTTCTCTACGAACGTCCCATCGAACCCGTAGACGTTCATCTGCCAATTCAAATCGAACGCGACGAAGCCATCTTCTCGGCACGGAACCAAAGCTCTT
>JACZXQ010000060.1 GCA_022571515.1 Gemmatimonadota bacterium
GATCTGTTCGGTATGGCCTGGAGGTCGGGGCGCCGACCGAAGGCAGGCAGACGACCCGCATCAAATGGCTCTCCCGACAGTTGCGCGGTCGTAGCCTTCCAACTGATCTCCTCGTGACCGCCGGGTGTCATTTCCCACGAGCATGATCCAGGTATTCTCACCAGCATGAGCCACCTGTGCGGGTGATATTCTCGCGAGGATGATCCACCTGCGGGCGGGTATTCTCACGAGCTTGATCCACCCGGCGGCTGGTATTCTCACCAGCTTGATCCACCCCCTCGAGGCGACCCCGAACACACCTTCGGCGCACTGACCCCCAACCAGGGAGGTGCGCGAGATGACGTATCGGGAGATAGCCATGTGGGAGATCCTCGAAGTGCTCCGGCGAGTCGGCCGGGGCGAGAGCAAGTCGGCGGTGGCGCGAACGACAGGCCACAGTCGTATGACGGTCCGTCGCTACGTCCGGACGGCCGTCGAGTTGGGCTGGGAACTTGGGGCGGAAGAGCCGAGCGAAGAGCTCGCCGCCCAGGTCTACGCCCGGCACCGGCCGGCGTCGGAGCGGAGCCCGGGAGAGGCCGAGGCACGGCTGCTTGGGCACCGGGACCAGATCAAGCAGTGGCTGAAGCCCGGTCCAACGGAGAAGCGGGGGCTGCGGCTCACCAAGGTGCATGAGCTGCTGCGGCGCCGGAACGTGCAGGTGCCCTACAGCACGCTGTACCGGTTCGCGGTCAAGCACTGCGGCTTCAGTGACCGTCGGCGCGTCACCGTGCGCAAGGCCGACTGTGAGCCGGGCGAGCTGGCGGAGATCGACTTCGGTCGTCTGGGACTGATCCCGAGTCCCGAGACCGGTCGTCGGAGGACGGCGTGGGCCCTCATCGTCACGCTGGGCCACAGCCGACACCTGTACGTCCACACCACCTTTTCGCAGAAGATCCACCACCTGATCGAGGGGCTCGAGGACGCCTGGAGCTTCTTTGGAGGATGTACCCGCCGCGTGGTTGTCGACAATCTGAAGACAGCCATCATCAAGGCGGACCGCTACGACCCCATCTTCCAGCGCACCTTCGAGGAGTACGCGCGCTACCGCGGGTTCATCATCGATCCGGCACCACCGTACATGCCCACCGGAAAACCTATCGTCGAGCGAGCTGTGCCCTATGTCCGGGACAATTTCTTCCGCGGCGAGTCCTGGATGGACCTCGATCATGTCCAGCGAGAGGCGATCCGTTGGTGTCTCCAGACCGCCGGCACGCGCATCCATGGGACCACCCGCAAGCGCCCGCTCGCTGTCTTCGAGAACGTGGAGCGCGAGCAACTCCTGCCCCTCACCCGCGAACGCTACGACCCACCCACCTGGGCTGAGTGCAAGGTCCATCCGGACCATCACATCAACTTCGGCAAGGCCCTGTACTCGGTGCCCACGCGTTATATCCGCCAACAGGTCTGGGTCCGTGCCGACTCAGGGCTGGTGCGCATCTACGCCGATGGCTCCCTCATCAAGACGCATCCCCGTCAAGAGCCCGGCGGCCGATCCACAGACTACGACGACTATCCCGCCGAGCTGACGCCCTACGCGCTCCGGGACCCCCAGCGCATCATCCGGCAGGCTACGGAGCTCAGCTCAGACATCGGCCGCTTCATGGAGCAGCTCCTCTCCGGAACGCTGCCCTGGACCAAGATCCGCCAGGCCCAGAAGCTGCTGCGCCTCAGCAAGAAGTACGGCGAACATCGTGTCGCGTCGGCCTGCCGGCGCGCCCTGGCGTTCGAGCTCATCAACGTCCGCCGCGTCGAGTCCATCCTCCTCAAGGATCTCGACCAGCTCGAGCTGCCCATCGCCCAGGATGCCGCCGTGATCCCCATCGAGACCCGCTTCCTGCGCTCCCCTCGGAGCTTCTCGCACTCACCCACCAAGGAGTCCGACTCATGAATGACGTTAAACCCTCGCTCCAGGCCGTGCTCAAGCGGCTCAAGCTCAGTGGCCTCACGCCCACGCTGCCCGACCGTGCAGCCCACGCCCAGAAGACCGGCATGGCCCCGCTCGACTTCCTCGAACTCGCCCTCACCGACGAGATCGGACGTCGTGACCACAAGAACCTCTCGACCCGCCTCGACCGCGCAGGCTTCGACGAACTCCACACCTTCGAGGACTTCGACTGGGACGCGCCCGTCACCTTCGACCGCGACCGCGTCCGTGATCTCTTCGGCCTCGGCTTCATCGACCGCCACGAGGACATCCTCTTCCTCGGGCCCGTTGGTGTCGGCAAGACCTTCCTCGCCTGCGCCCTCGGCCACGCTGCCTGCCGCGCAGGGCACCGCGTGCTCTTCCTCCGCTCCGATCACCTGCTCAAGATGATCCACCAGTCCAGGGCCGATAACTCCACCGAGAAAGTGATCCGTTCTCTGCTCGCGCCTGATCTGCTTCTCATTGACGATTTTGGACTTCGGCGCCTAAACGCCCAGCAGTCCAGTGATAATGCCGAGTCTCGAACTATGCCGAGTCGCGTAGTCCGAGCGCCGTTCGTGGCTTGATTGAGCCGTGGAACGTCTGCCGGGTGCGATTGATCTCGGCATAATCCGGAGGTCTCCTCCTGACTGGCAATGACGCCACTCAAAGGAGGAGACATGTCGGAGAACGTATTCACAAAGCCAGGAGTGTCTGCGCGTCTACGAGGCGATTCGCTCGGGCCTTACCTCGACGCGGTAGCGCAATCGATGGTGGGTCGCGGCTATGCCAGCTCGACGGTGCGGACGTACCGGTGGTGTCTCGCTGATTTCAGCGGGTGGATGGCGCGGAGTCATGTGGCGGTCGGTAATCTGGACGAGGGGACCATCGCCGCATTTGTCGATGAGCGGCAGCGACAGGGCCGGCTTCAACCGAGTCATCGACCGGCGATTTGCCGCCTCGTTGAGCATTTGCGGGAACAGGGCATCGTTCGGACTCCGAGCCCGGAGCGGACGAGCGAGCCCTCGCCCACGGTCCACTTGGTGAGCCAGTACGAGGAATATCTGAGGGCGGAGCGCGGGCTCGCAGCGGCAACAGTAGTCGTCTACCGAGGCTACCTACGCCGCTTTGTCGAGGAGCGATTCGGCGAACGGCCTCTGCGTCTTGGCGAACTCGGGCCTCGGGATGTATCGAGCTTCATCGTCCGGCACGCTTCCTCGATGAGCCCGGCAGCGGCGAAACTGATGGTGACGGCGCTGCGCTCGTTCCTCCGCTTCCTGTTCCAGCGCGGCGAGATCGAAGTCAACCTCGCCGAAGCCGTACCCTCAGTAGCCGACTGGCGGCTGTCGACGCTCCCGAAGTATCTGTCCGCGGAGGAGATCGAATGTCTCCTCGACGCTTGCGACCAGAGCACGCGCACCGGCCGGCGGGACTACGCCATCTTGGTGCTGCTCGCACGGCTCGGACTCCGTGCAGGGGAAGTGGTCACACTTGATCTCGACGACATCGACTGGCGGGCGGGCGAGATCGTGGTTCGAGGAAAGGGACTGCAGCACGATCGCCTACCGCTGCTCCCTGATGTTGGTGAGGCCTTGGCCGCGTACCTACGCCGGGACCGTCCCGTGGTCTCGACGCGACGGGTCTTCCTGTGCGTGAAGGCGCCGCTACGCGGCTTCGCGCGGGCCTCGACGGTCTCGTCGATTGTGCGGCATGCCCTGGAACGGGCCGGTCTGAACCCACCGAGGAAGGGGGCGCACGTTCTGCGCCACAGTTTGGCTACCACGATGCTCGGGAGTGGGGCATCAATGGCCGAGATCGGCGAGATCCTCCGACATCGATCTCCCCACACGACGGAGATCTACGCGAAGGTCGACTTCGCCGCCCTGCGTTCCCTTGCTCAACCGTGGCCGGTTGTCGGAGGTGGGCGATGAGCGAGCTACGGGAAAGCCTCGAGGAGTACCTCGCCATCCGGCGAAGTCTCGGGTTCAAGCTTACAGATCTGGCATACCGTCTGCGTAACTTCGTCGATTTCGCCGAACGCGAAGGTGTATCCTACATCACCACGGAGCTAGCTCTTCGCTGGGCTCAGCTGCCCACACAGGTTCAGCCCGCGACCTGGGCCGCACGACTCGCCGCGGTGCGGCGGTTCGCTGCATGGCTTAGCGCTACTGACCTCCGGACCCAGGTCCCGCCCGAAGGACTCCTTCCCCACCAGCACCGTCGCACGCCACCCTACATCTACAGCGACGACGAGATCAGCAGGATCGTCCGCGCGGCTGGCGAACTCTCTTCGGCCAAGGGGCTCAGAGCGCGTACCTACTCGACGCTCTTCGGACTGCTTGCGGTAACCGGGATGCGCGTCAGTGAAGCCCTGAGTCTCGACTGCACCGACGTCGATTTCGAAGCCCGGGTCCTCACCATCCGAGGGACCAAGTTCGGTAAGACACGACTCGTGCCCGTACATCCGTCCACCTGTGACGCGCTCAGAGCGTATCGCCGCGAACGGGACCAGATCGTGCCCGCGTCGTTGACGCGCGGCTTCTTCGTCTCCGAGCGCGCCACCCGCATCACGCGATCGGCGACGCACGCCACCTTCGTCAAGGTATCGCGTGAGATCGGGCTCCGAGCTCCTGACCAAAGCCGGAGTCTCGGACGCCGCCCCAGGCTTCACGATATGCGGCATCGACTCGCTGTGCGGACCTTGATCGACTGGTACCGAGCTGGGCTCGACGTCGAACGCGAGCTCCCCAAGCTGGCCACCTACCTGGGCCATGCGCATGTCCACAGCACCTACTGGTACCTGGAGGCCGTGCCCGAACTACTCGCGCTGGCCAGCGAGCGGATGCTCGATCCACACGAGGAGGTCTGATCATGATCCTTGCCAGCCTCCCGGCGCTCATTCAGGCCTTCTTCACCGACCGTTTGCTTCGGCAGCGAGACGCGAGCCCCCACACCATCGCTGGGTACCGTGACTCGTTCCGCCTACTCCTGAACTTCGCGGACCAGAGCCTGGGCAAAGCGCCCTCCGATCTGCTCATCGAAGATCTCGACGCGCCCTTCATCGGCGCGTTCCTGCAACACCTCGAGATCGACCGAGGCAACAGTGCTCGAACCCGCAACACACGCCTGGCCGCGATCCATTCCTTTTTCCGCTACGTGGCCTTGACCGAACCCGCACACGCTCTCATCTGCCAACGCGTCCTGGCCATCCCCAGCAAGCGCTTCGACAAGAGGCCGCTCGAGTTCCTCGACCGAACGGAGATAGAGGCATTGCTCGCCGCGCCCGACCCTTCGACCTGGACCGGGCGTCGAGACCAGACCCTCCTGTGCGTCGCGATCCAGACAGGGCTCAGAGTCTCCGAGCTCATCGGCCTGCGCTGGGAGGACGTCACGCTGGACGGCGGTGCTCATCTGCGCTGCGTAGGCAAAGGCCGGAAGCATCGCGCGACGCCGCTTCGGCGCGACGCCCAAAACCTGCTCCGTGCCTGGCTTCAGCGGCCAGCCCCTCAACCCGAAGAACCGGTCTTTCCCAGCATCCGCGGTGGCGCCCTGAGCCGTGACGCCGTCGAGTGGCTCGTCGCCAAGCACACCCAAACCGCCCAGCAGCATTGCCCGTCGCTGAAGCGCAAGCGAGT
>JACZXQ010000019.1 GCA_022571515.1 Gemmatimonadota bacterium
CCGATGCCAATTGCTGCCGAGTATACGTGACGGAGAACGGATTCGGCAGAGCGCCCTCCGCACGGAGAATCCAGCAGGCGCTGGCGACCTCCTGAAGGCGGTGTCGGTCGATCGCTTTGCATCCCACGCCGGGCTCATGTTCCTCGAATGACTCAACGCGACAGCCTCAGGATCGGGAAGCTCGCTGACGCGGCCGGCGTCAGCGTTGAGACGGTTCGGTTCTACGAACGCCGATCGTTGGTCCCATCCCCCCCCTCGCACGCCGTCCGGATACCGACAGTTTCCGCCTCATGGCGGCGCTGTTTTTCTTAGACCGACGAGAGCTCCCCACCCCCGGGTGGGGATAGGGTTCCCGCTGGCGCGTGCCAGGACCAACCACGCCTGGCCATCTTGTTCGCGGTCACCATGATCGCAAGCGTGGTGCCGGCCCGCTGTGCGGCGCGCGTGGATCCTGTGGACGCGTCGAGGGCAGAGTGAGTTCAGCCTCCCGTGCTGGTCGTCACGACCAGTGCCGGATCTTCCCTGATGGTCACCGTGCCGCTCCGGGTCTCGCCGCCCGCGGTGATCTCGACCCTGTACGTTCCGGGTTCGGCCGCTGCCCCCCGCAACTGGGTGCCGAAGCCACCGCGTCCACCACGTCCACCGAACTGCCCCCCGGGCTGCGCTTGCCGCCTCCGAAAAGCCTCACGCTGCTCGTCCGTCGGGTTGAAGCGCATCCCCCAGTAGTAGCGGTTGATCCCCTTCCGCGCAGGCAGATCGGTCGTAAAGACGTTTTCTCCCGAGAGGTCCGAGATCTCGAGTGTGATCTGCCCCGAGACGTCCGCACCCACGTAATAGTGGATCGCCGCCGAGTTGACGAGCTGGTTGGGTGAGTTGCCCGGCGGGACCTGCTCGATGGTGAGTGGGTTGCGACCCGTGAAGAGTTTGTGGCCGCGCGTCGCGCCGCGGCTGATGCCCTTCCACTGCGTTGCCACCCGACTCTGGAACAAGTGGATGGAGGACGACAGCACGGTTTCGTCGAGCTGCTGCAGCGGCGTGATGTCGTCGAGAATCCACACGCTCCGGCCGTGCGTCGCCGCGATGAGGTCTCCGTCTCTCGGGTGCACGACCAAGTCGTGGACCGCCACGGTGGGCAGATCGGCCATGAGCCGCGACCAGCTCTGTCCGCCGTCCACCGTCACGTAGGCTCCGAACTCGGTGCCCACGAAGAGCAGGTCCCGGTTGCGGTGGTCCTCCGTGATGACGTATACGGGCTCATCGTCCGGCAGGTTCGAGGAGATGCTCTCCCACGACTCGCCGAAGTCGGTGGTCTTGAGCACCCACGGCCGGAAGTTGTCGCTCCGGTGGCCGTCGAAGGTCACGTAAGCGGTACCGTCGTCGAAACGGGACGCGGTCACCCGGCTGACCCAGAGGCCATCGGGCACGTCCTCGATGTTGCGCCGCACGTCGGTCCATGAGCTCCCGTCGTCTCGGGTCAGCTGCACCCGCCCGTCGTCCGTTCCTACCCAAATGAGTCCTGGCGTGATCGGGGACTCCGAGATCGTGATGAGTGTGGCGTGCGTCTCGGCAGAGGTCACATCGCGTGTGATTCCGCCACTCTCCTCGTCGGTCAGCACGGGGTCGTTCGTCGAGAGATCTGGGCTGATCATCATCCAGGTGTCACCCCGGTCCGTGCTCTTGAACAGGTGGTTGCCGCCGAAGTAGACCGTTGTCGACCTGTGCGGCGAGAGGATCAACGGCGAGCTCCAGTTGAAGCGGAAGCGATCGCGCGGCAAGCGGTTGCCACCACCACCCCTTCCACCAAATCCGCCGTCCGGGGGTGCGGCCACGGGCGTCAGGTCTGGGTAGAAGTCGGTCAGGTTGAGGATGTTGCTCCGGTTGGGGGTGATGTTCTGCCCGACCTGCCGGAACACCGCGTCCAGGCGCCGGATGTTGCCGCCCTGGCTCTCGGTGTAGACGGTCCGCCAGTCGTTCGGGTCCGGTGTGGTGTGGAACCCGTCACCGGAGTGGAACTTGAACCAGTGGTCGTTCAGGACGCCGTTCCAGTCCCGGCTGTTGCTCGGGCCACCCCAGTTCCCGTTGTCCTGAAGGCCGCCGTACACCCAGTAGGGGTCGCGGTTGTCGGCCGTCACCGCGTAGAACTGCCCGATGTCCATGTTGTCGAACATCGTGAACGTCATGCCGCGGTCGTAGGTGACATACGAGCCCTTGTCGTTCCCGACGTAGAAGATGTCCGGGTTCTCGGGGTGCACCCAGAGGGCGTGGAAGTCGCCCGAGATGCCCTGCATGTTCCTGCTGAAGCTGCGGCCGCCGTCTTCCGACACATTGGCGCTGCCCGCCAGAACGTAGACCTGCTCGTCGTCGTTCGGATCGATGTAGATGTGGCTGTAATAGAACGGCCGGTTGTTGTAGCGGTTGATGAACTCCCAGTTCTCGCCGCCGTCTTCCGATCGGTAGATCCCGGTGCCCAACCGGGACATGTCGGCGTACTCGGGACTTGGCTGGCCGCCGCCGCCACGGCCTCCACGGCCGCCGCCGCCCCGCTGAGGCTGATAGCCGTGCTCCACGATGGCCATCACGATGTTCGGATTCTGCCGCGACACGGAGAGGCCGATCTTGCCGGTCGCCCCTTCCGGAAGCCCGTTCGTGAGCTTCGCCCAGGTGTCGCCGCCGTCCGTGGACTTGAAGATGCCGCCGTTGGGGCCTCCCGAGTCGAACCGGTACGGCTGCCTGAGTCGCTCCCAGAAGGCGGCGTACAGCACGTTCGGGTTGCTGGGGTCCATCTTGATGTCGGTAGCGCCCGTGCGACCGTCCTCGGGCAGGCCGTTGCCTAGCAGCTCCCAGGTCTCGCCACCGTCCATCGTTCGGTAAAGGCCCCGCTCGCCGGTGTGGCCCCAGAGGTGCCCCTGGGCCGCCACGTATACGATGTCGGGGTCGAAGGGGTGCGTGATGACCTCTCCGATGTGGTGCGTGTCCCGGAGGCCCATGTTGACGAACGTCTCGCCGCCGTCCGTGGACTTGTAGACGCCGTCTCCCCAGCCCACGCTGTTCCGCGTGCAGGACTCGCCGGTGCCGACCCACACGATGTCCGGGTTGGGCTGGAAGATCGCGATGTCCCCGACGTTGGCGGTGCCGTAGTCCTCGAAGATGGCCTCCCAGGTCGTGCCCGCGTTCACCGACTTCCAAACGCCCCCCGAAGCTGCTCCCACATAGACGGTCGTGAAGTCGCTCTCCACCGCCTCGATGTCGGTCACCCTGCCGGCCATGTTGGCGGGTCCGATGTTGCGCCACTTGAGATCCTGGAAGAGCGCGTCCTGTGCGCCCTGGGCGGCCAGCGGGGACGCCGCGGTCGACAGCACGGTGACGAAGGCGAGCAGGCCTGCTAGAGGGAGCTTGGATTCGCCGGAGTAGCGTGAGAAAGCGTACAAGAGAGCCTCCCGTTCGGTGGGTGTACATCCTCCAGTTCCGTATACCTTCTCGGAGTTTGGAGGGGTGGGGAATGTCGGGGGGTGCGGGGTTTCCGGCAAGAAGTGATTCTACGGCCCCGCCCGACCCGGCGGGACCCACCGCAAGCAAGAGCGCAGGTGATCAGGGGTGCGTGTAGACCCTGCCCCCCATCATGACCCAGTCGATGCGCTGCGTGGCGCTGATGTCTTCCAGGGGATTACCCGGCATCGCCACCATGTCCGCCAGGCGGCCTACCTCGATGATCCCACGGTCGTCCTTGCCGAGAAGGTCGGCCGCATAGAGCGTGGCTGAGCGCAGGGCCTCCAGTGGCGTCATCCCCCGATCTACGAGGGCCACGAACTCGCCAGCGTTCTCCCCATGGGGGTACACGGCCGCATCGGTCCCAAACGCGATCTTCACGCCGGCCGCGATCGCGCGTCTCACGCTTTCGATCGCGAGCGGAAGGACTTCTTCCGCCTTGCGGCGCACGGGCGGGGGAAGCACGTCCAGGTCGATTCTCTCTGCCAGGTAGGTGGTCGGAACCAGGTAAGTGCCATGCTCCTTCATGAGCTCGATGGCCTCGTCGTCCAGCATCGAGCCGTGCTCGATCGATGCTACGCCGGCCCGCACGGCAGCCTTGATGCCTTCGGTGCCGTGGGCGTGCGCCGCCACCTTGACCCCATGGCGTGCGGCTTCCTCAACCATGGCGGTCATCTCTTCCTCGCTGTACTGCTGGGCGCCGACAGGTCCTTCGAACGAAAGAACTCCCGCCGTGGCGCACGTCTTGATCACCTCCGCACCGTGCTTGATCTGGTATCGCACGGCCTGGACCACCTGCCAGGGCCCGTCCGCCACTCCGTCTTTCGGACCCTGCTCGAGGATCCCCGGAGAGAAACCCGTGATGTCGCAGTGGCCTCCAGTGATGCCCAAGGGATTGCGTGAGGGCACGACGCGTGGGCCCACCACGTCGCCCCGCTCCACCGCGTGCTTGAGCGAAACGGTTACGTCGCCCCCGAAGTCGCGGACCGTCGTGAACCCGGCCAGAAGCGTGATGCGTGCGTACTTTGTGGCCCTAAACGCAGCGTCCGCCTGGTTGTCCGTGACCGCCTGCGTGAACGAGTCGGGCCCGAGCTGGCCGCTCAGGTGCGTGTGCAGGTCCATGAGGCCCGGGACCAGCGTGCGGTCGCCCAGGTCGATGACCTCGGCATCAGGAGGTGTGGACGACGGGTTCACCGCGGTGATCCAGCCGCCTTCGACGACGACCGTGACGTCCTGGAGCATTCGGCCGGCCACCACGTCGAGCATGCGGGCGGCCTTCACCACTGTAGGCCCCTGCTGGGTGGCGGCCCACTCGGGCGTGGTGAGCATAGCCACGGCGATGAGTGCGGCGAGAGCGGTTGTGGACGGGTGTCGAAGCATCATGTCAATCCTCGGGAGAGGGTTCGGGTCCCCTGTGGGCCTACACTTCGGACGGGCGGAGGAGAGACGCCT
Organism: Gemmatimonadota bacterium; assembly: GCA_022571515.1. Classification (GTDB taxonomy): domain Bacteria; phylum Gemmatimonadota; class Gemmatimonadetes; order Longimicrobiales; family Gaopeijiaceae; genus JACZXQ01. Next base: position 4,939 of record JACZXQ010000019.1, read on the forward strand.
TCGGCCGCTCGGAGCCCACACGGTAGCGCGCCCGGTTCCCGCGGTCCAGTTGTTCGAGAGGAGCCCGTACGGCCGTCCCTTGACGGCTCGGTCATGGGTTGGCGACTGTGGGGGTTCGGACCATGCCGGGATCCGCGTGAACTGACCTCACATGCGACTCGCTCGACTGTTTCTACGGAGATATTCGTGAACGACCACAATCCGCTGACCGACCCGCTCACCGGGCTTTCCAGCCAGTGGCACTTCGACGTGATCTTCGACTTCGTGTTCGAACTCGCTGATCGCGATGTTCCCATGACGCTGGTGCTGTTCGAGATCGACGGGCTGGCCACGCACGTCGCTGAAGGAGAAGCGGATGCCAAGCAAGCCGCTCTCGGCGGTTTTGGACGGGTGCTGGCTGAGGGCAGCCGTAAGATGGACCTTACCGCCCGACACGGCGACGAGCGCTTCATGTGCCTGCTCCTGGTGTGCAATGTCCAAGGGGGCATGGTCTTCGCCGACCGCATTCGGGCCGAAGCGGAGGGGTTCACGGCCTCGACGGGACTCACGCTGAGTGCCGGTGTGGCTGTGTACACAGGCGACATGAAAGAGCGAGACGACCTCGAGGCTGCGGTCAAGCGATGCTTGGAGGCTGCGCAACTCGCCGGCGGCGACCGGGTCGGCGTTCCTCAAGATGTGACTGATTAGCTGATGTGAGACCCTGTTTCACCCTACCCGTGGGCCCCGTCGAGAGGGTCCTCGATGGGCTGACCGCCTCCCCGGCGGCGTGCCCTAACACCCCCGTGTCATATAGAACGCCTCCCCACGACACTAAAGCTACCGAGTGTGCCCTCCCCGAGACCGGAGGCTTTTGGTGACAGACCTCGAGCGTCTCCACGAGCAGAGCTTCGGCTGGGCGCTGAGTTGCTGCGGGTGGGATCATCACATGGCGGAGGATGTGTTGCAGACCACGTACGTAAAGGTTCTCTCGGGCGCCGCGCAGTACAGTGGCAAGTCCGGCTTCCGGACCTGGCTATTCTCGGTGATCCGGCGTACTGCGCTGGAACAGGCTCGACGAGCGAGATCGCGGGCGGAGGGGATGCGGCGTTGGGGCAGGGAAGCGAGGCATCCTGCCGTAGCCGAGCCTGCGGTCCATGCTTGCAGAAGAGGCGACGCGATGAACAACCATGAGGACACGGAAATCCGGGGCGCGTTCGCCCGCCTGAGGGCAGAAGAAGCGGTCCTGGCGCCCGATCTTGCCCATATGCTCTCGGCAGCGGAGGCCGAGAGTGGACCCATGCTGGTGCGGTTGCGCCGGCAGCGCATCGTGCGCTGGGCGTCCGGCGGAGTCGGGCTGGCCGCAGCGGCGATCGGCGGACTCCTCCTTGGAGGGCAACGGGCAGACGCCCGGTTCGAAGAAGCCGTGGCGTTGTGGAGTAGCCCGGTCGAGTGGACCACTGCGACCGACTTTCTGCTCGAGACTCCGGGCTCGGAGCTGATGCGCCGGCCCGTGCTCACGTTGCCCCGGGTATGGGTCGGCGTGACCGATTCGGGCATTCCCATGCCCACGCGCGGCGACGCGCGGTTTTCAGAAAGGAATCAATCATGAAGAGAATAGCGATACTGCTCGCGATGGTGGCCGTGATCCTTTCGGGATCACTGGCAGGACAGGAACCACCCAAAGATCCGTTCGCGAATGTGCTTTTTCCGCCCGAGTTGGTCATGCAACACCGCCGCGCGATCGATCTCCAGCGTGATCAGCGGGATGCGATCACCGAGGCTATCCAAGAGCTCCAGAGTCATGTGGTGAGCCTCCAGTGGGAGCTGCTCGACCAGACCCAGGCTCTCGTGGAGGTGCTCGCAGGCCCGCGAGCGGACGAGGGGACGGTGCTAGACAAGATCGACGCCGTGCTCGCCGCGGAGGCCCGCATCAAGCGGTCTCAGATGACGCTGCTCGTGCGTATCAAGAACATCCTCACGCCTCAGCAGCAGGATCGCCTGAGCGAACTGAGGGGTGCCGGTTCAGAGGACCTACTCGAGTCGGCCGGCGGGCGCAGGTAGACGCTTGAGCACCGCTCCCCGTGTGGCGGGGGCTTGGCTCTCGGACGTCCGGCCCCCGCCCACGTCAGTCACCGACCACCGTCACGGCGATGACGCGGCGCCTCGGGCGCGTGTCCAAGTCGATCAAAACCACCTGCTGCCAGGTACCGAGCGGCACCTGGCCGTCGATGACGGGCAGTGCGATGGACGGCCCGATCAGGCTCGCCCGAACGTGGCTGTGGCCGTTGTCGTCGTTCCACGTCTTCTCGTGCTCATACTCGGCGTGTTCAGGGGCGATGCGCTCCAGGGCCGCGACAATGTCGTGGTTCACGAGACCAGGTTCGAACTCCAACGTCGTCAGGGCGGCGGTCGAACCCACCACCATAGCGGTCACCTGCCCGCAGAGCACTCCGCTCTCGCTCACCAGCTCTCGTAGACCTTCCGTGAGATCGAGAATGTGACCGTTTCCACGCGTTTCTGCCGTGATGCTGCCGCTGTGCGTGGTCATTCCATCTCGCCCCGGTCCGGTACTAGCCGTCGGCCTCTGCGGAGTATCCGGCCTTGGCCACCGCCCCGACCATGTTCTCGAGAGAGGCCCCGTCCTCGTGCGTAACCTGCGCTTCTCCGGTATCGAGTGAAATCTCCACTTCCTGGACGCCGTCCACGCGTGACAGCACGCGCTCAACCGCATCCGAGCATCCGCTGCAACTCATGCCGGTGATCTTGAGCTTGGTTTTCACCCGCTTTGCTCCTCATCCGTCAAAGGTTTCCCGGTCCCTTTGCTGTACCCGCTCAGGACCCGAGGATCCACCAACCGATCGCGGCGGAGGCGACGACGCTGAGGCCAAGACCGCCCCACTGCAAGAGCCGGATCTTCCAATTCCCCGTGGCGGAGTCTATCGCTTGCGTGCGTTGGACCCCTTTGGTTGTGATATCGAAGACCCAGGCCAACCATAAGACCAACGGGAAGGCGCCCAGCATAAGGGCAGCCACCACGGCGCTCGTGGCATCGGGGAGCTTCAGGGTCGGGAGTAAGTTCCCGGCACCATCCAACACCACGAACGTCACAACAATGTGAGCCACGGCGACTTTGTAGACCTTTCTCCTTCCCAACTCCTCCATAAATCCGCGAAGCGCCGGAAACGGCTCGTCGGCGTGTAGGTCGTGCGACCCGTTCACTCCGTGCTCATCGAGAGATGCAGGCTCCCCGTCCGCAATACCTTCAAGGGTTTTGACCACGTCCGCTGCGCGCGGACGGTGTTCGGGTTTTTTCGCCAGGCACCGTAGGAGTAGGTCGGAGAGTCTCGGGTCGACATCCGACCGAAAATCCGTGATGGGTTTTGGGTCCTGCCTGAGGTGGGCCGTCGCCATGTCCACCTTCGACCTGGCGTCGTAGGGCCATTGTAGCGTGAGCAACTCGTGTCCGAGAATTCCCAGTGAGTAGATGTCCGTCTGGTCCGTCACCGGCTCCCCGAGTAGTTGTTCCGGGCTCATGTAGCGCGGATCCCCCAGCAATTGACCGGCCTGCGTGAGCCGGGTGGCCTTGGCTCCGCCCGAATCGAGGAGGCCCGCGATACCGAAGTCTGTGAGCACTACGCGGTCGGAGTCTTTTTTCCACAGGACGTTGCCCGGCCGTACATCGCGGTGGATGATTCCGACCGAATGGACCGCCGCCAATGCAGACGCCAACTGACCCAACACGCGACAGGTCGTATCGACATCCAGGGGTCCCCCCGCCTGAAGAGTGTCCCGGAGATCGCGACCCTCCACGTGCTCCATCACGATGTATGGGGTCTCGTTCTTGAGGGCACCGACCCGGTAAACCGCAGTCACATTGGGGTGCGAGATTTTCGCCACCGAGTGTGCTTCGCGCTCGAATCGCTTCCGGGCCGTTTTGTCCTGCGCTGCCGCCGGTTTGAGGACCTTGACGGCTACCAGGCGTTGCAGGGCTACTTCGCGTGCCAAGTACACATGCGCCATCGAGCCCTCGCCCAGCAGGCGCAGGATCTCGAAGTCCGGAGCAAGCTCGGCAGCGATCTGCAACTGAGTCCGATGTGCGGCCATTCCCAGGTTCCCTTCGGCTCTCAGCCCTGGAGCCAGATCCAAGGCGGCGAGCCAATCTGTCGCCCCGGCGCATGCTCTCGCAATGACTTCCCATCGCGAGCCTTCCCCGGTGTCGGGTCGAGGCAAGGAGCAGCCTAGGGCTGGAGTGGGCGGGCTGGGCGACCCATGAGGGGGACGCCCTGTGCAATAGTGGACAGTGCTGTCCCAAGATCGGACAGGTGTCCGCTGAACGAACATTGTTGTGTGTCGCCGTAACTCATTGTCCGTTAGGTCTTTACGTATGGCGAGTGATTCTGGCACGGACTTTGTTATAAGACAGCGTGACGGGTGTGGGGTTGTGATGGCTGACCGGAGTGGGGTGGTGATGTGATGGGACGTCTCTGGTCGGCCGGTTGAACCCGGTAGGGATCAGATCCCTATCGGGTTTTTCGTGAGTTGGTCGCTGGGGTGGAATTCCCACAGCACGTTTACGATGACCCGCTCCCCCCGACGACGAGTCGGTTCGACCAGATCCTGCTCTCCCTCGGACGTATCACCGGTGCCTGAGGCTCCAAGCCGCGTCTTGTCCTGTAGAAATATGCCACTTATGTTACGATCGTTAGAGAAGTGACATATTCAATCTCGCGCCAGGATCGCCAGATTGGCCGCTCGACGCCCACAAGATCTCGTCTTTACGCTTTACGGCGATTATCTCCTGCATCGTCCGGACCCCGTCTGGGTAGGCAGCCTCATCGCGCTGCTCGGTCCACTCGGTCTCTCGGAGGGCGCGGTTCGCACGGTCCTCTCACGCATGACCAAGAAGGGATGGCTCAGCGCCGAGCGTGATGGGATGCGGAGCTACTATGACCTTGCGCCGCGTGGGCGCAGGTTGCTCGAGGAGGGTGAGGCTCGGATTTACCACCCGTCCTGGGACCAGCCCTGGGATGGGCGCTGGTTCCTTCTAGCATACTCCATCCCGGAAGAGAGCCGACACCTGAGGCATCGGCTGCGAGACCGCCTCTCATGGCTCGGCTTCGGATCGCTAGGCAACGGCTTGTGGATCTCGCCGTACGACCTCGAGGCCGAGGTCTCCGAGATCGCCGAGAGCCTTGGGATCGAAGACCACGTGGAGTGGTTCCGCACCGAGAGCGGCCGCCCCGACGAGCCTCCCCGGCTCGTGGCCAAGTGTTGGGATCTGCCCGGCATCAACGCGCGCTACGAGGACTTCATCAGCAGGTACGCTCCCGTGTTCGAGCGTTGCCGAGACGGCTTGAGCGCGCGCGCCATCGACGCTGAGGAGTGCTTTGTCCTCCGCTTCGAGCTCATCCACGAGTACAGGGAGTTTCCGTTTCTCGATCCCTATCTACCACGCGCCTTGCTGCCCCATAACTGGGCGGGTGAGTGCACGGCGCACCTGTTCAATGGGCTCCACGACCTGCTGATGGATCCTGCAGACCAATACGTCGACACCGTGCTGGCCGAGTTTCCTCAGACCGCTGGAAGCGCCGCGTAACGGGTCGGCCGGCCTTGGAATTTCTCAGGAGGAAAATGATGGCTCCATTCGAATCTAGGCCGGCCGAGGAGTTCGATTTCAAGGAAATTCTCTACACGAAATCGGACTGGGTCGCCACCATCACGATCAACCGCCCGTTCAACTACAACGCTTACTCCACCCCCGCCCTCGAGGAACTCGCTACGGCTTTTCGGGATGCGGCTTTCGATGACTCCGTGGGCGTCGTGGTCTACACGGGGGCCGGCGAACGCGCCTTCTGCACCGGCGGCGACGTCAAGGAATACGAGGAACTCTACACGGAGAGGCCGCGCGACTACTGGAAGTACATGGGTCTGTTCAAGGCCTACATCGAGAGCATCGTGAACACGGGAAAACCCGTCATCGCGCGCCTGAACGGCATGGCGGTGGGTGGGGGCAACGAATCGCAGATGGCGTGCGACCTGGCCGTCATGGCCGAGCACGCCTGGATCGGCCAGGTGGGCACGAGGGTGGGGAGCGTCGCCGCGGGCGGTGCCACACAATGGCTGCCCATCATGATCGGTGACCGGCGTGCTCGTGAGATGTTGTTCTTCAACGGGCGGATCGACGCCCGCAAGGCGCTCGATTGGGGCCTGGTGAACCGCGTCGTGCCGTCGGTCACCAAGGGCGGAGATTTCATCGAGAACGCCAGCGTCGAGCAGATCAAGCAGGCTCAGGCGAAGGAGGATGGCTACGCGATCGACCTCCGCATGCTCGACGAGACCGTCGACGAACTCGTCCAACAACTCCTACAGCAGTTCCCCGAGTGTGTGCGCTACACCAAGCAGCAAGTCAACTTCTGGAAGGATTTGGCGTGGCATCAGACGATCGGCCATGCCCGTGACTGGCTGGCCTTGCACTACACGAGTTACGAACCGTGGGAAGGCATGCGGGCCTTCGTGCAGAAGCGGACACCCGACTACATGGGTGTGCGCGAGCGAGCCGCCCAGGGAGGCTCCAGCGAGTTCCTTTGGGGCCCTCCCTCATTGGACTGCCCCGCGTGCGGCGCCGAGGGCATCCCGAGCGGGTTCACGCACTGCGGAGTGTGCGGCGTGTTGCTGAACGGTGCCGCCGCGGAGGCCGGAGCGGATGCGTCCAGCTCGGCCGGGGAGGCGTCGTGAGCACTAGCTCGGTGCTTCTGGAGAAGGACGGCGGGTTGGCCCGCATGACGCTGGACCATCCACCGCTCAACGTGCTCGACATTCCGATGATGGAGGAGTTGGCGGACGTCCTGGGGCGGCTGGCAGCGGATCCCGAGGTGAGCGTTCTGGTCATCACGGGAGCCGGCCGCGCGTTCTGTGCGGGCGTCGATGTGGCGGACCACACGGCCGACCGTGTGTCCAAGATGCTCGGGGTCTTCCACGCCGTCATCGAGCGCATACGGGCGTTGCCCTTCCCGGTGGTGGCCGCCGTGAATGGTGCTGCCCTCGGTGGCGGCTGCGAACTCCTTTTGGCCGCCGACATCGTGCTGGCCCGATCGGGGGCCAAGATCGGGCAGCCGGAGATCAGGCTCGGCGTGTTCCCACCCGTGGCCGCCGTCCTCATGCCGCAACTGATCGGTGTGCAGGCGACCATGGATCTCATCCTCTCAGGGCGAACGCTGCTGGCCGAGGAAGCGCACGAGCTCGGGCTGGTCAGCCGGGTGATTCCAGCGGACGACTTCCAGCACGAAGTGGATGCATATGTGAAAGGCCTCGCCTCGCTCTCGGCGCCGGTGCTCAGGCTGGCCAAACGGGCCGTTCTCGAGGGCCTCGACGTACCCGCAGGCACGGCGCTGAAGCAGGCCGAGTCCCTCTATCTCAACGAACTGATGGCGCTCGAGGATCCGCACGAGGGAATCGCGGCCTTCGTCGAGAATCGGCAACCGACCTGGAAGGGAGTATGAGCATGGAAGCCGCCACCGACACCGTCGGCGCCGGCGCCGGCCCCGAGCCCCGCGACATCGTGCGGCTCATGGACCTGACTCCCGACGCCTCTCTCGACGAGACGCTGTGGTACGTCCGGGAGATGGTCGAAGACCCGGACTTTCCTACCGTGCGCAAATGGACCGATGGTGGTGGCAAGGTGCTCGGCCACTTCCAGGTCTACTTTCCCGAGGAGTTGGCGCACGCCGCGGGAATGCTGCCGGTCAAGATTCGGGGCTCCCAAATGGATCGGCGGGAAGCGGACTCACATTTCGGCTCCTACCTCTGCTCGATTTTGCGTAGTTCGCTCGAGCTGGGCCTCACGGATCGCATCACCCTCGACATGTTCGTGACACACCCGATCTGTGACGCGGCCCGTAACCTGGCGAGCATTTGGGCTCGCAATCTGGATACCCCGGCGCAGATCCTCTACCTGCCGCAGAATCCGAACTCCGCGTTCGCGGGCATCTATCTGGAGGGCGAGTACAGGCGCGTGCTCGACGACATCACCGAGATCGTGGGCCACCCGGTATCGGATGACGACCTTCGCGCCTCGATCGCGGTGTTCAACGACAACCGCCGACTCCTCAGGGACCTGTACGCGATCAAGCGCGAGACGCCCTGGTTGTTGCCGATGGACGAAGCCTACGTGCTGGTCGCCATGGGTGGAATGATCACCAGGGAGGAGCACAACGAGCTGCTCGAGCGGGTGCTCCCGATGATTCTCGCCCGCGAGGCGCGTCCTCAGGACAAGATTCGGGTCGTGTTCGAGGGAGGATTCTGCGAGCAGCCGCCCTTGGACCTCCTACGCTCCATCGCACAGTTCTGCTACGTGGTGGACGACGACTTCCTGATCGGCTTGCGCTGGATCTTGAACGACGTACCGACGGACGGCACGCCGCTCCAGAACCTTGCGACGGCCTACTTGGACGATTCGTCGTACAGCCCCGTTCAGCATGACCTCAGAAAACCCAAAGAGAAGATGTTGCTCGAGCGCATTCGGGGTGCGCGCGCCGACGCGGCGATCATCTCGGCGGCCAAGATGTGTGAGCCGGGGCTGGACGAGCAGGTGGCGTACTCACAGGCGCTGGACGAGGAGGGCATCCCCTACTTCGTTACCGAGTTCGAAGAGAAGATGACGAGTTACGATCACCTGCAGATCCAACTCGAGACCTTCGTCGAAAACCTCCTTTTCCAATAGACGAAAGCGGCGGAATGACCACGACTACGATGGACGAGGGGTTGGTCGGCAGAGGCGCGCGCGAGGGAGGACGCCTTTTTCGCGAGTGGTTCCAGACGCTGACGGACGCCGCCGAGTCGGGTGAGCGGGCGGCGTACGTGTTCGTGATGGGAAGCATGATGGAGGTGCTCCGGTCGTTCGACATGCACACGGTCTTTCCCGAGATCAACTCGCTCCAGACCGCTGTGCGGAGGGTGTCGGACGAGTACCTGAGCATCGCCGAGGATCACGGGTTCTCACCCGATGTGTGCGGCTACGTGAAGGCCGATTACGGCCTGCAAATGCGTGGCGGTGAGCACCCCATGGGACGCATTCCCAAGCCGTCCGTGGCCGTGTTGACGAATGCGTGCAACACCTACCTGAAGTGGGGTGAGATCTGGGAGCGACTCTACGACATTCCGACCGTCACGATCGACGTGCCGGGGAGCCGGAGAGCGCCCGGCACCAAAGCCCACCGTGACGGGGAACTGGAGCGCGACCGGAAGTATGTCGAAGGCCAGATCCGCGAAATGATTCCTATCCTCGAGGAAGTCAGCGGCCGGAAGTTCGACATCGACCGCTTCCGTGAAGTATTGGATCTCACGAACCAGATGGGGCGTTCGTGGCGTCGGCTCCTGGAGCTCAACGCCACACATCCTGCGGTGTTCGACGCGATGCAGGAGGGGACCATTTATCTCGGCGTTGTGAACGCTCTGCGCGGCACTCAGGCCGGCGTAGACTATTTCCGGGATCTGGTCGAGGAGATGGAATACAAGGTGGCCGAGAACATCAGCCCCCTCGTAGACAGAGAAGAGGGGCACCGGCTGATCTTCGTGGGAGTTCCCTGCTATCCGATCTTTCGGCGCTTCCACCAACTCTTCACCGACTGGGGCGGCGTCTTCGTCAGCTCCACCTACATGTGGTTCGCCTCCGGTGGGCTCAGCCGGGAGTTCGAGTACGACCTCGACAACCCCATCGAGAGCATGGCCGACGGAATGCTCCAAAGCGTGACCGGCGCGGTCGACGCGATGCTGTTCCACGACCAGGCGCTGATCGAGGCCATCGACACGTATGGAGCGGACGGAGTGGTCTACCACCCGGTGAAGAGTTGCCGGACCGTGTCCACGGGCCTGGCGGACAGTCGCAGGGTGGTGCTCGAGAACCGCGATGTGCTCTGCCTCTACATCGAGTCGGACATGATGGACAAGCGCGTGGTGTCCGAAGCTCAACTCAAGAACCGAATCGACGCGTTTTTCGAAGGGCTCGAATCCCGGAAGCTCCGCATGGCGGCGTCCGGCGCGACCTCCTGAACACCGGCTGGAGAAACTTCATGGCATATGCGGTTGGGGTGGACGTTGGGTCCACCCAGACGAAAGCGGTGATCGTCGACGAAGACGAACGGATCGTCGGGCGGGCCCTGATCCTTACCGGAGCGAACGTCGTGGCGGCCGCCGAGAACGCGTACCGAGCGGCGCTCGACGACGGCGATATACCGGAAGAGGAGGTCGGGTTCGTGGTGGGCACGGGCTACGGCCGCTACCGCGTCGAATTCGGCGACACTCAGATCACAGAGATCGTGTGCCATGCCCGTGGCGCCGCGCAGATGTTTCCCGACACCGAAACCGTGTTGGACATGGGAGGCCAGGACACCAAGGCCATCCGTGTGCAAAAAGGTGGAGACGTGCTCGACTTCTGCATGAACGACAAGTGCGCAGCCGGCACCGGGCGATTCCTCCAGTCGGCCGCCACGGCGCTCGAGATGGACCTGGGAGACCTCGGACCAAAGGCGCTCCAGGGCCAGCGTCCGGTCGCCATCAGCACCACCTGCACGGTGTTCGCCGAGTCCGAGGTGCTGTCGTGGATGGCTCGTGGCAAGAAGATCGAGGACATCCTCTTGGGAGTGCACCAGTCGATCGCCTCCCGTTCCTTCGCGCTGCTCAAGCGGGTGGGAATCGAGGGTGAGGTCACCTTCACCGGTGGCGTGACCCTCAACGAGGCAATGGTATCGGTGCTGAACGACCTTCTCGAGACGGAAATGAACGTGAGCGAGGAATCCCACTACATGGGCGCCCTGGGCGCCGCGATCTTCGGCCTCCAGCGGGTGCGCGCGGGCCGGGGCGTGGCCGCGGTAGAGGAGGTGGCTTCATGATCACCGCAGGCGTGGACGTTGGCTCGACTCACACCAAGGCCGCCATTCTGGGCGATGACGGCGAGCTGTTGGGCTTCGGCATCCGGAAGACGGGCTTCAAGCTGAACGAGGCGGCGCGCGACGTGGTGGACATGGCGCTGGCAGAGGCTGGGTTGGGGTCCAACGATGTCGCGTACGTGGGGAGCACCGGGTTCGGCCGCGCGCAGGTGGACTTCCGCGACGTTCAGGCCACCGACCTCACCGCGCAGTCGTGGGGGACGCGGCACTTCTTCCCCGACACACGCACCGTCTTGGACGTCGGGGGCCAGACCATGAAGGCCATGCGCCTCGATGAGGCAGGGCGGGTGCGCTCGTTCCGACTGAACGACAAGTGTGCCGCGGGTACGGGCGCCTTCCTCGAGAAGACCGCCCTGTACCTCGGCTATGAGATCGAAGAGATCGGTCCGCTCGTGGAGTACTCGCGTGAGCCTGTGCCCATCTCGGGTGTGTGCGCCGTGTTTGCCGAGTCAGAAGTCATCAATCACGTGAGTAATGGCGCCCAGCCGGCGGACATCATGCACGGCGCGATGGAGTCGCTCATCGAGCGGTCCGTCCGGCTGATGAAGCGCGTCCAGATGGAGCCCGAATTCACCCTCGTGGGTGGGATCATGCGCTTCGCCACGATGGTGAGAGTCATGCGTGAACGGCTCGGTGAGTCCGTCAACGTCCCGCCCGAGTCGTTGGTGCAGTTCACGGGAGCCATCGGGGGGGCGGTGCTGGCGCGTCGCCGGCTTCAGAAGCTGGAATCGACGGTGGCCGCCACGGTGGCCTGACGCGGATGTATCGGGAGGAGCGCGACGAGGAGCTTGGCCGTGCGGGTTGGAGCCGGCGCTTCAGCGGCCCGGTGAACAAATTGCAGGACTCGATCGACCTCTACGAATCGCTGGGTATGGAGGTGCTGTTGGACGATTTGTCCGCTCGAGAGCTTGCAGCGGAATGCGGTGACTGCGCGTTGGCTGTGACCTTCTTCAAGGTCCTCTACACAAGAAGGAGACAAGAGTGAAAGCTGCCGTCTTTCATGGGCCCGACGTGGGCATCAAGCTGGAGGAAGTGCCCACCCCGAAGCCCAAACGGGGACAGATCCTCGTCCGCGTGGCGGGCTGCGGCGTCTGTCACACCGACCTCCACTACGTGGACCACGGCACGCCGACGTTCAAGCCACCGCCGCTCACGCTGGGACACGAGATCGCGGGCACCGTGGAGAAGGTGGGCAAGCGCGTAGAGGGCTTCGAGGCGGGTGACCGTGTGCTGCTCGCGGCGGTACAGTCGTGTGGGCACTGCGACGCATGCCGGGTGGGTCGCGAGAACGTGTGCTCCGCGAGTGTCATGCTGGGCAACAATGTCGACGGTGGCTTCGCCGAGTACGTCGTCGCCCCGGCCAAGGACGCTTACTCGTTGCCGAGCTCCATACCCCTGGTCGAAGGTGCGATCATCGCCGACGCGGTCACCACACCGTATCATGCGGTCGTCATTCGGGCGCGAGTGCAGCCCGGAGACTGGGTGGTCGTGGTCGGGTGCGGTGGTGTCGGGCTCAACGTGGTGCAGATAGCGGCCGCGCTCGGAGCCCGGGTCATCGCTGTGGATCTGATCGACTCGAAGCTGGAGTGGGCCATGAAACTGGGGGCGGTGGCCACCGTCAACTCCTCCCGGGTGGAACGCCTGGACAAGGAGGTCCGCCGTCTCACGGACGGCCAGGGCGCGCACGTGGGGTTCGAGGTGGTGGGGAAGCCCGCCACGCAGGAGCAAGCTCTGTCCTGCCTGCGAACGGGCGGCCGCCTGGTGATGGTCGGCTACAGCCCGGACGTCATGTCTCTCAATGCGGGGCGTGTCATGTTCCGAGAATTAGAGGTCGTGGGGTCGCTCGGATGCAGGCCCGTCGACTACCCGCGCGTCATCGAGCTCGTCCGGCAAGGACGGGTGAAGATCGAAGAGCTGGTGACGCACCGCTTCCCGCTCGAGGAGATCGAAGCGGCGTTCGAGACGGTGCGCTCGGGTCAGGCCATTCGAGCGGTGGTGACGCCATGACAGCGGGGCACGCCGACAGCGCTACGGTCGGAGCAGGGCAGGCGCTCTGGACGGTGGCGCAGGGGATGGGGGTCGTCCTGACGGTCGCCTTACTCGCTGGGCTCTGGTGGGCGCCCACGCAGACGCTCGCCGTGCTGTGGAACGCGGTCATTCCGCTCCTCCCGGCGGTGTTTCTGGTCAACCCGGCGATCTGGAGGAACGTGTGCCCCCTGGCCACGTTCAACATGCTGACAGCGCCCTTCGGCCGTCAGCGGAAGCTCGAGGCCGAGGGCGCGCGCTGGTTCGGTGTGGTGGGTATCGTGCTGCTGGTCGTGATGGTACCCGCACGCCGTTTCCTGTTCAACGTGCACGGCCCGACGCTGGCGATCACGATCGTCGCCGTGGCTGTGTTGGCTCTGCTCCTGGGACTCGGTTTTGCCACCAAGGCGGGGTTCTGCAACGCGCTTTGCCCGGTGCTGCCGGTGGAGAAACTCTACGGGCAGCGTCCCCTGCTCAACGTGGGCAATCCACGATGCAGGCCCTGCAACCTGTGCACGCGTTTGGGCTGCCAGGATCTCACGCCGGAAAAGGCGGTCGGGGCCGCGCTCGGCTCGTACAAGAACTCGAGCGGGTGGTTGGTCACTCCCTACGGGGCGTTCGCGGCCGCTTTCCCTGGGTTCATCGTCGGCTACTACACGACCACCGACGGGATCCTGGCCACGGCGCCCGACGTCTACCTGCACGTGGCGCTCTACTCGGCCATCAGCTACCTGATCGCGGTAGCGGTGGTCCTGGTGGGCCGCTTCGCCGCCGAACTGTCTACGCTGCTCCTCGCGGGAGTCGCCGCGGGCCTCTACTACTGGTTCGTCGCACCCGCGATCGCCACGGCCCTCGTGCTGCCCGCATGGTGGGTGATCGGAGTCAGGGTGGCGAGCCTCACGCTGGTTGCGTTCTGGCTCATGCGAGCGACGCGTCGACAGCCCCCCCCGGTCGAGGTCGCCGCCTAGTGCCTCCTTCAGTCGCGAAGAGGCGCACGATTATCGAGCCGTTCAAGATCAAGGTCGTCGAGCCGATCCGCATGACGACCAGGGAGGAGCGGATAGGCTACCTGGAACGGTGCGGATACAACGTGTTCTCGCTGCCCGCGGACGAGGTCCTCATCGACTTTCTCACCGACAGCGGTACGTCGGCCATGAGCGCCGAGCAGTGGGCTGCCGTGATGCGTGGTGACGAGTCCTATGCGGGCAGTAGGTCGTACTATCGCTTCCGCGACACGGTCAAGTCGATCTTCGGGCTCCGTCACATCATCCCGACCCATCAGGGCCGGGCCGCCGAGCGCATCCTTTTCTCCACAGTGTGTCGCACCGGCGATGTGGTGCCCAACAACACGCACTTCGACACGACGCGCGCGAACATCGAGGCGACGGGCGCCAGAGCGGTGGACCTGCCGATCCCTGAGGGCCTCGTGCCGTCGCACAGGCACCCGTTCAAGGGCAACATGGATGTCGAGCGGCTCGGGGCGCTCATCGAGGAAGAGGGCGCCGACCGCATTCCGTTGGTGATGCTCACGGTGACAAACAACACGGGCGGAGGCCAGCCCGTGTCGATGGAGAACATCCGGGCGGTTGCCGAGGTGTGCCGGGCCCACGAGATCCCCCTCTATATCGACGCCTGCCGGTTCGCCGAGAACGCCTACTTCATCAAGCTGCGGGAGGACGGCTACGATGACGTTCCGGTGCGAGAGATCGTAAGAGAGATGTTCTCCCATGCCGACGGCTGCACCATGTCGGCCAAGAAAGACGGCCTGTCCAACATCGGCGGCTTCCTCGCCACCAACGACGAGGCCCTGGCCGAGCGTGAGCGGGACCTTCTGATCCTGACCGAGGGGTTTCCCACGTACGGTGGGCTTGCGGGCCGTGATCTGGAGGCCACCGCGGTGGGCCTGGAGGAGGTGCTCGAGGAGGACTACCTGGAGTACCGTCTGGCCTCGGTGCGGTATTTGGGAGAGCACATTTCGTCTTACGGCGTCCCCATCATGCAGCCACCCGGCGGCCACGCCATCTACATCGACGCGCAGGCCTTCCTGCCGCACCTGACCCCCCTCGATCTGCCGGGCCAGGCCTTGGTCGCCGAGCTCTTCGTGGAGGGCGGGGTGAGGAGCGTCGAGATCGGCACGGTCATGTTCGGCCACCGGGATCCAGACAGCGGCGAAGAGATCGCCGCTTCCATGGAACTCGTGCGTCTGGCGATTCCGAGGCGTGTCTACACACAGAGCCACGTGGACTACGTCGTGGAAGTCATCCGGGCAGTGTGGGAGCGCCGGGCGTCGATCGGCGGCTTCCGCTTCACGTTCCAGGCGCCGGCGCTCCGCCACTTCACGGCTCGCTTCGAGCCTCTCTATCCGTTCAGCCAGGAGGGTGGCGAATGACGCCACCCGACGGAGCCACGGCCGTCCTTCGTGAGGAGCATCGGTTGATTCTCGCGGTGGCCGGCGTGCTCGAGCAGCTGCTGGATGCCCAGACCGATGGCGAGCCGCTCGACATCGATGCGGTCGAGTCATGCTCGACCTTCTTTCGGCTCTTCGCCGATGCGTGTCATCATGGGAAGGAAGAGGACCTGCTCTTCACGGAACTGGAGAACCATGGTCTGTCGAGGTCCGTGGGACCGCTTGCCGTGATGCTCGACGAGCACCGGCAGGGCAGGGAGCTGGTGGGTGGCATGGCCGCGGCGTTGGATGGCGCGCGGGAGGGCGATGATGGGGCCTTGCGCAAGCTCACGAGGTCGGGCCGAGGTTACATCGACCTGATACGCGGGCACATCCTCAAAGAGGACAACGTGCTCTTCGACATGGCCGACAACATGGTGACCGGCCCTGCATGCGAGCGGCTCTGTGACGCGTACGACAGCGCTTGTGAGCGCGAGTTCGACGGCTGCACGAAGGCACAGCTGGAAGGAATCGCCGCAGACCTGCTAGAGCGATTCGCCTGAGGGGTCCACCTTCACCACCAGCATGATGACCGTGAGGGTCAGGAGGACGACCCAGATCTTCCAATAGGTGCCGCACTCGACGTCGCCGGCGATCGCCGTGAGGATCACGTAACGGGTGGCCTTCTTGAGGTCACCGCGGTGGGCGCCGCCGCCGGCCGTGGCGATCGTGGCGCTCGACGTGATGAGCACGAACGTCATGAGCGCGATGAGCGGCATGACGAATGAGACTCAAGTACGGCCTCGGGTTTTCAACCAAGGAGCTCTCGGAGCGATTTGGCGTGTCCGGGGCCACCCTGCGAAAGAGGTGTGAACGCGCACGCAGGCGTTTGAACGAGAACGTGGTGTCGGACGGTAGGGGTCCTGCTTCTTCGGCCGACGCCTAGTTTCGGAAGATTTCCGGGTGGGGAGATCCCCCACTGGACCGGCAGGCGCTTCCTTATAGCCTCGCTCGGCGGGTTTCCTTATGATCAAATCATACGAGGACCATAGAGTATGGAGATGAATAGATGATGAAGAATCGCTTCCTCGCGATGTTGGGCGGCGTGACGGTCGTGCTGGTTGGAGCCTTGGTGTTCTGGCCGGCCCAACCCGCCTCGGCCAAGCCGACGATTACCGTGTACAAGACCGCGACCTGTGGATGCTGCGAGGGCTGGATCGAGCATCTCAGGAAGGAGGGCTACGAGGTGATCGCCGAGGATGTGGACAACCTCGCGGCCATCAAGACCGAGCTCGGCGTGGGGCCGCACCTGTCCTCATGCCACACGGCGCTGATCGACGGATACATCGTGGAAGGGCATGTGCCCGCGGAGGACATCGACCGCCTGCTGGCCGAGCGGCCCGAGATCGCGGGGCTCAGCGCACCCGGCATGCCGGCCGGCTCGCCGGGCATGAAGGTCCCTGGGCGTCCAGCCGACCCCTTCGACGTGCTCGCGTTCGACCATCTCGGCAAGACGACGGTCTACGCCAAACACTGATCCGGGCTGAGTGGGGAGAGGCTCAGCCGCTCGCCGCTCCGTCCGCGAGGTGGGCGTGCAGCCTGATAATGCGCGCGAGGTCGATGTCGCCCACCTGCTCCTGTGACAGGAGGACCGTGTAGGCGGCCAACTCGGCCAGCTCCATTCGGTTCACGGCGTCGTCCAGGTCACCACCGACCGAGACGGCGCCGTGGTTCTTCAGCAGGATCACACCGGCGCCTTCGGCCACGGCGCCGCCGGTGGCCCTCCCCAACCGTTCGCTTCCGCTCGGCGCGAAGTCGAGTAGCACGACCGACCCCACGGCCAGCTCGAGCTCGGGGAGGGTGGAGGTGATGTCCAGGCCGCGGATTCCGATTGCAGTGAGCGCGGGGGCGTGCGTGTGGACGACCGCTCCGACCTCATCGCTTGCCACGTAACATGCTCGGTGGAAGGGCAACTCGGTGCTGGCCTGAGTCGTCTCACCGTGATCGTGACCCTTCAGGGGCAGCGTCACCATGTCCCGGGGCCGGAGTTGGCCTTTGTTCGTGCCACGTGGGGTGATCAGCAGCCGATCCTCATCCAGGCGCACGGAGAGATTGCCTGCCAGCCCCGCGATGAGTCCGTGCTCGTGGAGTCGGCGCCCCGCACGGCAGAGATCCTCGGCCAGTGGTCGAGTCATTGCTCTGGCACGGCTGCCGCCAGCGCCGCGGCGAGCGAACCCTCGAACGGCGCCCGCGCGACGCCGTGCTCCGTAATGATTCCAGCCAGAAGCTCACCGGGAGTCACATCGAAGGCAGGGCTCCACACGGACGCATCCGCCGGCGCGGTGAGCCTCCCGAACCCGCGGCGCACCTCGTCGGGATCACGCTCCTCGATCGGGATATCGGCGCCGGTCGGGGTGGAGGGGTCGATCGTCGAGGTTGGGGCCAGCACGTAGATCGGCACACCGTGATGTTTGGCCAGGACCGCCAGGCCGTACGTGCCGACCTTGTTGGCTACGTCACCGTTCGCGGCGATCCGGTCGGCGCCCACCAGTACCACGTCGGGCGGGTCGTGCGCGAAGAGCGCGGCGGCCGTGTTGTCCGAGATCACGGTGACGTCGATGCCCGCCGCGCCCAACTCCCAGGCGGTAAGGCGACTCCCCTGCAGGAGGGGCCTGGTTTCGTCGGCGAACACGCGCACGCGCCGGCCCTCCTCGTGCGCCAGATAGATGGGAGCCAGGGCGGTGCCGATTCCGCCGGTGGCCAGCGCGCCCGCGTTACAATGCGTGAGGACCGTCGCGCCGTTCGGGAGCAACTCCAGACCGTGCTCGCCGATCCGGCGGCACATCTCTCGGTCTTCGTCCCAGATGGCCTGGGCCTCCGCCCTGAGGGCGTCGGCCAGCTCGGATGCGGGACGGTGCGTGCCGCCGGCCGCCACCGCGCGCATACGCCCGAGCGCCCACCTCAGGTTGACCGCCGTGGGGCGCGTGACCTCTAGGCGGTCGCACCAACCCGTAACCCGGGTGGTCAGGTCGGGTGGGCTGTCTGAGTGGTCGGTCACTCCACGGGCCAGCGCCGCGACGCCTGTCGCGGCGGTGATGCCGATCAAGGGAGCCCCGCGGACCCTCAGAGACCGAATGGCCTCGTCGATCTCCTCCACCGTGCGCAATTCACGATCCACGACCCGTCCGGGTAGTTCCGTCTGATCGAGGATGACGAGGCCCCGCCCGTCTGCCGACCAACGGAGAGGGGTTGGGTGTCGCAATGTGTGTGGATCGGTCATGCCAAAAGATAGGGCCGTGCCCGATTGAGAGCATGAAACCCTCTGAACTTCGGGTGGCCTGGGGCGTACGCAGTGGGAGCTTGAACCGACTCGTCGCATCGCCCAAACTGACCTTCAGGCGCCCACATGACCGCTGCCATCGACTTCTTCCGCTGTATCCTCCGGCTGCCCGCTCCCTGGATCCTATGGGTCGCCATGCTCATGGCGGCCAACGGGATCGTCTCCCTCTTCTACATCACGACGCCGGAGGCCCAGATCACGCTGGCTGCCATGATGTTGGGCGCAATGATCCAGATGACCATGTACGCCAGGATGGGCTTCGTGCGGTTGTTGGGCGTCGGCCACATCCCGTGGCTGTTCCTGGTTCCGTGGCTATGGCTTCGCTTGGATGCCGTGCCGACGGACGGCACGTTCAGGAACTGGATGCTCGCCGTCATCGTCCTGAACAGCATCTCGCTGCTGATCGACATCGCGGACGTGGCGCGCTACGCGACGGGCGATAGGGCTCCGCAGATCACCTTGTCGTGAAGTAGGCGTCGCGTCCGGCCGGGCGCACTAGGTGACCTAGAAGGCGCAGCGCGCGCACTCGCGCGACTCGGGGAAGACCGAGAGCCGGCCGAAGGAGACGGGCCCGCCGCACTTTAAGCACAGGCCGTAGGTGCCTTGCTCGATGCGCTTCAGCGCGTCGACGAGCAGAGCCAGCTTCACGGCCTCGCGCTCCTTGAGGCTCTTGGCCATGCTCTGGTTCTGAAGCGAGTTCATGCGCGACAGCCGGCCCACGGCCGTTTGATCGAGCTCGACAACCTCGCTCGCCTGTTCGGTCGCGTCCATGCTCCGCTCCAGGCGGAGCAACTCGCTCATGAGGTCCTCCTTGAGAACCTCGATCTGCTTGGGTGTGAGCTGTTTGGGCATGGTATGCAGGCGGAGGCGGTTAGCCTCCCGCACGCTCCGCAGCGACGGGGTCTTCAGCTAGCACCCGGTCCAGAGTTTCAACGACCCTGTCGGCGTCGGTATCACTGAACGGCAGCGGCGGCTTGATTTTGATGACGTTGTGGTCCAGTCCGTCCGCACTGAGCAGAATGCCGTGGTCCCTCATCCGCCCCACCACGTAGGCCGCCACATCGGCCGCCGGTTCGCGAGCCTCCGGGTCGCGTACGAATTCGATACCCATGAACAGTCCCCGTCCCCGGATGTCCCCGATCACCGGATGCCGCACCTGAAGCTCCGTCAGCCCGGTCCTCAGGTACTCACCGACGCGCAGCGCGTGTTGCTGTAGGCCCTCGGTCTCGATCACGTCCAGCACCGCCAGCCCGGCGGCGCACGAGACGGGATTTCCGCCGAACGTATTGAAGTACTCCATGCCGCCGCCGAACGCCTCAGCGATCTCGCGGGTGGTGACCACCGCTCCCATAGGATGGGCGTTTCCGATCGGCTTGCCCATGGTCACGATGTCCGGCACCACCCCCTGGGTCTCGAAGCCCCAGAAGTGGCTTCCGACGCGCCCGAAACCCACCTGTACTTCGTCGGCGATACAGACGGTTCCGGCATCCCGGGCATGCCTGAAAGCCTCTTCGAGGTAGCCGGGCGGTAACTCGATCTGCCCTCCACAACTCAAAAAGCTCTCGCAGATGAACGAGGCCGCCCCGCCGGCTCGTGCTTGCGCGGCGGCCAGGGCGTCGGCCACGTGCCGGGCATAGCGACCCGAGCGATCGGGGTCCTCGCGCCGGTAGGGGCCACGGTAGTCATCGGGCATGACAGCGGTGTGGACGTGCTCGGGCGCGCCGGATCCACCCACCCCGTCGAACTTGTACGGGCTGATCGCGACGCAAGCGGCGGTACTGCCGTGATAGGCACCGTCCACGACGACCACGTCCCCCCGGCCCGTGAACGTGCTGGCCATGCGGAGCGCCAGCTCATTCGCTTCGCTCCCGGAGTTCACGAAGAAACATACCTCGAGCGGATCGGGTAGCGTGGCTGCGAGGCGCTCCGCGTACCGCGTCAGGTTCTGGTGCAGGTAGCGCGTGTTGGTGTTGAGCACGGCCGCCTGCCTCCTGATCGCGTCCACGACGTGCGGGTGTGAGTGCCCCACGTGGCAGACGTTGTTCACGCAGTCCAGGTACGCCTGCCCCTCGGCGTCGAACAGATGCTGCATCCACCCGCGGACGATGTGGAGCGGTTCCTCATACGACAGGCTGAGGGATGGTCCGAGGAGCCGGCCGCGTGCCTCTCGAAGCGTCTCGGACGTGGGCTCCCTGGGCGCCCGCGATCCCTCGGGCAAGTCGAGCAGCAGGCTCGGATCGGGCGAAAGACTCAACCAGACTTCTCGCTGGGAAGGAGCCGCCACGCCCGGAAACGTGCCCTCCAGGTCGAGCATGTCCGTGATGATCTGGAAATGTAGGTGCGGTGGCCACCCGCCGTTCACGTCGAGGTCGCCCAGGCGGCCGATCTTCTCACCGCGCGCGATCTCGGCGCCTGGGACCAACCCGTCCAGGGAGTCCCTGCTCAGGTGCCCATAGAGCGTGTAGAAGGGTGGGCGGCCGTCGTGCTCGTGCTCGAGGATGATCGTGGGCCCGTAATCCAAAGGGTCGGCGTTGTCGCGGAAGGAGTGGACCGTTCCCGGGATCGGGGCCAAGATCGTGGAGCCCGCCTCCAGAAAGAGGTCGACACCCAGGTGCACCGTCCTCCGCTCGGGCCGCTCGCCGCCCGAGTTTGCAAAGGCGTCGCCGGTGTAGCACATCCGGGCCTCGTCGTAACGTCCGACGCCCAACTGCGCGCCGGCCTCGGCCATCTGTCCGAACAGGCGGGCGCTCCAGTCCTTCGCGTCGGCCAGCGTATCGAGGTTCTCCATATCGGGGCTGCCCACGCTCAGGTCGAAGATCAGCGTGGCGTCGTGGGTCACGGCCGGGCGGACCACGGGGCCTCTCTCGGACGCGTTCGCGGTAAGCCACTCGCTCACCGCGACACTTCGTGGACAAGGCGGCAGACCGCACGCTTCGCGAAGCCGGGCCCGCGCCAGCCGCGGCGGTACGGCGGCGAGGCGGTCGAGGGTCTGCCACGCCGAAGCTTCCGAGATGGCCAGATGGGGGTTGTCCACCGCCTCGGCCCGCCGCGTGGCCGAGATGCACACGCTGACGCCGAGGCGGGCCCGGGCAAGGGCGTAGAGTGCCTCGAGCTCATCTTCGGTGAGTGGCAGAGCGTGGTGGTAGCCGCGCGTCACCGCGGCGGCCGCCCCGACGGGATCGGGCTTGTCCAGCATCGCGTATGCGATCGCGATGGCCAGCTCGCAAACCGGATGACTCTCCATCACGTCGCCGAAGTCGATCAGGCCGGCGATCTCGGGTGGGCCCGCGTCCACGGGCCCCACCACGACGTTATGGTCGTTGGCGTCGTTGTGGATCACTCCCCGCCGGAGGCCGGGCAGGAGGGGGAGGGCGTCACGCTCGAAGGCCGAAAGAACACCTTCCGCCAGGCCCCCGCGGTCCGTGCCGGCCACGACCCCCATGTCCCTACGCATCACCTCAGCGGCGCGCGCCAGGTCCCAATCGTAGCCGGTCCTCCGCGCCGCTGGGTGGGAGAATCCGGAGAGCGCCCGATCCATTGTGCCTAGATACCGACCCAGCCCCTCGAGGAGTTCGTCGGGATGCGGGCGCACGTCTGCCAGCGTCCGACCAGGCAGGTAGCTGAGCACTCGAACGAAGTGGTCACGGCCTCCGTTATCGGCCACGCTCACCACATGCCCGCCCGAAGTCGATGGAACGACCCTCGGAGCAGGTAGGTCGGGCTCGCGCTCGGCCAGCCAGATCAGCACGCTGTTCTGTAGATCCAGCGCCGCCTCGGTTTCCCACGTTCCCGAGATCTTCAGGATGACGGCCTCGCCCGCCTCGGGTTCGACCTCGAAGTTCTGGTCTCCATAGCTGGGTAGGGGCGTGAGTCGGCCCTCGATCCCGAAATGGCGCGTTAGGAGATCAGCGGCCTCGCTCGAGGAGAAGCTCGGTCGCTGCACCATGATGGAGGTGGATGCCACAGCACGATGTATTAGAGACGCACCAAACCCGACTGCTATGGAGAGTAAGCGCTAATGGGGATTTGGTCGACCGTTGTCCCGGCCTCAGGCCCAGGAGGGCCAGGGGGTCGTAGGCAGCGGGCGGTCACCTTTGCGATCGGGTGCATCGAGGTCGGCGATCCGTTCGAGAAAGGCCCGATCGGAAGGCCGAAGGCTGTCGATTCCGGCGCCCTTGATCTGTGCGATGAGGCGCTCGATCTCGGCCCGGTTCACCTCGTGGAGCTTGGCGAGGTCGATCGAATCGTACCACTCGGCATCCTCCTGGTCTCGCACGCCCTTGGAGGAGTAGTATGAGTTGGGCCGCTCGAGGATGCGGTTCGCCGCTTTGACGCTCGCCCGGCGCTTGATCCACCACCGCCGTCCCAACGCACCGCCCACCACCGTGGATAACAACAACACCGAAAGCCAGATCAACATCGTCACTTCACTAGCTTCGGCCGATGATCTTATCGAGGAAGTCCATGACCTTCTTCGTCTCGGATCCCGTGCCGCAACCCGACCCCGGGGGCTGGGGAGGCGGCGGTTGCTTGGGGGGTTTTGGCGTGTTCCAATCCGGGAACTTGAGACCGTTCTTCTTGCCGTGGCTACGCTTGGCCATGGTATCCTCCGACTGCGTCCACACACATGCCGCCGAAATCGCGACCCCTCGAGTAAACAATACGTTCATACGGGTGCTCAGGTGTCAACCGTGTCGGTGAGTCGCCAGAGTACCCAGGAAGCCACGCTCCGCAGCGGCCGCCAGAGCTCGGCACGGGCGAGGAGTTCATCGGGATTCGGGCGCTCAACCAGACCGTCGAGCCTGCGCAGGCCCTCCTGGACGCCGAGGTCCTTGGACGGCATCACGTCCAGTCGGCCGAGCTTGAAGATCAGAAACATCTGGGCGGTCCACTCGCCGATGCCCCATACCGTGGTCAGGCGACGCACGATCTCATCGTCGGCGAGCCTTCCTAGACCGCCCAGCCTCAGTTCGCCCGACTCGACCTTTGTGGACAGATCGAGGATCGCCTTGGTCTTGGCTCGTGATAGCCCGGCGCCCCGAAGGGACTCTTCCGGAAGGTCCAGGATCTGCGCGGCTGTCGGGAAGCCCTTGTCCGGGGTGAGGTCGCGTACGCGGCCGTGGATCGTACGGGCGGCGGCAGTGGCCAACTGCTGGTACACGATCGATCGCGCGATCGTGTGGAAGTGGGAGCCCTTGAGATTGGGCGGGGGCATGGTGGGGAAGGGGGGTACGCGCTTTATGGCCGCGCCCAGCAATGGATCATGCTTCGCGAGTTCCTCGAGCTGGGCGGGAGTGGGCACCCTAGGCTTTGCTCGTCCGGCGATCTCGATCTCACTCTCCAGCGAATAGGTAGTCCAAAGGCACTCTGGGGCCGGAAGACAAGGTAGGGCACGGAGTGATGGACGAGCCAGGTAGCGTTCGTCTTCGAGGTCGTATTTCGTATACGTATAAATCGTTTCACTTTATACGTACAATCGATTCGAGACGAAGACCGGCGTTGGTGGAAGCGACCAGGCAATGCCGGTCGGAGAGGAGGTCCAGGATGTAGGCTGAAACCTTGATGAGCTGTCCTGTGGGTGCGAGCCCCACCCAGCCAAAGCGTAGCCGGCGGGCTGGTAGCCAGACTTGCAGCTGTCTCCGTAAAGGGGCGGTTGATGCGTAGTCAGGCGAGCGGGTGGGCCGCAGGAATGCAGCCTCGAAATCCTAATTTCGGATGCTCGAGGGCTCACCAACCCCGAAAGCAGCACTCCCGGAGGCGTGCCGAAGCGGCAGGGGGGTCGGATGGCCGCATACGAGCGATGAAGGTGGGGGACGGGCTCGGCACCCGGACCCAGCGGAGCGAGCGAACCACGGCCCGGAATCCGGAGGCCGACATCCCGGCTTCTTGCTCCGGATCCGGATCAGGGCGTGGTCCTCATGCGATCGTCCCGTCAAGGAGGCTTCTGAGGCGTGCCATCAGCTCCTCGAACCGCTCGTCCAGCTCTTCCATCCGAGCGTAGGCCGCGGACGGCGGCCGATTCTCGGAGCCGGAGATGTAGGTGTTGATGGCCGCGTAGTCCGTGGTGAGCTGCGGGCGGAGGTTCGCGTGGTCACCCCGCTGGTTGTGCTTGTAGAGCTGACCCATCAGCTCCTCGAGTTCTGCCTTGGTGGCCGTCGCTCCGCCGGCATCCCGGCCGCCCCCTGCGATGACGGCCTCGAGCTCGCGGATGCGTTCGTTGCCAGCGGCCACGCCCAGTTGAATCTCCGTGATTCGATCCCGGACCTTGATAGCCAGATCGAACTGCTCCTGTAGCTCGCTCATCGATGTGGTCACCCGGGGATCCATGACGACCTCCAGCTCCTGCGTCTGGCTCCAGCCGGCCTCGGTGCGGAGCGTCACGCTGAACGTGCCCGGGAGCGCCAGAGGACCGTTGGTGTTGCCCGTGACCACCGCGATTCTCTGGCGGATCCCCTCGTGCACGCCCGGGGCCAGGTACGCCGGCGGATACTGCAGATCCCACACCAGGCGGTGCATGCCCGCCGTGGTTCGTACGCGTGGCGACCCCACCACCGTGACCGTCGGCTCCCGCATGGCCTGGAAGACCTCCTCCTTGGTCCCGGGGCCGGAGCTGCTGAAGACACGGACGAGCTCGCCGGCGGCGTCATGGATCTCCATGGTCACCTCACCCGGCACATCTTCACCGAGGGCGTAGTAGATGGCCGCGCCATCGGGTGGGTTCTGGGGCCAGACGCCGCTGCGGCCCGCGCCTTGGAGCCTCATGCGGTAGGCCGGTCTCGGCGCAAAGAGGAAGGCCCCGCGCTCGGCGGACGATGCCGCCTCGATCTGATGGAGCGGCGTCAGGTCGTCCAGGATCCACAGGGCGCGGCCCTGCGTGGCGACTACGAGGTCGTTGTCCTTGATGAGCAGGTCCATCACCGGTGTGCGGGGCAGGTTCTGCTGGAAGGGCTGCCAGTGGGCGCCGTCGTCGAAGGATATGAAGACCCCGAACTCCGTCCCGGCGTAGAGGAGGCCCCGCACGACGTGGTCCTCCTGGAGCGTCCGGGTGGTGTGGTCCGCGGGAATCCCGTTTGTCCCGTCGGTGAGGAGCGTCCACGAGGCACCGAAGTCGTCCGTCCGGTAGATGTAGGGGTGGAAGTCGTCCATCCGGTACCGTTGGACCACCGCGAAGGCGCGGCCCGCGTCATGGGGCGAGAGCACGATCTCGTTCACGGTGCTATGCAGCTGGAGCCCGGGGGGGGTGATGTCCTCCCAACTGGTGCCGCCGTCCCGGGAGATGTGGATGGCGCCGTCGTCGGAGCCCGCCCAGAACAGCCCCGCCTGGTGGGGCGATTCCTCGAAGGCGAAGATCGTGGCGTACACCTCCACGCCGGTCTGGTCGTACGTGAGGGGACCGCCCGGCGGGTCCACGTGGAGGTCCTTGTGCTCCGCCCAGCGCGTAAGGTCGGGACTGATGACTTCCCAGTCCTGTCCTTCGTTCCGGCTGACGTGCACGTACTGGGACGTGTGGTACAGCACCGAAGGATCGTGGGGCGAGAAGCGGAGCTGGGATACCCACTGCTCCCTGTACTTGATCTCCGCGTTGGGCAGGGCGTGGGGCTCCTGGGGCCACAGCCAGATTTGCCGGAGCTGGTTGGTGCTCCGGTCGAGGCGGCTCACCCATCCTTTGCAGGCGCCGTAGAGGATGTCCGGGTTGCGGGGGTCCACGGCGATGGGTCCGGTCTCACAGCCGGGTCCTCGGAACCAGTCCTCGAAGGGCGTCAGGCCCCGGGTGACGCGGCTGGACACCGAGATGGTGGTGTTGTCCTGCTGCGGCGCGTACAGCCGGTACGGGAACTGGTTGTCCGCCGTCACCGTGTAGAACTCGGCGGTGGGCTGGTTGTACTGCGTGGACCAGGTCTCGCCGCCGTTGAAGGTGATGTTGGCGCCGCCGTCGTTGGACTGGATGAAGATGTCCGGGTCGTCGGGGTTGATCCACATGTCGTGGTTGTCCCCATGGGGCGTTGGGATGTTCACCAGGGTCCGGCCACCGTCGTCGGAGCGGAAGAAGGCCTCGTTGCTGATGTAGACGATGTCGGCGTCGGTGGGGTGGGCGTCCACGTGCGTGTAGTACCAGGGACGCGCCATCATATTCCGGTCATCGCTGATGTGGGTGAAGGAGGCGCCCCGGTCCTCCGAGCGGTACAGCCCCCGCAGGTCGCCTTCGGCTTCCGCCAGCACGTACACCCGGTCGGGATTCGCAGGCGAGATGGCCAGCCCGATGCGTCCGATCATCTCCGGAAGGCCGCCGCTCAGCTTGGTCCAGGTATCCCCGCCGTCGGTGGTCTTGAACACGCCGCCGTCCTCCGACCCGCTGAACATGGCCCAGGGCGTGCGCCGAGCGGTCCACATGGCGGCGTACAGCGTGTTGGGATCGTCGGGACTCATGATGAGGTCGATGGCCCCCGTGCCTTCGTTCACGTAGAGCACCTTCTCCCAGTCACCGCCGCCGTCGGTGGTGCGGTAGACGCCTCGCTCCTCGCTGGGGCCGAACACGCTGCCCAGGGCCGCCACGTAGACGTGATCGGCATTCGCCGGATGGACCCAGATGCGGTTGATGTGCCGGGACTCGGGTAGGCCGATCCACTGCCACGTCCTGCCGTCGTCCGTGGTCCGGTACATTCCGTCTCCGATGGAGACGTTGCCCCGGACGCCGCCGGAGCCGGTGCCGGCATACACGATGTCCGAGTTGGTGGCCGCCACGGCCAGGGCGCCTACGGGCCCGACATTGAGGAAACCGTCCGAGATGTTGTTCCACGAGATACCCGCGTCGTCCGTGCGCCAGATCCCGCCACCCACGGTTCCCATGAGGAAGGTATGGAGGCGGTCGGTGTACCCGGTCACCGCGGTGGAACGGCCGCCCCGCGTGGGTCCCACGAGGCGGTATTCCAGCGCCTCGAAGAGGGTCGGATCGACCGTGGCGTTGGCGTCGGTGTTCTGGGCATCGAGAGCCGGGGCGGCGACGGCGAGGGTGATGAGCGCGGACAGTAGCGGGCGAGGACGCGAGGGCATTGGGGCCTCCTCCGGAGGAATGGGTTGGACCGAGGCCGGGAAAGTAGGTCGCAGGCCCCGCCGCCGCACCTTGAGCTTCCTCGTTGTTACCGCCGCCCTCTACGGACCTCCCTGCAACATGGCCCGCTTCGCCCGGTCCACCATCTCTGCCACCTCCTCCAGCAACGCCCGGGCGTCGATCACCTTGCCGTCCAGGATGGTGTACTTGAGCCCGTTCACCGTGCTGACCTCGCCCTCCAGGGTGACACGGACAGCGCCCGTGCCGTAAAGCACCTTGAAGTCCTCCAAGGGGTTCATGTCCAGGACCAGGAGGTCGGCCTCGTACCCGGGACGGATCACGCCGACGCGCTCGAGGCCCACCGCGCGCGCGCTCTCCTGCGTGGCGGCCTTCACGATCTCCAGGGGATGGAACCCTGCGCGCTGCATGAGCTCCAGCTCCCGGATGGTCCCGAAACCATAGAGGTGGTACGACGTCCCGGAGTCGGAACCAACCGCCACGTGCCCGCCCCGGTCCTTGAAGGCGTTCACCCAGGGGAGCCAGCGAATGAAGAGCCGGCTCCAGGCCGCCTCGTCGGCGCTGGTCCACTCGAAGTAGAACGAGCCGTGGACCTCAGGGTTGGGCGTCCACCGGGCCATGATGCTGGGCCAGGTGTAGCGCTCCAGCCACGGCAGGCTCCTCGCCCGGGACAGGTCCGTCTGATCCTCGTACACGGAGAACGTCGGCACCATGGTGAAGCGACCCTCACGGCTCAGCTCCAGCAGGCCGTCCAGCACCGGGCCGTAAAGCCGGTCCATATCCACGTCGTCCCACACACGGCCCGTGGAGCGGAAGCGCTTGAGTTCGTCTCCGTAGTTGTGGTCCGCCGCCAGGTTCTGCATGCCCCGCCCATCGAACGTGGACTCGGCGTACCCATAGTGATGCTCGATGGTGGTGATTCCCGTAGACGCGACAGCCAGGGCGTTCATGGGATACACGCCGTCCTGCCCGATGTGGACCGCCACGCCCATCCCCTGCCGAGCGGCCTCGTCGGCGATGACCGGGAGGATGTCGGGGAGAAGGCCGGGCTTGCCGGAGACCTTGATGCCGTCGTGCCCCATCTCCTTCCACTCCCGCACCACCTCCCGGGCTCCGTCGGCGTCCCAGAAACGCGGGTCGCTGCCCCTCCAGAAGGGGTAGACGACCACGTGGGGCGCGTCGAAGGGCGCAGCTCCTTCGCGCTGCGCTCGTGCCAGGCGGACCGCTGGGTCGTCGTCGTCGGAGCCCGAGAACACGCGCACCGTCGTGATGCCGTGGGCCAGCCACAGCTTCGGGATGTAGTCCTCCGGGATGTCCCCGCCACCCAGGTGCGTATGGGCGTCGATGATCCCGGGCATCACGTACTTGCCCTCGGCCTCGATGACCCGGTCCCCCACGCCGCTACCCGCCGCGACGATCTCCAGGATGAGGCCGCCCGCCACGACCACGTCCCGGGGACCCACGGGGGGCCCGCCGGTCCCGTCGATGACGGTGGCGCCACGAATGACCAGGCGGTCGTAGGGTCCGCCGACCACTGGATCGGTCTGTGCCTGGATCGGGACCGGTAGGAGGAGCGCCGCCAGGGCCGTGAGGCCCAGCCACTCCCTTGCGAGACGATTCGTCACTGGGGCCTCCGGGCTGCGAGGAGTATGCCCTGAAACTGGGGGCGAGACTGGCTTCGCGCCACCACGGGTAGCTCACCGCCGACAGCGGGCGTCGGTGCATGGCTCCGCGCTGGTCACCGTGCTCAAAGGCCGCATCCAGTGGGCCGGTAAGTGTGCCCACTGAGCCACACTCACTCGAGACCCACTGATTCTGAATGGGGTTCAGGGGGTCGCCGGTTCGAGCCGAGGCGCCACAACTGTAACCCGCGATGCGGCCACCGTGGTATTCGCCGAGCCGACCGGAAGCGAGCCGAAGGCGAGCTGGAGGTCCATCCGGCCGTCCCGATTGGTGTGAGGTTGAGATTCTCAACCGAAACGTAGTAATGACGCGAAAGTGTCAACTTGGAAGGGCAAAGGGATCTGTCAGAAGGGTCCCAAGTACGTCCCCACCGTGCTGTCCCACGCCGAAGCATCCATGATTCTGCGGGAAATGTCTGGACGAAAGCGCTTGGCCTGTAGGCTTCAGTATGGCACAGGAATGCGTATCGGTGAGGCCGTAGATCTCCGCATCAAGGACATCGATTTCGAGCTCGCCCGAATCGACATCCAGGAGGGCAAAGGAGGAAAGGGAAGAGTTCTCATGCTCCCCAATGCGCTCCGATCCGACCTTCGCAAGCTCATTGATATCGTGACGCGCCAACACAAGACCGACATGGAACGGGAAACCGGCTGGGTGTCTCTACCTGACGCGTTGCACATCAAGAAACTCAGAGCCGGTTACGAACTCGGTTGGCAGTTTCTCTTCAACTCCCGAACCCTCACCAGAGACCCCGCGACCGAGCGGCGTGGCCGCTTCCATCTGAGTCGATCCGCTTTGCAGAAAGCGTTTCGCATCGCAGTAAAACGCTCCGGCTCACCCAAGCCGGCAACCTGCCTCACACTCCGGCACTCCTTTGCAACAGAAATACTCAGGGCCGGTTACGACCTGCCAACCCTAAAAGAGTTGCTTGGTCACAACGATATCCGGACGACGATGATTTACACTCACGTCGTCGACCAGGTCGGCATGGGAGTCCGAAGTCCGCTAGACAGAGACGATCGCGCCGACCCCTGAGCCGCCCCCCCGTCGTGATTATCAGGAATTCAAGTCCGGCGGGATTCTACCGCCCTGAACATCGCGTAAGCCCGGCACGAATAACGAATCCCCTGGATTGGCGGGAAACGTGCGTTGGCGTACTTTCCGACGATCGCCGCGTAGCGCTCCTGGTAAAGGAACTGTAGGCGGCAGAATTACAAGTTATACGGCCCCAGCATGTGGCATCGTTAATCCTGAAAGCTCTGTAGACGATACTATACTAGAAGTGATATATTCCTTGCATGGAGCACAAGAAGGCGAAGCCGGTGCGCTGGGTCGGATCGTCTCGAACCGACCTTCAGGCCTTCCCGGTGGAGCCACGGACGAACGCGGGGTATGCGATCTGGGTGGCGCAACTTGGTGACAAAGCACCGCAAGCGAAACCGCTCAAGGGCATCATCACCGGTGCCGGTGTACTGGAGGTTGTGGAGAGTCACGATGGCAACGCGTACCGGGTGGTCTACACCGTTCGATTCGCCGATGCAGTCTACGTCCTCCACGCGTTTCAGAAGAAGTCAGTGAAGGGCAAGAGGACGCAGACACACGACGTCACACTAGTTAAGAAACGGTATCAAGCGGCTGAGGCCGACTACCGTGAGCGTGGAGGCTGAGAATGGGCAAGAAAGAGAGAATCGAGGAAAGTAGTGGCAATGTCTTCGCTGATGTCGGGCTACCGGACGCCGACGATCTGTTGGTAAAGGCTCAGTTGGCCCGCCGCATCGGAGAGATTATCAAGGGTCGGCATCTGACTCAGGCTGAGGCTGGAAAAGTACTGGGTGCGACGCAGCCGATCGTCTCCAATCTCCTGAACGGGCAACTACACGGGTTCTCGCTGGAGCGGCTCGTCCGTTTCCTGAACGCTCTTGATCGGGATGTCGAGATTATCGTGAAACGGAGATCGCGCAGCCGGGACAAGGCTCGACTGGTTGTTCAAGTCACCGGCTAGGGGCCGTATAACAAGCGATTGCTACTGTCGCGTTAGACTTGGAGGCTCGCGCGCTACGCTCGCGGTCCACATCTTTGCCGCGCAGTAGAATCGCGACACGTTAGGTGGCCCTTGGATTGAGCGGTCGCCGGGAGGCGAAGCCGAACGATGCGAAGAAAATGGGCGGTTCACCGTCCTGGCTGTGAGCCGTTGAGCAAGTCTACCTTGGTGTCGTTCCGTCGACAGTTCATCCGAGGCAGACCGGTGATGACGAGCTGGCCTAGTGCTCTTCGGGTCCTCGCGGCCCTAGCCCTAGCCGTGGTCCATGGGTGTACCGCGAGCGATGGCGTGGATCAAGAAGGAGTGGCCAGGACGACTGGACGCTTGGTCATCGTCGGGGGCGGGCTCCAGGCGGACAATTCCGCGGTGTACCAGTCTATTGTCGACGCGCGAGCGGGGGACGGCCCGCTGTGCGTGCTGCCGACAGCCAGCGCTGACCCCACCGCCTCAATGGAGCGGGCTGTGGAGGTGTTGACTGGCTACGGCGGAGTCGACTCGGCGAAGGGCATTCTCATTTCGACAGAGGATCCCTCCCAGGCCCAAGAGCCTTCCGTGGTCGCTGAGATGGCGACTTGCTCGGGGTTCTACTTCACCGGTGGGAGCCAGAGCCGGGTCGTCGATGTGTTCCTCCCAGGCGGTGACACCACGGAGGCCTACCGGGCCCTCTGGCAGCGGTGGCAGGAGGGTGCTGTGGTTTCGGGTTCGAGTGCTGGGGCGGCCATGATGAGTCGCGTAATGATTGCCGGCGGGAGCTCGGCCGACGCTGTGACCCACGGCGTTGCGGCTGAAGGGGACGGAGACGGCGTTCATATCCGCGAGGGGATGGGCTTCTTCGAGTTCGGGATGTTGGACCAGCACTTTCTGGCGCGGGGCCGGATCGGGCGGCTCCTAGTGTCCGTTCTCGGGGAGGACTCACCGCAGATCGGGTTGGGAATCGACGAAAACACGGCCCTTGTCGTAGATGGTGATTCCGCCTGGGTCGTGGGTGCATCCGGCGTGGTGGTGGTGGACGGTCGATTTGCACAGCGGACAGAACCGCACCGGGGCTCAGGGTTGCGAGTGACCCTAGCCGGGGCCGGGGATCTCATAGATCTGAGGACCTTCGCAGTACAGAAAGGGCGGGCCAAGATCCCCGTGCCGGTTACCGAGGCATCCGTTGAGTTGCCCGCGGACCCGTTCGCCCGATGGGCCTTCCTTCACCTGATGGTGGACCTGGCTGCCAGTTCAACTCGAGAGGCCACATTCGCCCTATCAGGGGCCACACTACGGGTCGTCGAAGACGAGGGATTCTCCGCGTCCATGACGGGACCGGCGGGTGGGGTAGAGGGGACTCCGACCGACTTCTCAGCCGGGCCCTTTACGGTGGATTTATTGGAGCCGGGATCCTTGAGAAGACAGACCAAAAGACCGGTGAGCGGTAAAGGACCTGGGTAGGTACTGTCAACTTATTCAGTGGCAGATATAGCCATAGCTGGAAAGCGACCGGGACGCCTCAGGCGGCGACGGCCGCACTCCAGTCTTTGAAGGCACGGGCTCGAAGCCATCGATAATTCTCCGAGCGCATCTGGTGACGAGAGAATCTGAAGAAGTTCAGAATGACCCCGTGGACCGACAGGAACCGCTGCGCTTGACCCGCAGACTTGAACCGCCGCATCTGACGCTCTCGTTGTCGCGTCGGCTGGTGCGATACCTCGGCTCGATTGTTCTCGTAGCGGGCCGTGGTGTGATTCACCGAAGGCATCGTGACGCGGTGAGCGGCCCCGTAGCTTCTTAGCTTGTCCGTCAGCAGCTGCCACGGCGTACTCCCCTGGCCCTTCAGTAGCTTGCGAAAGAACCGTTTCGCCGCGCGGGCGTTGCGATGTCGCTGGACTAAGATGTCGATCACGTCCCCATCCTGATCGACGGCCCGCCACAGATAGTGACGCTCACCTCGAATCTTCAGGAAGACCTCGTCGAGGTACCAAATATCGCCGAGCCGTCCCTGGCGACGCTTGAGATTCCGCGCGTACTCGGGTCCGAATTTCCGACACCACTGCCTGATCGTCTCGTAGGTGACGAGGATGCCACGCTTCGCGAGCAGTTCCTCGACATCACGGAGGCTCAAGCAGAATCGATGATACATCCACACGCTGTGGCTGATAATCTCGGGCGGGAACCGGTAGCCGCGGTACCT
Source organism: Gemmatimonadota bacterium (assembly GCA_022571515.1). GTDB lineage: Bacteria > Gemmatimonadota > Gemmatimonadetes > Longimicrobiales > Gaopeijiaceae > JACZXQ01. The sequence goes on from JACZXQ010000019.1 coordinate 38,576, forward strand.
CGTCGAATGCATTTTCATCCGCAGAGTCTGGCAAGGTTGTCGTCAACTTGACAATACCATCAAGGGGCCAGAAGGCCTGTCCTGCGTGTAGTGTCAACCTAATCGAAGTCCTCGGCGAGACGCCTGATCTACTTGACGCGGAACGTTATGAGTTCCAACATGGGCGAGCGCTTCGGGAAACCGAATCGTTCGTCCTCCGCTACCCTGCCTGGCGGAGCGTCCTCTCACGCTACACCACTGGGGGCACAGGCGTGCGCAAGCTTCGGATCGGCGTCATCGATCTCGTCACGAGACGACCGACCAAGCGCCTGTACGCTCGGGTGATGAATGCCAACCTCGCCAGCATCATGCCGCAGGTCGTCGCGGGATGGTGTGAGGCGGAGGGGCATGACGTCACCTTCGTGTGTTATACCGGCCGCGAAGACCTTGCCGAAGAGATCCCGGACAGGTGCGATCTCGTGTTTATCGGGGCCTTCACACAGGCGGCGCAACTCGCCTACTGCTTGAGCGCCCTGTGCCGGTCGCGTGGCGCGGTAACCGTGCTCGGGGGTCCGCATGCGCGGTGCTATCCGGAGGACGCGCAGAAGTATTTCGACTACGTGCTGGGCTTCACGCACCGGGACACCATTCGCGATGTGCTCCAGGACTGTGAGCAGCACCGTCCGACGGGCGTGTGTCTCAACGCTTCCGGCCAACCAAGCCATCTTCCGGGCGTGCGGGAACGCTGGAAATACATCGAACAGACGCTCGCCAAGGCGCCCACCATCAAGATAGTCCCGATGATGGCGAGCATAGGCTGCCCCTATACCTGCAGCTTCTGCATCGACTCCACCGTCCCGTATCAGCCCCTCGACTACGACGTGATGAGGGGCGATCTCCGCTTCCTCCTTACAAAATTCAAACGGCCGATCGTGGGGTGGCACGACCCGAACTTCGGCATCCGGTTCGACGAGTGCATGGACGCCATCGAAGACGCCCTTCCCAACGGCGGGATCGACTTCATCGCGGAGAGTAGCCTCTCGCTGCTCAGCGAACCCCATCTACAACGCCTTCAGCGGAACGGCTTCCGCGGCATTCTCCCCGGGATCGAATCGTGGTTCGACCTCGGGAACAAGTCGAAAACCGGCAAGAAGAAGGGGGAGGAAAAGGTCAGCCACATCGTCGAGCACATCAACCTCATCAGCGAGTACATCCCGTACGTCCAGACCAACTTCGTGATGGGGCTCGACTCGGACCATGGGCCGGAGCCTTTCGAGCTGACCAAGAAGTTTCTGGACTTGTCGCCCGTGTCGTTCCCGGCGTTCTCGCTGCTGTCGGCGTTTGGACGCGCGGCCCCGTTCAACCTCGAGTACCAGAGGCAGGGGCGGGTGCTCCCGTTCCCATTCCACTTCCTGAACAACAACCACGCGATGAACGTGAAGCCGGCCAACTACGAGTGGCCGGAGTTCTACGATCGCGTGATCAGTCTGTCGAAACACGCCTTCTCATGGCGGATGATCGGGCGCCGGTTCCTTGCATCGAAGGGTCAGATCCCCAAGTGGATGAACGTCGTCCGTGCGGTGTCTTCGGAGGGGTTTGGGCGAATCAAATACTACACGAGCTACCGGCAGAGGATGGACACCGATCGGGAATTCCGCAGGTATTTGGAGGGAGAGAGCGACGTGTTGCCGGCCTTTTTCCGGGAGAAAGTGGAACACGATCTCGGCTCGCTCCTACCGTGGCTGCCGAAAGGCGCCCTGGAACACGACCCCAACGCGTATCTGAAAGCGGAGAACGCCAACGGCGGGCTTGTGTCCATTGCCCCGCGGGCTGGCGCAGCTCAGGGGTCCTGACGCGTTAGCGTGGACTTTGAGTTGCTTCCTTGCTCGATTGGATGGACTTCACCGGGCGGGTGATTGCCCTGGCGGGCGGCCATGCTCTTCTCGGGTATTGTCAACTTGAGCCGATTCTTGCCCGGTTAGACGTCAGGCCGAGAAAGAAAACGCCCGAATACCGCCATTTCCCGTCCTGCGGCTCACGCGGTTTGCCGCAGATTTCACTCAAGTTGACAATACCCCGCAGCTGCATCAAGCCCGTCGCTGGGTGTCCGCCGCCCGAGGAGTGAATCGTGAGAAAGGGCATCGATGGTCGACCGGACACGATCGACTGACATTGTGTTCGCGGCGAGACTCCACGACTGAGGCTCGCTCTCCTCAGGAGTAGTGCAGCCGACGCACACGATGCCGACGAGAACCAACCAGCGTCGGTCATGTCGGCTTGACGTCAAGGTCTAATCAACCGGTACGACACGACGTGTTCGACGTCAAACTGATCGGTCTTGACGCCGACAACGTGGCCCGACCCGACGGACATCACGGCCAAATCCGCTGGTATCAAGACTGAACCTAGAAGTTGACCGTCGAGATTGAAAACCCGCCATCGGTCTACTACATCCCGTGCTCCGCCCTTCCACACCGGGCCGCCGAAGTCGAACAGGTCGGGCCTTCCGGCAACCCATTTGGGATACTCCCGTACCCAGAGGTTGCCGAGCTCGTCCAGGAGTATGGTACTGAAGTAGGGCTTTGACCGAGGCAGCTCAGGATAATCTTGAATGCGTGGGAGTACGTCCCTGAGTGGCGGTATCTCAGGGATCCACTGTTCTCGCAGTCTGCCGTACAACGACCGGTCGTCCCTCGAAACAGTTCGAGGCGTCTGATCCCATCGAATGATCTGAACGAGATCGCCACTCGGGGAATGGACCCTTATCTCCGGGCGATCAGAAAGGCCGAGGTACATACGATCACCGGATATGACCCAGTGCGCTCTAGCGGCCCAGGGCAGTCTTACCGGAACGCCAACGCCCCCCACCACTCGGTGCCAGACCCTGAAGGACGGGAACACAAGCGGGGCACCCCTACCATCTAGGTCAGCGAGATTGATCGTGGTAAGTGACGACTCAACCGTCCCAACCTCGCCGTAAGTCGGCAATAGGTATGCGCTCGCCTGGACCACGGCCTCCGCACATGTGCTGTAGACGCCCTCTGCCTGGTAGAGTTCGGCGGAGCGGTTGAGGCGTATGGTGCGAGCGAACCCTCCCTCAGCGTCGAAGAAACTCAGACGAGTGAAGTCATCGACGACGACAGTGTCGTTCGCACAGTGGTACACGTCCCGAATCCTTGAGAACTCCCCTGGCCCCTCGCCTCGACCGCCGAGTTCAACGATAAGCGCGCCGGTTGAGTCGAACATGGTGACCGCATTAAGGCGCCCGCTCGCGACCACCAGATTTCCGTTGCTCAGTACCCTGACTGCTCGCAACCCTAGGAACACCGGCTGGTCATCAGCAGGGCCTCCTAGATCGACAACAGGCTCGGTATCAAGAACCCATTGCTGCTCGTCAGTCCAGAGAGGAAGTCGACTTTGAACTACCATTACTCCGGCGCTATCCCGGGTCATGGCGTCAAGACTGACTGGACGTTCTCCTGAACACGCCAGGAAGACGGTGACCGTCGCGACGTGAACGAGAGGATTCCGGAGGACTCGTACCTGGCTACCATGACTGCGGGCTTTCCGCGCACATGTGTGCTGACATAGTTCATTCCGTTCCGTCACTCGATGCTAATCTCCGGTTTAAGGTGCGGGCAGGTGTTTGGCTCTCCGAGCGGGTTCTTTAGAGACCCACACGGTCCCGGCTCGTCATGGACGCACTCGTGCCTAGGGAGAAACCGGAGGGGCTATCTCCTCACCGGCCCGAGATACTTGTCCAACCAGGCCAGAGTCTCCTTGATAAACTCGGTTCTGGGTGGGATGTGGTCGGTGTCGTAGAAAATCAGCCGCTTGTCCTCCGCCGGGGTTCCGAGAAGGTCGAACATGGGCTTGACCTGCCCCTCGATGTTCAAAAGGTTGTCGTGCCTGCCGTTCAACATCAGGGTCGGCGTCCTGACCCGGGTCACATAGTTGAGGCCACGGACCTCGGGCCTTGCGCGCCACCCCCGCAAGCCCCCCGCCACCAGGACACTGGCGCCGAGGCGGTCCTCCACCGCCGGAATGATGGCCCCGAACGCCCCTCCCCAGCTCATGCCGTAATAGGCGAGCCTCCCGCCGTCGATATCCGGACGCGTCTCCAGGTAGTCCACGCTTCGCCTGAAATCCATCACCAACTGGCGCACGAACTCGGTGTGGGCATAAGACCCGACCGGGCTGGCTACCAGAGCCGGGTCTCCTCGCTCGAAGGTCCCCTTGTAGACGGGATAGAGCACGGCCCTGCCATTCCTCACCAGGAACGAGAGGAACATGGGGAACTCGTAGTAGCTCTCCAGGTCCTGGCTCGATGCCATCTGCCTGGAAGCGCCTCCGGGGAAGTAGATGACCGTCTGGAAGGGAGGAGCCGCGTTGGCGGGGAGGAAGAGGTAGGCCAGGACCCGCTCGCCGCCGTAGGCGGCGTCGAAGGAGACTTTCTCCCGGATCCACCCTCCGGGGCTCTCCTCCCGGTACTCCACGCGGGCGTTTAGATCCGTCGCGTCGTAGGAGAACTGCTCCCTGTAGACCTCGAAGACGGCATCGGAAACCGGCTGCCGCGTGCGGAAGTCGCGGGGCTCACTGAGACGTTGGAAACCGAACGCCGCATCGGGCACCGTCCCGGGGTCGGGATAGACAGCCAACCGGAACCCGTTCCTGGCGGAACGATCCATGGGTGGCGCCTGCCGAAGATTGCCGAACTCGTAGGTGTTGTCGTTCCAGGCGCCGCCTCGGATGACCCTTCCTACCGGGGTCTCGTTCCAGCACCACTCCCTCACGTTCCCCGCCATGTCGTAGGCCCCATAGGCCGTGATGCCCGGGAGGCTTCCCACCGGAACCGGACCTTGGCCCCCGAAGTTGGTGAAGGGAGCCAGAAGGCCGAAGCCTCCGAGTTGGGGCCACTGAATCATAGGGGTGAAGGCTCCTCGTGCCACGTCCCAATGGGCGGCTGAGGGAAGGGTCATCCCGGCGTACTCGGCATACGCTGCCGCTTCGTACCAGCTCACTCCGGAAACCGGATGCTCGTCCTGTCCCTGTGGATAGTCTCCTCCCATCCAAGTGGAGGGCCCTGGTTGGTCAGACGGATCCACAAATTCCTTCATCGCGGCGCCCCGGGAGATCTCCCGTCCGTCCCTCACGAACGGATGCTTCCAGTACTCCCTGGTCCTGTACCCGCCGGCGTCTACGAACTCCTTATACTCCCGGTTATTGACCTCGTACCGGCCGATGAAGAAGTCACCCAGGGTCCCGACGGCGGTTTCCGTGGCCTGCACCCGCACCATCCCCGGCGGAAGACTTCCCGCCGGATCCAGAGTCCTGACCAGGTTGTATGGAATCACGTTGCCTGGCTTGCCCGCCGTCCAGCTGGATGCGGCGGCCAGGACGGGCTCGTACCCTTCCTTCTCGAGCTTCCACCGGAAGATCCCAATTGGCACCCGGACCTTTTCGAGGGGTGAGGTCCCCATGTAGGTCCACTCCGCTTCGGGATGTTCGTACTCCTTCATATAAACACTGGCTCCGGGGGGGGCTGTAATTACGTCTATCTTCAAGGCGACTTGGGAAAACAGATCTGCCAACTCCGGGTCGTCGCCGAGGATCGCTTCGGCCCGCTCGGCGAGACGGTAGGGCGCGACCAGGTTTCGCCACACGTCATTCTCGCCGATGAGCCGCTCGATCTCGGGAATGGCTACCTCCCTGGCCCAGCGCACCTCCGCCTGGCGGTTGAAAAACCAGACGGAAAACCAGGCCAACGCGATAACCGCCAACACCGTGGGCAGAGCCACGACCGGGCGACGAAGCTGTCTCCATAATGCACCAAGATTGAAAACGCCGGCTACCTCTGCGGCAGGGTGCCGAATGCGGTCGATCTCGGCGAGCAACTCAGTGGCGGTCTGGTATCTCTCGGCCGGTTCCTTAGCTAAACATCGCAGAATCAACTGAGCAAGGTCCTCGGAAATGTCCTCGTTGACCTCCCGCGGATTCGGTGGTGGATCAGTCTGATGCTGCACGGCGACTGCAAGAGGAGTGGGACCTTCAAACGGTGGCCGACCCGTAGTCATCTCAAACAGGAGGCAGCCCAACGCATAGATGTCAGAACGCCCGTCGATGGCGATTCCCTCGATCTGTTCCGGGCTCATGTACGTCGGTGTACCTAGCGACAGTCCAATTCCGGTAAGGCGATCGCCATGGGCTGCCGTTACCGCCAGCGCTATTCCGAAATCAGCCACCACCGCGTGGCCTTCGCGCAGCAGTACATTCTCGGGTTTGATATCCCTATGGATCACGTTGTGCCGATGCGCCGAGCCGAGCGCGTCCGCGACTTCGCTGGCGAGGTCGAGGGCGTCGGCGATGGGTAGCCACGTTTCTCGGTTCAAGCGGTCGCGTAGCGACTCGCCCTCGACATATGGCATGACGTAATACAGAAGGTCGGACAGGCGGTCAGGCGGACGGGCGGACGGTTGCTCCTCGACGGATCCAGAATCCAGCAGTGGCAGGATATGGGCGTGATTGAGGTCGGCTGTGATCCTGATTTCGCGCAGAAAACGCTCGGCGCCAATGGCGGCAGCGAGTTCGGGACGGAGAACCTTAACCGCGACCTTGCGATCGTGCTTTACGTCATGGGCGAGGTAAACGGTAGCCATGCCGCCAGCGCCGATCTCTTCCTCGATGGCGTAGCGGTTGGCTAGGGCGGTTTTGAGGCGGTCGAAGGTGTCTGCCACAGCGTTTTGGCCCCTTTGGCGAGCCACTACAATAGCGTTTGGGGCGTAAGGCGGCTAGGCGAAGGGGGTGGCTTCGAGCGGCGTTGGTGCATGGCTCGGGGTTTTGTTACCTGATGGGGACCGAATATCCCCGAGCCGGAGCCGCCACCGATGAAGTATCCGAAGCGCAGCCAGTACAAGTACGCGAAGTCTCAGTATCGGGTACGGAACTGGCCTGAGTACGAGGCCGGGCTGAAGAAGCGTGGTGACCTGACTGTCTGGCTTTCGGATGATGCGCTCGACGCCTGGCGAGTTCCGGCCGAAGGCAAGCCCGGCGGCCAACGCACCTACAGTGACGTTGCGATCGAGGCCGCACTGACGGTATTGTCAACTTGAGCCGATTCTTGCCCGGTTAGACGTCAGGCCGAGAAAGAAAACGCCCGAATACCGCCATTTCCCGTACTGCGGCTCACGCGGTTTGCCGCAGATTTCACTCAAGTTGACAATACCTCACAAACACCTCGTCCAGGTACCAGATATCGCCCAACCGCCCCTGGTGACGCTTGAGGTTCCGGGCGTACTCGGATCCGAATTTAGAACACCATTGCCGGATTGTCTCGTAGGTGACGATGATTCCGCGCTTCGCGAGCAGTTTCTCGACATCGCGCAGGCTCAAGCAAAACCGATGATAAAGCCACACCCCGTGGCTGATGACTTCAGGCGGAAACCGGTAGCCGCGGTACTTCGTCGAATTCATTTTCATCCGCAGAGTCTGGCGAGATCTTCGTCAACTTGACAGTACCCGGCGGATGCATCGATCTGAACGCCCCTGGCCGCTCCGGTGTCATATGGTTGAAATCAACGGGATGGGTTAGTCTGCCCGCCCAACCATGTGCAAAAGGAGTGGCTTGTGCGGAGAGCATGGATGTGCGGGGCGGCCGTGATGACGGCGACGCTCCTATCCGCCGGGGGAAGCCAGGCACAGTCGAGTAGTTACCTCGACTTTGCCGGCCTCACCGGTGAACTACGGTCCCTCGTGAACGGCAGTTCGAACGCGAGCATGCGTTCCATCGGCATGTCTCGCGACGGGAGGGAAGTGTGGCTCGTCGAGGTGGGTAACACCTCGGGGACGCCGATGAGCGAACGGCCGGCCGTGCTGGTCGTCGGAAACCTCGAAGGCGATCACGTCGTGGGCAGTCAATTGGCGCTGGAGACAATCCGTTTCCTGCTCAACGACCCCAGCGCGGCGTCGGTGCTCAGCGATCAGGTGGTCTACGTGATTCCGCGGCTGAATCCGGATGGAGCCGAGGCGATGTTCGCCTCGGTGAAGTTCGACCGCCGCGGGAATGCCTTCTCCTACGACGCCGACAACGACGGGCGCTTCGATGAGGATCCCGGCGAAGACCTGAACGGCGACGGCATGATCACGCTCATGCGTGTGCCCGATCCGTCGGGTGAGTTCATGGTGGATCCGGACGACGCTCGTCTGATGAAGCGGGCCGACAAGGCCAAGGGCGAGACCGGGACCCATACGCTCTACACCGAGGGGGTGGACTCCGACGGCGACGGCTTCCTGAACGAGGACGGCCCCGGTGGCGTCGACCTGAACCGCAACTTCCAGCACGAATATCCCTACTATCAGGCCGATGCCGGGCCGCACATGGTGAGTGAGCCCGAGACACGCGCGCTGATGGACTTCATGGTGGCCAATCGGCACATAGGGGCGGTGCTCACCTTTGGCCACACCGATAATCTCGTGACGGCGCCCAATAGCAGTGGACAGCTTGCCGACCCGAGCATGATCGACCTGGTGAGCTTCGCAGCAGAGGCCAACTCGGACATCTATCGTAATGGTGTGTTCGGCGCGGGTGGCGGAGGCGGACGTGGGTTCGGAGGAGGATTCCGATTCGGGCGTGGCGGACGCACCGCTGCGCGGGGCTCTGTGCTCCGTGGCGCCCAGGTCGGGCGGGACAACGATCCGCAATCGGGTCGTCGACCGGAGGTCGTCGTCAATGAGCAGGACCGCGAGTATTTCTCGGCCGTGTCGGAGGCGTATAGGGAGATCACCGGGATCTCCGAGGTCGGCGTGAATCGGAAGGCGGAAGGTGCCTTCTTCCAGGTCGCCTACTACCAGATGGGTATCCCGTCCTTCAGCACGCAGGGCTGGGGGCTTCCGACCGGTGAGGCGGGTGACGAGGACGCGGGCGACGATGCTCCCGACGAAGCCGCTGCCGATGAGGCGGCCCCGAGCGCCGGGGGTGGGCGTGGTGGCCCGGGCGGCTGTGGCGGTGCGGGTGGCGGCAGTGGCGGCGGTTCCAGCGACGCCGGCATCGACGCGAAGTTGATCGGCGCGATGGATGACGCGGGAATCGATGCCTTCGTGGCGTGGTCGACCTACGACCACCCGGAGTTTGGAGAGGTCGAAATCGGCGGCTTCATGCCCTATGTCACGACCAACCCCCCTGCGGACCAGCTTCCGGAGTTGGGCCGCAAGCATGGTGAGTTCGTGGTGCGTCTCGCGGGCATGTTGCCCCGGGTGAGCATCGTGAGCACTGAAGTTACCGCGCATGGTGGCGGTGTCTTCACCGTGACGGCAGAGATCGAAAACACGGGATATCTGCCCACCTCGCTACAGCACGGCGTGGTCTCTCGTGCCGTGCAGGCGACGATGGTTCAGATCCAGGTGGATTCCGAGTCCATCCTGACCGGCGACGCCAAGTCCAGCAGAGTACAGCGCCTGGAGGGCTCCGGCTCGCGGGCGAGTTTCTCCTGGGTGATCAGGGGAAACAACGGCCAGTCGGTCGAGATCTTCGTGCGCTCCCAAAAGGGTGGCACCGACACCGCAACCGTCACGCTGAGGTAGACTGATGACGACGAACATCTTCGGACGAAAAGTCCTCGGATTCGCTGTCGCGGCGCTCCTGCTGACGACGGTGATCGCCCCTGCGAATGGGGTGGAAGCACAACAGCGCGGCTCGGACCCCGAGCACACGCTGGACCTGACCTGGGATCGCTGGCTCGATCACGATGAGATCGGCGAGCGCATGCAGCTCATGGCGCGCACCTGGCCCCAGTTCCTGAGCCTGCAGTCCATCGGAACGAGCTACGGTGGGCGTGAGATGTGGCTCATGACGGTCAACAACCCCGCGACCGGGCCCGAAGAGGGCAAGGCCGCGATGATGATCGAGGCCAACGTTCACGGGAACGAAATCCAGGGTGCGGAGGTGACGCTCTACACCATCTGGTATCTCATGGAGAACTACGGCCGGATCGACGGCATCACGAAGCTGGTGGATGAGCGGGTGTTCTATCTGCTCCCCTCGGTAAATCCGGACGGCCGGGACTTCTTCCTGGACCACACCGGGTCGGGGGCCAGGACCGGTCATGTCCCCGTGGATTCCGATGGCGACGGCCTCTTCGACGAGGACGGCCCCAACGACATCAACGGCAACGGGATCATCGAGCAGATCCGGAAGTACACGCCGGGTGAGGGGACACATCGGATCAGCACGCTCGATTCGCGCATCATGGAGCGGGTCGGTCCCGACGAAGTCGGCGATTGGGTACTGCTCGGCTTCGAGGGCATCGACGATGACGGCGACGGACGGGTCAACGAAGATCCCATCGGGGGTTACGACCCGAACCGGAACTACGCTTCGGACTGGCAGCCGAATTACATCCAGGGTGGTTCCATGAACTACCCCTTCGAGCTGCCCGAAGCGCGGGCGATCAACGACTTCCAGATGTCGCACCCGAACATCGCGGGATTCCAGTCCTACCATAACTCGGGCGGCATGATTCTGCGTGGGCCAGGCGCGGCGTGGCAGGGTCGGTACCCGCAGTCGGACATCCGCGTGTACGACGAGCTCGGGGAATTCGGTGAGCGCATTCTGCCGTACTACAACTACCTCGTGATCTGGCAGGGTCTCTATACGGTGCACGGTGGATCGATCGACTGGACCAACGATGGCCTGGGCATCATCAGCTTCTCCAATGAGTTGTGGAACGGTGGGCAGTACTTCAACAGTCCGCTGTTGCAGACGCAGCAGCAGGATCCCCGTTCTCCCATCAACGGCCAGCGTTCACGCTACTTCTTCGACGACTTCCTGGAGTTCGGGGACGAGTACGTGGAGTGGGCGCCCTTCGACCATCCCCAGTACGGGGCGGTGGAGATGGGTGGTTTCAAGAAGCTGAGCGGGCGCGTGAACCCGCGCTTCATGAGCATGGAGCTGTTCCATCGCAACATGGCCTTCACCCTGTATCACGCGGACGAAATGCCGCTCATGACCATGGGTGAGACCACCGTCGAGCGTGTGGACGGAGACGTCTACCGTGTGCGTGTGGATATCAGGAACGAGCGCGTGATCCCGACGATCACGGCCCGAGCGCGCGAGAACAATGTGGTGCGCCCCGACCTGATCACCGTCGATGGGAATGTCGAGATCATTGCGGCGGGTTGGGTGGCCGACAAGAACCGCCCGGGCCCGACGCAGTTGATCGATCAGGAGGAGTTGGACCGGATCATGGTGCGGAGTGGGCATCCGGGCCGGACCACCAAGACGATCGAGTACCTGGTTCGCGGCAGGGGTGATATGACCGTGACCTACTCGGCGCTGAAGGGAGGGACGGTGAGCACCACGGTGCGGGTGCGCTAAGGAGAACGATTGCAACACGAGATTACGAACAAATAAGAGCGGCTTTCGCTTGGGGTGGCCGTCAGTCGGCGGCGCCGTGCTCCGTGAAAACCTCATCCGCCAGAGAAACACTCACGTTTCGGGGTAGCTTCGGTCATAGATTTGAGTCGCCATCTGCCCTCTTCGGTGCGCGGTTCGACCGATGACTCGTGGATCTCGGAAAAAAGTTGCGAGAGGTGGCCTCATACCCACCACATACCCACCAGAAATCCTAGAAATGGCCTACCTATGCGGACAACACCCCTCTAACCGACCGGTTCGAATCCGGCCGTCCCGACTGGGGGAAGCCGCTGAGCGGCAAACAGTCAGCAGATCGGGGGAGTCCACGCGGTGGGCTCCCCCGATTGGTTCGTGTGCCCATGGTGTGCCGATTCGCAGGGACCGTGGCCAGCCTCCTGGTACACGGCAGGCGTAATACAAGAGTTGCCAACGGGAAACTCGCCACCACCCTAATGTTGTTCATGGTCCTGAATCGACAGCAACCTACTTTTTCGCGCCGGGGATGTACTGGTACCGCGTCATCTCCAATGCCGGAATCGTGACCGGCCATGTGATGCGCTCCCGCTAGCACAGCCTGATCCGAGAGCAATGTGAGCACCGCGACGCTGAGTTCGGAAGGGTATGAGGAGGCGGAGAAGAGGACGGTGGGGCGGTACGGCGGGTCGCCAAAGAGATCAGACTACCATTCTGAAGCCCTACAGCTTGTCCCCCGGTGTCCGAACCTCGAGGGTGAGTCCGGACCCTGAATTGGACCGACTCGAACCCTGATCGGCCCTGACCCCCTAGATCGAACGGGTGGTCTCGGTCTGTCCCACCGTGCCAACCCTCAGTCACTCCTCGGTGCCAGCCTGTTCAACTCCTCGAACCAGTTGGTGACGACCCATATCTGGCGCGTGTCGGTCGGTTGTTCAGGCGCATGTGCCCGAACCACTCGGTCCCGGGTGCCAGAATTAGGAGTCCTTGCTTCTAGATCCTGCGCTCAAGACCTGACTCGCTACACTTGAACCCACCATGAACAACAGCACTGGGTAGATGATGAGAAGATCGACTCGAATGTAAATTTCTGGTGGCATACTTGGGGGTGAGCCCCCTGGAACGACCCGATTCCCTGGCGACCTTAGAAAGCGCTGGCTCCAGCCCAACTGGCGACACTCACGTCACCAAGTGTCCGATGAACCCGCGGCGGTTCACTTTATACGTACGGTCGATCCGAGACGGAGACACCCTGGTTCGGCCATTCGCCGCCTCCTCGCGCCCGCGCCTCACCCCGCCGCTCCGGTTACCGCCCGGCCGCCCACTCTCGACCACACGGCCTCATCAGGTAGCTAAACCCGGAGCCATGCACCAACGCCCCGTCGGTGGTCGAATACCCAATACGCTACCGGCCCCCATTCTTGGCACGTGCCTCGATGAGCAACTTCTCGCGATCAACCAATCGACCGTTCTTCAAGACGGCATAGATCTTCTGCGTGTTGCGGATATTCTGCAGGGGGTCTGCATCGAGGATGAGAAGATCCGCTACTGCACCTTCTTCGATCGAGCCGAGTCTTCCCTCCACGCCCAGAGCAAGAGCCGCGTTCTCCGTCGCAGCACGTATGGCCTCTAGTGGAGTCAGCCCCGCCTCGACGAGCAGGGCCAGCTCCCAGTGCAGTGCGAGATAGCCCGGTTGCCAATCGGTTCCGGTGGCGATTCTGACGCCGGCATCACGCGCGGCCCCGGCGTTGCCGAGCATGGCCCGTAATCGATCCGGTGGCTCGGAGCTACCCGCTTGCTGGGCGCGTCTCGCATGCCTTTGCTGCGCGACCTCAGCGGCGGCCGGGGGCAGGAAGCTCACTACCTCGGGGTCGGAAAAGTCGGGTTGTACTCGCTCGGATCCCAGCGAATCCAATGGCGTGCCGGCGAACGCGAGTGTGGGAGTCAGCGTGATGCGGGCTTCTCTGAGTATCTCGAGGACGTCCTGCCGATAGTGCGTCGTCAAGACCCCATTGGTTGCTGCGTAAAACGCGTGCTCCTTGCGATCGAGACCGGCCGCAACCGCCGCCGGTGTGATGAAGTGCGATAGGACGGGTAGGCCGCGCCGATGCGCCAGGCGAACCGTGGCCGCTCCAACCCAGGGGTCACGTCGCAGATAGTGCTTGACCTGTGTTGCTCCGAGGCCCGCGAGGTGATCGAGATGCCGCTCAAGCTGCTCCTCCGAATCGACCCGAAGGAATTGGGGGAACGCGTTCATGTGGCTCGTCACCACGAACCCACCCGCTGGGAAGATCCTGGGGCCGGCCCTCCGGCCACTCTCTATGGCCTCCTGCTGTTGCACAGTCCAATGCCCCTCGCCCCCGGCATCCCCAATCGACGTGACACCCCAGTACAAATACCCTTCAGGAGTAAACACGCCTCGGAAGATATGAGCATGAATGTCGAACAGTCCCGGCATGACAGTTCTGCCTTCCACATCCAGGACCGAATCAGCTTCCGGCGTTTGACCTCCGCTCGGCCGAATCGACTGTATCAGACCGTCTGAAAGAAACAGGTCCCACATTCCCTCCCTCGGTTCCGGTGTGAGCAACCGTGCGTTACGAACCAAGAGGGTTCCCGTCGGACGGGGCACTTCGTATGTCAGGTTGAGCCGAAGGTCACGGTCTGCACCGGTAGCGACGTCCAGCTGCCGTAGCTTCCCGCCGCTGACGTACACGATATTTCCGTCGGCCGACCAAGCGGGGAAGAAGGTCGCGTGCGTCCCAACTCTCCGTGCGACCGAGTCGGACGCCGGGGAGCCGATCCACAACTCGCCCCGATCCACGTAGGACATTCTTTGCCCATCGCGTGACACCGCAACGAAATCCAGTTGACCCCACTGCTGCTCTTCCGGAAGCGGGTGTGCCCCGTCCCCATCGTAGTGCATGATGCTGGTGCTGATTTCGAAAGTGCTCGGGTCGAACGAGAGCTGCGAGAAGAGCAACCCTTGGTCTCCCGCAGCCCAGCCCAGGGGATGAGCATCGACTCCTTGCACTTGAACCAGGGGACGGTTCGCATCGCCGGTCGCAGCGACCATCTTCAGCTCAGGGCGACCGTTCGGCCGCGTGCGCTGGACGAACACGATGCTATCGCCGGAGGGGTGCCATAGGGGATGCTCGACTTGACCCGGATCATCGGTGACCCGTCGGCGCTCGCGCGTCGCTAGATCGAGCACGTACAGCTGATAATCTCCGTCGGCGTCTGACACGAATGCGATCGCTCGACCGTCGGGCGACCAGGCCGCATCCCCATCGTCGGCTGGTCCGGAGGTCAACTGCGCTGTGCGACCATCCGCGTCCCTCAGCCACAGGTCGCCCAGCGCGGCAAACGCAATGTGACGTCCATCCGGTGACGGCGCCGGTTTGCCGATGCCGCGCACCGGCACACGCGTTCCGCCCCGAGGGATCTCCGGTCTCGTGCGGACATAGGTTGGCTGCGGGAAGGACACACGAGCCACAAAGGGAATCGAGTCCCTCGTACCGCTCGCTGGATCCAGCGTGCGAATCCTTCCACCGGCAGCATAGACAATCACATTCCGCCCAGACATCCAACGAGGGGCGTAGGGATACACGTCCTCGTCATCACTCAGTTGTCGAGGGGTCCCACCGTCGAGCGACACCGACCAGATTTGCTGGCTGCCCGATCGGGACGACAGGAAATACAGTTCCGTGCCGGGCGCGGACCAAGACGGATAGCCGTCCTCAGGCCCGGCGGTGACCTCGCGGATCGACTCGTCGTCCGGCGCGATCAAGTGCAGCCGGCCATTCGAGCTGAACGCAATCCAGTTCCCGTCGGGCGACCATGCCGGTGCACTCGCTTGAAGCGTATCAGGGGTTAGACGTTGCGGCTCGCCTCCGGCCGACGGGATCGTCCAGAGACCCGACCCTCGCCCGAAAACGATCGTGCCTCCGTCCGGTGACCAGCTCGGCGAAGAATCGAACTCACCATCCGTGAGTAATTCAGGCAAGCCACCCGTCGCGGGCACGACAACGAGGCCGGCTCCGGTCCGCAGGGCGGAGTAGACGATGGAGCCGCCGTCAGGAGACCACCGCGGAGACCAGTGCTCGTCCGGCGGATCGATGGGATCAGTCAGGCGGCGAGCCTCTCCTCCCTCCGCATCGACAATCCATATGTGCGACCACAGTTGGAGTGCCAGTCGGCTGCCATCCGGTGACGGGACAACCTCCATGAGCGTTCCCTCACGGAACTCCAGTTCCACTGTCGGCGTGCCTGGGCCACACGCCGCAGCGACCAGCGAGAGGGCTACGACCCTTATGGTTCTCTCCAGCATCTCCCGGATCGGCACCCTATTCCGAAGTGCGGCCTAGCGGATCTGCGATTCTACTGCGCTGCACCATGCGACCAACACTACTTTACCCACAAGAGCGGCTAAGCCGCGAGTTCATATATTATACACCCCGTGCTCCGCCAAAACCTCGTTCGTCTTGCATCGGTTGACTTCTTGACCTTCATCCGCGGACCATGGTTCCCGGGCTGTGCGCCACTCCTAGTGCCCTGAGAATCTGTGCGGGGGCTCTGCTCAGGATCAACTTTGAACCGCTCGCACTGCCGCGTGACTGAGTGCGACGATCCTGCCCCTCGCCGCCGTCCCGGCAACTAGTCGTAGCGGAGAGCTTCAGTGGGGTTCATTCGGCTTGCCCGAGAGGCGGGCACGTAGCTGGCGCCAGCAGCCACCACAGCCAGGACGAGAGCTACAACCACGTAGGTTAGCGGATCGATGGCGTCCATTTCGTACAGAAAGGTTTCCAGCACATTGGCCATGGCGAGCGCTCCGGCAACGCCGAGAGCGATGCCGAGGCCCACAGACTTCGCGGAGTGCCCCATGGCCATCGTTCTGATGTCGCCCTGGTGGGCACCCAGCGCCATCCGCAATCCGATTTCCTTCGTGCGCCGCCCGACCGTGAAGGACACCAGACCATACAGCCCCACCGCCGTGAGTAGCAGGGCGAAGCCCGCGAAGACACCCACCACCAGAGCGTAGAAACGAGGCGCCGCATTCGAGTTCCCCGCGAGCTCCTCAACGGTCGCGATCGCACCCGTGGGCAGTCCCGGATCGAGTTCCAGTACCGCCTCCCGAATCGACTCGATGAAGGCGTTCGGGTCGCTCGCCGTGCGGACCATCAGGTCCATGTTGGCTGCGTGTCCAAGGTGATACACCCGGCTCTCGAGGATTTCGTCGTCATACTTCAGCCGTTCTCTCAGGTTGTGTTGCCGCGAGTCCTCGACGACTCCGATTACGGTCATCCAATCCAAGCCACCGTAGAACGAGACACGCTTGCCCAGAGCACTCTCCCCGGGCCAGGCTCGGGCCGCGAGTCTCTCGTTGACCACGGCGACTCCCGACCACCCAGTGGGATCTCCGGCTTGGAAGTCGCGTCCGGAAACGATCCGCATGCCCATGGTCTGAAAGAATCCGAGACCTACGACCCTCCCATCGGTGTTCCCGAGGATGACCTCGGGTTCGCTCTCACCCACATCGCCTCCAGATCCGTCTCCGGAAGGAGCCGTCGGATCCGTGGTTCCCGGAATACGCAGCGGGTAATACCCTCTCACGTCGACGAGCGGTGCGAGATCGGTAATAGCCGCCGATCGGACGCCGGGAACACGCATCACCCGCTCGACAACCTGGTCGTAGAACCGCGCTATCGCGTCACGATCGGGGGGACAGCGATTCCAGAGAAGGGGCCTGCTGCTGTCCAGGTCGCATGTGTAGTACTTGCTGTTATAGGCGTTGGGTCTGCCCAAATCCACGGATACCTTGATCAGGTTCTCGGGCTCGAACCCCAGGTCGGCGCCGGCCAATCTAGCGAAGTTGCGGGTGAGCAGTCCGGCCCCCACCAAGAGAACCAACGCCAGTGCCACCTCGCCCGTAACCAGGAGGTGAGACATGCCCCCCCGCGTCCGGCTCCCCATGCCCCGGCGCTCCCCCCCCCCCCTCATCGCGGTGGCCAGGTCCGCCCGCGAGGCCTTCAGCGCGGGCACGATCCCAAACGCCACTCCGGTTCCGAGGCTCAACAGCATGGCGAAGACGAGAACCGTACCATCGATGTTGGCCGCATCCGCCCGGGGAATGCCCGCCGGGATCAGGCTGACCAGGACCCGGGTGCCAGAGTAGGCCAAAAGCAGTCCGATGCCGCCCGCAACGGTAGCCAGAACCAGGCTCTCCGTGAGGAGCTGTCGGACGATCCGGGAGCGACCTCCTCCCAGAGCCGCACGGATCGCGATCTCAGGGCTTCGCGCCGCGCCACGGGCCAGCAGCAGGTTTGCGACGTTGGCACAACCGATCAGCAGCACGAGCCCCACCGCGGCCATGACCAGTGCGATCTGGGGGCCCAACGAACGCGTAAGAAGATCCTCCAGGGGAATCAGACGAACGCTCCATCCTTCGTTCACATCGGAATTGGTCTCGCTGATTCCTTCCGACAGGGCGTTCATCTCCTCTTCGGCCCGCTCCACCTCCACACCCTCCCTGAGGCGGGCGATGACACCGAATTGCCGGGCTCCGCGGCTGAGGCCGAAAGCGTTGTACGAGAGTGGCACGTAGAGATCCGCACCACTCAGGCGGGTGCTGAGAGCGCCTCCGGACTCCAAAGGCGGGATGTCGAAGTGAGGCGGCATGATGCCGACGACCGTGTGAGGCCACTCGTCCACCGTGATGGTGCGTCCCAGGACCGCGGGGTCAGCACCGAACTCTCTGACCCAAAGGCCATGGGAGAGGATCGCCACCCGGGGACCCTCGAAGGCGAAACCGTCTTCGGACGGAAGCCACGTACGCCCGAGTAAGGGCTCTACACCCAGGGTGGAAAACAGAGACGCCGAGGTGCTCACCGCCACGATCCGTTGCGGGCGGTCCCCGCCTGTGAGGTTCACCCCCGACGCATTGCCGGCCCAGCCGGCCCAGCCCATGTCCTCGAAAACCGTGTTCAGCTCTCTGTAGTCCCGGTAGTTGTGTGCCGATACCCGAACATCGGCTGATGACCATCCCCTTTCCGCGGCACGTTCCGGATTCCTTTCGAACATCTGGACCAGGCGTTCGGGCGCAGGGTAAGGAAGCGGGCGCAGAAGAACCGAGTTGAGAACGCTGAAAATCGCGGTGGTGCCGCCAATGCCCAGCGCCAACGTGAACACCGCCACGGTGGTGAATCCCGGACTGCGGCGTAGACCCCGAAGCGCCAAGCGTAAATCTTGTAGGGAGCTGTCGAGGACGTTCCGCCGGGACCGCCGCCTCGAGACCGACGATTGGAGGACCAGGCACTGGTTTCGGATCTCCGCCAGATCCCCGAAACGGCTGAGCGCCTCGTCCCGGGCGTCGGCTTCGGTCAGATGCCGCTCCTCCAGGTCGCGTGCCTTCATCGCGAGATGGCACTGGAGCTCGTCGTCGATGTCGCGGAGGATGTCGCCGTCGGACCGACGAAAGAGGCGCTTGAAACCCGGCATCAGGGACACGGTCCTACGCGTCCTTCAGGTTGACGACGATGTCGACCGCCCTGGCCGACCTCCTCCACCGGGCCGTCTCCGTCTCGAGACGTCTGATTCCGGCAGGAGTCAGCGAGTAGAACTTGGCACGGCGACCGGTGTCGTTTCTTCCCCACTCGGCCTCGAGACAGCCCTCTTTCTCCAGGCGGTGGAGCGCGGGGTACAGCACACCCTCCTCGACGTGAAGCACCTCATCCGTGCGCTCCAGGACCCACTTGCTGATCGCATATCCGTGAAGCGGACCCCACGTCAGCGATTTGAGGATGAGGAGGTTGAGGGTGCCGGGTATGAGTTTGTCACGCGTTTCAGTCATGAGCACACGATACCTGGGCTACCTATGGTACGCAAGCTCAGTTCGTACTAGAACCCCGATCCCCACGGCGACCGAGGGCCGGGGACCGACCGATGGTTGGGCACGGGATCGAGCCAGCCCTACCGCGTCTTCGAGCTCGAATTCGTATACGTATGATCGAGCTGATCACCGCTCCTTCCTCTGATCCAGGTACGGCACCGGCGCCTTGATCCAGTCCGGCGCCTCCTCCCCTTTGAGGTGGTGCCCGAACCACTGGAGGATGCGCCGGTGGTAGTCGATCTGATTGGGCTTCTTCCGGAGACCGTGCCCCTCGTCGTGGTAGGCAAGCATGACCAACGGCTTCCCGGCCCGGCGGGCGACATTGAAGTACTCGATGCCCTGACGCCAATCGACGTTTCGGTCGGCGTCCGCCACCTCGATCAGTAGCGGCGTGTCGAGCGTCTCGATGTTGTAGACGGCGGAGTTGCGGACATAGGCGTCGAGGTCCTCCCAGTAGGGGACCTCCATCCGCTCCTGCCCCACCTCGAAGTGCCCGGTCTCGGCGGCGCTGGACGACCAGAAAATAGAGCCGTACATGCTCACGAGGTTGGTGAGAGCAGCTCCGGCCACGACGGCTGCGAACACGTCCGTGTTGGTGGCAGCGAACGCCGCCTGGTACCCGCCCCAGGAATGGCCGATGAGGCCGATGTGCTCCGGGTCTACCCCGACGTCGTGGGCCACCACGGCCTCGATCGACGCCTCCATGGTCCGGGTCGACGAGATTCCAGGATCCCTGGTGTCGAAGACGATGTCGGGCTGCCAGACGAAGTACCCCTGGGCGGTCCACACCGCCCAGTTGTAATAGCGCCGCTCCGACGGCACCGCGTACTGCTTCGCCGACTGCGACCGGATCTCGTAGATGTACGTGATCATCGGGTAGCTCATCGACGGATCGTAGTCGGCCGGGTAGAAGAGGGCGCCGTGGAGTTTCCGCCCCCGATGGTTCGTGTACTGGACCAGCTCGCTATGCCCCCACGCGTAGTCCGTGTGGAAGGGGTTCACGGCGGTGACCTGCCTCGGTGACCGGAAGGACCGATCGGTGACGAAGTAGTCGGGCGGATCGTCGAAGTCCTGGGCGACATAGGCAAAGACATCGGCGTCGTCGGCCTTGATCAGGCGACCCACGTTGTCGTCCTGGTAGACGAGCTCCTCCACCCGCCCGGCCCGCAGGCGGGCGTAGCCGTGATTCAGCGTCCACTCCCCGCGTAGGCTCAGGTAGACGTCCCCGCCACTCAGGTCGATGGCGTCCTCGTCGGGGTCGATACTCACGTAGCGGTGGGTGATCTGGTTCGGGGCTCCGTCGGTCAGCTTCTCTGCGGACCCTTCGAGCCCCAGTAGCCACAAGTCGTACTTGTCGTACACGAGCACGCCGCGGTCGTCCTCGGTCCACCCGGCCAGACCGTACGGTGGCTTCTCGGCCACCGGATGGTCGTAGTCCACGTTGTTCAGGTCGGTGTCGACGGAACTCGAGATCACGCGGGCCGCGCCCGAAGCCAGGTCGACGGTCCAGTAGGCTCCGTCGCCGAAGTGGACCAGGAAGTCCCCTTCGGGGCTGACCCTCCAGGGAAACGAGGTCCTTTCGACGACCTTGAGCCGCTCTCCGGTCTGGACGTCGATCCTGTATACGTCCTCGGCTCCCCGACCGAACATGCCGTCGAAGGCATAGGGGTCGTCGTCCACCGCCGTCACGACACGCCCCCCCGCTTGGATCGTCGGTCGATCGAGGGTCTCGTCCGTCAGGATGACGGCGCGCCCCTCGTCCAGGTGCCACACAGCCAGGTCGTTCCGCTGCTCGTCACGTATACTGTCCCGCTTCTGTTCGGGCATCACGCGCCGGTCGGCCGTGTTCCATATCTCGACCTCGGCGTCGGCCGTGGGATCCTCGTCGGCTTCATCATCCTCGGCTTCATCGTCTTCGGCTTCATCCACTTCGGCGGGCTCCCACTCTTTCACCCCGAAGAAAAGGGCCATGCCGTCGTCCGACCACGTGAGGTCACGGTATGAGACGATTCGCCGGTCGTCCGGAATGTCGGACGATGCGATCGGGTCCAGGGTCGAAGGCCGCCCTCGATCCTCGAGACCCCGCCACGCCAGGACCACGTGACTGGTGTCGGCATGGGCATCGTCCGTGAACGACCTGAGCACCGCCAGGTCGTCGGCCTCATCTCGCCACGTCAACTGGGCGTACTTCGTAGCCTCACCGTCCAGCGTTCGCACCCTGCCCGAGCGCGCGTCGTAGAGCTGGACCCCGTTCCCCACGTCCCCGTCGGCGTGCACGGTGAACGCCAGGAGCGTTCCCTCGTCTTGCCAGGCCGACGACGCCACGCTGCCGAAGCTCACGTCCGTGCCCCTTTTCATGTCGCGAACGACGAGTGAGGCGGTGGATCCGCCGTCCTCCGCGGGATAGCGCGTCATGGACAGGTAGTCTCCACCGGCGCCGAACGAGAAACGCTGCACCTCTTTCACCATGGTCTGCTCGCCGGTCTCCAGGCTCACCAGCCCGAGGTCGTTCCGGACGGGCTCGTCATCCTCTTCGAGGGACTCCCGCTCCTCAGACGATTTGCCGATGGCATAGGCGACCCACGCTCCGTTGTCCGAGAAGACCGGATCCGCACCGTAGGGCACCACGATCACGCTGTCGCCGTCCACTCGATGGATGCGCAGCTCGTTCTCCTCGTTCACCCGGGAGATCGACACGGCGAGCCAGGATCCGTCGGGGGAAAGCCGCCCAGCCCCCAGGGATTCCCACTTGCCGTAGTCCTCGGGCGAGACCGGCCGCTTCGGGCTTTCCTGCGCCGCCAGGGGGGCGATGCCCGTGAGGAGGGCGAGGATTGTTAGTGCGACTGGAGCGCGACGTGACACGTGGAACCCCTTCCAGGTAGATCGTCGGTGGAGCGGGAAAGTAAGTTTCGGCGAGAGGATAGCGCTACCCGCCTGGGGCCCCCACTTTGGCTTCATGACACTCAGAATTGGTTGTATACGCACGTCCCTGCTGGCCATCACGGCCCTGGGGCTTTCTTCCCCGCTTGCGGCCCAGTCCGTGCCCACGCCCGAGTCGGTGTTGGGCTTCCGCCCCGGGGCCGACTTCGAGCTGGCGACCTACGAGGAGTCCATCGACTACTTCCAACGCCTGGATGCAGCCAGCGATCGAATCACGCTGATCAAGACCGGCCGCACCTCGGAGGGCCGTGACTGGTACATCGCCCTCATCTCCACCTCGGAGAACCTGGCGAGCCTGGAGGCGCACAAGGAGACGGCGGCCCGCCTGGCCCACCCCGCGGGGCTCACGGACGCCCAAGCTCTCGAGCTGGCCGTGTCCGGAAAGGCCATCGTCGACATCAACGGGGGGCTCCACGCCTCGGAGGTGGCGGGCGCACAGCACACCATCCAGCTGGCCTACGATCTGGTGACGGGGGAAGACACGCGAACCCGTGAGATCCGCGAAAACGTCATCACCGTGCTCTGGCCCTCCCTGAATCCAGACGGCCAGACCATGATCGCCGAGTGGTACCGCTCCAACGTGGGGACTCCGTACGAAGTCGCCCCCATGCCGTGGCTCTATCAGATGTACGTCGGCCACGACAACAACCGCGATGCCTACATGTTGAACATGGTGGAGTCCAGGGTTTTGGCGCGGACCTGGCGGGAGTGGGAGCCGCAGATCATCTACGTGCACCATCAGACCTCGCCGTTCCCGACGCGGATCTGGCTGCCTCCCTTCGCCGAGCCAATCGCCCCCCAGTCGCCCCCCATCATGTCCCGTCAGGTGAACACCATCGGCATGGCCATCGCACAGCTCCTCGAGTCGAGGGGCCAGCCAGGGTCCACTCACATGGGCACGGGGTTCGACGCCTGGTATCCCGGCTACGTCGACTACATGCCCATGCTCCAGAATCAGGTGGCGTTCTGGACCGAGACGGGCCTCTATCGTTACGCCACGCCCCACTTCTACACGATATCCGACTTTCCGGAGAGCCGTCGGGACCTGCGCGTCGAGTCCCTCTACTCGAGCCCGTGGGAGGGCGGCTGGTGGAGGCTCGGTGACGCGGTCGACTACATGCTCACGGCCTCCATGGCCACCCTCGACTACGCCGCCAAGTACCGCGAGGATCTCCTCTACAATCGCTACCAGTCGGGACGAGACGTCATCCGGAAGTACACGGAGCGGCCGCCGTACGCCTACTTCATTCCCCAGGATCAGAGGGACCCGGTCGCGGCCGTCGAGCTCCTTCGGCGCCTGGCCTTCAACGGGATTCGGATCTACGAGCTGACGGAGGCGATGACGCACGAGGGCGTGCCGCATGCGGCGGGCACGTGGGTGATCCCCATGGATCAGGAGTTCGCCGAGCTGGCACGCCAGGTTCTGGACGTGCAGGAGTACCCGGACCTCAGGGAGTATCCGGAAGGCCCACCCGAGCAGCCCTATGACGCCGCCGGATGGACGCTCCAGTACCAGATGGACGTGCGCGTCGTGACGGCCACGTCGCCCTTGGGTGAGGAGCTTCGAGGCGCGCTGCGGGCCGTGCAGGCCGAGGCTACACCCTGGGACGCTGAAGGCGAAGATGCGTCCACCTTCGACTCGCAGCCCGGTGTGGGTTTCGACAGCCATCCGGTGGCGGCGGGCATCCGTCCTCCCCCCGGGAGCCTCACCGGGTCGGGCTCGGCGTTGGCGTTGGACCCGGCGCAGAACAACGCTTTCCGGGCCCTGAATCGGGCGTGGGACTTGGGGGCGACGGTGCGGATGGATACGTCTGCCGGCGGTCGCTACTGGGTGTCGGGCCTCTCGGGGAGTCAGGCCCAGGGCCTGGTGGACGATCTCGCTCTCCAGGCGACGCGAGGGAGGGCCGCGGGCACAACGCTCCAGCGGCCCCGTGTGGCGCTCTACCGTCCCTGGCGGCCCAGCATGGACGAAGGGTGGACCCGCTGGCTCCTGGAGCGCTACGGCTTTCAGTTCCAGAACCTCCGGAGCTCCGACTTGCGTGCGGGTTATCTGCGCGACCGCTACGACGTCATCGTCCTTCCAGCCGAGCGGCCCGGGTCTCTGAAGAACGGCTTTGCAGAAGGGTCGGTGCCCGGACGCTACGCCGGGGGACTCGGGGACGTGGGGATCCGGGCTCTGGACGCGTTCGTGCGCGCGGGAGGCACACTCGTGGCCATGAATCAGTCCAGCGACCTGATCATCGAGGAGTTCCATCTGCCCGTTCGGAACGTGGTCGGCGAGCTCGACCGGAAGGACTTCTTCTCCAGTGGTTCGATTCTGGAGGCGGAGGTCGATGTCGCGCATCCGGTCATGGCCGGGATGCCCGAGCGGGCCAAGATCTTCTTCGACCGGAGCCCGGTCTTCACCACAGAAGAGGGTTTCGAGGGTGCCGCGCTCCTCAAGTACCAGGAGGCCGGATCGCCTCTCCTGTCCGGGTACCTGCTCGGAGAGGAGCACATTCAGGGATATGCCGCCGCGCTGGATGTCCGTTACGGCGAAGGGCACATCCTGCTCATAGGCTTCCGGCCTCAATGGCGAGGCCAGCCCTTCGGCACGTTCAGGGTCTTGTTCAACTCGGTGCTGTTCTCCGGCGAAGTGGCCCGAGACGCTTTAGGAAGCGAGGGATTCTGGGATGCGCCCGAGGAGGCGGAGGAGGTGGAAGAGGTCGGGGAGCCCCCTCCGGAGATTGGGGGGCGTTGAGATCTGGTCCGTGAAGGCTGGTTGCGCTGTTTCTCGCCACGCTTGCCGGCCGGCCCACGTGGCTGCAATCTACTGTCCCATACCGTGGCCAAGGTTGGTCCCGCCGCCGTACGGACGCCCGCCCGACGACGAGACCGGTGCGCTGCCGATGGTGAACTGGTATACCTTGCTGCTTAGGAGGTTTTCATGCGTCCGTTTCTTCTTCTTTCTGCGCTGGTTCTGCTCGCCGCCTGCGCGCCAGCGCCTGAGCCACCGGATCTTGCGGCGGAAGAGCAAACCATTCGGGATCTGGACCGGCGGTGGGTCGAGGCGGTCGCCTCGATCGACACCATGAGCATTGCGAATCTCTACACGGCGGATGGCTACTTCATGCCGCCCAACGCACCCCGGATAGACGGACGGGATGCGATTCGCAGCGCGTGGGCAGGGATGCTCCAGGGGCCCAACGTCTCGCTCACCTTCCAGCCGACGGAGATCGTCGTGGCCCAGTCGGCCGACATGGCGTACGACATTGGGACGTACAACCTCGCGATGGACGGTCCAGAAGGGCGCATCGAAGATGAAGGCAAGTACGTCGTGGTGTGGAAGAAGATGAACGGTGAGTGGAAGGTTGCCGTCGACATCTTCAACAGTGACAAGCCGGTCATGTAGAGCGGTGTGAGCCTTGGTCCACTCGCTCTGAATAGGGGACGGAGAAGCGGCGGCTCCGGGCCATGCGCCACCGCCTCCTCGGGGTGGAATTTCGTATACGTATAAAGCATTTCACTTTATACGTATAGTCGATTCGAGACGAGGACACCCCGGTTCGGTATTGTCAACTTTAGCCCGGCACCGCGAGACTCTGCGGATGAAGACGAATTCAACCAATTACCGCGGCCACCGGTTCCCTCCCGAAATCATCAGCCATGGCGTGTGGCTGTACCACCGATTCTGGCTGAGCTTCCGCGACGTCGAGGAACTCCTCGCAAAGCGCGGAATTATCGTCTCCTACGAGACCAGTCAGGCAGTGGTGTCGGAAGTTCGGACCCGAGTACGCACGTAGGCTCAAGCGCCGCCAGGGTCGGCTGGGTGACGTGTGGCACCTGGATGAGGTGTTCGTGAAGATCGGAGGCGAGCGCGCCGTGGCAGCTGGTGACGGACAAGCTGAGAAGCTACGGGGCCGCTCACCGTGTCACGATGCCGTCGGTCCGTCACACCACTCCACGCTACGAGAACAATCGAGCGGAGGTATCGCATCTACCGACACGACAACGAGAGCGTCAGATGCGACGCTTCAAGTCAGCGGCCCAAGCTCAGCGGTTTCTTTCGGTCCACGACGTCATCCTGAATCTCTTCAGATTCTCTCGTCACCGGATGCGCTCGGAGAATTATCGATGGCTGCGTGCCCGGTCTTTCAAAGAGTGGAGTGTGGCCACCGCCGCCTGAGCAAATCGGGCCGATCACCTACCTCAGTTTCACCCCGGCCACTTTAAGTTGACAATACCCTCCCGACTACTACGGAGGCGGGCAGTTGGTTCGGGAGTTCCACGAGCGGAGATGGAAGGGGAAGAGTTGGCGCAGAGCACTCCACGGGCAGATTCGTGGAGTCATTTTGAGGTGGAGACGGATCAGCCGGGGGAGTGGCCGATGCCGTTTGTGAGTGAGACGGTACGGCGTGTGGTGGTGGAGGATTCACAAAGCTAGGGGGTCAATTCTGTCCAACTTTCGGGGCGCACGTCCTTCCGTCTGTCCACATCAAGAGTGACCGAGAAGCCGAACTCAGGGCGACCGCCTCGCTCCTCGCGATGATCCGTGCAGTTTCTGAGTTCGGCAGGACGATTGTTCGCATTGCCGGTGGGCCGGCGGGCCGACTTTCCTGTTTCACAGAAGTTCCGTATCAACTGGACGGTGGCGACGGTAACCCTCCAGAGGAGTTGCGCCCAGATGGGATTGTTCAAGTGGTACGCGGCAAGACACGTTGGGTTGCTTTGGTAGAGGTCAAGGTCGGCAAGGCGAGCCTCGATCCAGAGCAGGTCGACAAGTATCATCGGCTCGCTCGGGACGAAGGTGCCAATGCTCTGATCACGGTGAGCAATCAGCCAGCACTCCCGGATGGTCGCCCTCCAGTGAGCTTGGACGGACGAAGGTTGCGGAGCATTCCCGTATCACACTTCTCATGGGAGCGTCTCCTCAGTGAGGCCCAGCTGCTAAGTCGAAAAAAGGAGGTTGCGGATCCAGATCAAAAGTGGATGCTCGACGAATGGATCCATTATGTCGGTGATCCGAAATCACGCATCATCGTGCCGCCGGACCTCGGATCGCACTGGGGCGACGTCCTCAAGGCTGCCAGGACAGGTGCGCTTGACCAGTCGGACAGCGAACTTCGGGATGTTGCCAGATGCTGGATGGGCTACCTCCGGAAAGTCGCGCTGCAGCTCCGGGCTAAACTCGGCGTGGAAGTGCAGATACGACTGTCCAGAAAGGAGAAGAGCGACAGCGAGCTTCATCTCGAGCGCCTCGTCGCAAGTGTTCGTGCCAACGGGCCGCTCTCTGGCGTACTCCGTGTCCCGGACGCCGCCGGAGACATTCGGATTGAGGTGTTCTTCACGTCTGTCGCGTTCGGGGGGCGCTGCAAACAGGCGGGCGTACGGCCGTCGATGGGCTCGGTGGGCGACTGCTACGACAATGCCATGTCCGAGTCATTTTTCGCGACGCTCGAGTGTGAGCTCATCGACCGGTATCGGTTCAAGACCCAGGCCGAGGCGAGGATGGCGGTTTTCGGGTTCATCGAGGGCTGGTACAACCCGCGGCGGCGGCACTCCTCCCTGGGCTACGAGTCACCGATGAGCTTCGAGGAGAACCATGCAAACAGGAGCGACGCTTGTCCGGCTGCCGGGGGCACCGCAACCTTCAACGAACCGGCCATGCTTCTACTCCCCTGCGCCTCCGGCGCAGCGGAAGCTTCTGACTCCAAAGGCTCTTGGGAGCAGAGAGAAAACACAAGCACTTAACCGTCCACCGATTCGGGGTAGGTCCATCTTCTCGCTCAAGCAGGGTGCCGGACTCGGAAAGGGTCTTTAGAATCCCTATCCTTCCTCGTATGTGCACTTGTCCCCGATCCATTCAAAGTCGCGCTCGCCGAACGCTTCCTTCGCCAGCTTGTAGACTCGTCCGGATAGCCTCCAGCGTGTCAAAAAAGTGAGTGGCCTCCAGCATCGTGTCGAAGGCGGTGTACTTGTCCGGGTCCTTGATGGATGCAACCACGGAAGGGACTTCGACGTCCCTATAGTCGGTACGGCTGTTGTCCATGCGGACACGGACCCTGAAAGAAGCGATCGGCAGATCCGGCTACAAGTTCACTTTGCAATGGTCCAACAGGTAGCTCAGTAGGTTCTGGAAATGGCAGCTTAAAAGAACCACGTACTTGTCGGCGGCTCCGGCATACACCATGAGCTTGTCCCCCCGACGGAAGGCGCCCATGGGAAACACCACAGCCGGAACATCCACTGGATACTCCTCGCTTCCGTACGTCTCGTAGGGGGCCGAAGGTATGTATATGGGGTTTGCAGTTCTGGCGCGGACCGTCCGTGGGTCATCCAAATCTAGCAGCGCCGCGCACACGCTGTACCCTCTTCCGATCCTCTTATTCAGCCCGTAGATCCCGGCGATCTCTTCCCCCAGGACCCCGACGGCATGGTAGATCAGCAGCCAGCCTTCATCCGTCTCGATGACTTGCGGCCCGGGCCCGATCTTCTCCTGCTCATGGGCGTAGTCTCCGGCCGCGAAGAGCAGGGTCTCGTTTCGCCGCTCGTACACGCCCTGCCACTCATCCCTGTACTTGGCGGGGTTCAGCAACTGCTCGATCCCCGCATCGAGAACGTCCAGATGGATGTTGGGGTGGAAGCGCAAGAGGATGTACTGTTTGGCGCCGACCGACTGAGGAAAGGGAACCGCGTTCCGAGAATCGAAGGGCTCGACAATGCCTTGGTACGTAATCTCCGAGAAATCGCTGGTCGAGTAGACAGCGATTCGGTCCGCATCCGATTCCTTGAAGGGAGCCTTGACCTTGCCGCAACCGACAAGCAAGTGCATCCCCCCGTAGGTGACAACGCGGATGTCCTCTATTCCGTGGATGAAGTCCTTGTGGTCGGCGCCGTCGCCCCGGATTGCCGTATCTCCGAGCCTGGCGAAATGAATTCCATCCTCACTTACCAGAGGCCAGACCTCCGAGAGGTAGTTCTCGAGACAGCGGCGCTCGGTGCCCAACTTCTTGTCAAAAAAGGTGCTCTCCCGATAGTCCCGATGACATCGGGGCAGTAGGATCACCTTGTCCTGAAACAGTTCCGCTCCACCGTTGAACACGGCTCCAATCCTGGGCTCACCGTCGACATACCAGGTAAGTCCGAGCTGCTGAGGCGTGACGATCGGATTGGCTTCGTACGAATCGAGCTTGAATAGCACCTGCCCCGAGCGGAGGGGGACCAAGCTCCCGTCGCCAAGACCCCGTACGGACCGGTCCAAGGCCGAACTCATCGCGCCCTACCCTTTCTGTCTGCCAGCAGCTCCTCGAACAGTCGCACGAACCTTCCGGCAATCGCTTCGGCACCGTGGTCTTCGAGGTAAGTTCTGACCTTATCGATATCGAAGCGATGGTGGAACAAATCGATGAGCTTCCCCTTCATGTCCTCAGGATCTCGATACTTGACAATTTCATCCCCGTGGTGTTCCACGTAGTTCGACTCGTGAAACAGAATGGGACAACCGGAACCCAAGACCTGGCACACGGTACTAGACAAGACCGCGTGGTACTTCGTCGAGGACTCCCGGTGAATGAGCAAGGCATCCGAAGCGTGGAGGTACATGTAGAGTTCCTCCAGAGGAAGAGGCCGCCGTTGGAGATCGAAGAAACCGTACTTCTCTGCGGCCTGCGGTAAGTCCCCAAGTTCGCTGTCCGGATTGGCGATCACCACGTACTTCAGCGGATACTCCTTGGCAACCTGTCCCAAAGCCGGCAGGACCTTCCCAACTTCCGACGGCCTCAACCCGAAGGAGAAGACGATTCTCTCATCCTGTTGGAAGCCAAGCTTCTCTCTCGCCCGCCGCTTGTTCCCGAGCTTGAGCGAATGGCAGGGGTAGGGGATTAGGTGAATTCTCTCGACGGGGAAAGACTGGACCAGAAATTCCCTGAATCTCTCGTCGAAAATCACCAGCGCGTCCCATTCGAACTTGTAGTACAGGGGATCCTTCGGCGCCTTACCTTCGTGGACCACTGCAACGGTGACCGCCTTCTCCTTAACCTGGTCGAAAACCTCGAGCAGCCTATCGGCGGGTAACCGTTCTACGTTCTGAGCAAGGAAGACGTCGTACTCTTCCTCCAGGAGAGGCGTCGGATCAAAGGCGTCGGCGCGTGTGAAGGGAGCTACCTGATCGACGCGAAAATGCCGGATGACGTAGTCTTCGTCCTCCTGGTCGGTCGGCCTGGCATCAGGATGCTTTGTGGCCGAGAAGACCCGCAACTGATGCTCCATCTTCACCCACGCTCTTCCGATGAGCTCGGCGTGGATGGAGGGTCCGTTCGCCGCGTTCCAAAGACACATCATGCCGATCTTCATGCTGCTGCCATGGTACAGCAGCTCAACCCCGCGAGCAATGAACCGCGCGTCTCCCGGGTGATCATCGCCCCGGGATGCACCAGGTGGTCGAACGGTAACAGAGTCGTGCCGCGCAGGGGAACGATCGCCTGTCGCTTGGGATTCCTCGTGCGAGCGTTTCGGGTATGATGACAGTGTGCCAAGTCTGGTTCATCTGGAGCGGGTCGCTGGTGAGCACGATCAAAGTAATCTAGGGGAATCAGGCTGTTTCTGATCACGGTTCGTGAGGGGCGCCCTCGGATATCGTGAGCCGGTACCCCGCCCACGGATCATAAATCCTTATCCCACAACCCCGCTCCTTCGCATCTCGATCACGCTCCGTGAGGGTCACCGCTAAGCGTTGAAATGTGTCCTTTCGGCAGGCGTACAAAATCTCAAGATTTTTTGATTTTTTTGCTGCCACAGCGCCCGGCATGGGAGCGGGCGCTCCCGACGCCGCCGGCCGCCGGGCCGGCAGGGAGGCTGCGGCCCTTCGCCGCCCGGTTCGATGCACGCAAGGGAGTCGGGCGGGGCACGGGCACGTGGTCGCGAGAGTGCGAGAGGGCCGAGGCCGCCGCCGGTAAAGGGCACTCGCCACGACGCACGGCGGTTCGCTTGCCAGGGCCCGTCGAGCGTAAAGGCTAGGTCGCGAGCGGTCGGATACGCGCTCCGAGAAGCCTCAGCTCATTGTAGTGGAGAGTTCCCGGCCACTCTCTTGTGCTGAGTACCCTGCGGCGGGATAACCGGGGTTGTCCCGTTCTCCGTTGAAACTCCGGCGGCTGGATCTTCCATGTCTGTGTCGTCGACGGCGTGTTCAGCGAGGATCCCGGGGGCTCGGTCCAGTTCCACGAGGCCACCCATCTCACGGCCTCCGACTGGGACGAACTCCAGCACACCGTGCGCCACCGAGTGCTCCGTTACTTCCACCGCCACGGTCTGCTCGAACGCCACGTCACCGACGACATGCTCACCTGGCAGGCCTCCGGCGGGTTCAGCATCGATGCCTCGGTCCACATCCCGGACCGTGACCGTGCCGGGCTCGAACGGCTCCTGCGCTATTGTGCCCGTCCTCCCTTCGCCCTCGAACGGCTCGAGGCTACCGGGGACGGTGCATCTGGTGGCGAGCGCGTCGTCTATCGTCTCCCCCATCCCGCACCAGACGGTACCACGGCTCTCTCGCTCACTCCTGTGGAGTTCCTCGAGCGACTCGCCCTGCTCATTCACCCGCCACGCATCCATCGTCACCGCTACCACGGCGTGCTGGCTCCCAATGCAAAACTCAGGTATCAGGTCATCGCGCTCGGGCGTGAGCAGGATAGTGTAGAGGAGTCGCCCTCGGGGCCCTCGGAGCAGCTCGACAATCAGTCCGTCACTGGTCCGTCTGACGGAGCCACCCCAGGCCGCCGTACTTCCTCGAGATGGGCCGCCCTTATCGCCCGCATCTATGACGTGCTCCCGCTCGTCTGCCCGTCCTGTGGTGGTTCGATGAGCATCATCGCCTTCGTCACCGATCCCGTTCCCGTTCGCTCCATCCTCACCTACCTCGATCTTCCCAGTCGGCCTCCTCCACTGTCTCCCGCTCGGGCGCCGCCCCAGGGTATCTTCGAGTTCGACCAGACCGGCGGGTTCGACCTCGCCGATCCGGAGCCCATTCCCGAATTCGAGTTCGATCAGTCGCTCCCAGACTGAGAGCACACCCCCGTGCCTTTGTCCCTCTGGTTTGAGGGTCCACCCCGCTCACCCACCGCCGCCCATCTACGCATGCGCTCTTCCCATTCGAGCATCGCG
>JACZXQ010000020.1 GCA_022571515.1 Gemmatimonadota bacterium
TCTCTTCCCCAACGGCCCGGGGACACTCTGGGTGGTGGCCGACACCGAGCAGCAGGGGGCTGGCGCGGCGGAGACCACGCTGGCGATCACGCTCGACAACCGTGACCTCATTGCGGGCATCAACTTCCTGGGAGGAGCGGGCGGTGTCGTGAGCGGTGGCCACACCTGGTGGGGCGGGGGAGATCTCGACTTCGAGGTCATCCCCGTGATCTACGATCCGAACCTCACGCTGAGCGCGATCGATATTCGCGCCTTGGGAGAGGCCTCGGCGAACGGCGGATCGTCCCTCGACTTCGGATCGGGCCTCGGTGTGGCGCACCGCGTGACGGGCCCTCCGTTCACCTTCACGGCCCCACGTACACTGAACGACGGCTTCGTGGAGGACGATCCGACCCGTGAGGGTCACACGATCAGCGTCGTGGGCGTGTTCGACGGCACCGGCCAGAACATCTCAAGCGACTTTATCCCCGGACGCACGACGGCGCTGGAGGGGCTGTTCGTGGACTTCGTGGGGCCGCAGGTACCTCCTGGCACCAGACTGGAGGTCGACGGGGCGACGATCCTGGGTGGTGAATGGTTTTCCCTGGGCACTTTGGGTCTGTCGGTCGTCTCGGAGTTCGGTGTTGGCGGAATCACCCCTCAATTCGACGCATCGGTAGGCGGCTCGGTCGTGGAGCCCGATGTCAAGACGATCGATGACTTGCCTGAGCGTGGCCTTCTGTACAGCCTGGCGCTCGAGTCCGTGGTGGACGATCTGGGGAACGAGGGCCCGGCTGCCAACGTCATCGTGACGAACCCGTTCGGCGTAGACCGTACGCCGGTGGACCTCACGGGCGTCTTGCCGGTGGGAACGATCATCCTCAACCCCGACGACGATGGCGGCGACGGTATCGCGGACAATCAGGTATCGTTTACCGCGGCGGATCCTTTGCTCACCGACGGCTCGCCGGGCTCGGGCTACGGGGCGGGCACGGCGGTCGGGGTCGATGGCGCCGGGACGGTGATCGACCTTTCATCGAAGATCGCGCCCAACGCGACCGGTGCGAACACGCTGGACCCGTTCATCCTACCTGAGGAGACCTACACATTCGACCTCGCCGTGACCGACAACGCTACGCCGGCCAACACCGCGTCCGCGAGCGTTTCGTTCATCCTGGATCGCACGAAGCCCAGTACCAGCATGGTGAATCCGCCTCCGGGGAACACGACCTTGACCCTCTCGAGCGTCACGTGGCCCATTACAGGCAGCGTCGCCGACGCGAACGGCATATCGAGCGTGTTCTTGAGGGTTCGGGACGCGGACGCGGGTGGTTCGCCGGGCGTCTGCGAAGTCACGGACCCCTTGATCCCGATCGGCACCGGGCCCGGTCAGGTCAACCAGAACACTTTCGACCTCACGGCCGACGCGAGCGGCTTCTCGGTGGACGTTCAGATCTTCAAGAAGGGGGTCAACGTAACCCAGGTCGTCTGCTTCTTCATCGAGGCGGCCGACGTCGCCACGGGCGTCGACGGTAACCTGGAGCCAAATATTAACATTACGGTGTTGCGCACCTCGATCGACTGGCTCTGATCGGCTAGCCCACGGACGGATCAGCCCTACCCCAACCCCTCCATCTCCGCCTCCACGCGGTCGAGCATCTCAGCCTTCTCGTCCGCGTGGAGGAACGCGCTCCGGAAGCCCATGCGGGCGATGCCCTTGAGTTCCTCCAGCGTGAACCCCATGTGCTCGTGCGCCATGACGTACTCGTTGGTCACCGTGGTGCCGGACATGAGCCGGTTGTCGGTGCACAGGCTGACCACCAGGCCTTTGTCGTAGTAGAGCCGTAGCGGGTGATCGGCGTAGCTCGCCACGCCACGGGTCTGCACGTTCGACGTCAGGCAGATCTCCAGTGGCACCCGGAAATCGTTCACGTACTGCATGAGGTCCGGGTCCTCGTGCAGCCGCGTGCCGTGGCCGATGCGGTTGGCTCGGCAGTAGTGCAGCGCCTGGTGGATCGATTCCGGGCCGTAGGCTTCGCCCGCGTGGATCGTGGTGGCCATGTTGCGGTTGATCACCGTGAAGAACGCGTTGCGATGCTTCTTGGCCGGGTAGTTGTACTCGGCGCCGGCCAGGTCGAAGGCCACCACGCCACGCCCTTTGTACGCCACGGTCAGGTCGGCCAGGTCCCTCGATGTCTCGGGCTCCATGTTGCGGATCCCGCAGACGATCAGCCCGGTCTTGATGTCGTACTCGCTCTCGGCGCGAGCGAGGCCGCGTAGCGGGGCCTCCACGGCCTCCGTGAGCGGCAGGCCCTCCTCCGTGTGCAGCACGGGCGAATAGCGCACCTCCAGGTAGCGCACGTTCTCACGGGCGTTGTCCTCGGCTAGCTCGAAGGCGACCCGCTCGAGCGCGTCGGCGTGCTGCATCACGGAGAGCGTGATGGCGAACTTGGCCAGGTACTCCTCCAGGTTGCGCGTATCCGCCGCCAGCATCGACGTGGCCAGCTCACCCGCATCGGACGTGGGAAGGCTCTTCCCATGTTCCTGGGCCAGATCGAGCAGCGTCTGGGGACGCAAGCTGCCGTCCAGGTGGACGTGAAGCTCGGTCTTTGGGAGACGGTGGAGGAGATCCTGCATCGTGCCGCTCATGCGTCCCCTTGGCTGGCCAGCACCTCGGCCGGGTGGTTACCGGGGATGAAGCCGCGCTCGAGGTCCACCAGGGGCGCCGTGTACCGGCCGGAGAAGCAGGCGTCGCAGAATGTGCCGTGGTCTGACACCGCGGCCGTCATTCCTTCCAGGGAAAGATAACCCAGGGAGTCCACGCCCAGCTCTTCGGCGATCTCCTCGACGGTCAGGCGAGAGCCGATGAGTT
This sequence comes from Gemmatimonadota bacterium, assembly GCA_022571515.1. Lineage (GTDB taxonomy): Bacteria > Gemmatimonadota > Gemmatimonadetes > Longimicrobiales > Gaopeijiaceae > JACZXQ01. The sequence goes on from JACZXQ010000020.1 coordinate 2,852, forward strand.
CGTCGTGGCTGGGCATGTCGATGCCGTAGAAGCATGGGAAACGCACCGGTGGGGACCCGATTCGGAAGTGCACCTCCGTCGCGCCGGCCCGGCGGATGAACTTCACCAGGCTGCGGCTCGTCGTGCCCCTGACCAGGGAGTCGTCCACCACGACCACGCGCCGGCCCTCCAGAAGCTCACGCACTGGAGCGTACTTCATGCGGGCGCCGAAGTCTCTGTCGGCTTGAGATGGCTTGATGAACGTTCGACCCACGTAGTGGTTCCGGAGCAGCCCCAGCTCGAAGGGGATGCCGCTCTGCTCGGCGAACCCGAGCGCCGCCGAGTTGGCGCTGTCCGGCACGGCGATCACCGCATCGGCATCGACGGGGTGCTCGAGCGCGAGTTGTCGGCCGAAGGCCTTGCGGGCCCTGTCCACGCTGATGCCCCACAGGCGTGAGTCGGGGCGGGCAAAATACACCAGCTCGAAGATGCAGGGCGCCGGCTCGGGCACCGGCTCCAGGCTGCGCAGGGGCTCCACTCGGTCACCTTGGATCTTCAGGACCTCACCGGGCGCGATGTCCCGTACGTAGTCGGCCTCCATGATGTCCAGGGCGCATGTCTCGCTGGCCACGATGTGCCCGTCGTCCTTACGGCCCAGCACGAGCGGCCTGAAGCCGTGTGGGTCACGAACCGCGTAGAGGGTGTCCCCGATGGTGATCGCCAGTGAGAAGGCGCCTTCCAGGTGGCTCAGGGCATCGTCCAACTGGTGGTCCACCGAGTCGTGGCGTGAACGGGCGATGAGATGGATGATCACCTCGGAGTCGCTGGTCGTCTGGAAGATCGCTCCCTCCTTGACCAGTCGTGTGCGGAGGTCGATCGCGTTCGTGATGTTACCGTTGTGCGAAACAGCCAGATCGCCCTCCGCGTAGCTCACTTGGATCGGCTGGGCGTTGCGAATGCCTGCACCTCCCGCCGTCGAATAGCGCACGTGCCCGATCGCGATCCGGCCCGGGAGCTTGAGCAGCGTGGCCGCGTCGAACACATCCGCTACGAGTCCTAAACCCTTGTGGAGTATCGCCTTACCTTCGTGCGTAACGCAGATGCCGGCCGCTTCTTGCCCACGGTGTTGGAGCGCGTAGAGCGCCAAGAACGTGAGTTCGGCGGCACCCTCCACGTTGCTGACGCCGACGACGCCGCATTCCTCGCGCAGGCCGTCTCCGTCCAACTCGGACATCAGGATGTCTGTGGCAGGAAGGGGTAGGTCTCGGCTCATGTATTATTCGCGGCCGCCGGCGTCCATGATGTTCGAGATCGTATCGAAGAATAGCGCCTTCATCGAATTCAAGTCGACCTTCATGTCGGCGCTCTTGGCGTGCATGACGAAGCCTGAAGCGGCCTCCGTGACCGTCCCGATCACCCTCGAGGGCACGCCGTGGTCACGGGCGAGCTGCTGCAGTTTCTCCGCGTTTTTCGAGTGGCAAGAGACGATCACGCGCCCTTGGGCCTCACCGAAGAAGAGCGCCGCCGTAGGAAGTGGATCGTCCAACGTCACCTCCACTCCGAGCAGCGCCTCGCCGTCTCCCAACGCGCATTCGGCCAGGGCGCAGGCGAGTCCCCCTTCCGACACGTCGTGTGCCGACTTGACCAGCCCCTTCTGGATGGCCGCGAGCACGGCGTGCTGGAGCCGGCGCTCGCCCAAGAGGTCCACTTCGGGTGGAGGACCCGCGACGAGGTCGTGGATGACGTAGAGATACTCGCTGCCACCCAGCTCGTTCGTGTTGTCTCCGAGCAGAACGATGGCGTCGCCTACCGACTGAAACGCATGACGGGTGAGCTTGTCGACGTCATCGAGGATTCCCACCATGCCGATCACGGGTGTCGGGTAGATCGCTTTGCCGTCCGTTTCGTTGTAGAAGGACACGTTCCCGCCCGTTACCGGGGTCTCGAACAGCTTGCATGCCTCGGCCATGCCCAGGACGGCCTCGCGGAACTGGTAGTAGATATGGCTCTTGAGCGGGCTGCCGAAGTTGAGGTTGTTCGTCACGGCGGTGGGTAACGCGCCTACGCACACCAGGTTCCGTGCGGCTTCGGCGACCGCGATCATGGCCCCCGTGCGCGGCTCCAGATAGACGTAACGGCCGTTGCAGTCCGTGGTGGCCGCCACGGCCTTCGTGGTGCCTCGGATGCGGATGACGCCGGCGTCGCCGCCCGGGCCGAGCACCGTGCCGGTTCGTACGGTCGTGTCGTATTGTTGGTAGATCCAGCGCTTCGAAGCGATGTTTGGCGATTCGAGTAGCCTGATGAACACATCGGCCGGCGAGCCCTCGAGTTCCTCATAGGGCGACAGGTCCATTTTTCGGAGTGCCTGCACGTCCTCGGCCTCGACTCCCTCGCGCTCATACGTCGGGCACCCTTCGGTGAGCGGCAACGCGGGGATCTCGGCCACCACGCGGTCGCCCTCGAGGACGCGGAACGTGCCGTCGTCGGTGACCTTGCCGACTTCCGCCGCTTCCAGCTCCCACTTCTCGAGAATGGCTCGAACGTCGGCCTCGTGGCCCACCTTCGCGACGACCAGCATACGCTCCTGCGACTCCGAGAGGAGGATCTCGTAGGGCGTCATGTCCGGCTCACGCACCGGCACCGCGAGTGTATCGATCTCCACCCCCGTCCCGGAACGGCCGGCCATCTCCGACGCGGTCGACGTGAGTCCGGCGGCTCCCATGTCCTGGATGCCGACGATGTGACCGCTCCTGATCAGCTCGAGGCTGGCTTCCAGCAGCAGCTTTTCGGTGAAGGGGTCGCCCACCTGTACCTGCGGGCGACTGGCCTCCGTGTCCTCGCTCAGCTCCTCACTCGCGAAGGTGGCCCCGTGGATGCCGTCCCGGCCGGTACGGGCACCCACTGCCATGAGCGTATTGCCGACCCCGGCCGCCTCGCCCTTGATCAGTTCGTCGACCTTCATCAGGCCGAGGCACATAGGGTTGACGATCGGATTGTCCTCGTAGCCGCGGTCGAACTGAACCTCGCCGCCGATGTTCGGGATGCCGACGCAGTTGCCGTAGTCGCCGATCCCGCGCACGACGCCATCGAACAGATAGCGGACCCGGCCCGAGTCGAGGTCGCCGAACCTGAGCGAGTCGAGGATCGCAATGGGGCGTGCCCCCATGGTGAACACGTCCCTCAAGATGCCGCCCACCCCCGTGGCAGCTCCCTGATAGGGTTCGACCGCCGACGGGTGATTGTGGGACTCGATCTTGAACGCCAGGGCGAGCCCGTCTCCCAGATCGATGACGCCCGCATTTTCGCCCGGGCCCTGGATGACCCAAGGGGCCTCGGTCGGGAGCAGGCGGAGCAGGCGCTTCGAGTTCTTGTAGCCGCAGTGCTCCGACCACATGGCGCTGAAGATGCCCAACTCCGTGAACGTGGGTTCTCGCCCCAGGACGTCTCGTACCCGGTCGTACTCCTCCGGCGAGAGCCCGTGATCCTGGACCAGTTCAGGGGTGATGGGTGGGTCGCCGGGGCGGGGCTGCGGCGCTGTGGCGGCTCCGATGCCGCCGACCGAGTTACTCTCCGAGCTCTCGCTCACGTTTCGTGCCTTGCGGGGTTGAGGTTGGCATTGGGTTCTGGTCAGGCGGCGGCTGGGCTGAGTTGGCGTAGGAGCGACGTGAAAACACCCAGGCCATCGACCGATCCCAGCACTTCCTCGACCGCCCTCTCGGGATGCGGCATCATGCCCAGAACGTTGCCCGCTTCATTGCGGATCCCGGCGATGCTACGGGCCGAGCCGTTCGGATTCCAGCCCTCGCCGTCGTGGCCGCTCGGGTCACAATAACGAAACACGACCTGGCCTCCCGACTCCAGCGAGTCCAGCGTCTCCTCGTCCGCGTAGTAATTCCCTTCGGCGTGAGCGATGGGCATCCGCAGGGCCTGCCCCTGTCCATAGTCGCGTGAGAAGGTCGTGTCCGCGTTCTCGACACGGACCCACACGTCTTTGCTCTCGAACTTGAGCGTGTCGTTCCGTGTGAGCGCACCCGGGAGCAGTCCGGCCTCGCAAAGGATCTGAAAGCCGTTGCAGATGCCCAGGACCGGGCCGCCACCCGCCGCGAACGTCACGACCTGTTCCATGATCGGGCTCATGCGGGCGATGGCCCCGGCTCTCAGGTAATCTCCGTACGAGAAGCCCCCGGGGAGCACCACGGCGTCCACGCTGTCCAGCGCCGCATCCCGGTGCCAGATGAACTCCGGAACGCCGCCGACGCTCTTGATGGCTTGATAGACGTCGTAGTCACAGTTCGAGCCGGGGAACGTCACCACCGCCAACCTCATGAGGTCTCCCCCGGTTCGGCGGCCGGCGACGCCATACCGATCTCGAAGTCCTCCGTTACCGGATTGGCGAGCAGGCCCCGGCACATCGCTTCGGCCTCCGCGATGGCCTCTTCGGATGAGGGTGCTTCCAAATCCACGTAGATCGCCTTGCCCACCCGCACGTTTCTCACCGACTCGTAGCCGAGCGAGTCGAGGGCGTGGTGGATGGCCTTTCCCTCCGGATCCAGGAGGCCCGGGCGTGGGATGATGCGGATCTCGAGGTGGTGCCGAGTCAATTGTCGTTCTCCGGATGTCGCGCGTCAGGGTTGAATGGCCCCGGCGTCAGGTCGCCGTAATCGAGTGTGCGGACCTCATCGGCTTCCTCGGGAATCTCCGCATCCAGGAGAGGGTCCCGGTCGGGGAGTCGCTCCAGGAGCCCGGCGATGACCGAGCGCGTGAGGCCCCACGCGGTGTACATGACCAGCATGGGAAAGAAGTAGTACCGGGGGATGGTGATGGCCGCGACCACGTTCCCGAACAACCACGTGGTTGTGAGTACGCCCTTCCGTGTCTTGAAGCTGATCCTCGGCATGACAGGATACGGCACGTGGCTCAGCATGAGCGCGCTCAGCATGATCATGACCACGCCCATGATTCGCGGCCACGGCATGCCGGCCATGTAGTCCTGGAAAAAAGGCGTCTGGCTGAAGGGGTAGTATGCCGCGAGGATCATGCCCGCCGTGGTGGACGGCAGGCCGTTGAACTGGGTCTTGGCCGCGCCGCCCTGCTCGACGTTGAAACGAGCCAGGCGCACGACCACGGCCGTGACGTACGTGAAGGGCAGCGTCCAGCTCCAGTTCGCGTCCGAGAAATACAGCGTGTACATGATGAACGCGGGGGCCACGCCGAAGCTGATGGCGTCCACCAGGGAGTCCAGTTCTTCGCCGAAGGTGGATCCGGTCCGGGTGAAGCGGGCCACGCGGCCATCCAGCATGTCGAGGACCGAGGCCAGGATGATGAACCAGCATGCCTGGAGCATCTCGCCGCGCGTCGCGGCCACGATGGCGTAGAAGCCGAAGAAGAGGTTCGCCAGCGTGAATGCGGAGGGAAGGATGATGATCCCTCGCTGTAGCTGAGCCCGCCTACGGCCGGGTTGCTCGCTCATGGCTCCACTCCGTGTCCAGGGACAACGGGTTGCCGGGCCATGACGGTGGTGCCACCCACGGCGCGGTCACCGACAGCGCATTCGACCGGCCACTCGAGTGGGATGAAGAGGTCCACACGAGAGCCGAACCGGATGAGGCCGATGCGCTCGCCGCGTTCGAGGGTCTGTCCCTCTTCCGGGTACGTGATGATCCGGCGCGCGATCAGGCCCGCGATCTGCCGCACGAGGAATCGCCCGGAATCGGTCACCACGCCGACGGAGGACTGCTCGTTCTCCTCGCTGGCTTTGGGGTGCCAGGCGACTGCGAAGCCGCCCGGCTTGTACGCCCGGTGCACCACGGAGCCCGACGCGGGAGCCCGTTGCACATGCACGTTGAAGATGCTCAAGAAGATCGAGATTCTCCGGCAGGGACCCTCGAAGAAGCTGGGCTCCTCCACTTCCACGATTTCGATCACCTTGCCGTCGCCCGGGGCGAGCACCAACCCCTGTTCTTCCGGGATTTGCCGGTCCGGATCTCGAAAGAAATAGAAGACCAGCAACGCGAGGGCCGTCACGGGCGCGATAGCCCAGGCGGCGATGGGGCTGTGCACCGCCATGGCCATCGTGGCCGCGGTCGCCGCCGCGGCAATGAGCATGAAGGGGCGCCCTTCCCGCGCGAATCTCATCGAGTAAGGCCCTCGAAAACAGGGGGCTGGTAGTCGTCCAACTCGATACCCGTAAGCCTTCGAAAGATCTCCTTGTACCGATTCGTGGTCGCTTCCACCACATGAGCCGGGAGGTCCGGGGGCGGTGGCGCCTTGTCCCAGTCTTCCAGCCCATCCAGATAGTCCCGCACGGGCTGCTTGTCCAGGGAGGGCTGCCCGCGGCCCATTTCGTAACTCTCGCCCGGCCAAAAGCGGGATGAATCGGGCGTGAGCACCTCGTCGATCAACAGGAGCCTGCCCTCTGCGTCGAAGCCGAACTCGAACTTCGTGTCGGCCAGGATGATGCCGTGCTCCTCGGCGACACGTGATCCGTGTTCGTAGATGCGGAGAGAGAGGTCGCGAGTGCGCTCGGCCGTCTCGCTGCCGAGGATACGGCCCGCGTCCTCGAAGGTGATGTTCTCATCGTGCCCTTCGACCGCTTTGGTGGCCGGTGAAAAAATGGGCGGCTCCAGGCGCTGGCTCTCGACCAAGCCCTCCGCCAGCGGTTGGTCGGCGAGCGTGCCGTGATCGCGGTATTCCCGCCAGGCGGATCCGGTGATGTAGCCACGGACCACGCACTCCACCATGAGCGGCTCGGTGCGCCGAACCAGCATGGATCTTCGCGCCCAGGTGTCGCGCGTGTCCTCGAGGAGAGGGATACGCCGGATGATGGTATCCGGGTCGACGGAGAGAAGGTGATGGTCTATCGAGCCATGGAGCCCCGCCAGCCACCAGGCCGTGATCTGCGTGAGCACTTCGCCTTTCGACGGTATCGGCTGGGGCAGCACGACGTCGAAGGCGCTCACGCGATCGCTGGCTACGATCAGGAGCATGTCGTCGCCGGCGTCGTAGAGGTCTCTGACCTTGCCCTGGTGGAGTAGCGGCAGGGGTAGATCGGACCGGACCATCGCGCCTATGTCAGTGTCAGAGTCAGACTCGAACATCGGGCGCTCCCACGCGTGATTCCGCCTCGGATCCGTAGCGGTTGATGACCGGGTCGACCCATTCCTCCAGAAAACGGTCGACCTGTTGGGGCGCGCGGCCCACGAAACGGGCCGGGTCCACGAGCTCCTCGAGCTGGTCGAGGCTCATGCCGAATGCCTCGTCTCCGGCGATGCGCTCCAGAAGGTCGCTCTGAGCTCCCTCGTCCTTCATGCGTGCGGCCGCTTCCATGGAATGCAGTCGTATCCGTTCGTGGAGCTTCTGGCGGTCGCCGCCGGCCGCGGTGGCCTTCATCAGAACGGTTTCGGTGGCCATGAACGGCAGATGCACCGCGAGGTTGTTTCGGATGACGTGAGGGTTCACCACAAGCCCTGCGGAAACGTTTTCCACGAGGACGAGGATTCCATCCACCGCGAGGAACGCGTCGGGGATCGAGAGCCTCCGGTTCGCGGAGTCGTCCAGGGTTCGCTCCAGCCACTGCGTCGCATGCGTCAACTGAGGATCCTGTGCCAGCGTGATCACGTGGCGCGCCATGGCGCAGATTCTTTCGGCACGCATGGGATTCCGCTTGTACGGCATGGCCGACGAGCCGATCTGTTCCGCTTCGAACGGCTCCTCCACCTCGCGCAGGTGCGCGAGCAGGCGAAGATCGTTCCCCATCTTGGAGGCGGAGGCGGCCAGGCCCGCCAGGGTCGCCAGAACCTGGGCGTCGATCTTGCGCGTGTAGGTCTGGCCGGTCACTCCGAAGCGCTCACTGAAGCCCATGCTCTCCGCCACGGCCCCGTCGAGGCGCTCGACCTTGTCGTGATTCCCTTCGAAGAGATCCAGGAACGACGCCTGCGTGCCCGTCGCGCCAGCGACGCCTAGGAAGCGCAGGCGGCCCAGGCGGTGCTCCAGTTCCTCCAGGTCGAGTAGGAAGTCCTGGATCCACAAGGTGGCGCGCTTCCCGACGGTGGTGGGCTGGGCGGGCTGGAAGTGGGTATACCCGAGCGTGGGCAGGTCTCTGTACTCTCGGGCGAACCCCGCCAGAGCCGACACACAACGTACCAGACGGTCGCGCACCAACTCGAGGCCTGCCCGGTGAAGGATCAGATCCGTGTTGTCGCCGATGTAGGCGCTTGTGGCGCCTAGGTGGATGATGCCACGTGCCGCTGGAGCGGCATCACCGAACAGGTGCACGTGGGCCATGACGTCATGCCGAAAGCGCCGCTCGTACTCTGCGGCCTGGTCGAGGTCCACATCATCGAGGTGAGCCCGCATCTCGGTGAGCGCTTCGGGAGGGATGGGCAGCCCCAGTTCCGCTTGGGCCTCCGCGAGCGCCAGCCAGAGGCGCCGCCAGGTGCCGAAACGGCGCGCCGGCGAGAAGACGGCCTGCATCTCGTTGGAGGCGTAGCGCTCCGCCAAGGGGTGTACGAACCGATCTGGCGACCGCTCGCTCATCGCGGGCCGCTCACCATCGGAAGTCACGGGCCGTCAGGCCACCGTTGCGCTCGAACCAGATTCGAACGCGTCCAGCCGCTTGGGCGAGGAGGCGGGCCGCGGTCTCCGCGCTGTCGATTGCCCGATTGTTCATCTGCAGGAGTACGTCTCCCTCTCGAAACCCCGTAGCCTGTGCCAGGTCCGTCGCGATCGACACGATCAACGCCCCCGACTCGGACTGGATCCCTCGCTCCGCCCGAACCTGGGGTGTGACGGTGATGAGCTGCATTCGGTCTCCCACCGTCACGCGCTCCGCCACGAGCGACGGAAGCTCGCTGGCGGTCAGCGTCGCGGTCCCGTTTCGCCCCTCGATCTCCAACGTGAGCGGATCGCCCGCCCGAAGATCCAAGAGAAGCGCCTGGAAATCCAGTGGCGTCACCAGACGGTGGCCGTTCGCCACAAGCAGACGATCCCCGCCGCGGATGCCCTCGCGGGCCGCGGGGGACCCGGGCACCACGTCGGAGACGAGTACGCCTCTCGTACGCCCCCACGCGTCGGCTTCGACCGGCTCCACGTGGAGACCCAGCCAGGGGCGCTTGACCTCGCCGTACTGGATGAGGTCGTCAGCCACCCTGAGGGCCCGGCGGATGGGGATCGCGAAACCCAGGCCTTCGCTGCCGCCGCTGCGGGAGAAGATCGAGCTGTTCACACCGATCACCTCGCCGAGCGCGTTCACGAGGGGGCCGCCCGAGTTGCCCGGGTTGATCGATGCGTCGGTCTGGATCATGCCCAGGTAGACCACACGGTCCCCGCCGCTCGGCACGATGTGCCGGCCCAGTGCCGAAATCACGCCGGCGGTGACCGTGGGCTCGGAGTTCGAGAACAGGTACCCGAGCGGGTTTCCGATCGCCAGGGCCCACTCCCCGATCATGAGGTCCTCGGAGGAGCCGATCGGCGCTACCGGGAGGGAAGCGCCCGTCACCTTGAGGATCGCGATATCGGTGACCTCGTCGCTCCCAACGAGTTCGGCCGGAAGATCGCGGCCGTCCGGGAGCGCGACCATGATCCGGTTCGCGCCACGTACGACGTGTTCGTTCGTCATGACGTAACCGTCACTGCGCACGAAGAAGCCGGACCCGAGGCCCGCACTCTGCCTCGTGCGTGGCATCCGCGGGTCGAAGAAGTCGAACACGGAGCGGCGTACCTGCTCCGTGCGCATCACGTTGACGCTGACCACGGACGGCGCTACCCGGCTGGCCGCCCTGACGATCGCCGTGCTGCGGGACTGGCCAACCCCGTCCGACGCACCCTGCGGACTCGGTGGCCTGAGCGGCGCCCCCGAAGTGGCCGCCGCCGCTTCGGTCCCGTCCGGTCCCGGACGGTCCACCTCGGCCGCCTCACAGGCCGTCAGCATCGCCGTGAGGAGCAGCGCGGGAATAAACCGGTATCGGTACAGGAGCAAGGTCCGAGCGTCCTTCAACAGGCTTTTAGAGGTCAGCGCCAAGGGATCTCCAGTCCTCCAAGAACCGCTCGAGCCCCAAATCGGTGAGTGGGTGCTTCAGAAGTTGATACAGGACCTTGGCGGGAAGTGTGCCGCAGTCGGCTCCCATCAAGAGCGCCTGCACGACGTGCTGCGGGTGCCGCAACGACGCCGCGAGGATCTCCGTCTCGATCGCGTAGTTGTCATAGACCTGTCGGATCTGGGCGACGAGATCCATGCCGTCGCCCGATATGTCGTCGATCCGCCCGACGAACGGCGAGATGTATGTCGCCCCGGCCTTCGCCGCCAAATGAGCCTGCGTGACCGAGAAACAGAGGGTGACGTTGACGCTGACGCCGTCGCTGCGGAGCCGGCGGCAGGCCCTCAGGCCGTCTTCGGTGAGCGGGACCTTGACGACGATGTTGTCGTGGAGCCCAGCCAGCCGCTTTCCTTCGGAGACCATGGTGTCGGCATCCAGCGCCACCACTTCGGCGCTCACCGGTCCGTCCACCGCCTCGCAGATCTCCAGGAAGATCTCCCTCGGATCACGGTCGCCGGCCACCTTGGCCAGAAGGGACGGATTCGTCGTCACCCCGTCGATGAGTCCGGCGTCCGCCGCCCTGCGGATTTCGTCTATGTCGGCAGTGTCCAAAAAAATCTTCATGGTGTCGGTGTGCTCCGCGTGGGATGAGTGCCTGGGGCAGCCTCGTTGGCGGGCTCAGGGTAATCTACTCGAGTGAGGAAGAGTCCCTCGGGCGGCGCCGGGGGAGAGGTCTCCAACTCGGTCCGCTCGTTCCGCAACAACTCCGTGAGGTCTGCCAGGGGGCGCTGATCGGACGCGATCTGCGCCATGGTCCCGACCAAGTAGCGGACCATGTGATGGAGGTAGCGATCGGCGGTGATGGAAAACGACAGGCCGAGGGTTCCCCAAGGCTCCCAGGCGGCGCTCATGATCGTGCACCGGTAGCCGCGTTCGGGCTGGCCGGCCTTGGCGAATCGCTCGAAGGAATACGTGCCGGGAAGCTCCGCCGCGGCCCGCTCGAGGACGGCAGGGTCGGCCCGGTTGCCGTGGGGCCAGCACCAGCGGCGGTGGAAGGGTGAGGAGGCCTCCGCCACAAGCCCGAGGTGATACTCGTAGGTGCGCGCGATCGCATCGTATCGGGGATGGAAGTCCGGACTCACCCGGTCCACACGCTCGACCCACACGTCATTCGGCAGGACGGCGTTGAGGGCCCGATGCAGCTCCTCCGCGCTCCAGCGCTCCGGGACCGACACCGCGGCGACCTGCCCTGTGGCGTGAACGCCACGGTCGGTACGTCCGGAACCGATGACCGTGATGAGGCCTCCAGTCAGCCGCTCCAAGGCCGATTGGATTACTCCCTGGACGGTGCGTTCCTCGCGCTGTATCTGCCAGCCGAAAAACGCGGATCCGTCGTAGTGCAGGGTTAGCTTGAGCCGATTCTCCGCGGCGGAATCCACGCACCGAAGGTAGAGTGAGGCACCCTGAAGTCAAGCGCGTTCCAGAACCGCGGGAATTGACCCCGAATCCCGGTCCGGACTACCATTCCCGATGCCCCGTGTCCAGGGCACGAGTCGCATACGTCCAACCACCGCGAGACGAAAGAATGACCAAAGTCCCCGCCCAGGATTCGCCCGACGCCCTCAAAGCGTTGGTGGCTCACGTCGCGCTCGGGGGGGACCTCGACTCCGCCCAGGCGGAGGCCGTGTTCGACCATTTCATGGACGGAAGCGCGTCCCAAGTCCAGATGGCGGCTTTCCTCACCGCTCTCGGGGTGAAGGGGATCGTCGCCGGTGAGATCGCGGGGGGGGTTCGCGCGCTGCGCACCGCCATGGTCACGGTCCCGGCAGAGGGGCTCGATACCCTCGTCGACACCTGCGGTACTGGCGGGGGGACCGTTACCACGTTCAACATCTCCACGGCCGCGGCCTTGGTGGCGGCTGGGGCAGGCGTACGGATCGCCAAGCACGGCAACCGATCGTTCAGCTCCAAGAGCGGTAGCGCGGATGTGCTGGAGGCGTTGGGTGTGCGGATCGAACTGAGCCCCGACGAGATGGAGCGCGTGCTGGCCGACGTCGGCATCGTGTTCATGTTCGCTCCCCTCCTGCACCCTGCCATGCGCCACGTCGGACCGGTCCGGCGCGAGCTGGGCTTTCCGACGATCATGAACATTCTGGGCCCTCTCACCAACCCCGCGGGAGTCACGAGGCAAGTCGTGGGTGTTGCCGATCCGTCGCTGATGGGCACGATCGTGGCCGCGTTGCGCGAGTTGGGGCATCGCCGGGCGCTCGTGGTGCACGGGGAGCCGGGAATGGACGAGTTGAGCCCATTAGGCGCCACCAAGGTGGCCGAACTGATCGGCGCCGATATCCGCGAGTTCACGGTCACTCCGGAAGAGTTGGGCGTGGAGCGAGGCGACGTGGAAGGCCTGGCCGGTGGCGAGCCCGCAGAGAACGCCGCGCTCATCGAGAGGGTGCTCTCAGGGGAGGAACGCGGCTCGGCGCGCGCCGCAACGGTTCTCAATGCTGGTGCAGCCATCTACGTGGCCGATGAGGCCAAGACCTTGAAGGACGGCGTGGCGGCGGCCGAAGGCGCTCTGGACTCCGGCGCGGCACGGGATACGTTGGCCGCGCTCAAGGCTGCGACCCGGTAGTACTTCCCTCTAGTACTTCCGAATGATGCCGACCACCACGCCCTGCACGGCGACGTTGTCGGCATCCTCGACGATCGGCGGCATGGCCAGGTTGGCGGGCTGCAGCCGGATACGCCCATCAGGCTCGCGATAGAGCTTCTTGACCGTCGCCGATTCACCACCCACCAGGGCGACCACCATCTGTCCGTCCTCTGCGGTGTCCTGGGCAGCGACCACGATGTAGTCCCCATCCCGGATCTGCTCGTCGATCATGGAATCACCCTCGACCCGGAGCACGTAGTTGTCGCGGTTCTGACGTACCATGTCCGGCGGTACGGCGAGGGACTCGTGTTGGGTTATGGCCTCGATGGGAAGCCCGGCTGCTACCGCCCCGAGCAGCGGCAGCTCGACCACGCTAGGGCTACTGTCGGGGGGCGTAAGCTCGATGGAACGGCTCTCGTTATAGGCCTTCCGGATATAGCCTTTGCGCTCCAGATTGCTCAAGTGCTCGTGGACCGTTGCCAGAGAGGAATATCCGAACTCTTCGGCGATCTCCTCGAAGCTCGGCGCGTATCCGTGGGCTTCGATGAACACCTCGATGTGGTCCAAGATTTGCTTTTGGCGCTTCGTCAGCGGCATGCGGACCTCCTTCGATTCGGTGAGAACCCGAACAAGCACCGAACTCACGATACCCGAACGTTGCCCGAAACGCAAGGTTTTGCCTGGATCATGACTCGCCTGCCAAGCTCTCTGGGGTTCCCATGAGCGCCGAATCCGGCATCCTCGACAGGATCGCGGCGACCAAGCGGGAGGAGGTCGAGGCGCTCCGTCCTCGAGCCGCAGACCTGCACGCTGCTGTTCTGGAGGCTGACCCCCCGCGGGATTTCGCCGGTGCCTTGAATCGGCCAGGGCTGGTCTCCGTGATCGCTGAGATGAAGCGCCGGTCCCCCGGTTCCGGTCCCATCCGGCCCGATCTCGAGCCCGCCGGACTCGCGTCTCGTTACCAGGCCGGTGGCGCGGCGGCGCTCTCGGTCCTCACGGACCGGGACTATTTCGGCGGCTCGCTCGATGACCTCCGCGCCGCCAGGGCGGCCGTGGATCTTCCGGTCCTGCGAAAGGACTTCCTGATCGACCCGCTCCAGGTGCTCGAGGCACGGGCCGCTGGGTCGGACGCGGTCCTACTCATCGTGCGCATCCTCGATGACGCCCGTCTCGCGGAACTGCTCAGCATGGCCGAATCCCTGGGCATGTCGGCGCTGGTGGAGGCCCACGATGGCACGGAGCTTCAGAGGGCGCTGCAGGCTGGAGCGCGCGTTGTGGGGATCAACAATCGTGATCTCGGCACCTTCACCACGCGGATCGACGTGACACTGGACCTGCTTCCAGAAGTGCCGGACGAGGTTGTGGTCGTCTCCGAGAGCGGAATCAGGAGTGGCGACGACGTCACCCGTCTGGGAGGTGTTGGAGTAGATGCTGTGCTCGTCGGGGAGTGGCTGCTCGGCCACGAGGACCCGGCGGAGGGTGTACGCGAGCTGGCAGGCCACCCGGTCGAGGCACGGGCCAGCCATGGCTGAGTCCCAGCCCCGGCCTCCCTACTCCGATCTCGCTATGCTGCCAGTGGTAAAGATCTGTGGCGTCACACGGGTGGAGGATGCCCGCCTGGCCCAATCGCTCGGTGCGGGCTACGTGGGCATGATTCTTTCCGGTGGGTTCGAGCGATCCGTGACGCCTGAAGTGGCGGCGGCGATCACGTCCAGCCTCGAGATCAAGACCGTAGCGGTTCTGGTAGACGAATCGGTCGAGGTCGCGGCGGTTATTGCCGAAACCGTAGGTGCCGCTGTACTACAGCTTCACGGAAACGAGCCTGCAGGCGTGGTAGCCGAGCTCAGAGCGGCGGGCGATTGGCTGGTGTGGAAGGCGCTCCGATTGAGGGAGGATTATGATCTGGAGCGGGGTCTCCAACGCTACGGGGAATCGGTGGACGGCTTTCTGCTGGAGGGCTGGCACCCGAGCAAGGTGGGTGGTTCGGGGGTGGCCTTCGCCTGGGATGAGTTCGCCGCGGCGCGGGACGGATTCCCGGAGGGAGTCGATCTGATCGCGGCGGGTGGGCTCACGCCCGAGAACGTGCGGGAAGCCGTATCGCTGTTACGGCCGGACGTTGTGGACGTGAGCTCCGGTGTGGAGATCGAGGTTGGAATCAAGGATCCGGGCCTGGTTCAGGCCTTCGTGACGCATATACGAGGAGAACGCGGCTAGTGTCCCGTGACCAAGCTATGGAAGCATCTGCGCAGGCGGATGATCGGTTCGGGGCGTTCGGCGGCCGGTACGTCCCGGAGACGCTGATCGCCGCGCTCGATGAGCTGACCGCGGCCTATGCAGCGGCGCGCCAAGACGACGCCTTCCAAGAGGAACTGCGGGACCTTTTGCGCGACTATGTCGGCCGCCCCACACCTTTGTACCGCGCTCGCCGGCTCGAAGAGGCCGCCTCGAGCGGTGAGTTGTATCTCAAGCGAGAAGACCTCAACCACACCGGCGCCCACAAGATCAACAACACCATCGGCCAGACACTCCTGGCGCGCCGCATGGGGAAGGGAAGGATCATCGCCGAAACCGGCGCCGGCCAACACGGTGTGGCGACGGCAACCGCGTGCGCCCTCTTCGACATCGAGTGTGTCGTCTACATGGGTGAAGAGGACGTCGAGCGTCAGGCGTTGAACGTGTATCGCATGGAGCTGTTGGGCGCCGAGGTACGACCGGTAGGGTCCGGCACCCGCACGCTCAAAGACGCGACCAACGAAGCGATCCGCGACTGGGTGACGAACGTTCAGGGAACCCACTACATCATCGGGTCGGTGGTGGGCCCGGCTCCGTTTCCGCGCATGGTGCGCGACTTTCAGGCCGTGATCGGCGAAGAAGCCCGCGCTCAAATGCTGGAGCGGGTGGGGCGGCTACCGGCGGCTGTGATCGCGTGCGTCGGCGGGGGTTCCAACGCGATGGGCATCTTCCACGCCTTCATCGACGATCAGGAAGTGGAGCTCATCGGCGTCGAGGCGGCCGGAGAGGGCCTGGATTCGGGCCGGCATTCCGCGTCCCTGGCGGCAGGAAGACCTGGTGTCCTCCACGGTGCCATGAGTTATCTTCTTCAGGACGCCGATGGGCAGGTCGCACCGGCCCACTCGGTGTCGGCGGGGTTGGACTACCCTGGGGTCGGCCCCGAGCATTCACATCTGAAAGAGATCGGTCGGGCCCGCTACGTATCCGTCACGGATGGGGAGGCCTTGGACGCGTTCCATCGCCTCGGCGAACTGGAAGGCATCATCCCGGCACTTGAGAGTGCGCACGCCATTGCCTACGCTCTCCGTGCCGGGTCGGGCTACGCGGACGGCGGACCGACTCTGATTTGCCTGAGTGGCCGCGGTGACAAGGACGTGGCGCACGTCGCGCGACTAGAGGGTAGGGATTCGATTCTCTGATGAGCTTTGCCGTTGACCAACGTTCCACCTAACGCGACTGCCACCAGCGCGGACGGCTGGGAAGGGGATGCCATCGCGGACCTCCCCCTCGACGAGGTGCGTGACCTCTTCGTCACGCTCGGCAAGGCACTGCGCGCCTATCAGCTCTACGACGAAAACAACCCGGTCTACCATCGGTTCGTGTCCAGCCTGCGGGAGGCCTTCCAGGACATCTGGCAGGAGGTGGACCAGGTCAAGGTGATGGTGGAAGAGCATCGCCTCATGAGCGGAGAGGTCGTCGTCTACGAGAATGAGAATCGATCCGAGTCGCTGGCATTCCTTTTCTTCAAGGACGGTGTTCGGGAGATAACATTTCTTCGTGGCATCGAGGCCGACGAGATGGAGCGCTTCCTCGGTGTGTTGCAGCGCGCGCGCGACATGAAGCCCGATGCCGACGACCTTCTCACGGTCCTGTGGGAGGCCGATCTCACATTCTTCGAGTACACCTACGTCGAGGTCATGCCGGACGGCATGGAGTTTCCCGCGGCGACCCCGGAAAGCGAGAGGGCCGACCTCGGCCAGGCGCACCGACGCGTGCGGGAGGAGGCGGAGGAAGACGAAGGAGACCAGGACGTGGCGGACGGTGAGGCCGGGGAGGACTCGCCAGCGCCGCAGCAGATCAGCAAGGAAGACTTCAACCCGACGCTCTACTCGCTGGATCCGCGCGAAAAGGAGGTTCTGCGAGAGGAAGTCGAGCTCGAGATGAACCGCGACCTACGTGAGGACGTGCTGAACGCCCTATACGATCGGCTCGAGGACTCCGATTCCGAGCGACAGACCGAGATCCTCGGCATCCTGACGACCT
Organism: Gemmatimonadota bacterium; assembly: GCA_022571515.1. GTDB lineage: Bacteria > Gemmatimonadota > Gemmatimonadetes > Longimicrobiales > Gaopeijiaceae > JACZXQ01. The sequence continues at coordinate 19,793 of JACZXQ010000020.1, forward strand.
TGCTACCCAACTTCCTCAGCCGGGGTGCGTTGGAGTCTGCGGCCGAAGTGCTCGAGGAACTCGCGAAGATGCGGGCCGCGGAGGGCGTCTTCGACGATGGCCGCAAGGCCGAGGTCGACGACCTCCTCGACCAGTTGAGCTCCGAGGCGACGCTGAACGAGCTCATCCGAGCCGTCCGGGACGGATCCATAGCGGCCGATCCGGAGTTGCTGTCTCGCTTCCTCAGGCATCTGCGAACGGGGGCACTCGGCGTGCTCTTGCATGCCTCTGAAGAGGCCGAGGATCGCGAGTTCAAGAAGGTGCTCTCCAGCGCGGTAGTGGGAATCGCGGAGCAGAATCCCGAGGCGCTTCTGGACCTTCTCACACACGGCAACGCTGTGGTCGCCGCCGGTGCTGCGCTCCTGGCGGGGAAAATGGGTGTGGCGGACGCTGCCCCGGCGTTGGCCCGGCTCATGGAAAATCCGCAGCCTCTCGCCCGACTGGCCGCCATCGAAGCCGCCACCGAACTCAAGGCCGCGGGAGCGGCGACGGCCATCCAGGCCCGGCTGGAGGATCCCGACCGCGAAGTAAGGATCGCTTCGGCGCGAGCCCTCGGTACGATGCGGCACCGCGATGCTGAATCGACCCTGAAGCAGATCGTGACCGGAAAGGCCATCAAGCAGGCCGACCTCACGGAGAAGTTGGCCGTGTTTGAGAGCTACGGCCTCATCGGTGGGATGGAGGCGGTCAAGGTGCTGGACGGGCTACTCAACGGGAAAGGCTTCCTCCGGCGCGGTGAGTCCGCCGAGATCAGGGCGTGTGCCGCGCGCGCCCTCGGAAGGGTCGGCACGGATTCGGCGAACAAGGCGCTCGAAAAGGCGAAAAAGATCGAGGATCCGGTCGTCCGCAGTGCGGTGAACAAAGCCCTCCGAGGGGAGACGAAAGAGTCGTGAAGCGGGACGCGGGCAGCTTCGGCGAGCGCGGCGTTGTCCAGGCGAGCGGGCGGAAGCTCCTCACGGCGTTCTACGGGGCGATCCAGGCGCTCAAGCTCTATCCGTTGGAGAACGACCATGTCCAGCAGGCCCTGAACGACCTGCACGATGTGACGGGCGGGATCGTGCGCCAGGAGGGCTCGCTCGAGCTTCGCATCGTCGGGGACTTCTTCTTCCTCAACGAGACCCGGCTGCGCCTCGACCTGTCCAACTTCTCCACCTTCGGAAGCTTCGCGAGCGCGCTCACGGAACACGGCATCGGCGCGGTCGAAGTCGTGGCCGGCGTCGAGCGCCAGGAATGGGCGCCTTTCGTCTCGCTGCTGACACGCAAGGCGGATGCGAGTCCGTTCGAGGGCTTCATCGACCGGCTCGCCGCGACACCGGTCGAGCACATCGACGTGCGTGCGGAGCAGGACGTCGGCGAGCCCGAGATGGACACGGAGGAGGCGCTCACGGCGGCCAAGCGCACCTATGCGCAGTCGGTACGGGCGGCCAAGGACGTGCTAACGGACATCCGGTTGGGACGCGCGGTCAACGGGCGCAAGGTGAAACGGGCCGTGCAGAACATCGTGGATCAGGTGCTCAACAACGAGCCCTCCATGGTCACGATGACCACCCTGCGAGACTTCGACGAGTACACGTTCACGCACTCGGTCAACGTATGCATCTTCAGCGTGGTCATCGGGCAGCGCTTGGGCCTCACCAAGCTCCAGCTCTACGAGTTGGGCTTGGGCGCACTCTTCCACGACATCGGCAAGACGCGCATCGACTTGGAGGTCATCAACAAGGCCTCGGGGCTGAACGACGACGAGTGGGCCCAGCTCAAGGAGCATCCGGCCGAAGGGCTGCTCGCCCTGTTCGGCATGCACGGGTTTGCCGACGTGCCCTACCGCCAGATGCTCATGGCCTACGAGCACCACATGAAGATCGACTTGACCGGCTACCCCCCAAACAAGCGGTCACGGAAGCCCACGATTTTCTCGCGCATCTGCCAGGTGGCCGACGGGTTCGATGCGGGCACGTCGGTGCGCAGTTACCAGTACAAGCCGTGGCCGGCGGACGAGGTCCTCAAGGAGATGAGGGACAATCCGCAGCGTGGGTACGACCAGCTCCTGGTGAAGGTGCTCATCAACGCCACAGGAGTGTATCCGATCGGCACGCTCGTGATTCTGGACACGTACGAGCTGGCGGTCGTATCGAAGGTGAACCAGGCCCCCGAGCACCTTCACCAGCCTATCGTCAAGGTGATCTCGAACGAGTTGGGCGTGCCGCTGGCGACCCCAACGCTCGTGGATCTCTCTCAGGGAGTGCGCACGATCATCAAGACGACCGATCCGCAGAAGTACGGGATTCGCGTAAGCGACTACCTCATTTAGAATGCTGTTCCGTCTGATCGATCGATGACCAAGGGTCCGGGAATCTCCGAGCGATTTGCGCAGCGCCGATCCGAGGGCAGGGCGGCCCTTATCCCCTATCTCACGGTGGGCTACCCCGATACGCAGCAGTCCGCTGAGTGTCTGACGGCCGTCGCCGAAGCTGGGGCGGACATCATCGAGTTCGGTATTCCGTTCAGCGATCCGCTGGCCGATGGTCCGACGATCCAGGCCGCCACTTTCGTCGCGCTCCAGAACGGGATGACGGTCGAGGGTACGCTCGAAGCACTCCGGAGATTCCGCGCCTCGTGGGACACGCCGGTAGTCCTGTTCAGCTACTTGAACCCAATTCTCCAGTACGGAATGGGGCGGTTCATCTCGGATGCGGCGGAAGCGGGCGCCCAGGGACTCCTGCTTACGGATCTCCCAGCCGGAGCGGATCCCGATCTGGAGGGCGAGATGCGGGACGGCCCCCTCGATTTTATCCGGCTCCTGGCACCCACGACCGAACCGGACCGTGTGCCCCGTGTGGCCGAGGGAGGGCAGGGGTTTCTCTACTACATCTCGCGTACGGGCGTGACGGGTGCCACACAACAGCTCAGAGACGGCCTTGGAGGCGAGATCGAGGCTCTTCGAGAGGTGGTTGAACTCCCCATCGCGGTCGGCTTCGGCATCTCCACGCCCGGGCAGGCCGCGATGGTCGCGGGCGTCGCGGATGGCGTCGTGGTCGGAAGCGCGCTCATCACGGCTCTGACCTCCGGCGGACCCGACGGAGCGGGCGAACTGGTCGCCTCATTCCGGGCCGCGATGGACCAGGCGGCGCACTAACCGACCAGTTTGGCGGCGTTACTCCGGTTCCGAATCCCTCGGGGCCAAACGCTCTTCCACCGCAGGATCGGGCTCCACGAATACTGTTCCTACGCGGTCGATGCTCACCGTGCCGCGCGGCGCCTTGCGCGGCTTGCGCACGTGCTTGCGGCGTGTCCAGTCCACCGGGACGCTGGAGGATGTACGGGCCTTGGAGTAAAGAGCTGCGAGGATGGCGGCCTCCTCGAGATCCCGTGCGGGTGGGTTGTCGTCGCTGTCCCAACGCAGGATGACGTGGGCTCCGGCGGTATGGCGGGCATGCAGCCAGATATCGCGCGGACGAGAGTGATGGAACGTCAGGTCATCATTGAATCTCGAGCCGCGGCCGACCCGGATCTCGAGTCCGCCTGAACTCTCGTAGAGCCGGTAGGGAAGTGCCGTCACCTTGGGTGCCAGTCTCGTCGTCTCCAGCACCTGCGGCAGCGCTTCGCGGACTTCGTCCGCGGTGACGTCGTCTGCTCGTACCCGTACGAGCAGCGCCTCGAGCCGGTCGGCGCGCGCGCGCGCCTCGGCCACCAGGCCGGGGAGCTTCTCGAGTGCGCGTTCCCCCTTGGCCGCCTCGCCGTAATAGCGCGCGGCATTGTCGGGCGGGGACTGGCGTGGATCCAGTTCGACCACCACACCTGTGCCGTCGAACCCTTCCAGTTCGACACTCTCCGCGCCACGATGGACCTCGTGGATCCGGGCGAGGATGAGGTCCCCCAATGCTCGGGCGTCCGCCGGGTCGGGCGTGTTCTCCAGCCGCCGGTGGAGGCTCGCAGCCGCTCGTGCGGCCCGTTTGGCCTCGTCCTGGAGCCTCGATACCAGGATGGAGGGCAGAGACCCTTCGGCTCGCTCGCCCGCCATCTCGCCGAGCGCCTCCAGGAGGGAAGCGGCCGGCTCACTGTCATAGCCGGGGACAGGCATCACGTAGGGCTGCTCGCCCCACTCGGCTTGCAACACGCATGGCGAGGCCGCGGTCGAGTCCAAGAAGCCCGACCAGAGGTCGTATCCACGGGACAGCGCATCCTCTGCGCCGGCGCCGTCTTCCTGGGCGGCGCTCCCCAGCAGCGCGGCGGCGGTAATGCGAGACGTGTACGCGAACCGGCTGAGGAGGGTTCGTTCTCGATCTCGGGGAGGGACGCTCAGCAACAGTTCGAGCCATTCCGCTCGTGCCACCGGCGCCTCGATCCCGAGACGTCCCGAGGGGTCGGGGGGCTGGTACGGATACCCTACCCGAAGGGACCGGCGGCCCCGTGCGCGGTCCATCAATACGTGTCTGACGATGCGGTCGTCACCCTCGGCGAGCACCGCGTTCGGACGGTTGGCCGCCAGCTCGATGATCACTTCGATCCGTAGCCTTTTCCCCCGGATCCGGCGGGCGGCAAGGCTCAGGATGCGCTCGTCGGGAAGCGCGCTGACCTCGCCGACCTGGCACGGAAACGGGCGTGCCTCGGGAGGGGGATCCACGGGGTCCCCGAGCAGCAGCGTGGGGCCGGGGTCCCGGAGTAGGGCGTCGAGCGTGCTCTCCCGAAAGTAGAGCCGGAGCGCGCCGCCGGCGTGATCGAACAAGACCGCCCTCAGCCTCTGGCCGGCGAGGACCTCCGACAACTCCGTCGCCACTCCCCGCGTGAGCACGGGATCCCACTTGATCGCCATGCGGCAAGCTATCATGAATGGCGAGAGCGCCACCATAGCGCCGGCGAGACATGGATTGCCCACCGCACGGGCCTATCCTAGCTTTTCCGTGTTCGACTCTCGATGCCTACGAACCCGAAATCGGAGCTGACAGACCTATCGCCCCCATGGTGTTCCTTTAGGCATGTCGAGCGGCGCTGGGTCGACCCTTCACCCAATCGTCCGGGACGCTGCCGTCGGGATCCTTCCCGATTGGGTGAGCGTCCGTCGCAAGCGGCGCTCTCACATGGATCGCGTAGCGGCGCTGCTCCAGGAATGGGCCGAGGCGCGGGGAGAGCATCCGGACGAGGTAGTCCGGTGGCGCTCACTCGGCTTCCTGCACGACTGCCTACGTGACGAGGATCCGAGGTCGCTCCGCAAGATGCTCCCCAAAGATCGACGTGACTTTCCGGACAACGTATTGCACGGCCCCGCAGCGGCCTATCGCCTCCGGAAAGAGGGCGTCAAGGATGCGGAGATCCTGAACGCTGTGGCCTACCACACGTTGGGGAGTCCGAGCCTGGGCGATCTCGGGTTGGCGACCTATGCGGCCGATTTTCTCGACCCTGGACGGACACTGCGCAAGAAGTGGCGCGCACAGTTGCGCGAGGCGATGCCCCAAGAACTCGAGCCGGTCGTGTTGGACATTCTGGGAGCCCGCATACAGTACCTCATCAAAGACAAGCGCCGGGTGCGGCCCGAGACGCTGGCGTTTTGGAATCACATGCTTACGCTCAAGCGATGATGGAGCGGCTTCGTGGTCTCGCGGTTCTTCTCGTGGTGCTCGCGACGGGGGTCTTCATCGGGTCGGCGGTATCCCAGTGGCGGCCGCTTCCCGAGGCCCAGCGCCCCGATGTGGTCGGTCAGAACCCCGTGATGCGCCCCCTCGGCCGAGTGCGCGTCGAGGTGTTGAATGCCGGTGGAACCGAGAGTATGGCGCGGCGCGCAACGGATCTCCTCAGGGACTCCGGCTTCGACGTCGTATACTTTGGGAACGCAGACCGCTTCGGCGACGATTCCACAGTGGTGTTCGACCGTACGGGCAACCTGGATGCGGCGAGGGCCGTAGCGGATGTGCTCGGAGCACGATCGGTTCGGGCGGAACCGGATTCGAACCTTTACCTGGACGTGACCGTATTGCTTGGCAGGGAATGGACGCCGCAAAAGCCCGAGGCCTCCGATGGTGAGGAGTCCGGTCCCTGGTGGGACTTGCGGAGGTTGTTCCGTTGAGCAAACGACGTCGGAGCGAATAGATGGCGAAGAAGGGTAATCGGAAGAAGAGAAGCGGGACTGCGTCCCAGCGCTCCACCCGCACGGGCAAGGAGCAGCCTGGGGAGCAAAACGGATTGGTGGAGTGGGCCAAGGCCCTGGCCGGGGCGTTCGTCCTTTTCATCGTCATACGCACGTTCATCCTTCAGACCTTCGTCATCACCTCGGGATCCATGGAGGAGACGCTCCTCGTCGGCGACTTCCTCGTCGTGAACCGCCTGTCCCTGGGTGCCCGGATTCCCGGCACCCAGAAACTCCTCCCCGGATATTCCGAGCCGCACAGGGGTGACGTGATCGTGTTCGACCCCCACCACGAGCCGGACCTCAAGCTCGTGAAGCGGCTGATCGGACTTTCTGGCGACACGCTGGAGATGCGCGACGCCGTGCTGTTCCTGAACGGCGAGGCGCAGGACGAGCCCTACGTGCGCCACGAGTTCCCGGAGGGCGATCAGTACGATCCTTGGATGGTCTGGCAGGTGGATCACGTTCTCGACACCGTGGACCGGAGCTCCTACAGGCCCACCCGCGACAACTGGGGGCCTCTGGTCGTGCCCGACGGCGAGTACTTCATGATGGGCGACAACAGGGATTCAAGCTTGGATTCACGCTATTGGGGCCCACTGGCGCGCTGGAGGATGGAGGGCCGGGCCGTCGTGCTCTACTTCTCGTACGATGGTGAGAGCAGGAAGCCCTTCCCCTGGATCAGGGCCATGCGGCCAGGCCGGATCTTCAGCCTGATTCGCTAGAAACGGCAGCGTCCTTCATCGCCGTGGCCCTGAGTTGTCCACACGCCGCGTCGATGTCCCGGCCACGGGGCTGGCGTACGGCCACTGCGACCCCTCTCGCCTCGAGCATCTCCCGGAAGGCCGCGATGCGTTCGCGCGTGCTGGGCTCCCAGTCCTGGAACGGGATGGGGTTGAAGGGAATGAGGTTCACGAACGCGTGAAGCGAGATCGCGAGGTCGGCGAGCTTGGGCGCGAGCAGAAGATCGTCGTTCACGCCGCGAATCATCACGTACTCGAACGTGATACGCTTGCCGCCGGCCCTGTTGAACTTCTCGAGTGCCTGCACGACTTCGGACAGAGGAAAGCGTTTCTCGAGCGGGATGAGTTCCTGGCGGAGTGCGCTCTCTGGCGCATGTAGAGAAAGGGCCAGCCTGAACTGCTCCGGACGCTCGGCCAACTCGAGGATGCCCGGTACCAGTCCGACCGTGGAGACGGTGATGCGCCGGGCGCCGACCGAATAGCCTTGGTTCAGGATCGTGAGGGAGGCGTGAACCGCCTTGGCGTTGGCGAGCGGCTCCCCCATTCCCATGTAGACGATGTTCGAGATCGTTCCCATCTCATGGGTGCGCGCCCAGCGCCCGGCGCCACGGTACTGCGCGACGATCTCTCCGGCGCTGAGCTGCCGCCGGAAGCCGGCCCAGCCTGTGGCGCAGAATGTGCACCCCAAGGCGCACCCGGCTTGGGACGAGAGGCAGAGCGTGAGACGGTCGTCCGTAGGTATCAACACCGACTCGACCAACTCGCCGTCTGCGAGCCTCCACAGGTGCTTGACCGTCCCGTCCGAGGATGTCGAGACGGTCTGTGCCTCGGGTTCGCTCAACGAGAAAACCTCGCTGAGCGCCGTCCGCTCCGGTTCCGGCAGGTTGGTCATGCCGTCCACACCGACGGCGTCGCCCCGGTAGATCCAGTGGAGTACCTGCTGTACTCGGTAAGCCGGCTCCCCCCGTGCCAGGAAGTGAGCAGAGAGGGCCTGGGCCAGCTCGTCGGGTACGGTTCCCAGCAGGTCTACGGGTGAGGGCGTCGTGTCGGTAGCCATGGTCGTCGAGAAGGTGTGAGGCGCACGCTCCAAACGGGGCCCGGCGCGAGGAAATATAAGCGAAAACCAGTTTCGTGAGGCCGTTTCGGGGCTCGCCGCTCCCGCACATGATTCGCTTGTTCCCCTGTTGGGCCGGGGTTAACATTATGCCGATCATTTGAAGGCTGTTGAAGAAGTACAGCGGGCCGCGCGACCCACGCCCGATGGCGTGGGTGCCCCGCGCTTGCGCGCGTTCAGGCAAGGAACGACGAGGAGGCGTAGCCCAGCTACGGCGACGAGGAGAGACGCAGGATCAACCGCGCGGGCACCGACGTGAAGCGTTGGTCGCCATGTGCCCAACACCATGTGTGATAATACCTTACGCGTCCGTGGGTTGCGGTGGCACGGCCTCATCTCCGTCGTTGGACCGCCTCGCCGTAGCTACGGCTATGCCTTCGCCGCTCCGCCTAGGATTTAAGGCCGTGGCACCGCAACGCGACCCGCTGTACTTCTTCAACAGCCTTCTAGCTCAACCGGAGGAGGACCGGACACTGTCAGTGATTTTACCGGTAAAGTGATGCGTCAGGTCGTCGTTTGGGGGCCCGCTGCCTTCTGGGTAGCGGTCCTCTTTTTCTTGAGCGAGTGGGAGTCTCCGGGTATCGAGTTCATCGCCGTGCACGACTCGGTCGTGCACTTTTCACTGTACACGGTGCTCGGACTCACGCTTGCGTGGGCACGGGTGAGGGGCGCCCGCTACCACCACGGCGTGTTTCTCGTGCTCGGCATCGTCTTCGGCGTGTTGGACGAGTTTCATCAGGGCTTCGTACCGGGCCGTACGCCAGCGATCAGCGACGTGTTTGCCGACGCCGCAGGAGTGATCATAGGGTATGCGCTCTTCGTGATGATCTTCGCGCGCTGGCTGGACTCGCGGGCCGTCGCCTCCACGTGATCTCGAAAATGCCGAGTTTCTTTCGATGCTAGACCTCGACCTCCAAGGCACCGCCCTGCGCTCCAGGATGGTGGGTGGTGTCACCGCTGCCAACGAGAACGAGAGCATGCGTTTGGTGGGCTGGATCCACCGACGCCGAGACCTCGGTGGGTTGGTTTTCTGGGACCTCCGCGACCGTTCCGGCCTTCTCCAGATCTCGTTGGGACCCGAATGGACAGAGTCCGATTCCCTGTCGCGCGCACATCGGCTGGGAAGCGAGACCGTGGTATCGGTGGAGGGTGTGGTGAAGCTGCGTCCCGCCGGTAAACGCAATCCTGATCTGGCCACGGGGGAAGTGGAGCTTCAAGCGGTCACGGTCGCGGTTCTGAACGAAGCCCGCACGCCGGAGATCCCCGTATACCTGGGGCCCGAGGACGAACTCCCCGCCGAGGAGTTACGACTGCGCCACCGTGTTCTGGATCTGAGGCGCAGCGAACTGCAGGACAACCTGGTTTTGCGGCACAAGCTCATCATGGCGGCCCGCCGCGAACTGGATGCCCTGGGCTTCATCGAGGTGGAGACGCCCATTCTCACCAAGCCGACGCCCGAGGGCGCCCGCGACTTTCTGGTGCCGAGCCGTGTGCATAAGGGCCAGTTCTACGCCCTGCCACAGAGCCCGCAGATCTACAAGCAGATCCTCATGGCCGCTGGCTTCGACCGTTATTTCCAGATTGCGCGGTGCTTCAGGGACGAGGATCTGCGAGCGGACCGGCAGCCCGAGTTCACCCAGATCGACGTCGAGGCTTCGTTCGTGGTGCCGGAAGACGTGTTCGGGTGGATGGAGCGTGTCATAGCCTCCATGGCCGATGTGTCGGACTCGGTCGAGGCGCCGACACCGTTCCCGCGCATGACCCATGCGGAGGCCATGGAGCGCTATGGTACCGACCGTCCAGACCTGCGTTGCGGTCTCGAGATCCAGGATTGGACGACGGCCCTCGGAGGCCTCGAGTTCGGGCTGCTACAGAGTGCGGTCTCGGGAGGTGGGCGTATCCGCGGGCTGCTCCTGCAGGGCGGTGCGAGCCTCTCCAGGAAACAGATCGAGGCGATCGAGGCAGAGGCGAAAGAGGCAGGTGCGCCGGGGCTCCTGTGGACGAAGAGGAGCGACGACGGGGGTTCGGGTCCGCTGTCGAGGTTCATGGCGGAGGGCGACTACGAAGCATTAGGCATGGCCGCGGGTGACCTCGTCCTGGTCGCGGCGGGCTTGGACGCGGTGACGTCGCCTTCGTTGGCGGTGACGCGCTTGGCCGCGGCCTCCCAGGCGAAGCTGAAGCCGACCACCGAGTGCGCGTGGCTGTGGGTCACCGACTTCCCGATGTTCGACGAGTCCGACGGGGTGCTGACGGCTAGCCATCACCCGTTTGTGCATGTCCACCCCGAGGACGCCGATCTGCTGGACACGGATCCGGCCCGGGCGCGGGCACAGTCGTACGATCTCGTGTACAACGGAGTGGAGCTCGGGTCGGGCGGCATCAGGAATCACGACTCGAACGCACAGCGCAAGATTCTCAGGCTACTCGGGCTCAGCGATGCCGACATCGAGCTCAAGTTCGGCTTCCTGCTTCGCGCACTCGAGTCTGGTGCGCCACCGCACGGGGGCATGGCACTCGGGATGGACAGGATAGTGATGCTCTTTTCGGGCTCCAAGAGCCTGCGTGACGTGGTGGCGTTCCCGAAGACGACGGCCGCGCGGGCCCTCTTCGAGGAGGCACCGGTGCACGTGAGCGAACAGGAACTGGCCGAGTTGGGGCTCCGCACCCTCGGTGCGGGCGAGCAACATGGGTAACGGACAGAACGCGGCCATCGAGCATCGGCTGGATGCGGATGGAATCGACCCCCTTCTGCTGACTGGAGTGCACGACGCGAACCTCCAGAAGCTGTCGCAAACGTTCGGAGTGCGCGTCGTGCTGCGTGGGGACCACCTGGTTCTCTCAGGGGACCTGGAGGCCGTGGAGGCCGCCATTCCGGTTACACGGCACGTCATCGAGTTGTCGCGTCTGAGGGTGCCGTTCGACGTCAACGACATTGGCCGCTTCGTGGAGGAGTTCGGGTCCGGAGGCGAGACCAGAATCCTACCGCCGGAGGAGGGAATCCGGGTCGCCCTGCCGGGCACGCGCAAGGTGATTACTCCGCGGAGCGAGGTTCAGCGGAAATACCTGCAGGCGATTCTCGACCAGGACATCGTGATAGGGATCGGTCCGGCGGGGACGGGCAAAACCTATCTGGCGGTGGCCGCGGCCCTGGACGCGCTGTACAAGAAGCAGGTCAAGCGGATCATCCTCGTACGCCCGGCCGTGGAGGCCGGTGAGAGCCTCGGTTTTCTGCCGGGGGACATGCAAGAAAAGGTGGACCCTTACCTACGACCGCTTTACGATGCTCTCGAAGACATGATGCCGTCCGACCGTGTGCGGCGGGTCCTGGAGGACCGCACTGTCGAGATCGCCCCGCTCGCATACATGCGGGGCCGCACGCTCTCCGACGCGTTCGTGATCCTGGACGAGGCGCAGAACTCCACGACGGCTCAGATGAAGATGTTCCTCACGCGGTTGGGCCTGAACTCCCAGGTGGTCATCACCGGTGACAAGACCCAGATAGACCTTCCGCGGAGGAGCGATTCGGGACTCCTGGAGGTGGAGGACATCCTGAAAGGAATCGACGGAATCGAATTCATCTACTTCTCGGACGTGGACGTGGTCCGACATCGACTCGTGAGGGACATCATCAGGGCGTACGCGGCATCCACCGATGAGGGCGGCGAGTGACCCAAGACGGTCGCGGCACCGCGCAGCTGCCCGAGTCGCGGGCCGAGGCGAGGCCGGTGTGGCCCGACGGGGTCGTGTATCACGGCGCTCGGCTCATGCTGCTGGTCGCCCTTGCGGTGGCGATCACGTTGCTTTTCCCGCCCATGGGGCGTCGTGCGGACATCGGATTGGCATTGGGCGATGTGGTGTCCGTGGACCGGCACGCCCAGGTTCTGTTCAGGGTCCCCAAGAGCCGTGAGGAACTCGGACGCGAGCGGGACGACGCGGCTGCGGGTGTGCCCCCCACGCTGGACCACCGGCCGGACGTGGCCGATTCGGTTTCAGCCCGGCTCACGCTGTTCTTCGATCGGCTCGACACGCTCGCTGCGGGTCAGGACTCCGCGGCACTCCGGAGTGTGCTTCAGAGCGTTTCTGTGCCGGCCAGCCAGGAGCAGGTGGCGTTGCTCCTGAACGACGATGAGCGCCAACGCTTGAGGACAACGGCGTTGCGCGCGATCCGGGAGCTGTTGGCACCCGGGGTGGTCGACGCCACCCAGGCCCAGGCGCTCACGGCCGACAACGTGAACATTCGGGATCCGGGTGCCGAACGTCGCCAGGTGCCGCGCGGCGATATTCTCACGAGCTCCGAATTCTACGATCGGGCCGTCAACCTGTTGAGTTCGGCCAACCCCGACCTCATCGGACTGCTGCGTCTCGTCATCATCTCGCACACCGAGTTCACCTTCGTCCTCAACGAGCCCGCGACGGCGGCGGACCGCGATGCGGTTCGGGAGGCTGTGCCGCGGTTCAAGGCGTCCTTCGTGCCCGGGCAGATTCTGGTGCGGGCCGGTGAGGTGGTGCGGGCGCAGGACCTGGAAGTGTTGAACGCGCACGCTGCCGTGCTCGTGCAACAGGGGCGGGGGGCGGAAGCCGGCCTTCGGTTTGGCGCCATGGCTGGTGCTGCTACGCTCGCGCTGTTGTTGCTCGGCCTGTACGGGGCCCTCGTGTTCTTCTTCCGGCCGGAGGTCTACGAGAACTATAGGTGGTTGTTGCTTCAGGCGATGCTGGTCATGACGTACTTCGGCGCGGCCCGGATCATCGCCACCAGCGTCACCCTTCCCACTGAAACCCTGCCGGTCGCGCTCGTCGCGCTGGCCGTCGCGGTCCTGTGGGACAGCCGTATGGCACTGGTGTTGGGACTGGTGCTGGCGCTCATTACGGCCACGCTTCCCGAGCTCCAGGGACCCGACGTCCTGTACCCGACGGTCGTGGGAGCGGGTGCGGCGGCCATGAGCGTACGCGCGGTGCGTAGACGGGCACAGACGTGGGTTTTCATTGCGATCATCACCTTGGCGTACACCGGGGTGATCGTGGCGCTCGGGCTGGTGGGTGGGCACAGCGCCAAGGAGATGGGTATCTCCATCCTATGGGCCGGTGCGAACGCGACGTTTTCCGGCATAATCGCAATGGGGTTCCTCCCCGTCTTCGAGTGGTTCTCGGGTATCACGACCGACCAAACGCTTCTGGAGTGGGCCGACCCGAACCGGGCATTACTGCGCCGGCTGGCTCTGGAGGCACCGGGCAGCTACGCGCACACGATCAACGTCGCCAACCTCGGCGAGATGGCGGCGAACTCCATCGGGGCGCACGGCCTGCTGTGCAGGGTGGGCCTCTACTACCACGACATCGGCAAGATGGTCAAGCCGCACTACTTCGTGGAGAACCAGTCGCCCGGACGGAACCCTCACGACAAGCTCAAGGCGCACACCTCCGCCAGCATCGTTCGCGAGCACGTGACGGAAGGGCATCGTCTCGCCAAGGAGGGAGGCGTGCCGGATCTGATCGCCGATTTCATCACGCAGCATCACGGCACGCAGTTGATCGCCTACTTTTACGACCGCGCCAAGGCGGAAGAGTCCGACGGCGAAGTCCTCGAGGAGGACTTCCGCTATCCGGGCCCCCGACCGCAGACGAGGGAGACGGCCATCGCCATGCTGGCCGACTCGGTGGAGTCCGCCACACGAGTGCTTCAGGACCCCACACCCGAGCGGCTACGTGACCTGATCGACAACATCGTCGCGAGCAAGGTGAGCGATGGCCAGCTGGACGAGGCGCCCCTCACGCTGCAGGAGATCGCGCAGCTCAAGGAACAGTTCGCGAAGGTGTTGGGTGGGATCCACCATCACCGCATCGACTACCCGACTACGAAGCATCTCACGGACGCTGCCTCGCCCGACGCCCAGGGCGTGGGCGACGCCTGACCATCGGCGTTCCATGGGCCTGACCATCCACGTGAATGTGGCCGGCTGGCCCGATGCGCCCGAGGCGCTGCTGCGCCGGGCGGTCAGCCTGGTGTTCGAGCAGGAGACCATCGAGGATGCCGAGCTCTCCGTCACGCTTCAGTCCGACGCGGACATCGCCGGTCTCAACACCAAGTATCTGAGCAGGGAAGGGCCCACCGACGTGATCGCCTTTACGCTTCACGAGGCCGGAGAACCCGTTCTGGGCGACGTCTACGTGGGCTACGGGCGTGCTGTGGCGCAGGCCGAGGAGCGGGGCATTCCACTTCGGGATGAGCTGGCGCGGCTCACTATTCACGGGGTGCTCCACGTACTAGGCCACGACCACGACGACGGCACGGGCCGCGAGCAGAGCGAGATGTACAGGGTACAGGAGTCACTCCTAGGGACCCTACTGGACGCCACGTCGTGAAAATCCCACACTCCGGGCCATGACCACACACTCACCTCAGGAAGATCCGACGCTCGTGGAGCGGCTGGCGGAGTTGATCGAGGCCGGTGATATCGCCGGTCTCGAGTCCGCGGTGGAGGATTTGCACGCGAGTGACGTCGCCGACGTCGTCGAGTCTCTCCGGAACGACGAGACGCGGGTCGCACTGGTCAGGGCGCTCCCGCCGGGGCTGGCTTCCGAGGCGCTTGCTGAGATGGAGGAAGGCGACGAGGCTGCGGAATTGCTTGTCGCGCTCGCCCCTGCGGAGAGCGCAGAGCTGATTCAGGAGTTGGCCGACGACGACGCGGCCGACCTGATCGCCGAGCTCGAGCCCGAGGCGCAGGACCGGATTCTCGCCGAACTCCCCGTGGAAGAGGCCGGTGAGCTGCGGGGGCTGCTCCAGTACGACGAGGAGAGCGCCGGTGGGCTGATGACCACGGCATTGGTGTCCGTGCAGGCCCACATCACCGCGGGGCAGGCCATCGAGCAGGTTCGGGCCCAAGGCCGGGAGGTGGAGGAGTTCTACGTCGTTTTCGTGGTGGATGCGCACAAGCGGCTTCAAGGTACGGTCCGCTTGGACGACCTGATCCTGGCGGATCCCGCCGACCCGGTCGAACGACTCGTGCGGCCGGCGGTGGCCTCGGTCATGCCCGACGAAGATCAGGAGGAGGTTGGGCGGCGGATAGCGCGGTACAACCTGGCCTCCATTCCGGTGGTCGATGGCGACGGAGTCCTGCTTGGACGCATCACTTTCGATGACGTCATCGATGTCATCGAGGCCGAGCAGACCGAGGATTTGCTCCTTTTTTCGGGCGGATCCGACGAGGAGGAGCTGACCGGCACCTGGTCGGAGGCTGTGCGGAATCGGCTTCCCTGGCTCCTGTTGCACTCGCTCACGCTTTCGGTGGCGGTCTCCGTGATCGTGGTCTTCCAGGATCTGGTGGATCAGATCTGGCAGTTGGCCGTGATCATGCCCTTGATCGCGGGCCTGGGCGGAAACGCGGGAACGCAGGCGCTCGCTGTGACCGTAAGGCGGATCGCCACATCGGGTGGACCGCTCGAGAAGAAGCGGCACGTGGTGACCAAGGAGCTCATGGTCGCTATCGTCAACGGTGCCGTGGTCGCGGTGGTGATCGGTCTGGGTGCCGGCCTGTTACTCGGCGAGCCGGTCCTCGGATGGATCGTGCTCTTCGCCATGTGGGGGAACATTATCGTGGCGGGCTTCGCGGGAGCCTTCATTCCGACCCTGCTCGAGCGACTGGGGGCCGATCCGGCCGTGGCATCGTCCGTGTTCCTCACGACGCTGACGGACCTGGTGGGGTTTTTCCTCCTTCTCAGTCTGGCCTCGGCGATCATGATATGACCTTACGGCGAGGCCCATGAAGCGTATCGCTCGCGGTCTCAAGATCGTCCTGCGCATGAGCCCCTTCGCGCTGGCCTTCTTACGGGATCGCAAGCGATGGGTGGTGCTCGGCGGACCGGCCCGACGCACGCCGCAGGCCCACGACCGCAGGGCCCAGCGGTTGGTGGCCGCCGTGGCGAGCCTGGGGCCCACGTTCATCAAGCTTGCCCAGCTCCTGAGCGCCCGCGCCGACATTTTGCCGGAACCCTACCTGTCCGCTATCAGCACGCTGCATGACCGGGTTCCCCCCGATTCGCCCGAGAGCATCATACGCGTGATCGAGGAAGAGCTTGGGCGCCCGGTGGACGAAGTGTTCGATTCGTTCGACCGGCAGCCACTCGCGGCGGCCAGCCTCGGGCAGGTCCATCGGGCGGTTGTGGGGGGGCGAGACGTCGTGGTGAAAGTGCTGCGCCCAAATGTCGAGGAGACCGTGGCGCTGGATCTCGACATCTCCTTCGGGATGCTGTACTGGCTCAACATCCTCTTCCGCAACCACCACGTCCAGGCTCTGACCAACGTGGTGCGGGAGTTCTCGCACAAGGTGCGCGAGGAGATGGACTTCCGCATGGAAGCCGACAACATCGCTCGCTTCCAGCAGTATTTCCGCGACGATCCTTCCGTGCGCGCGCCCGACGTACTCGAGGCGTTCACCCGCCGCCGCGTCATCGTGATGGAGCACTGTCCCGGCACCAAGGTAGACAGGCTCCACGAGCACTTCGACTCGGGGCGCCTGGACTTCAACAGCTTCATGGAGACCCTGACAGGCCTCTACCTGCGCATGATGATGGTGGACGGCTTCCTGCACGCGGACCCGCATCCGGGCAACCTCCTCGTTCAGGACGACGGCACCATCGTGGTCCTCGACTGGGGCATGGTCCTCGACGTGCCACGTTGGACGCGTGAGGCGATCCTGGGCATGGCGCTCACCGTTGAGGCACAGAACCTGGACGGCATGATCAACGGCATGTACAAGCTGGGCATGGTGTCGCCGGAGGTGTCCAGGGGCGAAATCCGAGACGCCGCGACCGAGATCATGCGGATCATGGAACGCGCGAAGACCTCGAATCGGGACCGGATTCAGGACATCGTGCAGGAACTCTTCGACACGTTCTATACCTGGCCGCTGATGCTGCCCCAAGAGCTCGTGTATTTTTTCCGCGCCTCGGTTCTTCTCGAGGGCCTCGGAATCAGCTACGACCGTAGCTTCGACGGGTTGGGCTTGTTGAGGCGGGTGATCGGTGACTACAAGTTTCAGATCGCCAAGACCACGGCTCGCGAGCCGGTGGCGGTGGCCAAAGACGTGCTGAGCGACATCCAGACCACCCTGCGCACGGTGGTCGAGCTGCTCAGCCGTGCCGAGCGCGAGGAGTTGCGGGTGCGCGTGCACCCCCGTGACATCCAGGGCCAGGAGCGGTTCCTCCATCTGCAGGCGCGCCGGCTGCTCTTGAGCATCTTCGCCTCCGCCACGGCGGTGATCTCTTCGATTCTGTTCATTGCCATCGGCAATTGGTGGATCCTCGCGGCTGGGCTCCTGGCCTCTCTGATAATGTTCGTGTTGGTCTTCTTCATCCCGACCCACCTGCTCGAAAATCCACTACGGCACGCTCGCGGAATCCGGCCTACCCCTCGTCTTCGCTGACCACGAGCGGAGACGTTAGGTTCGAGCCCGTCGTTGATGGTAACTCGGCCCGTTAGGAGTACTCCCATGATTTCGCATCGTAGGCGGCCGCAGGGCTTCGTCGCACTCTCTCTCGTGGCCGGAATGCTCGCGTTCGCGTCGCCGGGCGGTGCACAGAATGCCTCGCCGGCCGACATGGTGTTCATCAACGGGGCCGTCTACACGGCGGACGCCGCCCAACCACGCGCTCAGGCCGTGGCGATTCGCGGCGGCGAGATCGTGTTCGTCGGCAGCAGCCGCGAAGCCCGGACCTTGATCGGCGCCGATACCCGGGTGGTCGATCTCGAGGGCAAGACCATGATTCCCGGCATGATCGACAGCCATGGACACCTCGCCGGCCTCGGCTCCGCGCTGCGGATCATCGACCTGGTCGGGACACGATCCTACGAGGAGGTCATCGAACGGGTCGTCGCGCGCGTTGCGGAAGTCCCTGCGGGCCAGTGGATCCGGGGGCGGGGCTGGGATCAGAATGAGTGGGGCGACACGCGTTTCCCCCATCACGCGGCGCTGTCGGCCGCGGTGCCCGATCACCCCGTAATTCTGGGCCGGGTGGACGGCCACGCGATCTTCGTGAACGCCAAGGCCATGGAGCTGGCGGGCATCGACGCGTCGACTGCTGACCCGTCCGGTGGCCGCGTCGTGCGCGCCGAAGACGGCGATGCCCTTGGCGTGTTCGTGGATCGCGCCATGGGGTTGGTACGCCGAGTCGTGCCACGCGAGTCGCGGGAGGAGGCGCACCAGGGGATCCTCATGGCACAGCAGGAGCTCAACCGACTCGGCCTCACGGGCATGCACGACGCGGGCGTCGGCCGGGGCACCATCGATCTGTACGAGGACATGGCGGCTGGCGGGGAGTGGACCGTGCGGAACTACGTGATGATTTCCGCGAATGCGCTGGACCATTACGTGGACATCGGGCCGAGGGACAACATCGGCGGGGACCACTTCCTGTCGGTGCGTGCCATCAAGATGTCCGTGGACGGCGCCCTCGGTTCGCGCGGCGCGGCGCTTCTGGAGCCCTACACGGACGAGCCTGGCAATTCCGGCCTCGTCACCGTTTCGGCCGAACAGGTCCTTCCCGTGGCCTTGAAGGCCCTTAGGACCGGCTTCCAGCTCAATGTTCACGCCATAGGCGACGCGGCCAACCGCATGGTACTCGACGTGTTCGAGGAGGCCATGGAGACCGTACCGACGGCCGACCATCGTTTCCGTATCGAGCACGCTCAGATTCTGCACCGGCACGACATTCCCCGCTTCGCCGAGCTCGGCGTAATCCCGTCGATGCAGGCCATCCACCAGTCGTCCGACATGGCGTGGGCCGAGAACAGGCTAGGGTGGACGCGCATCCAGGGGGCCTACGCTTGGCGATCGTTGCTCGACACCGGGGTCATCATTCCGGGGGGCTCGGATTTTCCGGTGGAGTCCGCCGACCCGCTCTTGTCGTTCCACGCAGCCGTGACACGGCAGGATGCGAGCGGCTGGCCCGCGTCCGGGTGGCTCCCCGAGCAGCGCATGACGCGTGACGAGGCTCTCAAGCACATGACCCTGTGGGGGGCGAAGGCCGCGTTCATGGAAGATCTAGTCGGCTCGATCACCGTGGGGAAACTGGCGGACCTGGTGGTGTTGTCGCGTAACATCATGACCGTACCGGCCAGAGAGATCCTGGACACCGAAGTGCTCATGACGATCGTGGGTGGCCGGGTCGTACACGAGCAGGGGGAAGGTGAAAAGCCGCGGACGGACTGACGTGCCCAAGGGCTCGGACCAGGCACTCACGCCGGAACTGACGGCGCTCGTCGAGCGATTCCGTTCCGGCCAGAGAGCGGCTCTGGCGCGCGCAATCTCCGGGGTGGAAAACGAGCGTCCCGGATTCCAGGCTCTGATGCACGAGGTGCTGGCCGGACACACTCGTGCGCGCAGGGTGGGACTCACCGGTCCGCCCGGGGCGGGGAAGTCGAGTTTGCTGGCCGCGCTAGCCACGCGCTGCCGCGCCAAGGACGAGCGGGTCGGCATCGTGGCCGTCGATCCCACATCGCCGTTTTCGGGCGGCGCCCTACTCGGGGACCGGATCCGCATGAACGACCTGGCAACGGACCCGGGCGTTTTCATTCGCTCCATGGCAACGCGTGGCTCGCTTGGTGGACTCGCAACCACCACCAATGAGGTCATCGACCTCATGGACGCCTTCGGCCTGGCTCGGTTGTTCGTGGAGACCGTGGGCGTGGGCCAGACCGAGCTGGAGATCATCGGTGCGGCGGACACAGTGGTGGTAGTGCTCGTTCCCGAGTCGGGCGACTCCATCCAGGCGATGAAGGCCGGACTGATGGAGATCGCCGACGTGTTCGTCGTGAACAAGGCGGACCGCCCGGGGGCCGACCGGCTCGTCAGGGATATCGAGACCGCTCTCCATCTACGTGCCGGACGAGCGATGGGGAGCGTTCCCGCGCATCACGGCGTGGACCTCTCCGGGGGCGCCGCCAAGGCCCCGGCCGGGTCCGATCATGGGGCTGGCGACGCGGACTGGAAGATCCCAGTGCTCACCTCGGTGGCACTGACCGGCGAAGGACTGGACACGCTGCTCGAAACATTGGATCGGCATCGCGACTTCCTGGATCAGAGTGGTGAAATGGTCGAGCGGAGACGTGAGCGCGCTGCCCAAAGGATCCGAGCTGTGGTGCGGCGCGAGCTGGGAAAGTTGGTGTGGGCCCGGCCTGAGGCCGAGGTGCTACTCGCCAGAGGCCTCGATCGCATTGAACGGGGCGAAGCGACGCCGTACTCGGTTTCGCATGACGTGATCGAGGACCTCATCGGGTCGTAGGGCGCGCTCCCTCGGCAGCTCTCAGGGACTTTCATGTGCGTTTTGGGTACGTCGTCGGTACGCCTTTAGCGAAGGAAGTGATCTATGTCGACGGTCGAACGGGACGTCACGGCTCCCCCCGAGCTCGTCGAGCGGTTGGCCGAGGCTGAGGAGGAACTCCAGCGCCTTCGCGAGCAACTCGCCGAGTGGGAGCGGTCCTACGCCGAGACACCCGAGCGAGACGCGCTCTTCAGCACCGTGTCTGGACAGGAGATCGAGCCTCTCTACTCACCGCTGGACCGATCGGAAAGCGCGTCGTACGAGGAGGCGCTGGGTGTCCCCGGGAGCTATCCGTTCACACGCGGTCCGTACGCCACGATGTACCGGACCCGCCTGTGGACCATGCGGCAGTTCGCCGGCTTCGCTACCGCGGAAGAGACGAACGAGCGCTATAAGTATCTGCTCGCCCACGGGCAGACGGGCCTCTCGGTCGCGTTCGACTTCCCAACCCTCATGGGGTACGACAGCGATCACGAGAGATCGCTCGGCGAGGTGGGTGTATGCGGCGTGGCGATCTCATCGGCCTCCGACATGGTGCGACTCTTCGACGGCATTCCGCTGGACCAGGTTTCCGTTTCCATGACGATCAACGGGCCGGCCATCATCCTGTTCTGCTTCTATGTGGCGGCGGCGGAGCGGCAGGGAGTGAGTCCCGACCAGCTTCGCGGCACGGTTCAGAACGACATCCTCAAGGAATACCAGGCGCAGCATGCGTGGGTTTTCCCGCCGGAGCCCGCACTTCGCCTGATCGTGGACATGTTCGAGTGGTGTGCCGACAACACGCCCAAGTACAACCCGATCTCGATCTCGGGATACCACATCAGAGAGGCGGGCGCGACCGCGGGGCAGGAGCTGGCGTTCACGCTCAGGAACGGGTTCGAGTATGTGGAGCGCGGCATCGAGCGCGGGCTGGACGTGGACCGTTTCGCGCCACGCTTGTCTTTCTTCTTCGACGTGCACAACGACTTCTTCGAGGAGATCGCCAAGTTCAGGGCAGCTCGCCGCATCTGGGCGAAAGGGATGAAGGAGCGGTACGGGGCCAAGAACCCTGATTCCTGGCGCCTGCGCACCCACGCGCAGACCGCAGGTGTGACCCTGACCGCACAGCAGCCGGTGAACAACGTGGTGCGAGTGGCTTATCAGGCCATGGCGGCCGTCCTTGGCGGCACGCAGTCGCTCCACACCAACTCCTTGGACGAGACGCTCGCTCTGCCCACCGAGGAGGCGGCGCGGATCGCCCTCAGGACGCAGCAGTTGCTGGCGTTCGAGAGCGGCGTGGCGAACACCATCGACCCATTGGCGGGCTCGTTTTACGTGGAGTCCCTCACCGACGCACTGGAGGCCGAAGCCGAGGACATCTTCCGGCGCATCGACGAGGTCGGAGGCGTCGTGCCCGGCATCGACACGGGTTGGTTCCAAAGGGAGATCGGCGCTTCGGCCCTTCGCCAGCAGGAAGAGATCGACTCCGGGCGCCGGGTCGTGGTGGGCCTGAACCACTTCACCGAGGGGTCCGAGAAGATCGAAATCGAAACGCTGCGTATCGATCCGGGAGTGGAGGAGCGTCAGTGTGCGCGGATGGCCCGTCTCCGCGAGGAGCGGGATGGGGACGCGGTGGAGCGCACGCTTGGCGTGTTGACGGAGGCCTGCCGGGCGAGCGAAAACGTGTTGGCGCCGACGCTCGAATGCGCACGCGCGGACTGCACGCTATACGAGATCCGGGCGGCGATGGAGACCGTGTTCGGGTCCTACAAAGAGCCCGTCATGTTCTAGAAGGCCGCCTTACGTTAGACCTGCTCGATCGTATAGCTGATCCGCCAGTTGCTCATGTTTTCGGGATCGCCGGCCCCCTCGTCCGCTGGCTCGTAGAGGCCGAGCCACTCGCTCAAGGGTCCGCGGAACTCACGGCTGTAGTGATCCAACTCGTCGTTGGCGGTTAAAAGGTCGATTTCCTCGCCGAACAGTTCTACGACGAGGTGATCGGTCACCTCTCCCTCGAACAACACCTTGTTCAGCGTCACGAAGTTCCAACCCGGTTTGTCCGAGAGCGAGTAGTGCCCCTCTTCGGGAAAGCGCGTCTCGGCTACGAATCCTCCCTCGTTCTCGCTCGAGATCTTCGACCGAAAACGAAACTCGCCGGTCTCCTTGAAGAACGGCTCGAGTTTATCGAGGATTTTGATCCACTTTAGAGTCACGCGGATCCGATCAGCCATCAATCCACTCCTTGTTTTCTGCGGAACTCGCTCACTGCCGACGTTCCCCATGAGACGGCGCCCGTGGGCCACACGCGATGTTATGTCGCCCGTGGGCATTTGTCCAGACGTGCCGGACACCTTGCGCTGAGCTAGCTTGCCCTCATGGACACGGCACGCAATTGGATGGGCATCTTCCTGATAATCGGGCTGCCGCCCGCCATGGGGTATTGGTGCGTGGCTCATCCGTTCGCCTCGTTCTGGCGGCGGCTGGGTCCTCGTTGGGCGCTCACCATTCTTTTCACAGGTCTCGGCCTCGGGTGGTGGGGGATGTGGCTGGTTCGGGAGTGGGCGCTCGGCGCCGATCTGGGTACGAACCTGGCCCTCATTGGACCAGCCGCCCTGATCTATTCCGTCTCGATTGCTCTAGAGATCAAGGTACGTAAACATCTGAAACTAAATACGTTAGTGGGCATACCGGAGTTCTCCCAAGCCGACAAGAAGGGGCGGGTCTTGAGCCGGGGGATCTATAGGAGGGTCCGGCATCCGCGGTATGTCGCGATCATCATCGGAAGCTTGGGATGGGCACTCTTCGTCAACTATGTGGGTGTTTACGTCGTGGCGATTCTCACCGTGCCAAGCCTCTATTTGGTGGCCGTGCTCGAGGAGCGTGAACTCCTGGAGCGATTTGGAGACGAGTACGCTCGTTATCGCGAACGTGTGCCGCGGTTCGTGCCGCGGCTCGGGGCTCGCTGAGCTGGGATCGGGCACCCGCTCCTCCGGGGTATGTGTCTTCGGACAGATCGCCCTAGATTTAATGGCTTTGAGCGCGGTATCGTGCGCGACGCATAAACACTCATGAAGGACGGTCCATGACTGAAGAGGGTCGCAAGATCCGTGTGCTGGTGGCCAAACCGGGGCTCGACGGGCATGACCGTGGAGCCAAGGTGATCGCGGCTTCCTTCCGTGACGCGGGCTTCGAGGTCATCTACACCGGGCTGCACCAGACGCCGGAGATGATCGTGAGCGCCGCCGTCCAGGAGGACGTGGACGTGGTGGCCCTGTCGGTGCTCTCCGGAGCGCACATGACGCTGTTTCCGCGTGTTCTGGACCTTCTCGAGGAGGAGGGCGTCGACCACGTCCTGCTCACGGGCGGGGGCATCATTCCCGAGGACGACATCACGGCACTGCAGGAGCTCGGCATCGGCCGGTTGTTCGGGCCTGGAACTCCGACCTCCGAGGCGGTGAGCTACATCCGGGAGTGGTTCGCCACCCAGGCAGAGCGGGTTTAGAGACTGATGACCGAACCGCAAGACGGTGGAGTGGCCGTGGGCGAGACTCGCCTCCGGCGGCTTGGGAGGGAACTCGAGGAACTCCGCGCACGGCTTCGCCAGGGTGGTGGACCCGACCGCATCCAGCGCCAACACGATCAGGGCAAGCTCACGGCGCGGGAGCGGGTGGAGCGCCTCATAGACCCTGGCTCCACGTGGTTCGAGGTGGGCCTCCTGGTGGCGTACGACCTCTACGACGGCGGCGCGCCGGGTGCCGGCGTGGTCACGGGCGTGGGGTGCGTCGAGGGGCGCGAGGTAGTGGTGGTGGCCAACGACGCGACGGTAAAGGCCGGCGCATGGTGGCCCGAGACCATCAAGAAGATTCTGCGCGCCCAGGAAATCGCGATGCGTTGCCGCATCCCGATTCTGTACCTGGTGGACTCGGCGGGAGTGAACCTTCCCTATCAGGGTGGGGTCTTTCCGGGCCAGTACGGCGCGGCGCGCATCTTCTACTACAACTCGATCATGAGGCGCTACCTGGGCATTCCGCAGCTCGCGGCAGTCATGGGTCCGTGCATCGCGGGGGGTGCGTACCTTCCCGCCTTGTCCGACGTGATCCTCATGGTCGAGGGCACGAGCTTCATGGGTCTGGGTGGGCCTAACCTCGTGAAGGGAGCCACCGGGCAGACCGTGGAGGCCGAGGAACTCGGCGGAGCTCGCGTGCACACCGAGGTGAGTGGGGTCGCTCACTACATGGTTCCGGACGACGAGGCCTGCCTGGGCAAGCTCCGCGAGTTGGTGCGTGAATTGCCCACGTCGGGATCGCGGGCCCCGGCTGGGTCTGCGGGCACGGCGCGGCCGGCCGAGGATCTTTACGACATCTTCCCGGACGATCATCGCCAGCCGTACGACATGCACGAGGTGCTGGACTGCATTTTGGACGAGGGCGGGCTGGACGAGTTCCAGCCCGAGCATGCGGCCGAGATGATCTGCGGGACGGGGTTCCTGGCAGGCATGCCCGTCGGCGTCATCGCCAACGCGCGCCGAATGGTGAAGGACTCCCGCGAGGGGCCGCCCCGCTTCGGTGGGATCGTGTACACGGAGAGCGCCGAGAAGGTGGCTTACTTCATCGACACCATGAACCGCCACAGGACGCCCCTATTGTTCCTACAGGACGTCTCGGGGTTCATGGTGGGGCCGGCGGAGGAACATGCGGGCATTATCCGCGCCGGAGCGCACTTCGTGGAAGCCATGGCCACGACCACGGTGCCGAAGGTGGTCCTCACATTGAACCACGCCTCGGGCGCGGGCTATTACGCCATGGCGGGGCAGGGCTTCGATCCCGACTTCATCCTGTCGCTTCCGACGGGGCGCATGGGCGTGATGGAGGGTGACAGCGCCGTGATGGCGCTGTTCAGCGCACAGCTCGACAAGCTGAAGGCGGAGGGGACGGTTCCGGACGAGGACCTGACAACCCGCATGGACGAGGTGCGGGCCGACTACGACCAACAACTGGACGCCCGCTTCGCGGGTGCGAGAGGCTTCGTGGACGAGATCGTGTTGCCTGAGGAGCTGAGGCCGGTTCTGGAGTTGCTGCTGCGGGCGGCTGCCAACAATCCGGGGCCGCATTTGGGAGCTTTCACGCTACCTGACCATGGCTGAGGGTAAAATCGTACGAATCGCCGGCGGCCAGGGGTTCTGGGGCGACGACCTCGAGGCTCCGGTTCGCCAGGTCGAGCAGGGACCCATCGACTACCTGATGCTCGATTACCTCGCCGAGGTCACCATGTCGATCATGCAGAAGCAGCGCGCCCGAGACCCCGGTGCGGGCTTCGCGCGCGACTTCGTTCCGCTCATGGAGCGGCTCTTCCCGGCAATCGTCGAGAAGAGCATCCGCATCGTCACCAACGCAGGGGGTGTGAACCCGCGCGGGTGCGCCGAGGCTGTCGTCGAGGCGGGGAGGGCCGCCGGAGTGGAGGGTCGAGCCTCGGTAGGCATGGTCACGGGCGACGATCTCATGGACCGTCTCGATTCGTTGCTGTCCGAGGGACACGAGCTGCGGAACATGGACACGGACGAGCCGCTGTCGACCATTCGGGACCGGGTGCAGAGCGCGAACGCCTACATCGGGGCCGCGCCGATCCTGGGGGCTCTCGTGAAGGGCGCGGATGTCATCGTAACAGGGCGGTCGACCGACACGGCGCTCACGTATGCACCGATGATGCACGAGTTCGGATGGTCGGCCGACGACTACGATCGGGTGGCGGCTGGGGTGGTGGCGGGCCACATCAACGAGTGTGGCGCCCAGTGCACCGGTGGCAATTGCCTGATCGACTGGTGGACGGTGCCCGATCTGGACCGCGTGGGCTTTCCGATTATCGAGGCGCACCGCAACGGCGAGTTCGTGGTCACCAAGCACGACGGCACGGGTGGCCGGGTCACACGCGCCACGGTCTCCGAGCAGATCGTCTACGAAATGGGCGACCCCACGAACTACATCACACCCGACGTCATCGCCGACTTCACGACCATCCAGCTCACCGACGCAGGTGACGACCGGGTGCGTGTGCATGGAGTCCGCGGGAAGCCGGCCACCGAGTTCCTCAAGGTCTCGATCGCCTACAGTGATGGCTACAAGGCGGTGGGTACGCTCACCTACGCGTGGCCGGACGCGGCGGCCAAGGCCCGCCGGGCAGCGCAGGTGCTCCGGGAGCGCCTCGATCGCCTGGGGCTGGAGTTCGACGACATACGCACCGAGCTGGTGGGATGGGACTCGACTCACGGCTTCCTGGCCGGTGAGCCTCCGGCGGATCTTCCCGAGGTTCAGCTCCGGATCGGCGTGCGGGGCCATGATCGGGCGGCCGTGGAACGCTTCACGCGGGAGATCGCGCCGCTGATTTTGACTGGCCCGCCGTCCGTGACCGGCTTCGCCGGGGGCCGGCCGAGAACGCAGGAGATCATGGCCTATTGGCCGGCGCTCATTCGGCGGGAGGCCGTAGAGCCCAACCTGAGTGTGGAGGTGCTGCCCGTATGACGATGATGCCTCTGGTCGATCTCGCGCATGCCCGATCGGGCGACAAGGGCGACACCGCGAATGTGGGCGTCATCGTCTACGAAACCGAGCATTACGACCTGTTGCGCGAAGCCCTCACCGTGGAACGGGTGAAGGAGCACTTCGGCGAGCTGGTCAAAGGCTCGGTCGAGCGCTTCGAGCTTCCCAACCTTCATGCCCTCAACTTCCTGCTGCACGGCGCGCTCGACGGCGGTGGCACGGTCTCGCTCATGAACGACGCCCAGGGGAAGGTCTTCAGCACGGCGCTGCTTCGCATGGAGATCGACGTGCCCGACGAGGTCGCCAGCAAGATGCGAGGGAGGGGACGGGCTCCGTGAGTGGGCCCGTGCTCGAATACTCGGTGGACGAGGGCGTTGCCACCCTCCTGCTCAACCGCCCCGACAAACGGAACGCACTCAGCGGTGAGTTGATCGACGCCCTCAAGGAAGCGCTCGGCCAATCGGAAACAGACCCCTCGGTGCGCGTGGTCTTGATTCGGGGCGCCGGGAAGGACTTCTGCTCGGGGGCCGACCTCGAGGAGTTGGAGCGCAGCGCGGAGATGGGTCACGAGGAGAGTGTTCGCGAGGCGACCCGCTTTGGGGAACTGTTTGTCCGCATGCGGCGGCACGCGCGTCCCATCGTGGCCGCCGTGCACGGCCGGGCATTGGCCGGCGGGGCGGGCTTGGCCACCGCGTGCGATCTCGTGCTCGCCGCCGAAGACGCCGAGTTCGGCTATCCGGAGGTCCACCTGGCGTTCGTGCCGGCCATGGTCATGACGATCCTGCGCCGCAAGGTGCCCGAGGCCCTGGCCTTCGAGTTGGTCACACGAGGCGACCGCATCTCGGCAGGGCGCGCCGCGGAGATTGGGCTGGTGAACCGCGTCTTTCCGGCCGAAGGGTTCGATGAGGCCGTGCACGAGTACGTCACCGAGCTGGCCTCACGTCCCCCCTCGTCCGTGGCGCTGTCGAAGGGACTCCTCTACGCCATCGATGGGGTCGGCTTCGAGGACGGCATCGCGATGGGTGCCGAGGTGAACGCCGTGGCGCGCCAGACGGAGGAGTGTCGCGAAGGCGTGCGCCGGTTCCTGGACCGCACGAAGTAGAGCCGCCATGAGCGCCAGCTCCAAGTACCTGGACTGGAAGGTCCACTTGTTCATGGCTGGAAGCGCCCTCATCCTGGCCGGAATCTACTTCAACAACTACTGGGTGATGTGGGGCGCCCTCGTGGTGCTGGCGGCGGCGTTCGGCTTGCGGTTTCTGCCGGGAGCCGATGCCGTGCCCGAGGAGGACGTCGAGCTTGGAAGCGATGAGGACAGCGGTACGTGAGGCGGTCCTCAGGGGGACCAGGTAGAGAGGGTCCACGGTCGCCGCGCTCAGGCCTGGGCCATCGAGGGGGTACCCGGTCAGAGGGTGTCGATCGAGCTGATCTCGGAGGGGTAGTCGGGGTCGCGGCGCCGGGTGGGATGCTCAAGCCCTCCTCAGAAGGCGACCATTTGAGTGACCTTCACCTGGAAGCTCCGACCCGGCCGGATGTTTTCGCCCGTGAAGAACCGCTGCTCGTTCCAGACGATGAACAGGTCACTCAAGGCGTGATGGATCAGTTTGAAGCGCACGTTCGAGTTGAACAGGTCCTGCGCCGCGTCGTACTGGACGAGCGCATCCACGAACATGTTCCGGTCGAACGAGTAGTTCGCCCGCATCGTCCAGAAGGACGTCGTGAAGTCGGCGTCCGGAGTGTCGAGTCGGGCGGCGGTACGCTGTAGTCCCAGGGACGCCCGGAACTGATACGTCGGTTTGATCGTGAGCGTGCCGTTGAAGGTCTTCTGCGTACCGCTCCACAACCCCCCTCCCGTGTACGACCCGAAGAGCGATACCGTACGGCTGTCGTCCGTGGAGAGCATGAGACGCCAATTCGTCCACCCGTATGATCCCGGGGGGATGGGCGCGATGCGGCTGTCGATGCGAAAATCTTCGGCGATGCGCTCGAACGCCGAATCGATCGACAGTTCGGCAAAGCCACCGCTGTTGAAGAAGACCGAATACCCGGTGTGGAAGTTCTTGGCGAGTTTGCGGCCGTCCAGATCCTCGAAATAATTCCAGCGGATGTGCGGGTGCATCTCACGGATGCCCTTCGTGCGGAGGCCCTCCAGCCGAGGCCTCAGCCCCCATTCCAGACTCCACTTTCGCACGCCGGTACGCCGCAGGAATCCGAGATCGTCGGCGAAGCCCTCGCCGATCTGGAGCACTCCAACCGTGAAGTGGTGGAAATTCCCCTCGCGGTTCAAGGATGAACGAAACGCATATTGTCCGTCGTCGACGCCGGGAGTCTCGCTCCCTACCACGTAGCTGTTCCACTCGATCTCGGCGGGAAGCCGGAAATTCCCGTCGATCCCGAATACGCGGTTGTGGTCGCCGGACACGCCGACGGCGTCACGCGTCAGGAAGATGGCACCCACATCCGATGACGTACGGATGTTCTTCCGGAGCCGCACCACGCCGAAATCGTTTCCAGGCGCGCCTCCGACATCGTCCGTGCGCATGGCGATCCCCCCCACCTGCAGGCCGGCGACCTTGCCGGTAAGGCGAATGCCCGCCTTGATGGGTACCGCCTGGCCGTCGCTGTCGAGCCCAATCCGGCGGCTGAAGAACACGAGCAGATCCTGTCCCCCAGCCAGGAACTGCCGGAACCGCCGGTTCCGTCCCTGGGCGCCGGCCCCCACGAAGAACAGCCCCGAGTTCTCGAGGAAGAACTCCCGTTTCTCCGGGAAGAAAAGTGAAAACTGAGTGAGGTTGACCTGCTGTTCGTCCTGCTCGACCTGCGCGAAGTCGGGATTGGCGGTGATGTCCAGCGTGAGGCTTCGCGTGAGGCCGTACTTCACATCGACCCCGAACTCCCGCTGGCCGTCGAACCCGTCGCCCCCCGTGTCGCGCACGGTTCCCGCCAGCACGTACGGCTTGACCCTGAGGTCGCGCCCCGCGGCGGCGGACGGCAACCCCAGAAGATATCCGGCGAGGGACAGGCGCATGAGATCGTAGGCGCGCGGCACGGGTGCCCAGTACGCGATCTCGTTGTTGCGGCGAATGCGGCGGCTGAAGTTCACACCCCACCGGTCCACCGTTTCGAGGTCGAAGCGGAGCGCCCGGAACGGGATCTCCATCTCCACCGTCCAGCCGTCGGCGACCCGCCGGGTCTCGACGGACCAGATGGCGTCCCAGTTTTGGTTGACCTCCCTGCCCTCGTTGGCCATCTGCACGTCGCCCCGGGCGCCCGCGGGATTCGTCATGAAGACGTAGCCATTTCGGCGATCCGCGAAGGTGTCGAGAATGACGGAGAACACGTCCTGCGATTCCTGGTCGAAGTCCTTGCGGATGTCGTTGACCACGAGGGCGTCGGGCTGGGAGTCGTGCAGGTACGCCGCCACGTACAGGTTCTCGTCGTCGTATGCCACCCAAACCTCGGTGCGCTCGCTCGCCGGCTGCCCCTCGCGCGGCTCGGCTTGCACGAAGCCCGTCGCGGGTGAACCCGTCCGCCAGACCGCCTCGTCGAGCACGCCGTCGAGCTGGATGGGCTCCATCGCTTCCATGGCCACCAGGCTCGGGCGCGGGCGCTCGCTAGTGGCGAGCGCGTTGGACGCTCCGCTCGCCTGACCGTGCAGGCCGTCGGGTGTCACGAAAGCCGAAGTGAACACGACGATCGCGAAGAGCGTGGACGCGCATGGCGAGCGAACCCAGGGATGAGAACGAACCGAACTGGGATGCATTACCGCCCCGGAGTATGGACGACCGCGTCGAATTTCATGCGGCAATTCTAGGGGAAGAGTGACACGAGGTCGAGGGATGGGGAACGAAGACTGCTACGGACCCGGGCGCAGAGGACGCCTGCCCGCCACCGCTCGTGCGCCGGGCGGCAGCCTTACCCACCCCACAATGGACTCGCCCCTCAGCTGGCCGCACACTGTGAAATGCCACCCGATATCACCCAAGCCCGTCGTCTGCTTCAGGAGCGCTTCGGCTACCCCGACTTCCGAGCAGGCCAGGAACCTTTGGTCCGGGCCGCACTCGAGGGCCGTGACGCATTGGGCGTGCTCCCGACGGGAGGCGGCAAGAGCATCTGCTACCAACTTCCGGCGCTGCTCCTTCCGGGGCTGACGCTCGTCCTCAGCCCGCTCATCTCGCTCATGGAGGACCAGGTACGCCGGGCCGAGGAGGCGGGCATCCGCGCGGCGTTTTTGAACTCAGCGCAAGACGCCCCAGCCCGGCGGAGGGTGTTGGACGACATCGCGCGCGGCCACCTCCAACTCCTGCTGGTGGCGCCCGAGCGCCTTGCGGTATCCGCCTTTCGCGAGGTGCTGACTCGCTGCCGGATCTCCCTCATCGCCGTGGACGAAGCGCATTGCATCTCCGAATGGGGCCACGACTTTCGGCCGCACTACCGGCGCATCGGCCTGGTCAGGGACTGGGTGGACGCGCCGGTCATGGCGCTCACTGCCACCGCGACGCCCCGTGTCCGCGAGGACATCGTCACCTCGCTCGACCTCCGGCGGCCCGAACGCGTGGTCGGGAGCTTCGACCGGCCCAACCTCTCGTGGCACGTCGTCCCAGCCGAAGATCACACGGCGAAGGTGCGTCGGATCCGCCATCTGATCCGCACGCGGGAGGGACCGGCGATCGTGTACGCGCCCACCCGCCGCACCACGGACGCACTCCGCCGAAGCCTCGCGGCGCTGGGCATCCAAGCCGCGGCCTACCACGCGGGCCTGGCCGCCGAAGAGAGGAGCCGCGTCCAGGGGGAGTTCATGGACGGAAAGCTCAGGGTGGTGGTGGCCACGAGCGCATTCGGCATGGGCGTGGACAAGGCCGACGTGCGTACGGTGATCCACTACCAGCTTCCGGGCACGATCGAGTCGTACTATCAGGAGGCGGGCAGGGGAGGGCGCGACGGCGGTCCCGCCGCCTGCGTGGCCCTCCACGGCAAGCGGGACGTCGGCCTGTTGCGCTCGTTCGTCGACCGTTCGCGTCCGGACCGGAGAGTGCTCGAGCGCGTGCACCGCGCCCTCACGCGTGAGGTCGGTGCGGGCGAACGGAAGCAGGTGCCGGTTTCGACCATCCTGAGTGCCACCCGGCGCGGCAGATCACCGGTCACCGACGAGGACACACTGCGCGCCGCGATCCTCTCGTTGGCTCGATCCGGCGCGATACGGATCTACGGGGAGGTGGCACCGGAGGGAACCATGGCCCCCGCTGAAGGGTCTTCTACCATCGACTTAGGCGTTCGCCGTGGTGCTCCGGACTTGGATCCCGCCCTTCGGCTCCGCCGAGCCGCCTTGCAGGGGCTCGCGGCGGTCCAGGCGTACGCCGGACGCGGAGG
This sequence comes from Gemmatimonadota bacterium, assembly GCA_022571515.1. Lineage (GTDB taxonomy): Bacteria > Gemmatimonadota > Gemmatimonadetes > Longimicrobiales > Gaopeijiaceae > JACZXQ01. The sequence goes on from JACZXQ010000020.1 coordinate 52,001, forward strand.
GTGCAGGCGGAGTCGGCTTCTCGCATATTTCGGCGAGACCGGCGCGAAGCGTTGCGGCGCCTGCGACGTCTGTCTCGAGGCTGACGCCGAGTACCCACGACAAAAAAAGGCCTGATGGACCATTACCTGAACGACGCACACGTCGCCCTCGTGAAGCGCGTCCGAGACTTTGCGCGCGAGGCGATCGTTCCCATTGCCCGGGAGCTCGACGAGAGTTGTGAGTTTCCGTGGGAGACGGTCAAGACGATGGGCGAGATGGGCCTTCTCGGCGTTCCGGTGCCCAAAGAGTTCGGCGGCATGGGACTCGACTATCTGAGTTACATCCTGGTCGTGGAGGAGTTGGCGAAGTACGACGCCAGCCACGCCATCACCGTCTCGGCCCACACCACGCTCGGAACGTCGCCGATCCTGATGTTCGGCACGCCTGAGCAGAAGCAGCGCTACGTGCCGCCCCTTGCGAGCGGCAAGGTGCTGGGTGGGTTCGGGCTTACGGAGCCCGAGGCGGGCTCGGATTCTGGCGGGACGCGTACTCGGGCCGTTCGGGAGAACGGTGGATATCGCCTGAACGGATCCAAGATATTCATCACGCATGCGGGCGTGGGGGAGATCTTCACGGTCACCGCCATGACGGACCCCGGGGCGGGCTCGCGCGGCATCACCAGCTTCATCGTATGCAAGCCCACGGTGGATATGGACAAGGCCGAATCCCTCGGCTTCGGCCACGACGACAGCCTGGATTTCGTCGAGGGGGTCAGCGCCGGTAAGAAGGAAGACAAGATGGGATGGAGGGCGTCGGACACCAGGGAGCTACTCCTGGACGACGTTCTGGTCCCGATGGGCAGTCGATTGGGCGAGGAGGGTGAAGGCTTCAGCAACTTCATGCAGACCCTCGATGCCGGTCGCATCGGCGTGGCTGCGCTCTCCCTGGGGCTGGCGGAGGGCGCGTTCGATACGGCGCTTCGGTATGCCAACGAGCGCCGGCAGTTCGGAAAGAAGATCTGGGACTTCCAGGCAATCCAGTTCGGGTTGGCCGACATGGCCACCGACATCGAAGCAGGAAAGCATCTTACGTATCACGCAGCCTGGCTCAAGGACCAGGGCAGGCCTTTCTCCAAGGCGGCCGCGATGGCCAAGCTCTTCTGCTCCGAGCTCGCGATGCGGGCCACGCAGAAGGCGATTCAGATCCTCGGAGGAGCGGGCTACACCAGTGATTATCCCGTCGAGCGAATGATGCGCGACGCCAAGGTGTGCGAGATCGGTGAGGGCACAAACGAGATCCAGCGTCTGGTCATAGGCCGCCTGCTCATCAAAGAGATGGCCTGTGAGGAGGCGCTGGCATGACATTAAAGGTTTCTCGGGCCGAATAGGCCGCGACATCACGCTCCGGGGGTGGCCGGATTCCGTCACATGCTAGCACCTACGGGTGACATGGGCGGGGCCGGGGCCCACGATGAGCTGACATCACGCGGCGGCGCCGAGAGCGAGACAACGGAGTAACAGTTTTGGAGAGGGAAATTTTGGTAGCCGCCACCCGGCACGAGTCCTGGGTGGCCATGGTAGAAGACAAGCAGCTCGTAGAGATCATGTTCGACCGCCCCGATCAGGGACGGATCGTCGGGGATATCTTCCTCGGCCGCGTCGAGGCGGTTTTGCCCGGCATCCAAGCGGCTTTCGTGGATATCGGCACGGAGAAGGCGGGCTTTCTGCACGTCTCCGACCTGGAGCACGACGACGACGACGATGACAATGGTGGGCGTGGCCGGAATCGCAGGTCACGCAAGTACCCGCCCATCCAGGACCTGATCGAGAAGGGCCAGGAGATCGTCGTTCAGGCCACGAAGGAGCCCATCGGCACGAAGGGTTCCCGCCTGACCGCGCAGATCTCGCTCCCGGGGCGCTTCCTCGTCTACATGCCGGGCGCTTCACGCGTCGGCGTGAGCCGCAAGATCGAGCAGCGCGACGAGCGCGCCCGCCTGAAGAAGCTCGGCAAGAGCATCCTGCCGGAGAACGCGGGCGGGATCATCGTGCGCACGGTCGGTGAGGAGCTGACCAAGGCGACGTTCGAGAGAGAGTTCAAGCGCCTGAGGGCGACGTGGGAAAAGATCAAGAAGCGCGCCGATTCGTCCAAGGCGCCGGTCACGGTGCACCGTGAGGCCAAGCTGATCAGCGGTGTGATCCGTGACCTGTTCAGTGACAAGTTCGGCTCCGTGATCGTAGACAACAGGGACGTCTACAGCGAGATCCTCCAGTACGTGAAGAATGTGGATCCCGACCTCAAGGACCGGGTCCGCTTCCACGATGATCCGGTGCCGCTGTTCGACAAGTACGGGATCGGAGAGGAGGTCCAGCGCGCGTTCCACCGGAGGGTCGACCTCCCCTCTGGCGGTCACATTGTGATCGAGCCGACCGAGGCGCTGGTCTCGATCGACGTGAATACGGGGCGCTACACGGGCAAGAAGGATGCGGAGAGCACCATCCTCAAGGTCAATATGGATGCGGCGCGAGAGATCGCGAAGCAGCTCAGGCTTAGGGACATTGGTGGCATCATCGTCTGCGACTTCATCGACATGGAGTCTCAGCAGAACCGCGACAAGGTGCTCCACGAGCTGAGGACCTACCTGGGGCGGGACAGGGCGAGGACCAAGGCGTTCGAGGTCTCCGGCCTGGGCCTCGTGGAGATGACGCGCCAGCGCGTGCGCCCGTCGCTGTTCCAGTCCCTCACGCTCATCTGTCCCACCTGCAGCGGCCGCGGCCGCATCCAGGCGCCGGCCACCGTTGTGCGCACCATCGAGCGATCGCTCAAGCGTGCGGGCTCGAGCGGTATGGAGAAGTCGATCTTGGTGAAGGTCCACCCCGAGGTGGCGCTGCGCATATTGGAGGAGGAGCCCGGGTTCGTGCGTAGGCTGTCGCGCTACACGAAGATCAAGGTAGACGTGAGGGACGACCCGCTTCTGGGGCAGGACGACTTCCGCATCCTCTCAGGCCCGGCGGAGACCGACGTCACCGCGAAGTACGCAGCAGCCTGATGTGTCGGTGGGGAATGAGTGGGGGGTTGGGCGGCTCGGACCTCGAACACCTTGACCCGAGCCTCCGCTTTTCTAAATTTGTCAGGCTATACGGCTACTGTTTTCGATGTGATCGAGGCACACATGTACGCTCTATTTCGGACCGGTGGTAAACAATTCCGGGCGGTACCGGGAAGGAAGATTCGTATTCCTTCGCTGGACGCCGCGCTGGGCGACACCGTCACGTTCGAGGAGGTTCTATTGGCCTCCGACGGGAAAAGCGTCTCGGTCGGCCAGCCTCTCGTTGAGGGCGCTTCGGTTACGGCCGAGGTGATCCAGCACGGGAGAGACAAGAAGCTCGTGATCTTCAAGCGCAAGCGCCGTAAGGGCTACCGCAGGAAGGCGGGGCATCGGCAGGGCTTCACGGAGGTCCGAGTCGACCAGATCTCGATCTGACGTAGCGACCGGCACGCACAGGACGAACCGATGGCACATAAAAAGGGCGTAGGCTCCAGCAGAAACGGCCGCGACAGCAACCCCCAGTACTTGGGCATCAAGCGCTTCGGGGGTGAGTGGGTGTCAGCTGGGAGCATTCTGATCAGGCAGCGCGGCACGCGTTTCCACCCGGGGTGGAACGTGGGCAAGGGCAGAGATGACACGCTCTATGCCAGGGCCGACGGTATCGTGCAATTCGAGCGAGTTCGCGGCCGAAAGGCGGTGTCGGTACACCCCGAATAGTTCCCGACGAAAGATTACGACGGTCTGCCTCGCCATGCGGCGGGGCAGACCGTTTTGTATGCGAATGCATCTTTTCGGCCGGTAATCCGTACGGCTGGATGATTGTAGGATAAATAGAGAGAAGGAGATCCCATGGACTCCATGAACACAAATAGATGGCTGAGGGCCACGAAGCGGACCCTCCAGCCCGAAGAACTACGAGGCGGGGACCGGTTGCTGCGGGGTCTGGCGCTCACCTGCTCGGTCGTGTTTTTGATCCTGGGCCTTACCCTGGGAACGGCTGATGCGTCCACGAACGACGGTGGTGAAGCCACGGTCGAAGCTCAGGTCGAGTCGACCACCTCGTTGCGTCTGCCGTTGCCCACGGAAGTCAACGAGCGAGTCGAGTACTGGATGGAGCGGTTCTCGACCGACGAGCGGGTCGCTTTCGAGGGATTGTTGGCGCGCGAAGGGCTCTACGCGGAAATGATCCGCACCAAGCTCGCCGAGCGAGGGATGCCGGAAGAGCTCATCTACCTGGCGATGATCGAATCAGGGTTCACGGTCGACGCACGCTCGCATGTTGCGGCGACGGGGATGTGGCAGTTCATGAGGGGCACGGCCAGGGCGTACGGACTTCGCGTGGACGCCTATGTGGACGAGCGGCGAGATCCGATTCGGGCCACAGACGCGGCGCTCGCCTATTTGGCCCGGCTCTATGAGCGCTATGGGTCATGGTACCTCGCCGCGGCGGCCTACAACGCCGGCCCGAGCCGCGTCTCGCGTGCGCTCAGGCGGCACGCGTCGGCAAGCGAAGGGGACGAGGCTCTATACTGGGAGATCATCGACCATCTGCCGCGGGAGACCGCCAATTACGTGCCGCGCTTGCTTGCCGCTACTCGGCTGGCTCAGTCCTCGGCGGCACATGGCTTCGAGTTCGAGCTGGCCAGCCCGTACGCGTTCGACGTGGTCTGGGTTCCGGGCGGTACGGCACTCGCCACGGTGGCTGAGGGTCTGCACATCGATGTGGCTGACGTGCGGGGGCTCAATCCGCATCTGATCAGGGGCGTGACACCGCCGGGCGGCGCATTCGCGCTGCGCGTGCCGGTGGGCAGTGCGAGCGCCGTGGTGGCGGTGCTCGGTCCGGCTCGCAGGGCGGACTGAGACTAAAACTTTTTAGGGCGATTCGTCCACGGTCGGGGGTTGGGGCGGAGGTCCCCATTCGGTCGTGCCCATTTGAGCAGAGCGGGCTGACGCGATGATGCGCCAGACCACGTCGCGCACGAGTTCTTCGTCGACTCCCAATTCGCGCGCGCGCTCCGCAGCCTGTCTCACCACGGTGGCTTCCCTCGCGGGATCCATGACGGGCAGTCCGAGCGCCTCCTTGATGCGACCCGCCTCGAGCACGAGGTCTCGGCGCTCGCCGATCAGGCGGATCAACTCGTTGTCGAGTTCCACGATGCGCTCTCGAACCTCGGTCAGGCGCTCCTGGTCAGCCGACCCTCGGGGTCCGGCGGGATTCTTGGACTCAGACATGGCGCACCTCCGCTCCGGTCAGGGGTTCTGTGCCGCTCTCGACGAAGTGGGCCACGTGCTCGGTGTCCTGCGCGGGCGTCGCCAGGCTGACGCCGATCAACACGGGAATGTGCACCATCAAGCCGAGGATCCCTTCGTGTAGGTCCAGCGGGCGCAACTCTCCAAAGACGTAGAAGAACACAGCCGTACCCGCGCCCGCCAACAAGCCCGCGACCGCTCCGGCGGTAGTCGCCCTGCGCCAATAGAGGGCCGCCAACACCGGAGGCGCGAGCTGGCAGATGATCCCGTAGGAGCCGAGCAGCAACTGGACCAGGGAACTCTCGGCGTCCAGCGCCTGCCAGTAGGCTACCAGCCCCACCACCACAATCAAGACCCGCATCATGGTCCGCTGCTGCTCATCGCTCAGGTCCATGAAGGGCCGCACACCGTCCTCGACCACCACCGACGCGGCTCCGTGGAGGAGCGCGTCTCCGGTCGACATGGACGCCGACAGAGCACCGGCGCAGAAGAGGCCCACGACCAGCGCCGGCAGTCCCGTCTGTAGCACCAGGAACGGAAGGATGAAGTCCGAGTTGGGAGGTGTCTCGGGGAAGAGCACGCCCGCGAACCCGATCAGGAACACCGGTATCAGGAAGAGCTGGAAGGTCGGGAAGAGGATTACGGTCCGGCGGATGATATCGTCGGTGCGAGCGGTGAACGCCTTCATGAACAGGTGCGGCCACATCTGGAGTCCGATGGCGCTCACGAGGATCGCCGTGCTGTATCCGCCCCACGTCCATGGATCGCCCGACTTCGTCAGTCCCGGCAGGGTGAGAAGCTCCGGGCGGGCTGCGGCGATCTGCTCGAACATGGGTCCGATTCCGCCATACAGCCGGTACGGGAGGTAGATGCCCAGGGTCCAGGCTACGGCCAGCATGAAGATCCCTTGGAACGTGTTGGTCCAGCCCACCGCCACCACGCCGCTTCTCAAGACGTAGATGATCACGATGCCGTAGGAGACGGCCGCACCCACCGCCAAAGGCACGTGACCCTCCGTAACCGCCTCGATCACTATGCCGGCGCCACGCATCTGAAGAGTGATGTACGGCACGAACGCCACCAGCGTGAGCGTCGCGATCAACACCGAGAGAAAACGGGAAGGGAAGCGACCCACGAGCAGTTGAGCCTGTGTCACATACCCCATGCGTCGGCCCACCTGGGCGACCCTCGGGCCGATCCAGTACCAGGGAGCCATGCCCAGCGCACCGTAGCTCAGGATATAGAAGGCGGCGGCACCCCTGGAATACGCCCACCCGGGTCCGCCCAGAAAGGCGAACGCGGAGAAGACGCTCGCGCCGGTCACGAAGTACATGACGAGCAGCCCGAACTCGCGGTCGCCGGCCACGAAGCCGGCCACGCTCTTGGAGCTTCGACGGCCGGCCGCGAGGCCGATCCCCAGAGTGACGGCCAGGTACACCACGATGACCGCGAGGATGACGTGCCATCGCTCCATCAGCGGGGGGTCTCGGCGGCGATGGCTCCGACCATGCTCACTTCTTGCGCTCCCGGGACTCCACCCGGTCGACCAGGTAGAGCACGATTCCGGTGAGCACCAGAAGGCCCGCGTGCCAGGCCATGACGAACGGCATGCCGAGAATGCGCGGCTCGACCCTGTTGAATGGCAGGATGCCCGGCCAGGTGACCACGAAGACGAAGAAGAGGAGAAATGCGGCGACCGCCCAGCGGGTCCAGCGGAGGCTCACTCGTCCTCGTCCCAACGGTAGAAGCCCTCTCCACTCTTCTGCCCCAGCTTACCCTCGGCGACCATTTTCTTGAGCAGCTTGGGCGGCCGAAACGCGTCGGATCCAAGCGTTCTGTGCAGATACATGGCGATGCGCAGGCGCACATCCAGGCCCACGAGGTCGGTCAGCCGAAGGGGGCCCATGGGGTGGCGGTACCCCAATTCCATGGCCTTGTCGATGTCCTCGGGGCTGGCGACCCCGTCTTCCACCATTCGGATCGCCTCCATCCCCAGCACGATGCCCAGCCTCGACGAAGCGAATCCCGGTGAGTCTTTGACGAGGATCGGTACCTTGCCGAACTCTTCGGAGATGCGCATGGCTCGCTCGCGAGTCTCCTCCGAGGTCTCCTCACCCCACACGACCTCCACCAGCTTCATGATGTGCACGGGGTTGAAGAAGTGGAGGCCCACGAAGCGCTCGGGTCGTTTGAGCACGGAGGCCATCTCCGTGATGCTCAGGGACGATGTGTTGGAGGCGATGATGGTCTCGGGTGCGATCGCCTGCTCCATCTGCCTGAACAGGCTCTGCTTGACGTCCATCATCTCGGGCACCGCCTCGATGACGATCTCGGCCTCGTGGACCGCACGGTCCAGGTCGGAGCTCAGGTGCAGGAGCGCCAACGTGTCGGCGCACTCCTGCTCGGTGGCTTTTCCGAGCTCGACCGCTTTTTCGAGGTTTTCGCGGATGCGCAGCAGGCCCTGCTCGACGGCTGACATATTGACGTCGTACAGCGTGGTCCGAAAGCCGGCCGTAGCGGCGATCTGGGCGATTCCGTGGCCCATGGTGCCGGCTCCCAGCACGGCCAGGCAGCGGGCGTCGTCGCTCATGCCCGTTCCCCTCGCGTGATTACGGTCCCGATGCCCTGACCCACCCCGATGCACATCGTCGCGAGGCCGATCTCCACATCGCGGCGCTCCATCTCGTGAACGAGTGTCGTGAGAATGCGCGCGCCCGAACACCCCACGGGGTGCCCCAGGGCGATGGCCCCACCGTTCACGTTCACACGCTCGCCGTCCAGGCCTAGTTCTCGAATGCATGGGATGGCCTGGGCGGCGAAGGCCTCGTTGAGCTCTACCAGGTCCAGGTCCGCCGGCTCCAGGCCCGCACGTTCGAGTGCCTTCCGAGAGGCCGGGACCGGGCCGATCCCCATGCGGTGGGGCTCGACACCGGAGACGGCGCTGGACACGACGGTTGCCATCGCCCGGAGTCCCAAAGCTTCCGCCTTCACGGCCTCGACCACCAGCAACGCCGCAGCGCCGTCGTTGATCCCTGAAGCATTGCCGGCCGTGACCGTCCCGCCGGCCTTGAACACCGGCCGAAGCCCGGAGAGGCTCTCCAACGTCGTCTCCGGCCGAGGGTGCTCGTCGGTATCCACGACGACGGTCTGGCCGTGGCGAGCCGGCACGCTCACCGGTGCGATCTCGGCTGCGAAGCGGTCGCCCTCCATGGCCGCCGCGGCGCGGCGCTGGCTCTCGAGCGCGAAGGCGTCCTGCTCCCCGCGGGTCACGCCGAACTCCTCGGCAACGACTTCCGCGGTCTCGCCCAGGCCGATCGTCCACTGCTCGTCGAGCGCGGGATTGGTGAACCGCCAACCGAGCACGGTATCGGCCATGGAGGGATGGCCGCGAGCGAAGGCCCGGTCCGGCTTGAGCATCACGAATGGCGCCCGGCTCATACTCTCGACTCCGCCGGCGATGAACACGTCACCTTCGCCGGCCGCGATCGCATGGAACGCCGCGTTCACCGACTGGAGCCCGGATCCACACAGCCGGTTGATGGTCTGCCCGGGCACGCTCACCGGTAGGCCGGCCCGCAACAGCGCCATGCGTGCGACGTTGCGGTTGTCTTCGCCGGCCTGGTTGGTGCAGCCGAACAAGACGTCGTCGACGAGCGCGGGGTCGATGCCCGTGCGTTCGACCAGCGCTCTGATGACATGCGCCGCGAGATCATCGGGGCGCACGGAGGAAAGGGCTCCGCCGTGCCGCCCGATGGGCGTTCTGACGGCGTCTACGATCACGGCGCGCCTCATGCGTCGATCGCCACCCAAACGCTCTTTACCTGCGTGTATTTCTCCAGGGCGGACCGGTAGCCGAGGTCACGCCCGAAGCCGCTCTGCTTGTATCCGCCGAATGGGGATGCCGAGTCGTACTGGTTGTACGTGTTGATCCAGACCGTTCCGGCCTGGAGCTCCGAGGCCAGGCGATGCGCCTTGCCGATGTCTCGAGTCCAGATGCCCGCCGCGAGCCCGTACACAGTGTCATTCGCCTTGGCGACGGCGTCGTCCAGGTCTTCGAACGGCATGACCGCCGCAACCGGACCGAAGATCTCTTCCCGTGCGATCGTCATGCCAGGCTCGACGTCCGCGAAGACCGTGGCCGTCACGAAGTTGCCCTTGCCGTCCACGTTGGTGCGCTCGCCTCCGGTGACCAGCCGCGCGCCCTCCGAGCGTCCCGCTTCGATGTACCCGAGTACGCGCTCCAGTTGAGCCTCGCTCACGATCGCGCCCAGGCGCGTCTTCGGGCCCATGGGGTCTCCCACGGTCATGCGTTCGGCTCGTGCCTGGAAGGCCTCCAGGAACTCGTCGTAGATGGAGCGCTCGACCAGGACGCGCGAGCCTGCGGCGCACACCTCGCCCTTCCCGTAGAAGATGCCCGTAATGGCGCCTCTCACGGCCGCCTCCACGTCGGCGTCGGCGAACACGATGTTCGGTGATTTGCCACCCAACTCGAGCGAGACCTTCTTCAGCGTGTCGGCCGCCTCCCGCATGATGACCTTGCCCACCTCGGTCGAGCCGGTGAACGCGATCACGTCCACGCCCGGATGCCGTACGAGCGCGGCGCCCGCGGTCTCGCCGAATCCCGGCAGCACGTTGAGGGCTCCCGGGGGCAGACCCGCCTCGGCTCCCAGTTCGCCCAAGCGCAGGACCGAAAGTGGCGTCTGCTCGGCGGGCTTCAGGATCACCGCGTTTCCGCAGGCCAGGGCGGGGGCCACCTTCCACGCCGCCAGCGACAGCGGGAAGTTCCAGGGTACGATGCAGCCGACGACGCCGACCGGCTCTCTGAGCGTGTAGTTGAGAAAGGGCCCGCTCACGGGAATCGTGTCACCCTGGATCTTGTCCGCCAGGCCCGCGTAGTACCGGAAATTTTCAACCACGCTCGGCAGGTCGACCTGGCGCGACTCGAAGATCGGCTTCCCGTTGTCACGCGTTTCGATCTCGGCCAGCTCATCGGCGTTGGCCTCGATCAGGTCCGCCAGCTTCCAGAGAATCTCGGCTCTCCGGTGTGGGTTGATCCGGCCCCACTCCTTGGAAGCGAGTGCCGACCGGGCGGCGTCCACCGCCCGGTCCACATCGGCCTCGTCAGCGGCCGCAACGTCCGCCAGCACCTCGCCCGTAGCAGGGTTCGGATCGGCGAACGTCTCTCCGGACGCGGCGTCGTGCCACTCGTTGCCGATCCAAAGCTTGTTGCGAAACGCTTCGCTCATCTCGGGCACTACTTGCCCGTGAACTCGGGCTGGCGCTTCTCCAAATAGGCGTCGAGGCCCTCGCGCGCGTCCTGGCTTTGGAAGAGCTGTTGTTGGAGTTCACGCTCGAGCGTCAGGGACGACTCGAACGGGAGTTCCGCTCCGCTCTGCACCGAACGCTTGATCAGTCCGACAGCCTTGGAGGCCTTGTTCGGCGTGGTGAACTGCCGGGCGTACTCCATGGCCTGGCTCATGAAGTCCTCGTGACTCTCGGCCTCGAGGACCTTGTTCACTATGCCTAGTTCCTCGGCCCTGTCGAACCCGAACGTCTCACCCGTCGCCATGAGCTCGATGGCGCGGGACTTCCCGACCAGCCGCGCCATGCGCTGCGTGCCGCCGGTGCCCGGCAGTACTCCCAGATTGACTTCGGGCAGCCCGACCTTGCTTCTGCCCGCGCGCGCGATGCGCAGGTCGCAGGCCATGGCGATCTCGAGGCCGCCGCCCACGGTGTGCCCGTTGAGCACGGCGATCGTCAGCTTGGGCGTATGCTCGAGACGGTTCAGCGTCTCGTTGGCGTGAAGGCAGAAGCAGTACTTGAACCCAGAGGTGACCTCCGAGAGCATCTGGATGTTGGCCCCGGCGCTGAAGAATTTCTCGCCTTGCCCCGTGAGAACGATCACCTGCGCGCTCTCATCCATGCGTGCGGTGAGAATGGCGCTGTCCAGCTGCCCCATCATATCGTAGGTGTAGGTGTTGGCGGGCGGGTCATCGAGGGTGATCACACCGACTCCGTCCTGTACTTCGTAGCGGACCAGCGTCTTCTCCGACATGTGTCTTCCTTACCTGAGGTTCGTATATCTCGACCCGCCGTCCTGGACTCCCGGTGCAAACCCACGGAGGAACAGGTGCGTCATCTCGGTAGCCAGCACATTCACGGGGCCGTCCCGGTCCGGGCGGTACCAAGTGTAGATCCAGTTCATCATCCCGAACAGCGAGAACGTAGCCCTCCGAAGATCGACGCTGCGGGCCTGCGGTGCCAGGGCACCGAGAAGATCGCTCACGGTGGCCGAATATTCCCGTTTCTGGTCCGTGATCTCTTTGGCGTAGTCCCCGGACAGCGCATCCGCCTCGTGCGAGAGCACCTTCATCTCGCTCATATTGCTGGCGAAGAAGCGTAGATGGTTGCCGATCAGCAGGCCGAGGCGCCGCTCGGGGTCCGTCACGTCGCAAAGCTCGGAGTCGAGGCTCTCGAGGATCGTCTCGAAGCATTGACGCTGGATCAGGTAGAGCAGCTCGTCCTTGCTCCGCACATAATAGTACAGGCCCGAGAGGCTCACGCCGGTGGCCGCGGAGATGTCTCGGATGGTGGCCCGGTGATACCCTTTCTCGGCAAACACGGCGGCGGCCGCCCTCAGGATGCGGGTGAGTTTGGCGTCGTAACGGCTTTGCTCCTCCAAGGGGACTCCTCAGAAGCGTGAAACCCAGGGCCCACAACCTAATACACTACTTGAACGTGGCATGTTAACATGTTGTACAGTAATCATATCCGGACTACGGATCAGGTTCGAACGAGCGTCCGAACGGCAACCTATACCCCAGCTTGCGGGAGAGCAAGCCGATGAGCCCAAAGAGCGGAGCGATTGATCCCATGGCCCTGGATGTTCTACCTTAGCACCATGCGCCAACCAATACGAACCCGGCCCTCCAACCTCCCGTTCGGAGGCGTTCTCGCGCTTTGCGTGGTGCTCGGTGCGTGCGAAGACGCCGCATCGGATCCGATGGGCGTCATGGTGTCCGCCGAGACCCAGGGTGCCCTCCTCCTCGTGCTGGACCGCTCGGGGCTGCCCGGCCTCGTCTCCGAAGCCGGACGTGCCGACGAGCTCCGCGAGGTGTCGGAGCAGTGGGAGGCGTCGTGGGACATGCCGCTGGCGCGAGCTCGCGCCGCGCGCACCGAGGTGTATGGCCTGGCCGCGCCGGCTCTCGCGGATGGCCTGGGGCTCGATGCGCTTACCGTCGCCACCGACGAGGTGGGCAATGCGCTGGCGATCATCGACGGGCTGACCCCGGACGATCTAGCCCCGAGCATCGAGCGGCGTGTTGAACTGGCGGCCGCCGCGCACCAACGTGCGCGGGCCGCACTCGAGGTGGGTGCCACCCAGGATGCCGTTCGGGCGTTGCTCGAGGCTTCGGACGCGTTGAGGGAGGTAACCCCTCGCCGCCTCGCAACCCTGTTAAGGGCGATCGCGGAGGATGCGTTGGGAAGGATTGTGGATCGAGATACGTATCCGGAAGAGACGCAGCGGAGGGCGGAGCGGCTGGTTAAGGGTGCGGGCAGCGCCATCGACGCCGCAGACTACACCACGGCGATTCGCAGGGCCTATTACGCCGTCCTGTTGCTCGGCGCGGAGCTTCCCTGAGGGGCGAGTCGCGAATGCGCGGGAGCCGGCGCCCCACTCGGGTGGCGGCCTTTTCTTTGTCCGGCGAGCAACAGAGCAGTAGTTTGATGGGCCTGTTGAAGCAGTACCGCGGGTCGCGCGCAGCATCACACCGGAACTCCCAGAGCGGGGACGGGATGAAATGTCGGTCATGAGATCCGTGAGCATGAGTGTGACGGCGTTCGTGGCGCTTGCCATGGCCGCCGCGCCAGCGCGTGCCCAGGGCGGTCGGGTCGTATACCTCGTACCGGTCTCCGGCGTGGTCGAGCTCGGTCTGGCGCCCTTCATCGAGCGCAGCATCGAGGATGCCGAGCGCGCGGGCGCGCTCGCCGTGATCCTCGATATGGACACCCCCGGTGGGCGAGTGGACGCCGCCGAGCGCATTGCCGACGCGATCGCCGACGCTGAGATTCCGGTCTACACGTATGTGAACCGCCGGGCCTTTTCGGCGGGCGCTCTGATCGCGCTCGCCACCGACCGGATCTACATGCGGCCCGGCTCGGTCATCGGTGCCGCCACGCCGGTGGATGGATCCGGGACCAAGGCCTCCGAGAAGATCGTCTCCGCCATGAGGAGCGAGATGCGCGCTCTGGCCGAGGCCCAAGGGCTCGACCCCACCGTGGCCGAGGCCATGGTGGACGAGTCCATCGAGATCGACGGTGTGGTCGCCGAGGGCAAGCTGCTCACGCTCACCACCGAAGAGGCCGTCGCAGTCGGCTATGCCGAGCAGGTGGACGACCTGGCGGCGCTGCTGGAGGTCGTAGGAGCATCCGGAGCCGAGGTCATAGAGACGAGCGTCAACTGGGCGGAGCGCACCGTGCGGCTTCTGTCCCACCCGGTGATCTCACCGTTCCTGCTGTCCCTGGGTTTCCTCGGCCTGTTGATCGAAATCAAGACGCCGGGCCTGGGTTTGGCGGGGGCAGCGGGCCTCCTGTCGCTATCGCTCTTCTTCGGCTCGCACCTGATTATCGGCCTGGCCGGGATGGAAGAAGTGTTGCTCGTAGGCGCGGGGGCCGTGCTCGTCGCCGTCGAGATCTTTGTGATCCCCGGCTTCGGCTTGTTCGGCCTCCTCGGAGGAGCCGGCATCCTAGGGGGGCTCTACATGTCCCTGGTGGGCGACGCGACTCTCGCCTCCGACCTGACGACCGCCGGGTGGGTGCTCAGCACGACGGTGGCGATCATACTGGTCACGGGCTGGGTGATCCTGAAACGGCTACCGCACAGCGAGGGCCTCTTTCGTTCGCGGATCTTCCTCGCCTTCCGCCCGGACCGTGATACCGGTTTCGAGGCGGCGCTCCCGCGACCCGACCTCGTCGGCTCCGAGGGCGTGGCCATCACGGACCTTCGCCCCTCGGGCACCGGGCTCTTCGAGGACGAGCGGCTCGACGTTGTCTCCGAATCCGAGTGGATCGAGGAAGGCACTCCCATTCGTGTGGTGACCTCGGAGGGATACCGTCACGTAGTGCGGCCGTTCACCGACACCAAGTGAGACAGATACGTTCGTAACACACTAACAAAGGCACCTTCCCATGGAACTCCTGTTCGCAAACTTCTTCTTGATCCTCGCGGTCGGCTTCGTCCTCCTCTTGGTGTGGGCCGTGCCGCTGCGTCTCTGGGTCGAGGCGATCTCGGCCGGCGTGCAAGTGAGCATGGGCCAGCTCGTCGGCATGCGCCTGCGGAAAGTGAACCCACCCTCCGTGGTGCGGCCGCTCATCACCGCGACCAAGGCCGGCATCGATCTGAACGTCGATCAGTTGGAGGCGCACTATCTGGCCGGAGGAAACGTGCAGCGGGTTGTGGGAGCGCTGATCAGCGCCGACCATGCCAACATCGATCTGGCCTTTCAGCAGGCGGCTGCCATCGATCTGGCGGGGCGTGATGTGTTCGAGGCCGTGCAGGTGTCGGTGAACCCCAAGGTGATCAACACGCCCAGGGTCACCGCAATGGCCAAGGACGGCATCCAGCTCATCACCCAGGCGCGCGTGACGGTGCGAGCCAACATCAACCGCCTGGTCGGGGGCGCGGGCGAAGACACCATCCTGGCCCGGGTCGGCGAGGCCATCGTGTCGAGCATCGGCTCCGCGCAGACGCACAAGGAGGTGTTGGAGAACCCCGACGTCATCTCCAAGACCGTGCTGGAAAAGGGCCTCGACTCGGGCACGGCGTTCGAGATCCTCTCCATCGACATCGCGGACGTGGACGTGGGCAAGAACATCGGCGCCGACCTCCAGACCGATCAGGCCGAGGCGGACAAGCGCGTGGCGCAGGCACGAGCAGAGGAGCGGCGCGCGATGGCCGTGGCGCAGGAGCAGGAGATGAAGGCACGCGTTCAGGAAATGCAGGCCGAGTTGGTCAAGGCCCAGGCGCAGGTGCCGCTGGCCATGGCGGAGGCCTTCCGTGCGGGCAACCTGGGGGTCATGGATTACGCGCGCTTCCAGAACATTCAATCCGACACGAGCATGCGCGAGGCGCTGGCCAGTGGCGACGACGACGACAGCGCTCCGCTGGCATGATCCCAATCGAGAGGTCGACTCATGGATGATGGCCTGATTCAGCTTCTGGTCATCGGCGTATTCGTCGTCATTTCGGTGATGGAGGGCATCACGAGAAAGAAGCGCCGGCAGAGCCAGGCGCTTCAGAGCCCCGACGAGACGGAGGTGGAGTTTCTCGCGAGTCTAACCGAAGATGAGCAGGAGGAGCCCGGGACCCCCGACGGAGTGGTGCCGGAGCTCTGGGCGGAGGTCGCGGAGTTGGCCCGAGGGGGGACTCTCCCTGCACCTGAGCTCGAGCTTGGGCTCGAACCGGAGCCTGAGCTAGAGCCGGAGCCGGAGCCGGAGCCGGAGCTCGAGCCGGAGCCGGAGCCCGCATTGCTCGTGGGTACGGATTCCAGGGATGTGGCTCTAAGGGTGGCGGAGACGGCCTCCTTCGGCCGAATGCGCTCGCCGGGTCCGGCCGGTCTCGAGAAGGGCGGGCGCTCCGCGATAGTCCGCTTCTTCGGTGACCGGGCTGGCCGCATGGATGAACTCCGCCGAGCGGTCATCCTGTCCGAGATCCTCGGTCCGCCGGTCTCGCTGAGAGAGCCTCGGGAGCTCTAACCGGGCTCGGGCTCTACATCTCTCCGCGGGCGATCTTCCGTAGAACGGTGTGGAGGATGCCGCCGTTCAGGTAGTACTCGACGTCGACCTCCGAGTCCAAGCGCGCCACCGCCTGGAACCGGGTCTCCGCGCCGTCTTCGGCGCGCGCGATCACCGTAACCTCCTCGCCTGGGGCGAGCCCATCCGCCACGCCGAGAATGTCGAAGATTTCGTGCCCGGTGAGCCCTAGTGAGGTGGGGCTCTCCCCCTCCTTGAACTGGAGCGGCAGCACACCCATGCCCACCAGGTTGCTCCGGTGGATGCGCTCGTAGCTCTCCGCGATTACGGCGCGCACGCCGAGCAGGAGCGTGCCCTTGGCCGCCCAGTCACGTGAGCTTCCGGTACCGTATTCCTTGCCCGCCATCACGATGAGCGGAGTGCCGGCCTCCACGTAGCGCATGGCCGCATCGTAAATGGTCGTCTCTTCGCCGGTGGGGAAGTGGATCGTGTAGCCGCCCTCCTTCTCGTCGAGCAGGAGGTTGCGGATGCGCACGTTGCCGAACGTCCCGCGGATCATGACTTCGTGGTTGCCCCGCCGTGATCCGAACGTGTTGAACTGCCACGGCTTTACGCCGTGCTCCTCCAGGTAGAGGCCGGCCGGCTCCCGCTTGGGGATCGCTCCCGCCGGCGAGATGTGGTCGGTCGTCGTGGTGTGTCCGAAGATGCCGAGAACCCGGGCGCCCACGATGTCGGCCGCCTCCGGCACCTCCAAGCTCATGCCCTGGAAGAACGGCGGGTTTCGGATGTAGGTGGAATCGGCCTCCCAGTCGTACAGGTTGTCGTCGTCGTCGGGCAGGGGAAGCGCCTGCCAGAGGTCGTCGCCCTTGAACACCTCGGCGTAACGCTCGCGGTACATCTCCGGCTTGAGCGCGGAGGCCACCGTCTCGCGAATCTCTTCGGGATTCGGCCACAAGTCGCTCAGGTAGACCGGTTGCCCGTCCGCATCGTGTCCCAGCGGTTCTGATTGGAGATCGACGTCCACGCGGCCGGCGAGCGCATACGCCACCACCAGAACCGGCGAGGCCAGGTAGTTGGCGCGGATCAGCGGATGGATGCGGGCCTCGTAGTTACGGTTCCCGCTGAGCACCGACGCGACCACCAGGCCTTTCTCGGTAATCGCCTCGTCGATGGGCTCGGGCAGCGGGCCGCTGTTGCCGATGCACGTGGTGCACCCATACCCCACCACGTTGAACCCCAGTTTCTCCAGATAGGGCATGAGCCCTGCCGCATCGAGGTAGTCGGTCACCACCTTGGAGCCGGGCGCCATGCTGGTCTTCACCCATGGCTGAGCCGTGAGGCCGCGCTCGACGGCCTTCTTGGCCAGGAGCCCGGCGCCCACCATCACGGACGGGTTCGATGTGTTGGTGCAGCTCGTGATCGCGGCGATGACGACGGTACCGTCGCTGATCTCGCACTCTTCGTCATCGACGTCCACGGTCACCGAGCGCCGCCCGTTGCCACCCTCGCCACCGTCGTCCAGGGAGAACCCGGCGGGAAGCAGCTCGGGGAGGTCACGCGTGAATGAGCCGGCCAGGTCCGTGAGCGCAATGCGGTCCTGCGGCCGCTTGGGACCGGCCAAGCTGGACTCCACAGTGCCGAGGTCCAGCTCCACGGTTTCCGTGTATTCGGGGTCGGGCGTGCCGTCGGTGCGGAAGAGCCCCTGTTCCTTGCTGATGCGCTCGACGCGCTCGACCAGACCCGGGTCTCGGCCGGTACCTCTCAGGTATATGAGCGTCTGGTCGTCCACCGGGAAAAACCCGATGGTGGCGCCGTACTCCGGAGACATGTTGGCCAACGTGGCCCGGTCCGGGAGCGTGAGGTTGTCCAGGCCCGGGCCGAAGTACTCGACGAAGCGGCCGACCACGCCGTGTGCTCGAAGCTGCTGGGTCACCGTGAGCACGAGGTCGGTGGCGGTGGCGCCTTCGGGTAGCTCGCCCGTGAGCTTCACGCCGACCACCTCGGGAAGGAGCATGTAGTAGGGTTGGCCTGTGAGCACCGCCTCGGCTTCGATGCCGCCTACGCCCCAGCCGACCACCCCGAGGCCGTTGATCATGGTGGTGTGCGAGTCGGTGCCCACCAACGTGTCCGGATAGGCCATCCATACGCCGTTTTCCTCACGGCGGTGCACCACTGAGGCCAGGTACTCGAGGTTGACCTGGTGCACGATGCCCGTGCCCGGCGGCACGACCGAGAAGTGCTCGAAAGTGTGCTGGGCCCAGCGAAGCAGGCCGTAACGCTCGCGGTTGCGCTCGAACTCGCGCTCCACGTTCAGGCGGTACGCCTCGGAATTGCCCGCGTGATCGACCTGCACGGAGTGGTCGATCACCAGGTCGGCGGGTACCACGGGGTTGATGCGCGACGGATCCCCACCCAGGGCCTTGATGCCGTCCCTCATGGCGGCGAGGTCCACCACGGCCGGTACGCCCGTGAAGTCTTGCAGGACGACACGCGTGGGCATGAAGGGCAGGTCGGCGCCGGCGTTGGTCGGGCTCCAGGCGGCCACGGCCTGTACGTGCTCTTCCGTTACGTGGTCACCTCCCGCATGGCGCAGGGCGTTCTCGAGCAGGATCCGGATCGAAAAGGGCAGGCGGTCGAGTTGCGCGATTCCCGCGTCTTCCAGGGCTCCTAGCCGATAGAACGAGGTCGGGCCTTCCTGTAGATCGGCGCTGGCGAGGGCGCCGAAGGGGTCCGTGGTTCGATCGGCCACGATGGATCCTCTCACTGGTCGTTTGGGGGCGGGCCAGGCAGGTCGCCGGCCCGACGAA
This sequence comes from Gemmatimonadota bacterium, assembly GCA_022571515.1. GTDB lineage: Bacteria > Gemmatimonadota > Gemmatimonadetes > Longimicrobiales > Gaopeijiaceae > JACZXQ01. Next base: position 70,836 of record JACZXQ010000020.1, read on the forward strand.
AAACAATATAAAAGGGCTTGGCCGGGGGGTACCCCGGGGCCCCGTCCCCTTCTACACGAACTG
>JACZXQ010000061.1 GCA_022571515.1 Gemmatimonadota bacterium
CCACTTCTTCAGATACCGCCCCGCTGTCCACCGCGAGACCCGAACCCCGTACCGCCGCTCGATCAGCTCCACCACCGCATCACGCGTCCACAGGTAGAACGGAAGCTTCAACTGTTCGGGGCTCTTCTCCCGAAGCGTTCGAGCAAGCTGGGCCATCTGCCACGACTTCAGACGCCGCCCCGAGCCCTTCGGTCGACCTCGCCGTCCAGCCTCGAAGACCCGCTCGCCTTCCCTTCGGTATGCGCTCACCCAACGGCTCACCGCCTGAGGCGTCACGCCCAATACTTCGGCCACCTCGCGCTGCTTCCTTCCGGTCTCGACGGTCTCGACGGCCCGCCGCCTCAGATGTGCCTGTGCCGTGGGCGACAGTGCCCTCGCATCTCCCTGTTTCATACCAAGAAAGATCGCAGGTTAGGCCGCGAAAGTCAACCATTATCGTGCTCCGATTAGTAATGCAACTCTTGAAAGATATCCATTAACTCTTGACAATAAAGGATTCGAAACTCCTTCATCCACAGAACTCATAGCTATCTTCTTTTCCAACTTACTCATGTCAACCACTTCTCATCTGGAAATGTAGTTGATCATATGTAAAGCTTTCGATTGTATTAACCTTAAAGTGACAATACACTGATTTAGCTGGAAAAAACAACGTTATTTCTGAAGAACGTGATCAGCGACATTCCTCGCGACCCTGGAAAGCGCAAGTGAGGTCCAGGCACGGAGCCGCTCGCTGGCGAGGGTTACGAGGCCGGCATCCTCCTCCCATGCCTCTTCCACTGGGTACCGCTCATGCATTCCCGTATCCGGCGGTCTCTAGAGCATCTCCCTCGCCTTGACCAGGGCGTCGTGGATCTTCTCAAAGTCCTCGATTCTGTTGAGTTTCCTGGCCTTCTTCAGTCTAGCATCGAGGGTCTTATCAAGAGATGCCCGGGCGTCTTTGATCTGCTTGTCGATCAGTGAGTTGATAGATGATCTGAGATCGGACGTCATCTGAACCTTGGGCGCAGCCTGCTTACTACCGGCCTTCTTCCTCCCGCCCTTCTTGCCGGAGATCATCCGCTTCACTGATCCCACGTAGGTCCCGTGGAAGGATCGAAGGCTTAGTTTCGCGACAGCCTTCTCGATTTCAGTAGCCTTCTCCTGGAGAAAGGCTGTCGTGGCATCCTTGTTCTTCTTGAGCTCCTCGAGGAGCATGTCTCGGATTTGCTCGTCCTTCGTAGCCATCGGATCTCCAGGGACGCAGGGATTACGTGAACAAACAACTAGTCCATGGTAAGAGAGTCAAGATAAGTATCAAGACCTCGAAAGAACTCCCGGGGCTTTTCATCAATATCTGAACTAGCCCTTTTGAACACATACTCGATTACTCTAGCCATCGGGACATCAGCCTGCTGGGCTACTTCGCTCACGAAGTCATGCTGCCATCTCTTCAGCTCATATCGATAGGTCATGCTCCTGCTTTGGTGAGCGGATATCAAGAAGTTGGTGGTGGGTGCAGGAGCAACATCCCAGCTTGCGAAGCTTGAGTATTGGAACCGAGCACGCTCTCTTGCAGCCGGTCGATCCAACCACCTACGCCATGGAGGAATCGATGACCCCCCAGTACATCCGCATGGTTGAACTCATCGTGAAGAAGACCCCTGACATCTCCCTGGCCGATATCAACACCTGGTCCGACAGTGGGCGACTCACGACAGATTGGCAGCGGTTCCAATTCGTCAATCTCGTTATGGCCTCCGAGTCAGCCAAAGGAGCTAGGAAGGGGCGGCTCACCCCACCTAAACAGACTTCGCCAGACTCCAGCGGCTAACGCGGGAAGCGCTGTCCCTGTTGTAGGAGCGCGACGCACAGGATCCGGACGGCCTGGTATGCCAGACCGGTTCGGTTCTTCCTCCCCCGCTACTCCAGCACGCGGAGATGTTTCGACTGCTCTTGGGTGGGGCTCACCCTCCACCGGGGGTAGGCCAGGGCCAAGTTCGACCAGGGTCACTCTCGGCGAGGTCCGTGTTCCGGGGCCTGATTCCGCGGTCGGCCCACCGACGGTCAGCCTCCCACCCCGATCCCCATCCGCACCACCTCCGCAACCCTGTCCCGCCACGCCGGAGTGACCCCGGCATCCTCAGCAAAGTCACACCAGTGGAGCACGGCGGACCGCACCTCCTCGACGATGGCCTCGGCACGCCCGCGCTTCATGGAAACCGTGCGTGCGCATGCACGGAAGTCCTCCAGAGAGAAGCCATCCCTCTTGCGGTTCATGGACATCTGGTGACTCGCGGTCCAAGTACCCGTCGGGTTGTAGCTGAAGGTCATGTCGTAGGCGGGTGAGAGGGACCAACGACCCGACTTGTCCATCAGGAACGCGATGTTTTTGACGTGGTCGTCCTGATTGCGGGCGATAATGTTGAAGGCCATGCGGCGAAACTGCTCCTCGACAGCCTCCATCGGCAGGCCCAGCCGAACGATCACTCGAAGCGCCTGCTCGTAGGAGTGGGCGCCGGCAGAGTTGAAGTCATAATGGGCCAGCGCCCCCAAGGATTGCATGTGGAGCTTCCCACCTTCGGGAAGGCGATCAAACCGCTTCGTCATGAAGTGCCGCCGCCCGTTTTCTTCGAGCAGCCGGCACTCGCTCATCGTAAGGCCCGCCGCCGTGGCCATCCGGTAGTACGCATACTCGATCGCTCCGTAGCCCTTCGGGTCGTCGAGCTCCTTGTCCTTGTTGCCCGACACGCCGTCGAACTTGAGTAGCCAGTACCCGAATCCCTCGCTCGCGTCGACCTGGCCCGACCGCACCTCATTGGTGTCCTCGTTCCACGCGATTACGGCCTTCGCCCTGGCTCCTCCCGCCGATGTGCCCACACGTAGAAGATCCTCGAGCGCATCCGCCCTGCCGGAATCGCCGAAGGACGCTCGAAGATCGGCTCGGCGCGTGAGGATTTCCGAGGCGAGATCGACGAGGGCATCGATGCGGATCTTGGCCGAGCGGTGTGGGGTCGGGCCCGTCGCGGGAGCGAACTCGAGGGCACCCATCGCGCGAGCTCCCGTGTAGCACAGCCGCTCGACCGCGTTGAAGCTCTCGGGCGTGCGTCCCTGCGTAGCGAGCCACGCGTCGATGAGGGCGCTGCCGAACCTGTCGGGAAGTGCGTCGGCCAGGAGACCGGGGAGACCGTGAAACGTTGGTCTCGACAGGTCGGGGAAGGTATAGACCCGGTCGGAGAGCGGCATCGTTATGGGCGAGACTTCGATGCCGCTTCGAGCGAACCCCGGGTCGTATTGGAAGGAGGCCGGTGCGCCCCCTCCCTCCAGTGCCACGGCCCCGATGGTCCGCCCCCACATTCTGACCTCCGCAACCGTCGTCACGTCTCGTCGCCCCAGGTCCAGGCTTCATGGGCACGAGTGGAGGCCTCGGACGACGCGCGCTGCCGTCTCTTCCCGAGCTTCAGGAGTTCCAGGGGGCTCGGCATGGGCTCGGAGACGAGAACGTCCAAGCCCTGGATGAGGTCGAGTGTGCGCAGCAGGCGGATGACGTTCGATAGCTGCGCCGAAGCGCCGGCCTCGATCCGCTCCACCGTGCGCTTGGATAGGCCGGCCTCGTTGGCGAGCGCCGCCTGCGTCATTCCCAGGGCCAGCCGTCGATGCGAGAAGCGCCGTCCGAGTTCCTCGAGGACAGCGTCGTCGGTAAGTTCTTTCGAGATTTTCATAATCGCCAGTTGTGGCGAACTAGTAGGCCGATACGGCCTTATGTCCACAAATCTGGCGAATTATGCGAAGCAACGCAAATCATATGATTCGCTAGTACTGACGAGACAGGCTGAGCTTCACTTCCCCTTGGAGTCGAACCGGGGTGTCCTCGTCTCGAATCGACTATACCCTAAACTGAGCGATTCTTGAGGTAGAAAAAGGGCACCCTCTGGGTTAAGTTACTGGTACACAACAAGTTATAGCCAGTGGCGGTCACCACCGCCCTCAACCCAAAGGGTGCCAAGTGATGATCGCCGAGTCGCTCTCCTCGCGCAATGCTGCCCCACCGCTGTTCGATGGTGTTGAGGTCACGTCCGACACCCTGACGGGCCGAGGCGGCCTGGCTCTGTTCAGCCGCTACGTGCGTAACCTCGAGATCTTGCCCCACCTCGATCGCCTGTTCGGCTCGGTGCGCAAGAGTTCGAAAGGGCTTCCTGTGACCGCCCTCTTCCACCAGCTCTTCTGTTTCTTCCTGGATGGCACCAGTCGGCATCTTGTCCGCTTCGATGAGCTGAAGCAGGATGAGGGCTACGCAGCGGCGATCGAGACCCAGCCGGACCAGATGGCCTCGTCGCACGCCATCAAGCGCTTCTTTGGGGCCTTCTGGTGGCCCCGGATCTGGCTCTTCCGCCACCTGCTCCTGCACCTGTTCGTGTGGCGTCTCAAGCTCGAAGCTCCACCCGTCGTGATCCTCGGCATCGACGCCATGGTCATGGACAACGACGAGGCCAGTCGCCACGGTGTGCAACCCACCTACAAGAAGGTGAAGGGCTTTGCCCCGCTTCAGATGACCTGGGGCCGCTTCCTCATCGATGCCGTCTTCCGGGGCGGGAAGAAACACTCCAACTCCGGCGACACCGTGGCCCACATGGTGCGCCACGTGGTGACTCTGATCCGCAAACACTACCGCGCGGATGTGCCCATCCTCTTGCGCCTCGACAGCGGATTCTTCGACCAGAAGCTCTTCGAGCTCTTCGAGGAACTCCGCATCGGCTACATCTGCGTGGGCAAGCTCTACCCCGACATCAAGGCCTTCGCGGCCCAGGTCCCTGCCTGTGTGTGGTCCGAGTATAAGAGGCCGGACAAGGTCTGGCGCTACCTCGAGTTCGGGGACCAGAGGGGGAACTGGAAGAAAGGACGGCGGGCTCTGTTGACCCGGCCCCTGGCCGAGGACGGCCAGTGGCTCCTCGAGTTCGCCCGCCCCGATACCCTTCTCTACACCAACCTGGGCATGGGTGAGGACATTGACGTGCTCTTGCAGGCCGCCGGGCTGGGCCACTGGATCGAGCCCGAGCACGTGATCCGGCTCTACCACAGCCGGGGGGCCGACGAGCTCGTGCACCGGGCTCTCAAGGAGTTCGGCAGCGAGACACTTCCCTTCAAACGCTTCGCGGCCAACGCGGCGTTCTACTACACCATGGCCGTGGCCTTCTTCCTCTACGAGAGCTTCAAGGAGGACGTCACCGAGCCCGTGCTGCCCATCACCTCCTACGCCACAACGCTGCGCCGCAAGGCGATCGACTTCGCGGCCAAGATCGTCCGCACCGGAGGCCGCACCATCCTCAAGGTCACACGTGCCACCTGGAACGAACTCCAGATCCCCAAGCTCTGGGAACTGAGCCG